>CAYYID010000007.1:0-123440 GCA_964471915.1 uncultured Solibacteraceae bacterium | reverse complement strand
GAAGCTCACCGCCTTGACGTCCGGGTGCTCCAGCAGGCGGTCCACCGCTTCGCGGTCGCCATGCACGACGTTAAAGACGCCCTTCGGCACGCCCGCCTGCTCCAGCAGGCGCGCCAGGATCAGCGACGCCGAGGGGTCCTTCTCGCTGGGCTTCAGGATAAAGGCGTTGCCGCACGCGATCGCGTTGGCGATCATCCACAGCGGCACCATCACTGGAAAATTGAAGGGCGTAATGCCCGCCACCACGCCGAGCGGCTGGCGGATCTGGTAGACATCGACGCCGCGGCTCACCTGTTCCGAATAGCCGCCCTTCAGTAGTTGCGGGATGCCGCAGGCGAACTCGACGTTCTCGATACCGCGCGCGACTTCGCCCAAGGCGTCGGCCAGCGTCTTGCCATGTTCGAGCGTGATGGCGCGCGCCAGTTCGGCGCGGTTGGCGTCGAGCAGTTCGCGCAGCTTGAACAGAATCTCGGCCCGGCGGCTGAGCGCCGTAGCGCGCCAGGCGGGAAACGCCGCCAGTGCCGTGGCGACGGCGCGGTCCACGAAGGCGCGGTCGGCGAACGCGACGGAGGCCTGTGCCTCGCCCGTGGCCGGGTTCCAGACGGTGCCGGTGCGGGCGCTCGCTGCGCCGGCAACCTCCTCGCCGAGCCAGTGTCCAATAAGCTTCGTGCCGGTCGCCAGGGTCGCCATGGAGCGATTATATCGTCCGGGCGGCGGTTTCCGGCTGCGACAGACCCAGCGGACTCGACAGCACCTCCGGCGCTTCCCGCTCCCGGTGCGTGCGGGCCGCCCACTCCGCGCCGGCCAGCACCAACATCGCCGCGCAGAATCCGAACAGGATCAGGCTCACCGAGTACTTGAACGGCCCGTACTCCCGGGCGAGCTTCGCGATCAGCCACGGCCAGACCAGCAGGTAGAGATACTTTAGCGCTTCCAGCGCCAGGCCCACATAGATGGACGCCTGCACGTTGACCCCGGCCGGCAGCTTGGCGTTCGGCAGCTTCCAGTAGATGAGGAACAGCGCCGCGATGGTCAGCGGAATGGCGGCGGCCTTGAAGAAGAACACCGTGAAGAACGCGCTGAGCGGGTTCACGCCCAGCCGGTCGCGAATGAACTGCTGGTTCGCCGCGGTGAGCAGGATCGACAGCAGTGCCGCCGCCCCGCACAGGAAGATCAGGAACATGCTGATCAACTGGTTCTTCACGTAGCTGCGGTTCGCCGGCACGCGCCACAGCTTATTCAGCGCCACTTCGAGCGGCATGAAGATCCCGTTCGCCGTAAGCAGCAGCAGGGCGAGCGACATGAACTGCGCCGGTCCCCGCTGCCAGACCGTCGCCATCAGGTTCAGGCGGATGAAGGTGCCGAGTTCGTCCGGGAAATAGTCCTTCATGGCCAGGAAGACGGCGTCCACCGCGGCGGTCCACTTGAAGACGTAGACGAAGGACGACACCATCACGATCAGGAAGGGGAAGAACGACAGGAGGGCGAACGCGGAAATCGAGATGGCGTAGACGTGCGGCTCGGTTTCGAGCCAGAACTTCAGGGTGGGGAGCAGCGCTCGGAACAGCCGGGCCATCGGGAACACTCGCTTCTCAGTGTCCCCGATTTGCCCGGCGGAAAGCTATTCCGCTTTTTCGATCTTCGTGACGGCGATCGTGTCGCCCTTCAGCTCGCCGGTCACCTTCACTTTGTAAGCGAGGTGCTTGGTAGCGTCCACCTTGCCGCTCAGCTTCAGGACCTTCTGGTCCTTGTCCGCGACGAACACCGGCGGCGCACCGTTCTTGATGCAGCGCTCGGCGCACTCGCGCGATTCCTTGGTGGCGTTAGCATTGCCCGCGCCGCAGCTTTCGTCGCTGATCCAGCCGGTCCAGGAGGCGGTGCCGGCGAAAGCGGCGGTGCCGAGAGCGAACATCACGGGGAGGAGTTTCTTCATGTGGCGGTAGATTCCTTTGTCCCTATCATAGACGCGACCGGGCGGGGAAGGATGCGGGGAATCTCGCTCTCTCGTAAGTAACTGATAAAAAATCACTTTTGATCAAACAAGCCGGCGCGGCCGACGCGCCCGCCCTTGAAGATCACCGTCGAAATGCGCTCCGTGGCGGCCGGATCCGTCAGCGGATTGCCCTCCAGGATCACCAGCGAGGCCTCGTAACCCGGCTGGATCAGGCCGATGCGCTCCCCCGCGCCGATCACTCGCGCGGCGTTGTGGGTCGCCGCCTGCAGGGCCGCCGCGGCCGGAATGCCCGCCTCGATCCACAACTGGACCTCGCGTTGCACCGTCGGTCCGTGGAACACCAGCGGATTGCCGGCATCCGAACCGGTGACCAGCGTCACTCCGGCTTGATGAGCGCGCCGCAGGTTGTCGCGGGCGATCTCGAGCTTCATGGGATACATCGCGATGCCCCGGCTCATGCTCTTGCCGGCTTCGGACACATAGAAGCTCTTGGTGGCGGCCAGCAGCTCCGGCGGGCCGATCTGGGCGACCAGCGACCGCTCGAGCAGCTTCAGGGATCCGGCGCCGACTTCGCCCAGCGCTTCGCCGACGGCCAGGGTCGGCGAGTAAGCGATGCCCCTCTGTTTCATGGCGGCGAAGACGGCGTCCGGGATCGCGTCGCGGAACGACCCGTGTTCGATGTTGGTGACGCCCAGCTTCACCGCGTCGGCGACATCGCGGGAATCGCCGGTGTGGCAGGCGACGGGGAGCCCCTGCGCGCGGGCTTCGTCCGCTACTGCCTTCGCAAGCCCCAGGTCGAAGCGCTCGAACGCATAGCCCTGCACCCCGGCCTCGAGGACGATCTTGATGGCGCCGACGCCCTTAGCCTTGAGGTCGCGGACCATGGAGCGCGCCTCCTCCGCGGTCTTGGGAACCCGCACGAACTGCGCGTTGAACTGCTCCCGGAACTGCTCGGGCATACGCGCCGCATACTCCGTGCCGTGGCCCTTCGCGGCGGTGAACAGGGGTCCGGCGAAGAACACTTCCGCGCCCAGCTTCTCGCCGGAGGCGATGATCCGGCCTGCCTTGGCGATCTCATCGACCTGGTCGCCGAGGCTGCGGACCGCCGTGACACCGCTGTAGAGATAGGCGGCCAGTTCGCGCGGCAGGAGCTTCGCGGGCTGGTAGTCGTCGGGCTTTTCGTAGAAGCCGCCGGGCGCGCCCAGGTGCACATGCACATCGATCAGTCCGGGGACCACGGTGCGCCCCGCTGCCTCGATCTCGTCGGCGTTCAGGCTCTTGGCGTCGGGTGCGGAGCCCGTAAAGATCCGGTCGATCTTGCCGTTCTTGATCAGTACGCTGGCCTGCTCCAGAATCTGGCCGTCGCCCGTGAAGACGCGTGCGTCCTTCACCAGCAGCGTGGTGCTGCGCTGGATCTCGCGCTGCAGGATCTTGTTCTTGGTGATGTTGTCCCGCGCGTAGCTCTCGCGGACGCCCATCACGACGAACGGCAGCAGCACGGCCAGCACCCAGGCTTTCGAACTGGCCGGCAGTTTCTCTTCCTTCTCCCAGCGGAAGAGCTTCACCGCGAGAAATGTGCCGAGCACGACCGTGACGGCCAGCGCCAGAACCTCGCTCCAGTTCTCCAGGATGCCCTCGCGGCCGGAAAGGATCGACTGCATCCCCACGAAGAAGCGCGTGGAGGGCAGGAAGTTGGCCACGATCTGCAGCCACTGCGGCATCACGACGAGCGGGATGGTGGCGCCGGACAGCATCAGCATCGGAAAGTAGATCAACTGGATGACGATCTGGCTTTCCTGCATCGAGTTCACCACCGAGCCGGCGATGGAGCCGATGGCGCGGAAGGCCAGGGTTCCGAGGCATACGAACAAGAACATGGAAACGGGCCGCGCCGGCCACGGCATGCCGTAGTAATAGTGCGCCAGTACGATCGTGAGAACCAGGTTGGGGATGTAAGCCGCGAGCCCCGTAACCATGCCGGCGATCACCATCGGCCAGGGCCCGACCGGGGCGACCTTGAAGCGCCGCAGGATGTTGGCCTCCCGGTCCATCACCGTGCGCATGCCCGCGCCGAACAATCCGGCGCCCAGCACGCCGATGGTCAACACCATGTTCACCACCTGGCGGATGATGCCGCCCTGCTTGGCGTCGTACAACTGGCCGAACATGAAAAAGAAGATCAGCGGAAAGACGTAGTTGAAGAACAGCACCGTGCGGTCGCGCAGCATCAGCCGCAAGGTCATCCGGATGTTGGTGAGATAGGCTTGCACGGCGTCAGTCCCTCAGGCTCTTTCCGGTGAGTTCGATGAAGACGTCCTCGAGCGTCGGCTTCTTCAGGCGGATATCGGCGAGTTCCAGGTTTGACTGCTCCACCCACTTGACCAGGTCGACGATGGTCCGCTCCGGGCGCGACGACGCAACGTGCAGGTGCAGGCGGTCCTCGCTCAGGCTGACCGCCTGGGCGTCGCGGAGCCCTTCCGGCGCCTTCTCGGCGGGGTGCTTCAGCTCGATATCAATGCCGGACTGGCCCATCGTGCGGGCCTGGATCTCGCGCGGCGTCCCCTGCGCGATGATCTTCCCCTGGTCCACGATCGCCACCCGGTCGCAGAGGCGCTCGGCCTCCTCGATGTAGTGCGTGGTGAGTACGATGGTCCGCTTCGAGTCCTTCAGCTCCTGGATCAGCGCGTGGATCTCCAGGCGGACCTGCGCATCCAGCCCCGTGGTCGGCTCGTCAAAGAACACCACCTGCGGGTCATTCACCAGGGCCAGCGCGATCGCGACCCGCTGCTTCTGGCCGCCGGAGAGCGTCGAGTACGACGCGTTGCGTTTTTCCTTGAGTTGCAGCCGCGCCAGCAGTTGATCGGGATCCGAATTGCGGCTGTAGAAGGCTCCGAACCAGACCAGCGCCTCGTGCACGGTGAGCTTATCGGGCAGATTGGTGGCCTGCAGGCACACGCCGATGCGGTCCTTCAACTGCTTGGCCTGGACAGCCGGGTCGAAGCCGAGCACCGCAACGGTGCCCGCGGAGCGGTCGCGCAGGCCCTCCAGGATCTCGACCGTCGAGGTCTTGCCGGCGCCGTTCGGTCCCAGCAGGCCGAAGACCTCGCCGGCGCCGACTTCGAAGTCGATGCCCTTGACGGCCTCGAAGTCGCCGTAGCGCTTGTGGAGTCCCTGGACGGAGATCGCGGGGTTCATGGGGTCAGGCCTCCAGGGTAGCCGTTCCGTGGGGCGGAGTCCCACGAAGATCCGACGAACGCCGGTTCCAGGCGGGCGAATGCCGGATCCAGGGCGACGAACCGGGGTCGGCGCCCGCCGGAAACGAACTAGGCCCGCTCGGCGACCACAAGGATCGACTGGCCGAGGGCGAAGTTCAGACCGGCGCCGATCCAGGCGGCCTCGGCGGACAACGGGACTTCGAGCAATCGGTTCAGCCAGGGCGCCACCGGTTCCACGCCGCTGGACGGCGCGGCGTTGGTCAGCGGCTCCCAGACACGGAACTTCGCGAGAGCGACGGGCAGCAGCAACGAATTACAGTACGTCATCCGGCGGACGCGGAAGCCGTGGTCTTCCAGCAGGCGCCGCAAGCGCGCGCGTGTGAAGCGCTGCCGCTCGTGCGCAAACATCGAATGGCGGCTGCGCAGGAGGTCGAGCGCGGAAACGCGGAGCACCAGCAGGCCCCCGGGCTCGAGGACGCGGGCGAACTCAGCCACCGGACGCGGCTCCTCGCCGCGCGGGAAGTGGACGATGACGTCCAGCGAGAGCAGCAGATCGACGCTGCGGTCCGCCAGCGGGAGGGCCGCGACGTCGGCCTGCAGCAGGTCGCCGAGGCCCATGGCGCGGGCGTAGGTGAGGCCTTCACGGCCGAGGTCGAGGGGGATCATCGGCCAGCCGTAGCGGGCGGCGAGGTCCAGGGATTGATAACCGGTGCCGCAGCCGGCTTCCAGCACGCGCCGGAAGCGGCGCTGACGAGCGAGCGGATCGAGCACCCGGTAAAGGATGGTGCGCTGCCCGCGGTACCACCAGAAGTCGCGTTCGCCGGCGGCGATGTTCGCGAACTCGGCCGGGTTCATGCTGGCCTGGACGGCAGGCATGCTCAACGGACGCCGGCGTAGGCCAGCCGCTTCTGAACGCCGCCGTGCTCGGGCATCCGGCAGTTAGGCTGGGGATTCGCGGGATCCAGATAGTGGGCAAGCTCGCGGCCGTAGTAGGCGAGAGTCAGCCGGATGCCGTCGGCGAAGCGGGTGCTAGGCTTCCAGCCGAGCTCCCGCTGAATGCGCGTGGAGTCGGTGTAATAGCTGCCGATGTCGATGGGTTTGACGTTCTCGGGAAACGGCCGGAAGCTGAGCTCGGCGCCGCCGTTGGCCTCGGCGGCGATCCGCGCGATCTGCTCCAGGCTGAGGGGCTCGATGCCGCCGGTGTTGTAGATGCAGTACGGTTTGCGTTCGGCGATGCCCGCCAGCAGAAAGGCCTCGACGGCGTCGTCGACATAGACCGGATCGCGGAGCTGGCGTCCGTCGCCATAGATATCGAGGGGCTGGCCGAGCAGCAGGCGGCGCAGGAACGTGCTGAGGAAGCCCTGGCAGGGGACATCGAGCGCCATGCGCGGCCCGTAGACATTAGTCAGGCGCAGCACGACGGCGTCCAGTTGCCCGGCGCGCGTCAGCATCTCGTGGTACATGGCGGCGGCGAACTTGTGGACGCCGTTGAAGTCCACGGGAGCGATGGGGTGCCGCTCGTCGACCGGCAAGTACTCGGGGACGCCATAGACCTGGCGCGTACCGGCGTAGACGATCCGCGCCGCGGGATTGCGCCGCGCACATTCGCGCAGGAACTGGAGCTGCGCGACGGCGTTGATCTGCATGTCGCGCTCCGGGAAGTCCATGGAGTGGATGTGGCTGATCTCGCCGGCCAGGTTGAAGATCACCTGGCTCTGCGCGATCTCGAGCGCGAGCGCGGCGGTGTCCGCGATATCGATGGGCAAGACGCGCACGTGATCCCGCACGGGATGCAGATTATGGAGATTCGCGCCGCAGCCCGGCATGGACGGGTCCGCTACGCAAACGATGGCGCCCTCGTGCACCAGTTGGATCACGAGGTTGCTGCCGATGAAGCCGAGGCCACCGGTGACGAGCACGGGAACGTTCTGGTAGCGGCCGGCCATCGCGTTTATTGTAATCCGAGGAACGCCCGGACGTCCTTTTCGAGGCCCGGCGCGCAGGCCCAGGCGTTGCCCTCGTAGATGGTCCGCTCCCCCGAGAAGGCGCGAAAGACGCCGCCTGCTTCTTCGACGATCACCTGGACGGCGGCGAGATCCCAGGGGGCGACGCGGGGTTCGATCCAGAGGTCGAGGGTCCCCTGCGCCACCAGCAGCGCATCTACCGTGCCGCCCAGCGCGCGGAAGCCCCAGCACTGGGACGCCCACGCGAGCAGCCGCTCGCCGTAGGGCGCCTCCCCGGCGCGTTCGAGCTGGTTCAGCGAGACGAACGCTTCCGCGAGCCGCGTGGCCGCGGAGATGCGCAGCGCGGATCCGTTGCGGAACGCGCCGCCGCCGCGGGCGGCCCAGAACATCCGGTCCTGCTCGGGAACGTGCGCGACGCCCATGCGCACCTCACCCTCGGTTTCCAGCGCGATCAGATGGCACCACAACCCCGTGCCGCGAATGAAGTCGCGGGTGCCGTCGATGGGATCCAGGATCCAGCGGCGGCCGTTGCGGGACTCGAGCGCCGCGCCTTCCTCTCCGAGAATGCCGTCGCCCGGGAAGTGCTCCTCGATGGCACGCGCCATGCGCCGCTCGATCTCTTTGTCGGCCAGCGTCACCGGCGAGGCGTCGGATTTCAGTTCCACCGACACACCTTCGGCCTGGCAGCGCCAGGCGATCGCCGCCGCTTCACGCGCCAGAGCCTGGGCAAATTCGAGTTCCCGGTCGAAATTCATCGCCTGTCGAGTGTGTCACACCTGGACCGGGCGGCGAAAGCCGGGCGGTTCGCCTCGGATCACGCTTTCCGGCAGAGGACGTGCAGGAAGTAGGCCACCACGCGCGTATCGGCCACCTGGGGCACCTCGCGGGCGGTCGCTTCGCTGGCGTGGGGCTCGCGCACTTCTTCCAGCAGGAACCCCGCTTGCCGCACGAAATGCAGCCATTCGGCCAGCGTGTAGTGGAACAGCGGGATCTCGAAGGGCCGCAGCCCGGCTTTCGCCTCGGCGGGCGCGGAGGAGAACAACCAGCGCTCCACGCGCCCGGGCACGCGTTCGAAGTACCGGCCGAGTTCCACGGCGTAGGGCTCGCCTGCGGGCGTCCGCAGCAGCCGGCGGTGGGGCGGGCTGAAGCAGGGGTGGGTGATGGAGAACTGCAGAAAACCGCCGGGGCGGAGGACGCGGTGCAACTCGCGCAGCGCGGCGGCGGGATCCGGCAGATCCATGAGGCACATCAGGGAGGTAGCGAAATCGAACCGCGCGGCGGCGAAGGGGAGCTGCTGGGCGCTGCCCACCGCGTAGGGGATGGATCCGGGATCGACGGCCGCGGCGGCGCGCACGAACGCGGGCGCGATGTCGACGCCGAACATGCGCGCGCCGCGCGCCGCGAACAGGCGCGTGTTGTGTCCCTCACCGCAGCCGGCATCGAGCCCGGTGCGGCCGGCGATATCCGGCAGCAGGTCCAGGAATGCGGGCGTATTGACGAAGTCGCGGTACACGTCGTAGCCCTGGCGCACCAGCGTGGTCCAGGCGGGGGCGTTCGCTTCCCAGTACTTGCCGGCTTCGAGATGATCCATGTTTGACGTGGTCTACAGTTCGAAAACGCGCGCGGCGTTCTCGCGCAGGAACCTGTGTTCGATGGCGGGCGGTAACTCCAGTTTCGCCACGCCTTCCAGGCAGCGATCCAGGGGTAGTTGGGGGAAATTGGAACCGAACATCACTTTGTCCTTCCCGTAGGTTCGCAGGAATTGCAGCAGCGGCGCCGGATAGTAAGCCGGCAGGTAGGCCGAAGTATCGATGAAGACGTTGTCGTGCTTCCAGGCAAGGCCGATCATCTCGTCGGTCCAGGGATGCCCGATATGGCCGGCGACGATGCGGAGTTCCGGGAAGGTGAGGGCGACTTCGTCGAGGTACGGCACGGGACGCCCGGGTTCGGAAGGCAGCAGCGGCCCGGTGTGGCCCACCTGGGTGCAAAACGGGATGCCCAGCTCGACGCAGGCGACATAGAGCGGATAGTAGAGCCGGTCGTTGGGCGGCAGTTTCCAGAGCCACGGGACCACGCGCAGCGCCCGGAAGCCCAAGTCGCGCACGGCGCGGCGCAACTCTCGCACCGCGGCCACCGGATCGGCGAGGTCCACGGCGGCGACGCCGGTGAAACGGCCGGGAAACGCCTGAACGTGGGCGGCCACTTCGTCGTTCGTGATCAGCCAGCGGCCCGGCCGGCACCAGGCCGAGAGCAGCAGGCGGTCGACGCCGGCAGCGTCCATCCGGGCGACGATCTCGGCGGGCTCTAGCTGCTGGTCCAGAAGATGCGCCGTGCCGGATTTTTCGAACAGGCGCACGGCTTCCGGCAGATCCTGCCGGGTACGCCCGGGGACCGGTTGCGCCCAGGCGTCGATAGCCTTGGTCATCGCTCTATTGTCTCAATGCCGTCACCTCAGAGCGCCCGGCGTGCCCGCGCGATATGCTAACCGCCGTGCTGCTCCGCCGGACTTTCCTCGCCGGGCTCCCGGCGCTCGCGCAGGCGCGCCGCCGGCGCCCGAACATTCTGTGGCTCTCTGCCGAGGACCTGAGCCCCGACCTCGGCTGCTACGGCGATGCCTACGCGCGGACCCCAAATCTGGATCGTTTCGCGGCCGAAGGAGTGCGGTTCACCAACGCGTTCTCCGTCGCCGGCGTCTGCGCGCCCAGCCGCGCCGGGATCATCACCGGCATGTACCCGACGTCCATCGGCCTGCACCACATGCGGAGCCAGGGTGTGCCGCCGCCGCACGTGAAGTGTTTTCCCGAGTACCTGCGCGCCGCCGGCTATTACTGCACGAACAACGCGAAGACGGATTACAACCTGGGCCGCCCGGACGGCGGTGTGGCAGGCAACGTTTCGGGAGCGCCCCTCGGCGTCTGGGACGAATCGGGTCCGCGGGCGCACTGGCGGAATCGGGCGAAGGGGCAGCCGTTTTTCGCCGTGTTCAATTTCCTGGAGTCGCACGAGGGGCGGATTCGCGGCGAGGGCAATGCGGCGGAGGCGCTGGCGAGCGTCCCGCGCGAGCTGCGCCACGATCCCGCGCTCGCCAAACTGCCGCCCTACTACCCCGATACGGCGGTGGTTCGCAAGGATTGGGCGACGTACTACGATCTGGTCACCGCAGTGGACCTGCGGGTGAAGACGATGCTGGAGCAGCTCGCGGGCGACGGGCTGGATCGCGACACGGTCGTGTTCTTCTGGGGCGACCACGGCCGCGGCCTGCCGCGCGCCAAGCGCTGGCTGCATGACGCCGGCACCCGCGTCCCGCTGCTGGTGCGCTGGCCGGGACAATTGCGCGCGGGAGCGGTGCAGCCGGAACTGGTGAACCTGATCGACCTCGGCCCGACGGTTTTGTCCCTGGCGGGCGTGCGGATCCCCGGGCACATGCAGGGCCGGGCGTTCCTGGGAGAGCAAAAGAAGAAAGCGCCGGGTTACGTGTTCGGGGTCCGCGACCGGATGGACGAGAAGCCCGACCGGATTCGCTCCGCCTACGACGGACGCCTGCGCTACCTGCGGAACTACCGCCCGGAACTGCCGTACACGCAGCCGATCGCGTACCTGGACCAGATGCCCCTGATGCGGGAGTGGCGGCGCCTGAACGCCGAAGGAAGGCTGGAAGGTCCGCAGAAGTTGTTCTTCGCCCCGCGCAAGCCGCCAGAGGAACTGTACGACACGGCGGCGGATCCGCACGAGATCCGCAATCTGGCCGAGGATCCGGAGCACCGCGCGGCGCTGGCGCGGCTCCGCGCCGCGCACGAGCGGTGGGTGCGCGAGACGGGAGACCTGGGCGCGGTGCCGGAGGAGGAGCTGAAGGAGCGGTGGCGCCCCGGCGGGCGGTGGAGCGAAACGGCGCGTCCGGAGATCGAGCCGGCGGGCGGCGAGTTTCGGGGTCCGGTACGGGTGACGTTGCGGTGCGCCACCGAGGGTGCGTCGCTCGAGTATTCGCTGGGGGAGCGGTGGATGCTGTACACGGGACCGTTCGAGGTCGGGCGGAGCGCGCGCTTGCGGGTGCGGGCGGGGAGGCTCGGGTTCGCGGATAGCCCGGAGGTCGCGGCGGAGTTCGGGATTCGCGATTGACACGGCCCGTACGACGAAACCTGATTCAGGCCGGTTCCTGCCTTGCTAAGGTTCGGCGCCGGATACTCCAGGGAGGTCGAGTTTCGGTTGAGCGGGTCGCTCCGAGTCGGATCTGTGTTCAGAGATCACTACCAGCTCTGCGATTTGATCGAAATGCCGTCGATTGTGAGTAACGAGCGGAACCGAATGGCGCACCGCACAGGCTGCGATCCACAGATCGTTGTCCGAGATAACCCGGCTCTTCGGCAGCGAGGCTTTGATACGTCCGTAAGCCTCGCACACTCCGGAGTCGTAAGGTACGATGACGGTCGCGCGAAGCCGTGCTTGCATCCGGAGGATCTTGTCCGGCGACCAACCGGCCTTGGCCGCACCGAAGTGCAACTCGCCGACGGTAACAAAGGAAACGGCAACCAGCTTGCCTTCGACGTGCGGTCGATACAGCTTTGCTCGCTCGTCGCCGGCTTTTCCAAGGTAACTGAAAACGTTCGTGTCGATGAGAACGGCGTCCCAGGCGCCTCCGAACCTCTCACGCTCGCGCTTCATAGATGTCTTCAAGGAACGAATCGACATCGGCGTCGCCTGGGATCGCGCCAGAGAGCCTCCTGACGCTAGTCAATCGTTTGACACCCTGTACCTCGGCAAGCCTGGAAAGCGAGGAATCCTGAACGAAGTTCTCATCACCGGAGGTCAACGAAGGTATCGGCGCGAGTTGTTCTATGGCGAGTGTTTCGATTCGATCCGAACTATGTGCAAGCCGCGCTTCCCCGCATGCCCGCACCGTCTGCCGCAACAACTGCTGGACCTGATCGGCGAGTTCAACGGGGAACGTGCAGGTTACCGCTGGGCCGATGGCCGGACCGATCCGGCACTTGTGGTCCTGAGGGCGGAAGTCCGCCATGTCTAGAACGCCATCCACGTGCCTCCTGGTAAACCGGGGCGAACTCAAGCGAAGTGCGGCGCGCTCACGAACGAGGGGAGTGATCTCGCCAACCACGCGCTTGCGATTCCCGCCGCAGCCGGTGGCAATCCATCCAATAGAGGTGACTCGCTTGGTCTCCAAGATCCCACCCAACTCGTACAAGCTTTTGAGAACCGCGGGGTCGATCTCCCTTTTGTTCCCCTTTTCCAATGACCGTATGGACGCCCCTATCTCGGCAATGGCAAGAGCGCCTAGCGCATGCGGTTCCATCCCGGCCAGCGGCAGCTGAGGCTTGGCGAAGCCGAACTCCAGGACTGTGCTGCCGCTCTTGACTCCGACCAACTCGAGCGTGCATTCGTAGACGATGACGGCTGCCACAGGCCCGGGATGCGGAGTATTCCTCCCCTCCATGGCTTCTGCTTGGCGTTTCACAGCGGTCTGCGCCTCCGAGCAGATCTTGAGGAGTTCGGGCACGGGTATGCGCCCGGCCCCTACCGCTGGTCCGCGTATGCGCAACTGCAATGCCGGCAGTGTGGCCCTGGTCATCTGAGTCCTTCCGTAAACATTGTAGCGGCGGGCAGGTTCAGATTAACGGTTTGCGGTTTGGCCATGCAAGGTGCTCGCATCGCGACCGCCCGCTTCGATACACTGGCCCCGCCATGCGCTTCGCCCTCTTCCTCGCCGCCACCTGCGCCCTCGCGGCCGACTACTGGCCCTCCGCCCGCGAATGGCAGACCGCGCCGGACCGCGCGCTGCAAGCCGCCGGCGACTACGCTCTCGCGCACAAGTCCGTCAGCTTCCTGGTGCTCAAAGGCGGAAAGATCGCGCACGAATCGTACGCGCCCGGCTGGGACGCCACGAAAGAGCGCAGCCTCGCCTCCGCCACCAAGAGCATCACCGCGGTGCTGCTCGCCATGGCGCTTGAGGAGGGCAAGCTCAAGAGCTTCGACCAGCCGGTGACCGATTTCGCTCCGTTCCTCAAGGGCACGGACCGCGCCGGCATCACGATCCGGCACCTCATGGCCATGACCAGCGGACTGGACCACCGCGGCGTCGAGATCGACACCACCACCGGCGACCAGTTCGTGATCAATCTGAACATGAAACTCCGCGCCCAGCCCGGCGAACTCTGGGACTACAACACGCCCGCCTACCACACGACGTTCCGGCTGCTCGAGAAGGCCACGGGCGAGCCCTTCGACACCTACGCCAAGCGCAAGCTCTTCGATCCGCTCGGCATGGAGCATTACTCCTGGCTTTCGCGCAAAGTGGGCGACGTTACCAACTACTACCGGCTGCGCGCTTCGGCCCGCGACATGGCCCGCTTCGGGCTGTTCGCCCTCCGCGGCGCGCAGTGGGACGGCAAGCGGCTGCTGCGGAAATCCACCTTCGAGGAACTGATTCGCCCGTCGCAGAAGCTGAACCCGGCCTACGGGCTGCTCTGGTGGCTGAACGCGCAGCCGGGCTTCGGGGCCAGCGAAGACGGGCGCGTGACCAATCAGGATGCGCCGCGCACGCTGCGCTTCCCCGGCGCGCCCGCGGATCTTTTCGCGGCGCTGGGGGCGCAGGGGCAACTGATCATCGTGATCCCCAGCCGGGATCTCGTAATCTTGCGCCAGGGCGACACGCCCGCGGCGCGCGACTTCGCCGCTGAACTAACGCGCCTGGCGCTTACTCCGTCCAAGTGAGCGCGACCAGTTGCACGGCGATGTTGGCCTTCTTCGGCTTGATGGTCACCGTCTCCAGCGCCTCGGTGGCTGCGTCCGTGTGACTCGCAATCGCCTGGCTCTCGGCCTCGAACTCGCCGTTGAGCGCCTCGATCTGCTGCTGGATGGCCTCCACGGTTTCGCCGGCGCGCGCGGTGTCGGCGGACTCCTTGCGGATGCGCCCCGCTTGCTTGATCGCCGTCGTGGCGCGGCCCAGGTTCGCCTGACTGATCGTCTTCCGCCCGAACAGCGCCCCGAGGATGCTGGTGCCGATCGACACGGCGGACTCGAGAGTTTGTGACTGGGCCTGCTGTTTCTCTTTCTCGAGCGCCTGCTGCGCCCGCCGCAGCCGCTCTTCGAGCACCGCGAGCTTGGGGGCGTATTTCTTGCGCAGTGCCTCCACCTGCGCGTCGCGCTCCTCGCGCGCGGCCTGTTGCAGGCGGAGCCGGAAGTCCTTTTCACTTTCGCCGGACTTTGACAGCTCGCCCGTTGCCGGGCTTTGCAGCAGATCGACCTTCTGTACCCGGAATAGCCACGCCGCGAAGCTCTTGTTCCACGCGGTGTAGTTCTTCGGCTTGGCCGCGCACGCCGGCAGGTCGTCGAACGTGGCGCCCTCGGCGGGGGATTTCTCCAGTTCGGCGAGCGTCAGCTCGCACTCCTCGGCTGCGTCCCAGTTCGCGCCGACCGCATCGTCGGCAAGCGCCGTGGTGAACACGAGATCGCGCGTCTCATCGATCCCTTTCTTGGTGTCGATGAAATGGATCTGCGCCGCGCCCAGCAGCACCGGACGGTAGCCCGGCTCGGCCGAACGCACCGGCGCGTAATACTGCGGCACTTCCGGCGGCAGCACCGGCGGCGCGCCCGCCGGCTTCGTTCCGGCCGCCGCCGTTTTCGGCACGGCATGCTCCACCTGCGGCGCGGCGGCGCGCCTCGGGTCCATCAGCTTCTTGATCTCGCCTCGCGCGATCGGTCCGCGCAGGTACGACAGACACCAGCGCGTCTCGAACAGCACCGGTTCCTTCTCGTGCACGTTGTTCATCAGAAAGACGCGCTTGCCCAGCCCGGAAAGCGTCTGGTCCATCCAGGCGCGGTCGAACTTGCCGCCAGCCTCCGCCGTCGCGCCCTCCAGCCCCGCCAGCACCCGCTCCTTGTCACGCTCGGTTTGCAGCCGTCCCAGGAACCACGTGCCGGTGTTGGCCAGACCCTTGTAGTCGAGATCCACCGGGTTCTGGGTCGCAAGCACGACACCCAGCCCGAAAGCGCGCGCCTGCTTCAGCAGCGTCAGCAGCGGCTTCTTCGACGGCGGGTTCGCCACCGGCGGAAAATAGCCGAAGATTTCGTCCATGTACAGGAGCGCCCGTAGCGAAGTGGTGCCCTTCTGCGCCCGCACCCAGCTCAGCACCTGGTTGAGCAGCAGCGAGACGAAGAACATCCGCTCCGGGTCGCTCAGGTGGCCGATGGAGAAGATCGTCATGCGCGGCTTGCCCTCTTTGGTCCAGAGCATCTCGCCGATATCCAGCGGATCGCCGCGCAGCCACGCCTCGAAACCCGGCGAAGCGATCAGGTTGTTCAGGGCCATCGCCAGGCCGAAGCGGTCCTTGGCCGGATAGAAGCTGTCGAGGTCCATGACGCCGATCTTCGCGAACGGCGGCGTCTGGATCTGCCCGATCAGCGTCGCGAGGTCGACGTCTTTCCCTTCACGCCACGCGGTGTCGAGCAGCGTTGAGAGCAGCACGTGCTCGCGGCTCTGGATCGGATCCGCGTCGATGCCGCACAGGCCCAGCAGGCTGGTGGCGGTCGCGGTGATCCGGTCACGGGTCGCCTCGCGGTCCTGGAGTGTCGCCTCATCCGGCGCCGCGAAGCTCTTCAGGATCGAGACGGGGAGCCCGGCGTCGGACCCCGGCGTGTAGATGCTGAAGTCCGCCGCATTCTTCAGCCTTTGGACGCGCGCGGCGTCCTGCTGCCAGGAAGCGAGCCCCTTTTTCCAAAGTTCAGCTTGCTGCGCGGCGAACGTGGGCACATCCACGCCCTGGTTCCGCGCCTCGTCTTCGTTCACCCACGGCGCGAACTCCTCGGGCGACAGGTTGGGGAACGTCAGCAGCAGGTTGCCGAGGTCGCCCTTCGGGTCGATCATGATGGCCGGGATGTTGTCGATCGCAGCTTCCTCGAGCAGGCCGAGGCACAGCCCGGTCTTGCCGGATCCGGTCATGCCGACGCAGACCGCGTGGGTCACCAGATCCTTGGAGTCATACAACAGCAGCTCTCCGGTGTCCTTGCGCTTGCCGAGGTAGAACGCGCCCAGCTTTTCGTAAACATCGGTCATAAGGGAACATTCTACGGTTTCCCGTGGGTGAAAATTCCTTGCAACACTTTGCCGGCGGCAGCGGTCTTCCCTTACGAAAGCGCATCATGCCGGACGGTTCAGCCATCACGCTCGGGGAGGTCTGCTTGGGAGAAGCCGCCAGCGAGGACTTCGCGGATCTCGTCCGGCGGCAGAGCGGCTTCGTGTTCCGCGTGGCGTACGCGGCGTTGCGGGAGCGCGCCGCCGCGGAGGACGCGGTGCAGGAGACCTTTCTCAAGCTGCACCGGAGCGGCGCCTGGCGGGAGATGCGCGACGAACGGGCGTTCCTGGCCCGTGTCGCGTGGCGGACCGCGCAGCAGGTCCGGCCACGAGTCACACCGGTTCTGCTGGAGGACGACCGTCCGGCGCGGGGTGAGGGTCCCGAAGCCGCGGCTATCCGCGCGGATCTCCACGCGCGCGTGCGCGCCATTGTGGCGGCGCTTCCGCCGCACTACCGGGATCCGCTGCTGCTCGCCACCGCCGGGGAACTGAACTCGCGGGAGATCGGCGAAGCGCTCGGGATGGCTGAGGGCACGGTCCGGTCGAACATCGCGCGGGCGCGGCAGATGGTGAAAGCCAGGCTGGGAGAACAGGAGACGAAACATGGCTGACAACCTGGACCGGCTGCTCGACGAAGCTCTGGCGGCGCCCCCTGAGGACCCCGGGCTCGCCCCTCGGGTCCTGGCGCGGCTCGAAGCGGCGCCGCGCCGCAGCTGGTGGATCTGGGCCGTACCCGCCGCCGCGACCGCCGCGGCGGTGGTGTTCGCGATGGCGGTATGGCCGGATCCGCCGCTGCTGCCGCCCGCGCCGCATGTGGATGTAGCCGTGCTGCGAACGATCCCGTTTGGCCCGGCTCGGCCCGCGCCGGCGGTGGCGGCGCAGGTGCGCCGCGTGCCGCAATCCGCGACTTTCCCAGCGCCCTCACCGCTGTCCGCCGAAGAGCGGGCCCTGCTCCGCCTCACCGCGACGCCGGATGCCTTCGCCAAACCGTTCACCGGCGATCCCATCGAGATCGCCCCGCTCGAAATCACGCCGCTGGCGCCGGCCGGCGGAACACTCTAACTCCAAGGAGATTCCATGCGCACCCTTCTTCCTTTCTTGATGGCCGTCACGGCGCTGCTCGCTCAGGATGCGGCCAAACCCGCCAAGGAGCTTCGCTTCTACCGCGTCGATTTCGTTCTCAAGGAACTCGAGGAAGGCAAGATCCTGAGCCTCCGGACCCACCAGGCGCAACTCGCCGGCGAGTCCGGCACCGGGCCAGTCATCCTCCGCTCCGGCAGCCGGATTCCCTACGGCGGGCCCACCCAGTTCCAATACGCCGATGTCGGCACCAACATCGACTGTCGCCCCATGAACGACGCCAACAATCAGCTCACGATGAATATCACCGCCGAAGTCTCCAGCGTCGTCACGGCCGCCGACGGCCAAACTCCCAGCACCCCCGTAGTGCGCCAGAATCGCTGGAGCGGGCTGGTCTCGGTGCCGCTCGCGAAACCCACCATCCTGTTCTACTCCGACGACCCGAACTCCCGCCGCCGCATGCAGCTCGAAGCGACGGTCACACCCATCAAGTAGCCTCGCTATACTGGCGGGTCCATGCTCACCCGCCGGACCTTCCTGGCTGCCACCGCGGCCGCGAGCGCAGCCCCCTCGCGGCCGCCCAACGTCGTTCTCATCTATGCCGACGACCTCGGTTACGGCGACCTCTCCTGCTACGGCGGAGCCATCCCCACGCCGAACCTCGATCGCCTCGCCTCCCAGGGCATGCGCTTCACGCACTGCAACTCCGCCAGCCCCGTGTGCACGCCCTCCCGCGCCGCGCTGCTCACCGGCCGGTACGCGAACCGTTCCGGCCAGACCAAGGTCCTGTTCCCGACCGACACCACCGGACTCCCCGCGTCCGAAAAGACCATCGCCTCGGTGCTCAAAGCCCAGGGCTACGCCACAGCCTGCGTCGGCAAATGGCACCTCGGCAGCCGTCCGGAGTTCCTGCCCACGCGCCATGGCTTCGACTCCTACTTCGGGATCCCGTATTCGAACGACATGAACCCGCGAGTGATGCTCCGCAATGAGCAGGTGGCCGAACCGGAGACGCCGCTCGCAACGCTCAGCCCCCGCTACACCGAAGAATGTCTCCGCCACATCGGCGGGAAACGTCCGTTCTTCCTCTACTACGCCCCGAACTACCCGCACATTCCGCTCGCGGCTTCGGAGCGCTTCCGCGGCAAGTCCCCGCTCGGCATCTACGGCGACGTCATCACCGAACTCGACGCCAGCGTCGGCGAAATTGTCGCCGCGGTGGACCGCCAGAAGCGGGAGCGGGACACGCTCGTCATCTTCTCCTCCGACAACGGGCCCTGGTTCCTCGGCAGTGCGGGGCGCCTGCGGGGCCGCAAGGCGACAACCTATGAGGGCGGTGTCCGCGTGCCGCTGATCGCCCGCTGGACCGGCCGGATCCCGCGCCACACCGTGGCGGACCCGCTCGTCTCCACCATGGACCTGTTCCCCACCATCGCCCGCGCGGCCGGCGCCGCGCCACCCGCGGACCTGGACGGCAAGGACCTCACGCCGCTGTTCGCGAAGCCGAAGACCCCGCTGGACCGCCAGGCGCTGTTGTACTTCGACGGCCTGGCGCTGACGTGCGTCCGCCGCGGCCACTGGAAACTGCACCTCGCGCGGCTGACCGCCGCTCCCTACACGCGCGAGTGGCTCGCCAACCGGGATCCCCTGCGGCTCCCGCAGCCCGAACTGTACGACTTGAGCCGCGATCCGGACGAGAGCTTCGACGTCGCGGCGCAGTACCCCGAGATCGTGCGCGACCTCAGCGCCCGCGCGGAAAACGTCCTGTCGACAATGCCCGAGGAGACCCGCCGGGCTTGGGCGGCGATGAAGCCGGGCAAGTTCTCGCAGCCTTTCTGGCATGGGGCGTTTCCGCTGCCGTAGCCGCGGATCCGTAAGCCCTCCCCCCGTGTTTGGGGAAAGAACCTCGCAGGACAAGGGGCCCGCCGTGACGCCCGCCGCACCTCTCCGTTTCGCCGGCAGCGGCCGGGCAACACACCCGCGGCAGGCCCGCCTCAGCGGCGGAGTGCCGTCAGGCTCTAGAATAGGGTGCTAATAGTGGCCCTGCCGGACCAACCCGTTCCGAGCCTTCCCTCGCGCTGGCCCATGCTTGCGGGCGTGTCCGCTCTGTTCTGCTTCTTGTACCTCGCCATCGGCCTGGGCGTCGATCACTTTGCGCGGTCCCGCGGCGGCGAGATCGAGTCCATCGAACGCGACCACCTCGCCGATCACGACACGCTCGACCAGCTCCGCCAGGAAATCCTGAACCGCTCGGCGCTGCTGCGCGAATACCTCGCCACGGATCGTCCCGGCCAAGTGCGAGCCGAACTCGAAGCCCAGTACCGGCGCATCGACGGACTCCTGACTTTGATCGGTAACCGGAAAGACAAGGAGGAATTCGCCGAAACCACCCGCACCGAGGCCCTCCGCCGCCTCCGCGAGTCGCTGGCTGCCGATTGGCAGGCCACCAGCGAGGTCCTTTCCTGGCCGGTGGAACAGCGGCGCGCGCGGGCCGTTCTTTCCGCGCCGCAATTGTCCGACCGCGACCAGTTGTCCGGACTGATCCTTGATGTCGCCCGCTTCCAGCGCACCGAACACGCGCAGGAGTTCGAGCGCATCGGGACCCGGCGGCGCGCGGTTCGCGTCGTCGTCCTCGCGTTCGCCCTGTGCGCCCTCGGGGGAGCGCTGCTGCTCAGCTACTTCACGGTCAGCCGCGTGCGACGCCTGGAACGCGAGAACCGCGACGCGAACCGGGAGCTGGCCCGCGGCCAAGAGGAGATGCGGCTGCTCTCCGGCCGGCTGGCGGGAGAACTAGAGCAGGAGCGCAAGGCCCTGTCCCGCGAACTGCACGACGAGATCGGCCAGACGCTGACCGCGCTGCGCCTGGAACTCAGCCGCCTCGACCTGCTGCGCGAGAATCCGCGCGACTTCGCCGTGCAACTCGCCGGGATCCGCGCGCTGATCGACGGCGCCATGCGCTCGGCCCGCACCATCGCCATGGGACTGCGCCCGCCGATGCTCGACGACTGCGGCCTGGAAGAGGCGTTGCGCTATCAGGCGCGCGAATTTACGAGCCGCACCGGGATCCCCGCCGCCGTGGAGGTGTCGGGCGATTGCGACCCGATTCCCGACCCGGTCCGCACGGCGCTCTACCGCATCGCCCAGGAAGCCCTCACCAATTGCGCCCGCCATTCGCTGGCGCGCCACGTGTGGATCGCCCTCGACCATGACTCGCGCCACATCCGCCTCCGCGTGCGCGACGACGGCGTCGGTTTGCCGTCCACCCGCAAGCCCGGCCTGGGCCTGACCTCCATGACCGAGCGCGCTCGCGAAGTCGGCGGCGCCATCACGTTTTCCTCCGAACCCGGGGAGGGCTTCCACCTGAATGTGGAGCTTCCCGCCGTCTGGACTACTGCATGAAACTCAGCGTTCTTCTGGTTGACGATCACGCCATTGTGCGCCGCGGCCTCCGCGGATTGCTGGAACTCCAGCCGGACTTTCAGGTGGTGGGCGAGGCGGCCGACGGCCGCGAAGCCGTGCGCCTGGAGGACGAACTCCGGCCCGACATTGTCCTGATGGACATCGCCATGCCGGGCCTGAACGGCATCGACGCCGCCCAGCGCATCCTCAAGCGGCGGCCCGAAACGGCCATCGTGCTCTTCAGCATGTACGCCGACGAAAGCTACCTGATCCGCGCGCTCAACGCCGGCGTGCGCGGCTATCTGCTCAAGGATTCGGCCGACACCGATCTGGTGCCCGCCCTGCGCGCGGTGGCCCTCGGCGGCAGCTACTTCCATCCCGCCGTCGCCGGCGCCATGTCCACGGACGCCGCCCGCTCCCTGCAGGAGCGCGGCCTCAACGACAGCTACGAACTGCTCACCGAGCGCGAGAAAGAGATCCTGCAACTGCTCGCCGAAGGCCGGTCCAACAAGGAATGTGCCCGCCAGCTCGGCCTCAGCCCCTACACGGTGGAAACCCACCGGACCCGCCTGATGCAAAAGCTGGATCTGCACTCCACCGCGGATCTCGTGCTCTACGCGGTGCGCAAGAAGATCATCCTCGCGGGCTGACGTAGTACTCTGGTCGTGTCGCCGCCATGGTAACGATCCACGAAATCGAAAAGGCCGCCGACCGCATCAAGGGCCTCGCGCGGCGGACGCCCGTGCTCACCTCACGCAGCTTCGACGCGGAAGCCGGCGTCAGCGCTCGCTTCAAGTGCGAGAACCTCCAGAAGGGCGGCGCGTTCAAGATCCGCGGCGCGGCGAACTTCCTGTTCTCCCTGTCGCCGGAACAGCTCGCTCACGGGGTGGTGACGCATTCCTCCGGCAACCACGCCCAGGCGGTCGCCATCGCCGCCCGCGCCGTGGGCGCGCACGCCACCGTCGTGATGCCCGAGGACGCGCCAAAGGCGAAACTGGCGGCCACTGCGGCCTACGGCGCCAAGATCGTCACCTACGACCGGTTCCGGCAGAAGCGCGAGGACCTCAGCGGCGCCATCGCCGCCGAAACCGGCGCCGCATTGGTGCCGCCCTTCGACCACGAATGGATCGTCGCCGGGCAAGGCACCGTCGCCCTCGAACTAATGGAGCAGGAGCCTAACCTCGACGCCCTCGTGGTGTGCCTGGGCGGCGGCGGGCTGCTGGCCGGCTGCGCCATCGCCGCCAAGGCCGTGAATCCGAAGATCCGCGTGTTCGGCGTCGAGCCCGCCGACGGCAACGACTACTTCCTCTCGCTCCAGGCCGGCGAGCGGCTGGAGATCCCGCCCCCGACGACCATCGCCGACGGGCTGCGCACCCAGAAGCCCGGGGCCGTGAATTTTCCGATCATCCAGGAGCACGTCGAGCAGGTGATCCTGGTGACCGATGACGAGATCCGCGCCGCCCTGCGCTTCCTGCTCTTCCGGATGAAGATTCTGGTGGAGCCGTCGGGCGCCGTGGGCGCGGCCGCCGCGCTCTTCCACAAACTGCCCGCCGGACTCACACGCGTCGGCATTGTCCTTTCGGGCGGCAACGTCGATCCCGCGCCCCTCGCCGGCTACATCGCCTCCTGATGCTGTACCTCCTCACGCTGCTGGCGCTGGCGCCTCCCTTCTGGGAGATCAGGCCGCCCCAGGAATGGACGCCCGCGGAAGTTAACCAACTGCTCTCGGAGTCCCCCTGGGCGCAGTTGTCGAGCGGCACCGGACGCAACCCCAACGACGCGCCGCCCGTGCAGATCTACATCGCCTCCGCGGCGCCGGTCCGCGAGGCGGAGAAGATGGCCCGCCGCTTTGCCAAGCGCGTTGCCACGGACCCGCTGTATGAGGAGTACCTGGCGTTCCTGGAGGAGGATCAGGGCAAGTCGATCATCGTGGCGATCCGCTACGCGGATCGCGCGCAACTGGAACAAAGCTCCGAGATCCGGCGCATGGAGGACAGCGTGCTGCGGGCCGGCAAGAAGAAGATCCGGCTCTCCGGACACTTCCCGCCCTCGTCCTCGGATCCGTACTTGCGGCTGGTGTTTCCGAAGGAACTGGACCCCGGCGACAAGGTGGTGACCTTCCAGTTGTATCTGCCCGGGATCCCGCTGCCATTCCGGCAGATCCAGTTCGACGTCAGCAAGATGGTTTACCAGGGCAAGCCTGCCCTCTAAGCCCGGCGCCGAACGCCTACGGCCGGCGCGGGAACCCGCCGCCACCGCCAGGACTGCCCGGCCGGTTCGGATTTCCCTGCCCCGGATTCCCCGGACCCGGGTTCCCGAATCCCGGCCCTCCGAACCCGGACCCCGGTCCCCCAGGGTTCTGGCCCCCCGGCCGGTTGCCCTGCCCGCCCGGCACGGCTTGTCCGCCCAGCGGATTGGCGCCCTGGAACTGCTGCATCTGCTGCTGCATGCGAGGATCGTTCTTCATGTCGAAGACGAACTCCCACTCTTCGTATTTAGAGCGCTCGTTGTAGACCTTGATCCCCTTGCCTTCGAACTTCGACGCCACGCCCGCGAGTCCGCCCGCGCCGAACTGGCCGCCCTGATTATTGTTGAAGATCCCGGCGGGCGGCTGGCGCGGCGTCGTCAGCAGGTTGTTGATCAGGTTCACGCCCTGGCTCTGCGTCTGCGTTGGCAGTCCGCTCTGCTGCTGGCCCAGTCCGGGCTGCCCGAACCCGGGGGAATTGAAACCCGGCTGCTGCATGCCCGGTTGAAAACCGGGACGTTGCAGGCCCGGTTGCTGCAAACCCGGCTGCTGGAAACCTGGTTGCTGGAACCCTGGTTGCTGAAATCCTGGTTGGCCGGGCTGTTGGAATCCGGGCTGACCGGGTTGCGTGAACCCGGGCTGCTGAAATCCGGGCTGTTGGAATCCCGGCTGGCCCGGCTGTTGAAGACCGGGCTGCTGTATTCCCGGCTGCTGGTACCCCGGCTGACCCGGGAACACGGTCGGCTGGCCGGGGAACCCGGGCTGACCCGGATACGGCTGCTGGACCCCAGGTTGGCCCGGCTGCTGAAAACCCGGCTGCTGGATCCCGGGCTGAAACGCGCCCGGCTGGGGCTGGTTCGGATCGATCGGCTGCGGCTGCGCCTGCTGGCCGAAGCTCTGCGCCGTCGGCAGCGTCCGGTCGCTGGGCCGGAACATCGCCGCCTGGTTCACGGCGCTCTCGGACCCCGCGGTGGTCTGTTGCGTGGTGTCGGTCCTGCCCGGGCCCGACTTCAGCGGATCCTGGAAGGGCTGCACCTTCGAGTCAGTCAGCACGCCAGCGGCGTTGACGTGGATCAGGCGCCATTCGTCCTTGCCCGTCAACGGATCGATGTAGCGGCGGCGCAGGAACCGCAGGCTGTTGGTGTTCTCCAGCTCCTTCACGTCCTGCGGAAACTTGCGGTACTTGACGAAGTAGCGCTGCACGGCCAGTTTGTACTGTTCCCCGCGCTCGATCAGCAATTCTTCCTTGTCGCGTTGGGCCTCGAAGGCCGCGCGCGGCACTTGCCGGTACAGGAACAGCGCGATTACGGAAGCCATCAGGAACACCAGCAACAGCGCGAACCCGCGCTCGCCCGGCTTCCGCTGTACCTCGCGCTTCATCCCGCGTTCTCCTGCTCCAGGCGCAGCGTCTGCTGCGCGTTTGCGGCGGTCTGGAACTGCGTGTCTTCCACTACCACCGAGTTTACGCCGATGCGCACCACCTTGTAGCGGTTCTTGATCAGCTCGCCCTCGGCCGCGACGAAGATGTCGTCGCCTTCGAGGAAGAAAGCCTTCTTCGCGCCGGGCCGCGGCATCTGGAAGCCGTAGTATTTCAAGGGGATCGGCGGCGCCTGCGGCGGGGGCGGCGTCACCTTCGCCGGGGGCGGCTCCGGCTTCGGCGGGCCGTACTCGCGGAACCCGGGCTTGATGGGCGCCACCTTCGGCAGCGCCGCGATCTGCGGCATGGTGGGCGGCGCCGCGGCGCCGAAATCGAACAGGCTGCGGGCGCCGGCTTCGGCCGGCGCGTTGCGCACCTGCGTGAACAGGTCGAGCTTCAACGTCGGGTCAATCTTGGTCAGGTCGGTCCCCTCGGGGACCTTCAGTGAAGGCTTGAACTCGCCCAGCGTGCGGCTGCCCGCCCCGGCGCGGCGCGGGGTCTGCGCGACGCGCGGCGCCGACCGGATCTGCTGCGGCGTCGCCGGCCGCGCGGCGGAGGTCGCGGCGGCGGATCCCGCCGGCCCGGCCGTGTCCGGCTGCGATGCCCAGTAGTAAGCTGCGGGCGCGACCGCCAGCAGCCCCACCAGGGCCAGCACTTTCTTTGGTTCCGCGCCGAGGTTCATCGCCATGTCACTGTCCCCCCGCCGAGGAACCGGCCGGCAACCCCGCCCCGTCGTCGCGCACGAACGTATCCAGCTTCAGCCGCACATCCAGCACCGGACGCCCTTGCTGCGGCGACGCCTGCAGGCTCTCGACGATCACCAGACGGTCCATCCGGTCGAGCACCCGCACGAATTGCATCAGGTCCGCGTAAGTGCCCTCGAAGTTCGCGGTGATGGTCATCATGCTCAGGTCGTCCGAGCCTTCGATCGGCAGCAGCTCGAAGCTCGCCTCCCGGGGCTTGATCTGCGACTGCTTCGCCGCGGCGTTCAAGTCGGCCAGCACCTGCGAAAAGGCCAGGCGCTGGTTCAGGAAATACTTGCCCAGAAACGCATCGCCCTGCTCCCGGCCCTTCTGCACCTTCGACGCCAGGGCGCGCGTGCGGTCGAGTTGCAGCCGCTTGCGCTGCAGTTGCCCGCGCAACGCCTGCAGCTGCGTCTCGAGATCGCCGGCCGAGCCGCCCGGCGGGTACAGCACCAGCCCGAACAGCACGAGGTTCACCACCAGCAGCAGGCCCAGCCCCAGCCGCACCAGCGTCTTGGTGTCGCGCGCCTGCAGCAGCGCCCGCAGGTCAGAGCTTCTGGGCATAGGTCACGCTCACGCGGTAGCGGTACAAAGGTTCGTTCTCGGTGGGCGGCAGCGACGTGTGGACGGACGTCGGGCCGAATCGGGCTGACATTTCGAGCTTCTTCAGTAGATCGAGCACGGGCTCCGGCGACTGCGCGCCGACAATCATGTCGAGCAGCACTTCGTTGTTCTGGTTCACCTGCGGCAGCCGCACCTGGATCAGCTTTACGTTGTGCGGCATCACCCTATCCAGATCCGAGAAGATGCGGTTCCAACTGATTCCCTTGCGCGTCAGCAGCGTGTTCAGCATCAGGCTGCGCTCCAGCACGGCGGCGTTGCGCGGCTCGCGCAACTGGGCGTCGAGCTTGGCCTGGTCGGCGTCCAGGCGCGCCACGTCGCGCTGCATCCGGTCCACGGCTTCGCGCGTTTCGGCCAGGCGCCCGCGCTCCTGGTACACCATCCAGCCAAGCAGCCCTGCCAATCCGATCAGAATCACGCCCAGAGCGACGGACGCGGCCAGCAGCGGCCGGTCCCGGCGGAAGGGCTCGCTCGCCAGGTTGATGGAGTAGCGCTGGCTCACGCCCCGGCTCCTTCGAGGTACCCCAGGAGTCCCGCGTTGTATTCGCCGGGTGTTCCAAAGCGCGATCCGAGGGGTTCGACTTCGAGTCCCGGGATCCCGGGCATCGGCGGCTGCTGGCCGAAACCGCAGTGCAGCAGCCGGCGCGCCGGCGCGCCCAACTGGTCCTCGACGAAAGCCAGCGTCGGCAGCAGCGCCGCCGCGGTCTCCTCGGCTTCATGGCCGGAGGCGACCTCCAGGCACCGGATCAGCTTCAGGATCCCGTCCCGCATCACCGAAATGGTCAACACCCGGCCCGACTTCTTTGCCACCACGCCCGTTCCCGCGCCGGAGTAAAGGTTCAGCATCGCCAGCGTCGAGGTAGTGATGGAGCCGGGATGGAACCCCGCGCCCCGGAACACCTGCTCATAGCGCGCCAGAATCTCAAGCGCCACCACCGACGCGATCACCTCCACCTGATTCCCCTTGCCCGGCTGGGAATAGTAGCTCACCATGGCGGACTCGATGTCGAACGGCAGGGCTTTCTTCAACCGAAAGCGCACCAGCGAGAGCTGCTCGTCTTCGTTCGAAGGGAACTTGTCGAAGTCGAGGATCGAAACCCGCGCCGCGAAGTCCGGCAGAATCAGCGCGGCAGGCCGGTTGCGGCGTCCGTTGACCGGGGTGAGAGCCTCGATTGCCTTGGCTAAGTGTTCTGTTTTCTTTATGTTGTCGTGCAACGGGCCGACTTCGAGCACGCCCGGCTCCAGCGCTTCGAACGCCAGCCGCGGCGCGCCTTCGAGGTTGGCCATGGCGATCCCTGCCTCCGAGATCTCAAAGAGATGGGCCGGAGGGGGGTCCTGGATCAGGCGTTGGAGATCGTCGAGGACACTCATCCCTGCCTACAGTGACGCAACAAAAGGGCTTGGCGTGCACTGCCAGTCTGTATACAATATTGGCAGATGGATACGGAACTGGCAAAGATCGACAAGTTCGGCAGGGTTCTCGTGCCGGCACGGTTCCGCGAACAACTCGGCTGGACCGCCGACACTCCGGTGATCGTCGGCATCACCGCCGAGGGTCAGTTGCAGGTGTGGACTCGCGAGAGCGCGGTGCGCCGGGCTCAGGAGCTTTGCCGTGGTTTGCAGAAAGACTCGGTCGTCGACGCCTTCCTGGCCGACCGGAAGCGCGAAGCCCAGCGGGAGAGCGGATGACCTACCTGTTGGATGCGTCGGCGTTGCTGGCCCTGTTCTTCGCCGAACCAGGCGAGGCCGCGGCCCGCGAGGTTCTCGATGAGAGCGCGGTGTCCGCGGTGTCGGCGCTCGAAGTTCTGCTGGCATTGCGGAAGGCCGGCATGAGCCTGGCGACGGCGCGCGAGGTGCTCGACAGCCAGCGGTTGCCAAGCTTGCCGTTCGAAGGCCCGGCGATCGCGAACGCCTGTCTGTGCGCGCCGGTGACTGGCAACGCGATCTCGCTCGGCGACCGGGCGTGTTTGGGGACGGCCATGGCTCACGGGCTGACGGCGGTGACCGCGGATCGTGCCTGGAAGGATTTCGAGACGGAGCAACTGCGGGTCAAGCTGATTCGGTAGAGTTCGCGGAATAATTCCGTCATGATACTGCCGTTATGCTGCACTTCATCTCGCTGGTTTGTTTCGCAGGCTTATCGTCAGGAATCGTGGTTGCGCAGAAACCCCAACCCTTGCCGTCGCGGAAGGATTCGGTTACAGTCTCCGCCGGGATTCCCAAGGAGCAGTTGAAGATCGAAGCGGAGTGCGACGCGAAGATCGAGGCCGCTCGCAACGCCCGAGCCGCAAAGAAACACACCGAAGCGATCTCCGCCCTCGAACAAGCGCTGGAAATGATCCGAAGGCACTCCTTCCTGGATTCGCGCAGAGTCACGGTCTTCAAGCAATTCGGCCTGGTCTACTTGGATCTGCTGCGGCCGGCCGATGCCGTCCAGGCCTACCGGAAGCGGCTCGAAGCTCAGGGGAAGGAGTGCGCGGCGAAGCCGGGCTCGGACGACTACTCATCGGAGTGCGCCGAAGGCCAGCAGGATCTTGGTGTCGCGCTGATCATTGCAGGCGATCTGGGCGCCGCGGTTGGCATGCTTCAAGAATCGGCCGCGGGGTTCGCGGGCAGCGCCGAGAATACCGAGTTCGCCGACATCAAGATGGTCTACACGAAGCACTTTGGTGACTCGAAGATGTATCTGGCGTTGGCCTTGGCCCGGAGCGGCAAACTCAGCGAAGCAAAGGCCGCCATCGCGGAAGCTATCGCGGCTCTAACCCGCGTGACTCAGAACACGGAGGCGCAAGACGGAGTGCGAGCTGCGGCAAAGCAGTCGCTTCAGATAGCTGAAAACTTGCGCTCCAGCTTGCGCTAGCTCGGATCTCCCGTTTGGCGCCCCGTCAGAGCAGTTTGCGAAACTGTTCCACCGTAAGACCCGTCGCCACGACAATCGAGCCCATTGTGAATGCGTTGATCGGGGTGTTTCGCGGCACGACGATCAGCCGTTCTCCATCGGTCATGACGACGTGCTTGCCTTCCCGCAGTACATGGTATCCGAGCTTCTCCAGCGCGCGGATAGCCTGCGCGTGCGGGACTCCGGGCAGCTTCGGCACTTCAGACCGTCACTTCGCGAATTTCGACGCCCTCTTTCAGCATGGCCTGCGCGGCCAGGTATTCCCGGATCGCATCCTGGATGTTCTCGAGCGCCTCTCCCTCGGTTGCACCTTGTGATTGACAACCCGGCAGTTCCGGGCAGGACACCGCAAAGCCTTCCTCCGATCGGCGTAGAATCACCCGGTACGTCATGGCCCCAGTGTACCGCGGGGAGTCCTGGAGTACCGATGCGCAGCTCTTAGTTGGGCCGTCCCCCGGCCACCTCGCCGCCGCCCAGGAGCGCCGCGTTCAACGATCCACCCGAGAACAGCATCTCCTCGAGCGCCGCGTCGAAATGCGCCGCTCTGATCCGCTGGTCCCCGCTCTCCATCAGAAATTGCGCCGCCCTGCGCATCAATTCCTTGATTAGTGCCGCGCTGCCCCCGGCCGTCCGGTTCACTACCGAAGCGACGGCGTCCTCGTCCAGGTCCAGCCCACCCGCATACAGCCGGACCAGCTTCCGTCGGCCGTCCTCATCCGGGAGCGGGAATTCGATGGCCTGGTCAATGCGGCCCGGGCGCGCCGCGAGGGCGGCCTCCATCTCGTCGGGCCGGTTCGTGGTCAGGATGAACAGGATCTCGGCGTCCTCGCGCAGGCCGTCCATTTCGTTCAGGAGCTGGTTCAGCAAGGCCTCCGCGCCGCAGCTTCCCGACATCTGTTCGCGGCTGCGCGCAATCAGGTCCGCGTCCTCGATCACGATGATGACCGGCTGCAGAAACCGGGCGAGCTGGAAGTAGTGATGGAGAATGCCCACCTGCTCGGCGGTGATCAGCAGCGTCGTATGATCCGGCAAGGCGTCGGCCAGGTAGTGGATGGTATGCGTTTTGCCGGTGCCGGGGCGGCCGTGAAACAGGAGTCCTTTCTTGCCCGGCATGCCGAGCGCCTTGAGCCTCCCGCGCTGTGCGACAAAGCCCAGGACGTTGCGGTCCAGCATGGCAAGCGTGGCCTCCGGCAGCACGATCTGGTCCCGCGTCACGGTGCGGAGCTTGTGGACGCGGATGTTCCCCATGGCGCCGCTATAGCGATCCGTCTGTTCGAGAGAGATGACGCGGCCCCGGTACGAGGCGGCGCCCCGCACGCGCAACTCGATGGCGTCGAGCAGGCTCCGCGCCAGTCGCTCGCCCTGTTCGCCGGGCGGGACCGCGATCTCGAGGTTGGTGCCGGAGGAAAAGGTCACCTGCTTGACGGGACCGAGGATGACGGCGAAGGGCATCCGCCCGTCGGTGGCGAGCCACATGGCGCGCTGCACGCAGCGGGCGGGAACCGCCTCCCCGAGGTCGATTTCATCGAATTGGAGCGGCCCAACCACGACGCGGGAGTGATGGTTGCCGAGCAGATGCCCGAGCGTCAGCGTTTCGTAATTGCTCTCGCAATGGATCCCGAGTTGGCGGGTACCCCTATAGCGCCCGAGTTCGTCGTCCAGGGCGCGCTGCAAGTCGACCCGGGCAGGCACCGGATACTCCCGGTTGCTGACGATCAGGCGGTCCAGCGGCAGCCGGGGGAAGTGCCGCTTCAGGACCGCGGAGGCCAGGGTGAGGGGAGGTTTCTTAGCGCGCGCGGCCATGCACCGATTCTATCGACTGCCCAGCGGGAAAACGTATCCCGTCCGCGCCCTACTGGCAGTCCGTGGAGCGCCGCGCGCGGACCTCCCGCAACGCGGTGACGGCGAGCCCGCCGTCCGTCGTGCGGATGCCCGTTCCAGCCACGAAAATACCCCCGCCGGCGCTGGCCGCATGCTGGGCGTGCGCGGCCCGGAGACTCTGCTCCAGTTCCCCGGCGGCGCGGACCTGCACCTCGGGTCCGGCGCATAACTGCAGCGAAGAACCCCGGCTGGAGAACACGTAGAATCCCGCAAACGGCTCCGCCGCGCCGGATTCCACCATCCCCGATCCCGCGGCGATCCGGCTGAACCCCGCGCCGCGCCACGGCGTCTGGTAGATCGCCGTCCGCCCGCTCGGTTCGCGCCGGGTGAGCAGGATGCGGTCCCCGGCGGCGGACCACTCCCCAGAAGTGCCGTAGAAGTCCGGCCCGGTGACGGGCTGCAGCTTCTTCGCGCGCAGATCGTAGGTGAAGACCCCGGAGAAGTTGCCGGATTCGTCGACCGGCGCGTTGCGCGGCGCCTCGGCGAAGTAGGCCGTCAGCAGCAGCACGTCCGGCTGGCTGGGACGCAGCCGGATCCGGTCGCTCGACATCCGCTGCAATTGCGTTCCGTAGATCTCCGCGCGCGGGACCGAGCGCAGCACGCGGCCCTCCGGCGAAATCCAGAGCACGGCGTTGGCGTCGAAGGCGAGCAGGGCGCTGCCGTCCGCGGACCAGCCCGAGAAACCTTCCAGGTTCTCGCGGTACACCGGTGCGGCTTTCTGGGCGTCGTCGAGCGGCGTCACCCAAAGCTGCCAGTTCTGCCCGCTGTACTTCAAGAACGCCACGCGATCGCCGCCCGGCGCGAAGTGTCCGGAGCGGACCTCGCCGGAGACCAGCACGCGGGAGCGGCGGGTGTGCGTGTCGCACACCAGCAGCGAACGGGCCGTGCCCTCCTCGTCGCGGGTGAACAGCAGCAGGCGTCCGTCGGCGCTCAGCGACAGCTCGGCGGCGCGCCGGGTGGTGGCCGGATACGCCGCCAGGCTGGTGCGGATCATCACGTGCCCGAAGTTGTCGAGGTACGCACTGGTGGCGGCCGCCGCCACGACCGGAAAAAGCAGAAGTCGCGCTATCATGAAGGTCTCCACTCTATTTTCCACGTTGACTCGGGAGTTTTGATGAAGGTAATGGTTCTGGGCGGAGCCGGACGTGTGGGCCGGCTGGTGGTGGCGGAAGCGCTGGAGCGCGGCCACGAGGTGCTGGCGCTGGTCCGCAACGCGGCCAAGCTCGCGAACTTGCGGCACCCGAAGCTGACCGTGATGCCCGGCGACGCCATGGACGACCGGGTCCTGCAGCGCATCTCGCTGGGCTATGACGCGGTGGTGCAGGCCATCGGCGCGCCTCCCGGGCGGGCGACCACCTTGTTCTCGGACTCCACGAAGGTCCTGCTCGAGGTGATGAAGACGAACGGCATCCAGCGCCTGGTCGCCATCACCGGCATCGGCGCCGGCGACAGCAAAGGCCACGGCGGATTCGTGTACGACAACATCGTCTATCCGCTGATCACCAAGCCGCTCTATGAGGACAAGACCCGGCAGGAGGAGCTGATCAAGGCCAGCGGCCTGGATTGGGTGATCGTGCGTCCGGTGTCGTTCGTGGAGGGTCCGTCCCGTCCGGGCGAGCTGCGGGTGGCGACGAAGCTGGACGGCGTTACCATGACCGAAGTCTCCGTGGGCGACGTGGCGAAGTTCACCGTGGAACAGTTGACTTCGAACGAATACCTGCACCAGACGCCTCTTATCGGGTACTGAGACATGACCATCGCCGAACACTTCCGCCGCAACTTCGAGTATGAGAAGGCAGCCTACCGCGTTCTGTTCGAGCAGTTGGACACCTTGGCGCCGCGCCACGGAGCGCGCGCCGAGTACCAGCAGATCCTGGATCACCTGACGCACCTGGCGGTGGCGCGGCTCTTCTGGTTGTTCCGGATGGGCGTGCGGGCCGAGTCGCCGGAGGGGTTCTTCCCTAAGGGGCTGCCCCTGGCGGAGGTGAAGCAGCGCATCTCGGACATGGAAGCCGAGTGGGACGCCCACTTCGCGAAGCTCGACGAGGCCGAAACGGAGCGGGTGATCGCCTACCGGAGCACCGAAGGCGAGAGCTACGAGAACACGGTGCAGGAGATCCTGACGCAGTTGTTCGGGCACTCGATCCACCACCGGGCGCAGATCGCGCAGCTATTCCGGACGTTGGGCGAGGAGCCGCCGCTGGCCGATTTCATATTCTGGGCGCGCCGCAAAGTGTAGCGCCGCGGCAGCAGGCGGCCGCCTAACCGCCGGACCTCCCGCCCGTTCTTACTTCAGGAAGCGCGCGAGCAAACGCTTCCGGATCCTCGCCGGCAGCGCTGGCGGCTCGCGCGCTGTCCCCGCTGATTCTGCGACTTTCCGTCCGCCCGAGCGTCGATATACTGGGATTACCTCCGCTCGCACTGGGCCATGACACCCTTCGACCTTCCTGTCCGCACCCGGGTTCTCTCCGGGCCGGGAACGCTGGCGCGCCTCGGCGAAATCGCGCGCGAACTCGGCGCGCACCGCGTCCTCCTGGTCACGGACCCGGGGATGATCGCAGCCGGTTACGCGGCCCGCGCCCGCCGCGCGTTTGAAGGATCCCGGATCGAAGTCTTCGAGTTCAGTGGCTTCGGCCCGAACCCCGACACCGCCCAGGTGGAAGCCGGCCGGCTGGCCGCCGCCGACGCCCGCCCGGACCTGATTGCCGCCCTCGGCGGCGGCAGTTCGCTCGACTGCGCCAAGGCCATCAACTTCGTCCTCACCAACGGCGGCGCGATGCACGACTACTGGGGCTGGGGCAAGGCCACGCGACCCATGCTGCCGATGATCGGAGTCCCGACCACCGCGGGCACGGGCAGCGAGGCGCAAACTTACGCCATCATTTCCGACGCCGCCACGCACGTAAAGATGGCGTGCGGCGACCCGCAGGCCGCGTTCCGCGTCGCGATCCTCGACCCCGAACTCACCGTGACCCAGCCGCGCGCCGTCACCGCCGCCTCGGGCTATGACGCCGTCTCACACGCGGTCGAGACCTTCGTCACCACGCGGCGGACGCCCATTTCCGAGTGCTTCTCCCGCGAGGCCTGGCGGTTGCTCGAAGGCAACTTCGAGCGCGTGCTCACGCACCCGGACGACATCGAGGCGCGCGGCGCCATGCAGGTGGGCGCTTATCTCGCCGGCTGGGCGATCGAGAACTCGATGCTCGGCTCCACGCACGCCTGCGCCAATCCCCTCACCGCCGATTTCGGCGTCATCCACGGCGTGGCCATCGCCACGCTGCTGCGGCACGTGGTGCACTGGAACGAGCAGGCGGTCAGCTACCGGGACCTGCACGCGGACCTCAAGAACCGGCTGCGGGGCATGGCCGAGGCGGCCGGCCTGCCGGGCGGCTTGCGTGAACTGGAGATCCCTGAAGCCAGCTTCCCCAAACTCGCCGCCGCCGCCGCGCTCCAGTGGACCGGCAAGTTCAATCCCCGGCCGTTCGACGCGGCGGGAGCCATGGAGATCTATCAATGCGCCTACTGATGCTGCCGCTCGCGGCGCTCTGCGCCCCGGCCCTACTGGCCCAGGCTAAGGACGACTGGCCGCAGTTCCGCGGCAACCCGCGCCTCACCGGCGTTACCGCCTCGCCGGTACCCGCCAATCTGAAATTGCTCTGGACGTTCGACGCCGGAGAGCCCATCGAGTCGTCCGCGGCCATCGCCGACGGCGTGGTCTACCTCGGCTCCCAGGCCGGCGAGATCCTCGCGCTGAACCTCGCCGACGGCAAAGTCCGGTGGCGTTTCAAGACCAAGGAACCGATCGGCGAGTCCTCGCCCGCCGTAGCGCAGGGCCTCGTGGTGGCGGGCGACCTCGGCGGCAATGTCTACGCGGTGAACGTCAAGGACGGCCAGCAGGCTTGGCTCTTCACCGCGCAGAACGAGATCAAAGCCTCGCCGGTGATCGTCGGCGACCGCGTGGTGATCGGGTCCTACGACGGCAACCTGTACGGCATCTCGCTCAAGGACGGCAAGAAAGCCTGGGAGTTCAAGACCAACGGACCGGTGCACGCCACCGCGGCGGTGGCCGACGGGCTGGCTTACATCTCGGGCTGTGACGGCGTCCTGCGCGGCATCCGCGTCACCGACGGCAAGGAAATCAACCAGATCCCCACGGGATCCTACATCGGCGCCTCGCCGGCGATGGGCGCTGGGGTCGCGTACTTCGGCACCTACGACAACGACGTGCTGGCTTTCGACCTCAAGACCAAGAAGCGCCTGTGGCGGTATGAGAACCCGAAGCGCCAGTTTCCGTTCTACTCCTCGGCCGCGCTCGCCGATGGCAAGGCGATCCTGGGCGGCCGCGACAAGTTCGTCTATGGACTGGAAGAGAAGACCGGCCGCATCGTGTGGAGTTTCGGGACCAAGGCGCGCGTCGAGTCCTCGCCAGCGGTGGTCGGCGAGCGCGTCTTCGTCGGTTCGAACGACGGGAACTTCTATGTCCTGAACCTGAAGACCGGCGCGAAGCTGTGGGAGTTCACGGCGGGCGCGCCGCTGTCCGCCTCGCCCGCCGTGTCCCAGGGCCGCATCGTGATCGGCGCGCAGGACGGCAAGCTCTACTGCTTCGGCTCCTGAGCTTGCTCCCGCCCGACTGCCGCCGAACTGGCTCGGGCTCTGGTGAAAAACCTGTTGGATCGAGAACCGGCTCGGACTTACCCCGCCTGTAGCCGAGGACCAAAGTCCGCAGAGCCGCCCGGCGTCAACAAGCGACAAGCCCCGCAAGGCTCTGCGTCGATCCCGCGCCGTCCCTGCCGAACCAGCGTGCTAGCATCGACCCCATGAAGCTGCTCCTTCCCTTGCTCGCCCTGGTGTGCGCCGTCCTGCGGGCGCAAGCGGCGGACCCGTGGCAAGATGCTTCTCCCCACCGGAGCGGCCTCGTCGAGGCCAACGGCGTCCGGCTGCACTTCCTGGATTGGGGCGGGTCGGGCGACGCGATGGTCTTTCTCGCCGGGCTCGGCAACACGGCGCACGTGTTCGACACTCTGGCGCCCAAGTTCACGCAATCCAGCGGGAAGACGCCCGCCTTCCATGCTATCGGCATGACCCGCCGCGGATTCGGACAATCGGACCGGCCGGACACCGGCTACGACGTTCCAGCCCGGGTGGCGGATCTCGCGGCGTTCCTGGACGCAATGAAAATCCCAAAGGCGGTCCTCGTCGGTCACTCGCTCGCGGGGGACGAATTGACGGCCTTTGCGATGGCGTATCCGGCGCGCGTGGTCAAGCTGGTCTATCTGGACGCCGCGTACGACCGGTCGCGCCTGCCGGCTGAGCTGTCGAAGGCCGAGTCCGCGATGATGGCGGCGATGCTGGCCAGGCTCCCCAAGCTGCCGCCCGAGGCGACGCTGCTGGAGCGCACCATCGCCGGAGGTAAGGCGAGGTTCGGGAGCCTCTGGAACGAGTCACTGGAGGCCGAGGCGCGCGAGGGATTCGTCCGCGCGGCGGACGGCTCGCTCAAGCCGCGGCCGTTTCCCCCGGTTCCGGCGCTCCGCGAAGGGACCGTGAAGGCGAAGCTGGACTATGCGAAGCTGGCGTCGCCCGCGCTGAGCTTCTTCGCCATTTCGAACATCCTGGACGACCTTCCCGCGGAGAAACGCGCGGACTTCCAGGATGTCGCGCGGGTGTTTTCCGAGTACCAGCAGAGCAGCATCGCGGCCCTGAAGAACAACCCGCATGCGCAGGTTGTCGTGTACGACCGCGCGAATCACTACTGTTGGTTCGATCGCGGCGACGATGTTCTGGCCGCGATGCAGACGTTCCTCGCGCGGCCGTAGCGGCAGCGCAGGATCCTCTACGGGACCCGCAGCCAGTTCTCGTTCTCGCGCCCTTCCTCAAAGTCCGTGAGGTTCCGGATCGCCGTCGCCGCGATGGTGCTCATCGCGTCCTGCGTGAAAAACGCCTGGTGACTCGTCACCAGGACGTTCGGGAACGTCATCAGCCGCGCCAGCACCTCGTCCGCGATCACCGTCTCGGAAAGGTCGCGGAAGAAGACGCCCTCTTCCTCCTCGTACACGTCGAGGCCCACCGCCCCGACGTGACCGCTCTGCACCGCGGCGATCAACGCCTCGGTGTCGATCAGGCCGCCGCGGCTGGTGTTTATGATCATCACTCCGGGACGAGTGAGCGCCAGCGTGGCGGCGTTGAGCAAGTGGCGGGTGGCGGGCACCAGCGGCGCGTGCAGGCTGACGATATCGGAGCGGCGCAGCAATTCCTCCACTGGAACGTACTGCGCGCCCAGGGCGACTACCTCCGGGTTCTCCCGCACGTCACTGGCCAGCAGCGGACAACCGAAGCCGTGCATGATGCGCGCAAAAACCGAGCCGATCTTTCCGGTGCCGATGACGCCCACGGTGCGGCCATGCAGGTCGCGCCCCAGCAGGCCGGCGAGCCGGAAGTTGAACTCGCGGGTCCGGTTGTAGGCGCGGTGGATGCGCCGGTTCAGGGTTTGCAGCAGCCCGGCGGCAAACTCCGCCACCGAGTGCGGCGAGTAGTATGCGACGCGCGCGGCCGCGATGCCCAGCCGCGCCGCGGCCGGCAGGTCGATGTTGTTGAAACCCGTCGAGCGCTGGGCGATCAGGCGTACGCCGCCCGCGGCCAAACGCTCGAGCGCCGCGGCGTCCGCGCGGTCGTTCACGAAGAGGCAGACGGCCTCGTAGCCATCGGCGAGCGCGGCCGTGTGCGGGTCGAGTTGTGCAGTGGTGTATTCGAGCCGGTGACGCCCGCCGTTCGCGGCGTCGAGAAAAGTCCGGTCATAGGAGTGGGTGTCGTAAACCAACACGCGCATAGGGCAAGTATGGCAACAACAGGATCCGCGCCGATCTCACCGCTGCGGTAGCATACGGGGCGTGACCCCGATGCGCCCTCTCCTGCTCGCCTTCACCGCCGCCTGTTCCGCCCTGGCCGCCGGACTCCCCGTCGCCGCACCCGAATCCGCCGGCGTCTCTTCCGACCGCCTCAAGCGCCTCGACGCCGTCATGGAGGACTACGTCCGCGAGCGCCGCATCGCCGGCGCCGTCACCTACATCGCCCGCCACGGCAAGATTATCCACCAGCGCGCCTACGGCATGCAGGACGTTGAGGCCGGCAAGCGGATGGATCCGGACACGCTGTTCCGCATCGCGTCGCAATCGAAGGCCGTCACCAGCGTGGCCGTGATGATGCTGGTCGAAGAGGGCAAGGTCCGCCTGGGCGACCCCGTGGCGAAGTTCATCCCCGCCTTCCGCAACACCACCGTCGCCGCTCCCGGACCCGCGGGCGCGCCTCCCGGCGCGGTCCCCGCCCGGCGCGCCATCACCATCCGCGACCTGCTGACCCACACCGCCGGCGTCTCCTATGGCACCAACGCCGCCGAAGCGCAGTACAAGGCCGCCGGAGCCTACATGTGGTACCTCGCCGACAAGGACGAACCCCTCTCCGCCGTCATCGACCGCCTCGCGCGTCTGCCCTTCGACGCGCAGCCCGGCGAGAAATGGGTCTACGGCTACAACACCGATATCCTCGGCCGCGTGGTCGAGGTCGCCTCCGGCCTGCCCCTCGACCAGTTCTTCGCGAAGCGCATCTTCGATCCGCTGGAGATGAAGGACACGTTCTTTTTCGTCCCGCGCGACAAGGCGTCGCGCCTGGCGGCGGTCTATGGCATGGGCGACGACGGCCGCATCCGCCGCGCTCCGGACCGGGGCCGCGAAGGCCAGGGCGAGTACGTCGACGGTCCCCGCAAGTGCTTCGCCGGCGGCGCGGGCCTGATCTCCACGGCGGCCGACTACGGCCGCTTCCTCCAGATGCTGCTGAACGGCGGCGAGCTTGCCGGCGCCCGCCTGCTCAGCCCCGCCTCTGTCCGCGCCATGATCTCGAACCAGACCGGCAATCTCTACGGCCAGGAGGGGATGAGCTTCGGCCTCGGGTTCTCCATCGTCGAGGACATCGGCAAGACCGGACGCCTGGCCTCCCAGGGCGAATTCGGCTGGGGCGGCGCGTACTTCACCACCTACTGGGTGGCTCCCGCCGAGGGACTGGTCGCGCTGATGATGACCCAGCTCATCCCCGCGGGCGGCTCCGACATCCAGGACAAGTTCCGCACGCTGGTCTACCAGTCGCTGGTGGAAGCGCCGTCGCTGGTTCCGGGGCGGCGCTAAGCGCCGCGGCCGATGTGGTAGGTCTGCGGGAGGGGTCCTTCGAATTCCGGTCTTGACTCCTAGTGAAGAAATGGCGAAACTAGCCGAATAAAGGAGTTGGTGAAGAACTCTCGTTGCAAGCTGATTCAACCGACCCTCTACGCCGCGGCCGAAGAGGAATACACTAGAAATCTAATGAGCGGCGGCCTCACATCGCTGGAGTTGTGCGCGGGAGCCGGCGGACAGGCGCTGGGCCTGGAGATGGCTGGTTTCCGTCACGTGGGGCTGGTCGAGATCGACCCTCAGGCGTGTGCGACACTCCGGCTGAACCGTCCCACATGGAATGTGATCGAGCAGGATCTCAATGCGTTCGATCCGCGACCCTACCGCGGCGTGGACCTTCTCGCCGCCGGTCTTCCGTGCCCGCCGTTTTCCGTGGCGGGGAAGCAACTGGGGGACCAAGACGAGCGCAATCTGTTCCCGGCAGCGCTCCGCATCATCGAAGAGATCCGTCCTCGGGCTGTAATGATCGAAAACGTCCGCGGTTTTCTGGATGCGGTGTTCGACGACTACCGGCGCTTCCTCAAGAACCAGCTCAGCGCGCTGGGCTACGAATCGGATTGGAAGCTCCTCAACGCTTCCGATTATGGAGTGCCGCAACTGCGGCCGCGGGTTGCGATTGTCGCCTTGAGACGGGACTCTTGGCCAGCGTTCGAGTGGCCTCTGCCATCCCAAACCCCGCCGGCGAGCGTCGGAGAAACGCTGTTCGATCTCATGCGGTCCCGTGGTTGGAAGGGGGCTAGGCTCTGGCGGGAGCGCGCGGACTCCATCGCGCCAACGCTTGTGGGCGGGTCCAAGAAGCACGGTGGGCCGGACCTGGGGCCGACCCGCGCCAAACGGGCCTGGGAGCAACTGAGTGTCGACGCGCACGGAGTGGCAGACGAGGCGCCTGCGCGTGACTTCGCCGGCATGCCGAAGCTTACGGTGGCGATGGCGGCTCTACTGCAGGGGTTTCCGCCGGAGTGGAAGTTCTCGGGGAGAAAGACCGCCGCTTACCGGCAGGTTGGCAACGCGTTCCCGCCTCCGGTCGCGAGGGCAGTGGCGGAATCGGTCGCCACAGCGGTGCGCGCGAAACGGATCGCGAAGGCGGTCTGATGGCGAGAAGGGCTGGAAAGCGGCGCGATGGAGCGAAAGCCAAGCTGCGAGCATCCCTTCTGGAAAATGCTGGGCAAGTCGTCGATTCGGAACAACTGAGCCTTGTTTCGGGCAGAGCCAGCGAATGGGCCCGCCGGGTGCGTGAGCTGCGCGATGAAGAGGGATACCAGATTCTCACGCATAACGACCGCAGCGACTTGAAGCCGGGTCAGTACCTTTTGATCGATCCTAGGCCCCGGCCGGCGTTTGCCCGTACCATGAGCAAGGAGTTGCGCGCCTTGGTTCTCGATCGCAACGGCTTCACATGCCAGATGTGCGGAGCGGTAGCTGGGGAACCGCACCCTTACGACTCGTCACGCAGAACCCGGCTCCATATCGGCCACATCGTGGACAAGTCGATGGGCGGCGCGGACGAGTTGTCCAACCTTCGCGCGGTTTGCTCGGTATGCAACGAAGGTTCTCGGAATCTCACTCCGGACCGGCCTTCGTCCAGCAAGCTCCTCGCGCAACTTCGGCGCGCGACGGGAAAAGACCAACTCGACGTCTTGCGTTGGCTACTGCGCAAGTACCCAGACCGTGCGGAAGAGATACTGCACGAGAAGTAGTTTATGGACCGGCTCAGCAGATTGGAGCGCAGCGAGAACATGCGGCGGATCCGGTCGAAGGACTCTCATCCAGAGATCGTGGTTCGCCGTCTGGCGCACGCACTGGGCTATCGGTTCCGGTTGCACCGCCGCGACCTGCCGGGCAAGCCAGACCTGGTATTCCCGTCACGAAGAAAGGTGATCTTCGTGCATGGCTGTTTCTGGCACCTGCACGGGCGCTGCCGGGAAGGCCGTATCCCGAAGTCCCGGCAGTCCTACTGGCGGCCTAAGCTGGAGGGGAACCGCGAGCGCGATGCGCGCAGCCGCAGAAAGCTCGCCCGCCTGGGATGGGCCTGCCTCGTTATCTGGGAGTGCGAAACCGTTAGCGCCGTTCGCCTCGAACAACGTCTGCAGCGATTTCTTGGCTAGCCGCGTCGCAGGCGGACGACGGATTCTATGTGGTACGTCTGCGGGAACAAATCGATTAGCGTGACGTCCTCGATGGCATAGCCGCCGCGGGTGAGGTCTGCGAGATCGCGCGCGAGCGTCGCTGGATCGCAGGACACCAGGGTGACGGCGGGCGCGGCGAGCCGCAGCAGTTCCCGCGTCACGGACTTGCCGAGGCCGGCGCGCGGAGGATCGGCGAGGACGAGGTCCGGCCGGTCCGTGACCTCCGCCAGGGCTTCTTCCGCGCGCGCCTGCTGGATGTCTACAGCGCGGGCGCAGCGCGCAGCGTTGTACGCCAGGTCGCGGGCGGCGCTGCCGCTGGCTTCCACCGCGAGCACGCGCTCGAAACGCGGGGCCAGGGCCAGCGAAAAGAGCCCGACGCCCGCATAAAGGTCGAGCGCGAAGCCACCGCTCGCCTCGCCCGTGGCCAGCCGGGCCAGGTCATCGACGAGGAAGCGGTTCACCTGAAAGAACGAATCGTGGCTGACGCGGAAGGCCAGGCCGCCCACGTTGTAATCGAGCGCCGGAGCGGTAGCTCCCGGCAGCGCCTCGGCCAGCCAGTCGAAGAACCAGCGCGCCAGCTTGCGCCCGGTTTCGAGCACGTTCACCTGCACCTCGCTGCCGTTCGTGAACAGCTCGAGCGACCGCAGGAAGCGTGGAAACTGCTCCAGGTCGTGCATGGCGTTGAGCACGGCGATGGCGTGCTCCAGCGGCTCCGCGGCCACGGGACATTGGGTCACGGGCACGAGATCATGGGAACCGGCCGCGAAGTAACCGGCGCCCGCATCGCCGAAGTGCACCTGGACGCGGTTGCGGTAGCGCCAGGGGTCGCCAGTCACCGTGGCGATCGGTCCGGTCCAGTCGATGCGGCCGACCCGTTTGATCTGTTCGCGAAGGATGTCGGCCTTGCGCGAGACCTGGAAGGCATAGCCGGCATGCTGGTAATGGCAGCCGCCGCAGGCGCCAAAGTGCGGGCATAGGGGATCCACGCGGTCCGGCGACGGATGGCGGACTTCCAGGACCCGGCCGCGGAGGATGCCGCCCTTGGCGGGTTCGAGAGCCACTTGCGCGGCTTCGCCGGGCAGAAGCAGGGGTGTAAGCGCAACGCGGCCATCCACGCGCGCCAGAGAGTCCCCGCCATAGACCCATTTTTCGGGGGTGAGTTCCAGATCGATTCCTTTATGAGAACACATGCGGAGCCGAACCGGGGTCCGCTGGAGTCTGCCGCGTAGCAGGCGCAAGTGGTTGATTCCTCGCGCTTCGCCGCCGGGGATTCCGCGGCAAGTCGATTATTTGCAAATTCTTGCACAGATTCAGGAGATACGGATTTTTACCCGTCCGGCCGCGACGCCGGAGGACAACTGGCTCTATGATCGAAAGCATGCGACTCGCGCTCATACTCCTTTCGACCGCGCTGTTGGGCTCCGGCGAGATCCTCCGCACTCCGGACTCCCGGTTCCAGAACCTGCCCGGCTATCCCTTCCAGCCCCACTATGTGAAGGTTGCCGGAAAGCGCATGCATTACGTGGACGAGGGCAAAGGCCCGGTAATCCTCGCTTTGCACGGCGAGCCGTCCTGGTCGTACTTGTACCGTCGGATGATCCCGATCCTCGCCAAGAACAACCGGGTGATCGCCCCGGACCTGATCGGCTTCGGCCGCTCCGACAAGTTGCCCAACAAGTCCGACTACACGTTCGAAATGCACCTGGCCGCGCTGAAGGCGTTCGTCGAGAAGCGCAATCTTCGGAACATCACGCTGATCTGTCAGGACTGGGGCGGGCTGCTGGGGCCGGCGCTGGTGGGCGAGGTACCGGACCGCTTCGCACGGCTGGTGATCATGAATACCGGGTTGCCGGTAGGCGAGAACCCCGGGCCCGCATTCATGCAGTGGCGGGCGCTGGCCGCGCAGCAGACCGACATGCCGGTGGGGCGCATGATCGCCGGCGCGATGCGCATCGTGAAACTGACACCCGCCGAGATCGCGGCGTATGACGCTCCGTTCCCGGACGCCCGTTACAAAGCCGGCGCGCACATCTTCCCGGCGCTGGTACCGGTGACGCCGGACGACCCCGCCGTGCCCCGTATGAAGAAAGCCCGCGAGGTGCTCTCGAAATGGACCAAGCCGGCGCTGGTGATGTTCTCGGACCAGGACGCGATCACCCGGGGCGGCGACAAGATGTTCCGGGCGCTGATCCCGTCGGCGAAGAACGAGCCCGAGATCGTGATCCAGGGTGCGGGACACTTCCTCCAGGACGATAAGGGCGAGGAGATCGCCGGGCATATCGTCGAGTTCCTGAAGCGAAGGCCAATACCCTAAATGCCGGACGCCGAAGCCCAGCTCGCGGAGTTCCTGGCCAAGTACCTGGCGGCGATCGCCGCGCAGGCGGTGGCGGCACGGAAAAAGTTGCAGCGCCTGTTGCCGGGGGCTGTGGAACTGGTCTACGACAACTACAACGCGCTGGTGATCGGCTTCTCGCCCACGCTGAAACCGTCGGACGCTGTGTTCTCCATCGCGCTGTACCACAAATGGGTTACGCTGTTCTTCCTGAAGGGCGCCCGGCTGGCGGACCCCGGGGGCCTAATGGAAGGCAAGGGCAGCACGGTCCGGAGCATCCGGCTCGAGAGTCCCGCCGATCTGGACCGCCCCGAAATCGTCGACCTGATCCACAGGGCGTGGCCGGGCGCGCCGCAGGCGAAGCGGCAGTTGGTTATTCAGTCCGTTTCCGCGCGGCAGCGTCCGCGACGGCCACCAGATTCCCCGCCCGGTCCACCGAAAAGCGCCACGCCGAAGGAATCAGGGTCGTCGAGCCGTAGTCGATAACCAGTGCCGGACCCCGGACCGCCCGTGCGGGGACCTGCGCCCGCTGGTACACCGCAAGCTGGCTCCAGCCGCCATCGACAAACACCTGACGCACGCCGGGGCGGACTTTCGACCGCGCCGGCGCGGTGAGCCGCGGCTTGGCGACGGCCCGGCGCGCGCGAACGCGCACGGCGACCACCTCCACCGCGCGCGCGGGCAGCGCATAGCCGTAGATCCGCCGGTGCTCGCGGTGGAAGGCCGCGGCGGCTCCGCCGGCCGTCCAGGGGACATTGATCTCGTAACTCTGGCCGGCGTACCGCAGATCGGCGGAGCGCTCCAGTGGGGCGCCGCGCAACTCGCGCCGGGCGGCTGTTTCCAGCGCGGCGAAGGCCCGCTCCGGCCGCGGCTGGCCGATCACGCTCGCCGAGTAATCGCGGACAGCGTCGGCGGCCAGCATGCCGAGCGCCGACAGCGCACCGGCGTACTCGGGCACGATCACCTTCGTGATCCCGAGTTCCGCCGCGATCTCGCACGCATGCAGCCCGCCGCAGCCCCCGAAAGCAACCAGCGCGAAGTCCCGCGGGTCGTAGCCGCGCTCCACGCTGACCACGCGGATGGCGCGCTCCATGTTGGCGTTGGCGACGCGCAGGATCCCGGCGGCGGCCGCCACGCGGCCGATCCGCAGCGGCTTCGCGATCGCATCGACGGCGGCTTCGGCGCGGCCGCGATCGACGGGCATGGCCCCGCCCAGCAGGCTCTCCACCCGCCCGAGGACCACGTGCGCATCGGTGACGGCGGCGTCGACGCCTTTGCCGTAGCAGGCGGGGCCGGGGTCCGCGCCGGCGCTCTGCGGTCCGACGCGGAGGAGACCGCCGGCGTCCACCCGGGCGAGCGACCCGCCGCCCGCGCCCACGGTGTGGATCTCGAGCATCGGGATCCGCACCGGCATGCCGTCGATTCGCGACTCCGTGGTCTCGCGCGGCTCTCCGTCACACAGCGAAACGTCGGTGGACGTGCCGCCCATGTCGAAACCGAGCAGCCGCTTCACACCCGAGGCGCGGGCGGCGGTGAGGGCGCCGACCACGCCGCCCGCCGGTCCGGAAAGGACCGTGCGGACAGCATGGTGCCGCGCTTCGGCCGCATCGAGGACACCGCCGTTCGACTGCATGATGCTCAAAGGGTACGGGCACCGCGCGGCAAGGTCCCCGAGATAGGCGTCCATCAGGGGGCCGACGTAGGCGTTGATCGCGGTGGTGGAGGCGCGCTCGAACTCGCGAAACTCGGGACTGATCTCGTGCGAAGCGCAGACATAGCCGAGTCCGGCGAGCGCGTCGCGGACGGATTGTTCGTTCTCGGGGTTCGCGTAGGAGTGCAGGAGACAAATCGCCACCGAGCGGACCTTCTGCCGTTCCAGCCTGCGCCGCAGCTTGGCGAGGTCCGCCGCCGCGGGCTTTGCGGCCGCCGTGCCATCGAACCACGTGCGTTCCGCAACGCCGAAGCACAGTGCGGGATCCACCAGCAGCCGGCGCGGCGCGGGGGTTAGATTGTACAGCTCCGGCCGGTTCTGGCGGCCGATTTCGAGGATGTCCTCGAAGCCCGCGGTAGTCACGAACGCCGTGCGGACGCCTTTGCGCTCCAGCAGAGCGTTCGTGGCGACGGTGGAGCCGTGGACAACGGCGGTGTTCTTACCGCGCGCCGCCCGTTCGATGCCCGCCAGGATCACTTCCGCCGGGTTCCGCGGATTCGAGCGCAGCTTGAAGGTTTCGAGGGTCCCGTCGTTGTGGAGGATGAGGAAATCGGTGAACGTGCCCCCGGTGTCGATGCCGATGCGCATTGTGGTCCATTGTCGCGGATCGCGACAGGGGGGTGTGAGAGAATGGCGATTGCCGCTCCCTGACGGTCGCGGCCCGGTTTTTGCTCCTCCGCGCAAAAAAGCTCACGCCCACAGACATGGTTTCGGCATCATACAGGTTGGTAGCGGTTCCGTGATCGATCTTTCCCAAGTCCACAAGGAGTTCGAGGGCAAACGCCGCGTCGTCGCGCTCGACTCCATCGACCTGAGCATCGAAAAAGGCGAGCTGATCGCCATCGTCGGCGCCTCCGGCTCCGGCAAGTCCACGATGCTGAACCTCATCGGGGGACTGGACCGCCCCACCGCCGGACGCATCGAAGTGGACGGCGCGGCGCTCGAATCCCTTTCGGACGACGAGTTGACCCGCCTGCGGCGGGACAAGATCGGCTTCATCTTCCAGTTTTTCAACCTCTTGCCGACCTTAAGCTGCCTCGAGAACGTGTCGCTTCCGCTACACCTGCGGGGCTGGCCGCGCAAGAAGATCGACGACCGCGCCCGCGAGCTGCTGGATCTGGTCGGCCTCACCAAGCGCCTGGAACACCTGCCCGAAGAGCTTTCCGGCGGCGAGCGCCAGCGCGTCGCCATCGCGCGTGCCCTCAGCGTCTATCCGCCGGTGCTGCTCGCCGATGAGCCGACCGGCAACCTCGACTCGCGGACCGGCGTGGAGATCCTGAAGCTGATTCACGACCTGCATGAGCGGCTGAACGCCACCATCCTGATCGTGACGCACGACCCGAACGTCGCCCAAAGTTGCGACCGGACCGTGACCCTGCGCGACGGACGCATCGAGGCCGACGTCCGCCGCGCCAACCCGGCGCTGCCATGATCCTGCTGCGCCTCATTTCCTGGCAGTATGTCCGCAAGCACCTGCTGCGGACCGCGCTGACGATCGCCGGCATCGTGATCGGCGTCGCGGTCTTCGTCGGCATGCATACGGCGAACCAGAGCGTCCTGTTCGCGTTCCAGCAGACCATCAACCAGATCGCCGGGGCGACGCAGCTGCAAGTGACGGCCGGAGAGCCCGGGTTCGACGAAAGCGTGCTGGAAAAGGTTCAGGCGGTGCCCGGCGTGCGCGTCGCGGTGCCGGTCCTCGAAGCCACCGCCGGCACCGGACTCCCCGGCCAGGGCAACCTGCTGATCCTCGGCGTCGATATGACCGGCGACCGGAGCCTGCGCGACTACGACCTCGAAGGCTCCAACGAAGACGCCATCGAGGATCCGCTCGTGTTCCTCGCCCAGCCTGACTCGCTGATGATCACGCGGCGGTTCGCCCAAGCCAACCGGCTCGCCATTGGCGCGAAGATCCCGATGGACACGATGGCGGGACGCCGCGAATTCACCGTGCGCGGCATCATGCGCGACGGCGGCATCGCCAGCGCCTTCGGCGGCAGCCTCGGGATCATGGACATCTACGCCGCGCAGAAGATCTTCGGCCGCGGCCCCAAATTCGACCGCATCGATCTCGCGGTGGCCGAGGACGCCAAGGTCGAGGACGTGCTCGCGCGAGTGCAGGCCGCACTTGGTCCTGGCTTTCAAGTCGAACCGCCGTCGTCGCGCGGCCAGCAGTTCGAGAACACCGCGCAGATTTATTCGCTCGGCTCCACGATCACCAGCCTGTTTGCGCTGTTCATCGGGATGTTCATCATCTACAACACCTTCGCGATCGCGGTGACGCAGCGCCGCAGCGAGATCGGCATCCTGCGGGCGCTCGGCGCCACCCGCGGGCAGATCCGCGCGCTGTTCCTGGGCGAGAGCGCCGTGTTGGGATTGCTGGGCGCCGGGCTCGGCGTCGCATTCGGCATCCTGATCGCGCGCGTCATGGCGGGCTATATCAGCAGCCTGCTGGGCGAGGTGTACGGCATCGCGCAGCGCGCCGAGGAACTGGCTCTCGATCCGCGGCTGCTGGCGTTCTCGTTGGCGATTGGCGTGGTCACCAGCGTGGTGGCGGCGTGGCTGCCTGCGCGGCAGGCCGCCGGGATCGATCCCGTGAAGGCGCTCCACAAGGGGGCTTACGAGACCCCAACGCAAAGGGAGACCAACGCGCGGCGCCTGGCTGCCGCCCTCTGCGCGGCGGCCTCGTTCTTGTGCCTGATCTTTAGCCAGCAGCGGGTGATCTTCTACGCCGGATACTTGCTCGCCATCTTTGCCGCTCTGCTGCTCACGCCCAGCGCTTCGCTCGCGCTCTCCCGCCTGCTGCGGCCCTTCCTGAAAGCGCTGCGCCCGGTGGAGGGCACGCTGGCCGCGGACTCCCTCATCCAGGCCCCGCGCCGCACCTCGGGCACCGTCGCCGCGCTGATGCTCTCGCTCGCGCTGGTGGTCTCGCTGGCCGGCCTGGCAAGAGCCAGTTACGCTTCGATCACCAGGTGGATGGCGGTGGCGCTGAATCCGGACCTCTTCGTTTCCACCTCGGAGTCCCTGACCTCGCGCAGCTTCATCTTCCCGCCGGAGATCGGCGACGAAATCCGCAAGATCGAGGGCGTGGATCTCATCCAGTTCGTGCGCAGCGTCCGCGTGCAGGTGCGGAACAAGCCGATCATGCTGGTGGCCGCGGACATCGATTCGCTGGGCAAGCGCGCGCGGCTCCCCGCGCTCGAGGGCGACGAGGAGCGCATGTACACGCTGGCCAGCGCCGGTAAAGGCGTGATCGCGAGCGACAACTTCGCCCTCCTGCACGGCTACAAGCTCGGCGACGCCGTGGACCTGCCCGCGCCCGGCGGCGCGCTGACGCTGCCCATTGTCGGCATCGTCCAGGACTATTCGGACCAGCTCGGCAGCCTGCTGATGTCGCGCGCTCTCTTCATCGACAAATGGAACGACCGCTCGGTCAACGTCTTCCGGCTGTACCTGAAGCCGGGCTACACGGACGCGCAGGTGCGGGCGAAGATCCTGGAGCGCTTCGGCGACCAGCGGCGCCTGTTCGTCTTCACCAACAAAGAACTGCGCGCCTACATCCTGCGGCTCACCGACCAGTGGTTCGGCCTCACCTACGTCCAGATCGCGGTCGCGGTGCTGGTGGCGATCCTCGGGATCGTCAACTCGCTCACCGTCTCGATCACCGACCGGCGGCGGGAACTCGGCGTGATCCAGGCCGTGGGCGGCCTGCGCAACCAGATCCGCCGCACGATCTGGATGGAAGCCGCCGCCATCGGATTGCTCGGCCTGCTCCTCGGGCTGGCGCTCGGCGCGGCACAGCTTTACTACACTCTCGAAATCGCGCGCCGCGATCTGGCGGGATTGCGCCTGGATTACACGTACCCGGCGGAGATCGCGCTCGCGCTGCTGCCCGTCATCCTGGGATCGGCGTTGATCGCCGCGCTCGGACCCGCCGAGTCCGCCGTGCGCGGCTCTCTCGTGGAGGCACTGGAGTATGAATAAGCTCGTCTGGATGCTCGCCGCGCTGCCCCTCGCCGCGCAGGATCCGCGCCAGATTATCGAAGAGGTGCAAAAGCGATCCCGCGCCAGTTCCCAGCGCTACGAAGGCACGCTCGAGGTGTCGGACGCCAAGCGCAAGGTCGCCACCAAGCGCTGGACCTTCGAGCGCCTCGGTTCGTTCGGCGAGTCGAAGTCGCTTCTGCGCTTCGTGGATCCGCCCGAAGTGAAAGGCATCGCGCTGCTGATCCACAACCACCCGGACCGCGCGAGCGACCAGTGGATGTGGCGCCCCGCCATCGAGCGCGACCAGCGGATCGCCTTGCAGGACCGCTCCACGCGTTTCTTCGGCACCGACTTCAGTTACGAGGACCTCGAAGAGCGCGACGTCGCGCAGTTCGATTACCGGATCGACGGCGAAGAAGCGCTCGACGGCGGCGCCTGCTGGCGTCTCGAGTCCAAGCCGCGCAAAGCGTCGCAATACACGCGGTCGCTGTTGTGGATCCGCAAGGACGATTACACGATCCGCAAGGTCGAGAGCTTCAATAAGAAGGGCCTGGTGCGCCGGATCGCCTACCGCGACTTCGAGAAGAACGCCAACATCTGGACCGCGAAGACCACCGAAATCCACGACGTCACGCGCGATTCGCGCACCGTGCTGAAGCTCGAGAAGCTGCAGTACAACGTCCCGGTGCCGGAAGAGAACTTCACGCTGCAGGCGCTGCGCCGTAAGTCATGACGCGCCTGGCCTTCGTGCTGGCCGTGCCCCTCGCCGCGCAAGTGTACGAACAGCGCGGCTTCGTCGAAACACGCAACTACTTCTATCCCCAGGACGCGTTCAACGACTCGGGCAACGTCACCAGCGAACTGCTCTTCCGCTACGAAGGCACCTGGCGCGCCAAGCCCTGGCTGAAGCTCTCCGGCGCCTTCGATGCCCGCTCGGATTCGCACCGGCAGGTGGCTCGCGACGCCGCGGTCGACTGGGACGGCCGCCAGACCCTGCGCCCGGCGTTCTCTGCCCGCCGCTTCTCGGCGACCCTCAACAAGGGTCCCTGGACCCTCGAACTTGGCCGCCAGTTCATCCGCTGGGGCAAGGCCGACATCCTGAACCCGACGGACCGCTTCGCGCCCAAGGACTTCCTGAACGTCTTCGACTCCGACCTCATCGGCGTTAACGCCGCGCGTCTCACGTGGGAGCGCAAGTCTGACACCGTCGACATCGTGTTCCAGCCGCGCTTCACGCCGGCGCGCGCGCCGCTGCTGAACCAGCGCTGGGTGGTGATCCCGGAGGAACTGCGCGAAATCCCGCTCCGCGACGCCGGCGCCCGTTACCCCGGCGGCGCGCAGACCGGCGTCCGCTGGAACCACGTCGGCAAAGGCTACGAATTCGCGCTCAGCTTCTTCGACGGCCGCAACTACCTGCCGCTGCTCGATCCGGAGATCGCCGTGCGGCCGGAGTTCTCCGTGAACGTCACACGCCGTTATCCGCGCCTGCGCCAGTACGGCGGCGAAGTTGCCGTGCCGCTCCGCTGGTTCACCGTGAAGGGTGAGGCCGGCTGGTACACCGCGCCGTCCCGCGAAACCCAGGACTTCTGGATCTATGTCATCCAGCTCGAACGGACCGTCGGCGAGTGGGTCTTCGTGGGCGGCTACGCCGGTGAGGCGGTAACGCGGTCCGCCGGCGGACCCCAACAGCAGCAGCAGTTCGCGCCCGACCGGGGCTTTGCCCGCTCGTTCGTGGGACACGCGGGCTACACGCTCGGACCCACGCGCAACCTCAACTTCGATGCCGTGGTCCGCACGAAGGCGAGCTGGCTGCGCGGCGAGTTCTCGCAGACCTTCGGCCAGCACTGGCGCGTCACCGCGGGGGTCGCGTGGCTCCGCGGCAACCCCGAGGATTTCATCGGGCAATACCGGCGGAACTCGAACGCGACGCTTGCCATCCGGTATAGCTTCTGACGGCGGTTTCCCTTATCTTGGAGATATGCAGCTCGAACAGCGCCTGGATCGCCTGGAGGCGAATCTGGGGCGTCTCACCGGAGTCGTCGAACTCCTCGCGGACAATCAGGAAGCGTTAGCTCGCACCCAACAAGAGAGCCTCGGCCTGATCGGGCTGACCGTCCAGGGGCAAGCGCAGATCGCCTCGCGTCAGCAGCAGATGGACCAGTTGCTCGTCGAGATCGGCGACAAACTGAACGCCCTGGTCTCGGTTGTCGATCAGATGGTCCGCGGCAAGCAGAACTAATCCCTACTCGACGCCGAAACCCTGCCGCCATTGCGCGGTCTGCCCGCCGATCCGGTCCTTAACGTTGAGCACCAGCGTGTACTTGCCCGCCAGCGTTTCCCGGTCGATGTTCAAGCTCAGCGCCCCCGGCGTATACCGCCGTGGATAGAAGCTCTGTCCGCTCTCCACCGCGGGATCCGGCTGCGTGTACAGCTCCTTGCCCGCGCCGTCCAGGATCGTGATCGCGTAGTCCACGTCGTAGCGGTTCCCCTCGCCGAGTTTGTAACCGGTCATGTCGAAGCGCGCCCAGAGCGTCGATCCCCGGGCGTACACTGCGTCCACCAGCGGCGCCCGATCCGCCTCGCTGCGCAGAAACCGGAAGTTGCGGACGGCCAGCGTCGCGCTCGGCTCCACATCCCGGCCCCGCACCGTGAAGGCCGCCGATGTCTGGGTCTCCGCGGTCGCGTAATCGTCCCGGACCTTCACGCGGACCCGGTACTCGCCCGAAGGGCCGAGCGGCGGCACGAGGGCCTCCTGCCGCACAATCGGCTTCCACGCCTTGTCCTCCGGGAAGATCTGCTTGGCGATCTTGCCCTTCTTCGACTCGACAATCGGCACGCCGGCCGGGTCCGTGATCTCCATCTCCCAGGCCAGTTGCACGAATTCGTCGTCGTTCTTCTCGATCTTCTTGTAGCCGCGGATCTCGAAGCGCACATAGGCTTGTGTTCCCGTCAGGAACACCTGCCCGGCTGCCGAAGGCGGTGCGTCCTCGAACGGCAGCACCAGGAGGTTCTCCACCTGCAGTGCCGGCCCGGACGGTCGCGGCTGCGCGCTCAGCGTGCCGCATTCCACCGCGGCGGCCAGCGCGGCCAGCACCCACGGCTTGACGTTCATGCCTCTATTTTACGGGTCGCGCGGGCGCCGGGGTGGGCGCCGCCGGCGGCGCGATCGGGGGAGTCAAGGGCGCTTCCACGTCGATCCGCGCGGGAATCGTCACAAAAGTGTGGCGTTCCTCGCCCGAATCGCTGCTCTCCGCCAGTTTCAGCCGGTAGGTCCCCAACGGCGCGTCGAACAGGACGTAGCCTTCCGCTGTCTGCTTCGGGCTAACGGTCCGGATCAACCCCAACCACCGCTCCACGCCTTCGCCGCTCTGCGACTCCTTCACCTCCTGGTCCGAGGAGCCCACGACGACGAACGGCGGCACCGTCGCTTCCGCCGATCCCGTGTTCTGGATGCTGACGGCCACCAGCAGGAACCGGTGCTCGGGGTAGCGGGGACGGCCGGCCTCGCCCAGTTGACTTCGCCACGCGCTATCCAGCACCGTGTAAGTGAGTGTCCCCAACGGAACTTTCTCGCCTACCTGATACTCGGGCCGCAGCGGCGGCTTGCCGGATCCGCACCCGGCCAGCACCAGGACCGCGCACAGCCATATGTGTACCCGCTTCGCAAAGTTTCTCATGAATACCCCAAAAGTACTTTCACTTATTGACAGTATACGCCGCCGGGGAGCAAGGCAATGCCTGTTTTGCCTGATCGGCTTGGTTTTTTGGACCCAGATTGGCGTGATCTGGGCCCAGGATCGCCATCCGGTCACGGGCCGCCGCTACGCGCAGGTAATGGGAGTAGGGGGCGCAGACTGGCTGGTACGCCCGGAACGCGAATTGGAGGAGGAGCCCGGGAAGGTGCTCGACGAGATGAACTTGCGTCCGGGCATGGTGGTGGCCGATGTTGGAACCGGCGCCGGGTATTTCGCCGAACGCATGGCCCGTAAGGTCGGCAAAGAGGGCAAGGTGTTTGCGACGGATATTCAGCCTGGAATGCTGGAACTGCTGCGGCAGCGGCTTACGCAGTTGAAAATCCGTAATGTCGAGCCTGTACTGGGCGCCTTCGACGACCCGAGGCTCCCGCCGGCCTCCTGCGACTACATCCTGCTCGTGGATGTCTATCACGAGTTTTCGCAGCCCCAAAAGATGCTGGCCCGCATGAAGGAGGCGCTGAAACCCGGCGGACGCCTGGTGCTCGTGGAGTACCGCAAGGAGGATCCGGCGGTCCCCATTCGGTTTGAGCACAAGATGAGCGTCGAAGAAGTGCGGGCGGAGCTGGAAGCGGAAGGCTACCAGTTGGAGCGGATCTCGCGTGTGCTCCCCCGGCAGCACATTTTCTTCTTCAAGGCCGCCCCGTAGCGGAACGGGCCGAAGCCCCCACCGGCGGGAACTCAGTGGCGCGCGGGAACCGGCACCCTGTCCCTACGGGCACATCGGACAACCCGTGAGCCCCGCCGGTAGGCGGGGGCCAAAGTCGCGCCGTGCACACAACTGGGCCGCGCGCGTCAGCAAGCGGCAGGCCCCCAACCAATCACAGCCCCCGCGACATCAAGAGTCCCCCTTGTTTCAAACACTTACCGAAATCGCCGCTCCGGATTTCTTGCACCCGCATGCTACAAGTTAGTCGTGGATGGCCATCCGCGTTCGCCGGTTCGTGCCCGGAAGTACTCCCCTCGTGGGGGACGCTGCCGTAGCAAAGCAGATGTCGGGCCTCGGACTGGGGGTTCTTAGCAAAACGGTGTTCTCTCCAGGTGAGGGAACAAGATCCGGATCTTGTCGAGTCGCCTTTTCCGACCTTCGGAGATCACTCCTCCGGAGCCAAACGGAAATAGCGGGTCCGGCCGAACGGCGGCACGCAACGCCGCGCTAGTAAGCCAAAACTCGCGACAAGAAACTGCACCCGCCGGATCGATGCGCAACATCGATCCGGCGCCCTCGCGAACCGTACAGCCGTAGTGTCTCTGCACGCCGGGAATCCGGCGCCGCACGGGGCCGTCAACTCCGATAGACTTTCCGGGTGATCGAGATCATCTTCCGCTACGACCCGGCGGCGCCCAACCCGGACATCCAGCCGCGCGACGCCGCGCAGGCGCGCCGCATCCTGCTGGACGGCAATCGCGACTTCGCGCGGCTGGCCACCGGCACCAGCCCCGGCGCCTCCTTGCGCCACATCGTGCCGATCGATCTCAGCGACCTCGCCATCGGCGAAGACGACAGGGCCGTCAACCAGGAGCCCTTCGCGGCCGTGCTCGGCTGCTCCGACTCGCGCGTCCCCACGGAACTCGTCTTCCTGCAGGGCGCCAACGACCTGTTCGTAACGCGCCTGGCCGGCAACGTCCTGGCCCCGGAGTGTGTCGGCAGCGTGCGCTACGCGGCGCGGCGCTTTCCATCGATGTGCCTCGCGGTGGTGTTGGGACACTCGCGCTGCGGCGCCCTGGCCAACGCGGTGGACGTGTTTCTCGATTCGCGCAGCCATCTGCGCGTCGCCACCGATGCCCCGCTGGCCGCGATTCTCGACAAACTCCAGGTCTCCGTGCGCGCCGCCGCCCTCGGCCTGAAGAACGCGCACGGCCTCCCGGTGGAGCAGAAGCCCGGCTATCGCCCCGCGTTGATCGAATGCGCGGTGGCCTTGAACGCGGCCTGGCAGGCGTTCCGCCTGCAGATGGAACTCGACGACCCGCAGCGCCTGGAAGTGGTCTACGGCGTCTACGACCAGACCAGCCGCTACGTCCGCGTGCCCGTGGCGAAAGGCGCCGCGGACCTGGAGCGCGAGATCGGACTCTTTCGTCCGCCGCGCGACGAGCCCGAGTTCGAGATGCTCGCCGCGCGCGTCGCCTCGAGCCCGTCGGTCACGAGTCTTCTCAATCAAGCTTAATTATCCGGAATATTGACAATTTCTCCCGATCTGGCATACTAACCCAGGGAGAAGATGTCTATGCCGACGATCACCACAAGCCGGGGTTCCAAACGCCTCGCTGGTGCGGACACATTGTGCCACCGCATGCCGGGGATCGCCGGAGATTTTTCCCGCCTCGGATATAGCTCAAGGGTAGAGCAACAGACTGTCACTCTGTGGGTTACGGGTTCGAATCCCGTTATCACGCCAACCAACTGAAGCGATCCGGGCTCCGTTCCTGCCGTAGGCCAGCCGGCCGAAAGCAACGCCTTCCGGGCTCTGCACCTCCACTGAAACCGCCGTCCGGGATTGTTTCCGGCGCGCGCTGTGATCCGCGAATCACGTAGGTATCGAAAAGATATTCGCGTGAATTCATGAGAAATCGGCGCGCAGAGGAAATCGTCTGGCGGCTCTAGGAGAGGTCCGTCTGGAGAGTGTTGGAGCGGGGCCCGGGGAGCTGATCGAAGAGATGTTCGCTAAGCATGGAAAACACGAAGGGAGGTGACTGCCATGCTGTTCTACAAGCGCGTGCTGCTGGGCGACCGGGAGCGCGCCATTCTCACCCGCAAGCGGCGTTTCGACCGGATCCTCGGACCGGGCGAGCACGTGCTGTTCGGGCGCAAAATCGAAGTCGAGCGCCACACCGTTCGCGAGGTCATTCTCGTGAGCGAGTGGACCGATGCCCTAGCCAAGGATGCCTGGGACCAGGTCGCCCCGTACTTCACCAAGGTGGAGACGGGCGACCGCGAAGTCGCCATCGTGCGCTTCGACGGGAAGCTCGCGCGGGTCATCGGACCGGCGAGCCGCGTGCTGTTCTGGCGCGGCCCGGTAGAAGTGACCGCCGAGGTGATCGACGCGCGGGAGCAGCCGGCCGTGCCGCCGGACCTCGTGATGCCCCTGTCCCGTTTGGGGCGGGAGGCGAACGCGTCGTTCACGGCCGTGGAGGAAGGGAAGGCCGCGTTGCTGTACCTCGACAACCGCTTCGTGCGGCTGCTCGAGCCGGGAACGCACGCCTTCTGGAACACGGCGGCCACGCCGCGCGTGGAGGTGGTCGACCTCCGCGTGCAGGCGCTGGAGATCCCGGGTCAGGAGATCCTGACCCGGGATAAGGTCTCCCTGCGCGTCAACATCTGGGCCGAGTACCAGGTGGTGGACGCCGTGCGGGCCAAGACGAGCGTGAAGGATTTCGCCGAGCACCTCTACCGTGCCGTGCAGCTGGCGGTTCGCCAGTCGCTGGGGCGGCGGACGCTCGAGGAAGTGCTGGCCGAGAAGACGGACATCGACGCGGCGGTGGCGTCGGTGGTGCGTGCCGAGGCCGAAGCGCTCGGGGTTCGTCTGGCGGCGATGGCCATCAAGGACATCGTGCTGCCGGGCGAAGTCCGCGAGATCCTCAACCGGGTAGTGACGGCGGAAAAGGAGGCGCAGGCCAACCTGATCCGCCGGCGCGAGGAGACGGCGGCGACCCGTTCGCTGCTGAACACCGCGCGGCTGCTCGAAGAGAACCCGCTCCTGGTGCGGTTGAAGGAGCTGGAGACGCTCGAAAAGGTCGCCGAGAAGGTGGATAAGATCACCATCCACGGCGGCTTCGACACGCTGCTGAACCGCCTGGTCACGCTGGGCGAGGAAAAGCAGTAAGCCGCAATCGGTCCGCGGGACGCCGCCGTCCCGCGGGCTCACCGAAGATCCGTCAGCCGGCCAGCAGCCGGCTGACGATTTCGCCGATGGCGGACTCGGCGCGGGCCTCGATCTCAGCGCGCGTCTGGTCCTGAATGGGGTGCGCCACGTAGACGGCGTCGAAGTCCGGGCGGCCGAGCTGGCTCGCCTGAGCGCGCGCGGCGGTGCGGAACTCCGTGGTGGCCACGGGTACGGAGGGAATGCCGAGCGATTCGAACTTGGCCGTGTCGTGCAAACTGCACGTGGTGCAGGAGCCTCAATCGGCCAGGCCTTCGATGACGGCATGGGGCTTCGCGCCGGCCAGCCCGTAAAGGATGGATTCGGGCGCGGGTTTGGTGAACGTGGGCTTGCGCGCGCGGAGGATCTCCGCGACGCCGTAGCGTTCGCGGAGCAGTTTCTCGAGGTGGTTCAGAAAAACGTCGCCGCCCGGCTTGGAGATATCGAGCAGCGCGACTTTGGTTCCGGCGAGGGATTTCAGGCGCGGGGCGGGGAGGGCGGCGTCCCGGGCGGCCTCATTCATGGGATTGACGAGGGTGACGGCCATGGGGATCACGATAGCAAAACGGCGGGAGCGCGGCTCAAGACCCAGCGCGGCGAGCCGATAAGGAGTTCCAGGAGGAGCAGAAGGCGTTGATCCTTCTGCAAGAGCGAGATGGATATCGCAGCGGTGACGGCGCGAGCAGAGGCACAGGCGGCGCGGGGACCCACGGCGCCGTTGGAGAGCCTCACTCGCCAGCAGCAGAAGGAGCAGCGGGAGCTGATTCAAGCGGTGAAGAAGGTGGATGCCGGCGCGTTGTTCGGATCGGGCAACGAGCTGACGTTTGTTTTCGACCGGGAGACGCGGCGGGCGCTGGTGCGGATCGTGGACCGGCTGACGCGCGAAGTGGTGCTGCAGATCCCGGCGGAAGAAGTTTTGCGGCGGGCAGCCGAGAAGTAAAGCGGGGGCGGGACCCTCGAAACCACGGCAGGAGAAGCCCGAAACGTGTACTCGGCAAACGCGGCTCGTGACAACTATCTGAACAGCGCCATTCTGAACGCCAGCCCGGTGGAGCTGGTCTGCCTGCTGTACCGGGGCGGGGTGGAAGCGATTGCGGCCGCCCGCCGGCACGTCGCGCGCCGCGAGATCCGGGAGCGGGGCGCCGCGATCACCCGCGCGTCGCTGATCGTCGGCGAACTCTCCACGGCGCTCGATCCCACTCAAGGCGAAGTCGCCAGGCGCCTCGCGGCCGTCTACGCCTACGTCCTCGAACTGCTCGCCCGCGCCCAAGTCGAGCAAGCGGACGCGCCCCTGGCCGAAGCCGAAAAACTGCTGAGCACCCTCGCCGAAGCGTGGCAGCAACTGGCGGCGGAGCCGGCCGAGGCGGTCGGCGCCGGCGCCCCGCACGCCGCGATCAATTTCTCGGCCTGACCGCGCTATGCCAAACTAGAGCTTCATGCGCGATTCCGGCATCGTCTCCGCGCAGCCGCGCGACGAGGAACGCCAGTTCGAAGCCGCCCTCCGGCCCGGCAAGCTGGCCGACTTCGCGGGCCAGCTCAAGGTCAAGGAGAACCTCGCCATCGCCATCGAGGCCGCGCGCCTGCGCGGCGAGGCCATGGACCACGTCCTGCTCTACGGACCCCCGGGACTCGGCAAAACCACGCTTGCCAACATCATCGCCCAGGAGCTCGGCGTCGGCTACCAGCAAACCTCGGGTCCGGTGCTGCAAAAGAAGCTGGATCTGGTCGGGATCCTCTCGAACCTGCACGAGCGCGAGGTCTTCTTCATCGACGAGATCCACCGGCTGCTGCCGGACGTCGAGGAGATGATCTATTCGGCGCTCGAGGACTTCCGCATGGACATCCTGATCGGGACGGGTCCCGGGGCGCGGACGGTGCCGATGGACCTGAAGCGGTTCACGGCAATCGGGGCGACCACGCGGCAGGGCCTGATCAGCGCGCCGTTGCGCGGGCGCTTCGGGCTGGTGCTGCGGCTGAATCATTACGATGTTCCCGAGCTGACGCGGATCGTGCTGCGCTCGGCGTCGCTGCTGGAGCTTGCGATCGACACGCCGGGCGCGGAGGAAATCGCGCGGCGGGCGCGCGGGACCCCGCGGATCGCCAACCGCCTGCTGCGGCGGGTGCGGGATTACGCGCAGGTGCGCGCCGCCGGCAACGTGGATCTGGGGGTGGCGAAGCAGGCGCTGGATCTGCTCGAAGTCGACCGCTACGGGCTCGACGAGATCGACCAGAAGATCATGCTCACCATCCTCGACAAGTACAGCGGGGGTCCGGTGGGGGTGAACACCATCGCCGCGTCGATCGACGAGGAGCCGGACACCATCGAGGAAGTCTACGAGCCGTACCTCATGCAGCTCGGGTTCCTGGACCGGACGCCGCGGGGCCGGGTGGCGACGGAGCGGGCCTTCGACTACTTCGGTATCGCGCGGCGGCCGCGCAGCACGCAGAACACGCTGTTCTAAAAAGCCGGCGCTGGCAGCAAAACCTCGCGCTTACAATGGCAGTAGCGCATCCCCACATGAAAACCATCTACCTCGCGCTCGGCACGAACCTCGGCGACCGGGCCGCGAACCTCGCGGAGGCGCTGCGGCAGTTGCCGGACGCCGGCGTGCTGGTGCGGCAGGCTTCGTCCGTCTACGAGACGGAGCCGCGGGATGTGCGGGATCAGCCCGCCTTCCTCAATCAGGTGCTGGAGGCCGAAACCGAAGCGTTCCCGATCCAACTGCTGAAGCGCCTGCAGGGCATCGAGCGGGCGATGGGACGCCGGAGGCTGACGCCCAAAGGACCCCGGGTGATCGACCTCGATCTGCTGTTCTACGAGGCCAAGGTGATGCAGACCGCCGTGCTTGAGCTGCCGCATCCCCGGATCGCGGAGCGGCGGTTCGTACTGGAGCCGCTGGCCGAAATCGCGCCCCACCTCTGGCATCCCGTACACAAGAAGACGGTGCGGGAGCTGCTGCGCGAGGTGCCGGCGCAAGGGGTCCGGCGGCTGTAGCGATTCCTCAGCCCTTCACCCGGCTCAGGGCCGGAAGGGCTGTCCCGCTCAACCAGCGAGCCGGAACGACAGATACGCCGCGTACAGCGCGAGCAGGAAGGCTCCTTCCCCGCGGGTTACGGTCCGGCTGCTGCGGATAGCCACCGGCAGCAAGATAGCGGTGAGCAGCGCCATGAACAACAGGTCCCGCTCCCCTCCTGCGGGAACCGGGACGGGACGGAGGGTCGCCACGGTGCCGCCGATCGCCAGGAGGTTGAAGATGTTGGAGCCGACGACATTGCCGAGGGCGATGTCCGCGTTGCCGCGGCGCGCCGCCATCACGCAAGTGATGAGTTCCGGGAGGGTGGTGCCGGCCGAAACAATGGTGAGGCCGATGACATTCTCCGCGAGGCACGAACAGCCGCGCGAGCCCCGTGGCGCCATCGACGGTCCAGCTCGCGCCGAGAGACACGCCCGCGAGCCCGGCCAGGGTCACCGCCACGTCCTTCGCAAGGCCCGGATCGCGGCGCCGCGGCGGCAGTTCCGCGCGCACCTCGGCCACAAAGGCGTCCTCCGCGCCGCCGGCGAGGCGTTTCGCCACCGTGTAGATGGCCGTGTAGTACAGGAACAGTGCGAACAGCAGCAGCAGGATGATTCCGTCGGCCCGGGCCAGCAAGTCGGCGGGCGCGCGGTCCAGAAACCGGTCGGAGCCCAGCGCGAGGAAGGCCGCCACCGCGAGCAGCAGCATGGGGAGCTCGCGGGTGATCAGGGACGGTTCCACCTTGAGCGGACGGACCAGCGCGGTCACCGCCAGGACGAAGCCCACGTTCACGATGCAGGAGCCAACGATGTTGCCGAAGGCCAGCGCCGTCTCGCCGCGCGACGCGGATATTCCGTTCACAACGAGTTCGGGCGTCGAGGTTCCGAAGGCGACCACGGTCATGCCGATCACCAGAGGCGGAACGCCGAGCGCGCCCGCCAGGCGTGCGATGCCATCCACGAAATACTTTGCGGAGGTGAGCAGCAGCGCAAGCCCGCCCAGAAAGAGCGCGGCGTTCATTCAGCGTTCTGCCTTACGGAATAAAGCCGGATTGCGCTCGCGATCATGGATTCTCCAAGTTAGCAGAGGCCCGGCCGGGCAGTTTGCTCCGTGGGCGATCGATCCGCGCGGCGCCAGGCGCGCCGATTGCGGCAGACGACTCACGGGCGATACACTCGTCCCCGCATGTCACTGCTCAGCCGGCGATCGCTGCTGACCCTGGGCGCCTCCTCTCTGGCGGTGGCGCGCGTGCGGGGCGGCATGACGGCAGCAAGCACCCCGGCGGCGGCAGAGGCGGGCGCGGAGCTGCTGGCGGCGGGCGGCAACGCGATGGATGCCGCGGCAGCCGCCGCGTTCGCGCTCGCCGTGACGGATCCTCCGATGACCAGCCTGGCGGGGCGCTGCCAGATCGTGATCCGGCGCGCGGGTGGCCGGCTGTTCGGAATTGACGGCGCGACCCGGGTGCCGGCGGGATACCGGGCGGCCAAGCAGAGCGGCCGCGGCGTGGCGCCGGTGCCGGGCAATCCCGCGGCACTCGCGCGGCTGCTGGGAGCGTACGGGCGGCTGCCGCTGAGCCGCGCCTTGGAACCGGCGATCCGCCTGGCGGAGGGGGGATTTGCCGTTACGCCGCGGCTGGCGGAGATCTTCGCCGCGGAGCGCGCGAAGCTGGCCAGCGATCCCGGCGCGCGGCGGCATTTTCTGCGGTCCGATGGCGCGCCGTACGCGGCGGGGGAGACGCTTCGCCAGCCGGCGTTGGCCGAGACGCTGCGGCGGTTGGCGCGCGGAGGCACCCGGGCATTTTACGGCGCGGAAGCGGGAGCGGCGCTGGCGGGCGACCTCGCGGCCGGGTTCGTTCGGGCGGCGGATCTGGCGGCATACCGTCCGGGGGAGGGGTTGCTGGTGCGCGGCCGGTTCCGCGACGCCACGGTGATCAGCCTGGGGCGGCACGCCTGGGGGAACACCTTGGCCGAACTGCTGAACATCGCGTCGCACTTCGAGTTCGCGCCCGGCGGTCCCGATCCGCACGAGGTGGAACTGTTGACGCGGATCATCGCGCAAGCGATGGAGGACCGGCCGCAGTTCCTGCGGACGTTGGCCCCGAAGGCCGGGGGCGTCCCGCTCGAGCAGTTGCCAGCGGCGGAACTCGCCCGGGAAAGGGCGGAGCGGATCCGGGCGGCGCTGGGCCGGCCGGTGCGTCGAGAGGCGGGACCCGCACCGGATGACGGCCACGACACGACGCACCTCTCCACGATCGACCGCGAAGGGAACGCGGTCGCCCTCACTACCTCGATCGGACCGCGCTTCGGCGCCGGAGTGGCGCACCCGGAACTCGGGTTCTTCTACGCGCACAGCTATCAGATGGCGGGCGGCACAGCCAAGCCCGGCGCGCGCGATCTCACCGAGATGAGCCCTTGTATCGCGTTGCGGGATGGCGGACAGGTACTGTCCCTGGGGGCGGCCGGCAGCGAGCGGATCCCGCCCTCCGTGATGCAGGTGCTGGTGAACCGGCTCGGGCGGGGCTGGCCGCTCGAAAGGAGCGTCCGGGCCCCGCGGGTGTTCTGCGAGAGAACGCGAGTCCGGCTGCACGAGGAGCTGCGCGGCGCGGACCGCCACTTGCAGGCGCTCGGATTTGCCGTGGAAGTCGCGGAGGGAATCGCCCGCCATCTCGGGATCGTGCACGCGGTGGAATTCGACCCGCGCACCGGCGTCCTGGATGGCGCGGCGGACCCCGTTTACGACGGCCGGGCCGTTACCGCCTAGCGCTTTACGACGCTGAAGGTGACCTGCGACGGATACTGCGCGGAGTGGTGCACGCTGTTCCGCGCGACCACGCCCTTCGTCTCGTCGTAGTTGTTGCCGCCCGTGTTCAGGTTGCGGTCGAAGCGTGGGAAGTTGCTCGACGAGATCTCGATCCGGATCCGGTGTCCCGGGGCGAAGTAGTTGCTGGTGGTCAGCGACGGCAGGGTCAGCTTGTAGACCTTGCCCTTCTCCATCCAGGCCAGCGGCTTGTCGTAGCCGTCGCGATAACGCGCGCGGAGAATGGTCTCGTCCAGGTTATACGCGCGTCCTTCTTCATCGACATCGAGGAGCTTCACGGTGAAGTCGGTGTCCTTGGCGTCGGAGGAGACGTACAGAGTGACGTCGATGGGGCCGCTGACCTCCATGCCTTCTTTCAAGGGCTCGGTGGAATACACCAGGATGTCGGCGCGCGCTTCGAGCTTGCGCTGATCGAAGGATCCGCCCTGCACGGCGTTGCCGGTGCAGCAGACATTGCCGCCGTAGGACGGCACGGGGTTCATCGGATCATAGACGAACAGGTCCGGGTTATTCTGCGCGGGCGCGGCGGCCGTCAGCACGCCGTCACCGTACAGGCTGTTGGCGCGGCCGCCACTGGCCAGGTACATGGTGACCGGCTGGGCGCCCGCCGGCGGCCAGGTGTCCGACGATTGCCACTTGTTCGCGCCCATGGTGAAGTAGCGGACCTTCGGCCACTTCTCGAGGATCTTGTTGTCCTCGCCCTTCAGGAAATGGTCGAACCAGCCGTAGGTGAGTTCGTCATAGTTGAGGCGAGCGTCTCCCATGCTGCGTTCGCCGACGACGGTGTCCTCGGTGGCGCGCTTGAAGGCGCAGTGCAGGGTCGGGGCGATCACCGCGAACTGCTTGCTGGCGACATCGGGGCTCGCGGTGCGGCGGACATGGTTGTACGCGGCGAGGTTCGGTCCGGTGGAGACGTCATACCAGGACATGAACCAGAACCCCGGAATATTGATCTTCAGGTCGTCGTGCCAGAGCCCGCCGCGGTACCAGGCCGGATCGTTGGGCGCGCGCTTGATCATGGCGCCGCCGGTGGCGACTTCCATCCGGTCGGCGAAGATCCCCTTGGGGCCGTCGACGTTCTTCATGATGTCCTGCACGGGCAGGTGCTGCAGGGCCTTCGCCCAGTCGACGGGCGGGAGGTTCTGCGCAAGGTCGAAAGACTTTGAGGCGCGGATCATGTCTTCCTGGGAGGTGTTCGGCGGGAACATGGGCCGGAGCTGATTCTGCTCGCCGTACAGCCACGCGATGAAGAGCATCTGGACGGCGCCGCCGCGGTACCAGTTGCCCTGCTCATACCAGGGACCCACCCGGCCGACGCCGGCGCCGAAGCCCTGCGGGATCATGGTGGTGAATCCGGGGTTGCCTTGCGCGGCGACCGCCAGTTGCCACTCCGCCGTGGACGAACAGCCGATGGTGCCCACCTTGCCGTTCGACCAGGGCTGGGCGGTCATCCAGGAGATGGCGTCGGTGCCGTCGGTGAGCGGCGGACCGAGGATGTCGTACTGGCCCTCGGAGAAGAAATGGCCGCGCTCGTTCATCTCGACATAGGCATAGCCGCGCTTGACGGCTTCGAGCTGGGACTTGAGGTCCTTGGGCGCGCCGAGGCGCACGTCCCAGAAGTTGAAATTGTAGGGCGTGCGGACGAAGATCGCCGGGTACTTCTTGGAGGTGTCCTTGGGCCGGTAGACGTCGGCCGCCATGCGTTTGCCGTCGCGCATCGGGACCATGAGCTTGCGTTCGACGACGGCGATGGACTGGAGTTCCTTCTCCATTGCGTTCCGCGCGGCCAGCAGTTGCGGATCAGCCGCGGGCCGCTGAGCGGCGGCACTGGCGGCGAAGAGCACGGCGGATGCCGCGACGAGTTTCCAACAGGGTTTCATGGCTTGGATGCTATTGAAGCACGGTGGGAGGGCCCCGTGTGCGGTGGACTCCGCCGCGAGCGATACTGGTGTTATGCCAACCGTTCCCGCTGGTTTCGTCCATCAGACGCGGTTGGATGCCGCCGTCGCGAAGGCCGTCCGTAAGCTGGGCAAGGATGCGATCCGGGTGCGGCACAGCTTCGGAACCGATTCGACCGGGGAGCCCGCGGTCTACTTCCGTATCGTTCTCACGGACGCGGCGAGCCGCGAAGACCGTCTGGCTGCGTCGGTCAACCGGATCTCCGACGCGTTGATCGAGGAACTGCGCCCACGCGAGGATTGGGGACTGATTCCCTACTTCAGTTTCCGGAGCAAGTCCGAGCAAACCGAGTGCTCCGACCCGGACTGGGCCTAGAGAGAGCCGCACGTGGCTTACCACGACGACCTGTTGAGGCAGGCGCTGCAATTGGCCCGCAGCGAACGAAACCGTCCGCGACAAGCCAGTCTGCGGCGCGCCGTCTCGGCCGCATATTACGGCCTGTTCCACATGTTGATTGACGAGGCTGTGCGGAATTGGAGGCACGCGCAATTGCGCCCGATTCTTGGCCGCGCCTTCGATCACTCGACCATGAAAGCCGCCTGTAACCAGTTGCTCGACAGGGGCCGCCGGTTCGGCACCGGAGATCCTGCTGCCATGCGTATTCTCCGGGTTGTTGCGGAGGCGTTCGTACAACTTCAGGAACAACGCCATATCGCGGATTACGACAGCTCCAAGCGCTGGACCCGCAGCGAGGCGCTCGCGCAAATCAAGCGGGCGGAAGAGGCGCTGGCGGGTTGGAGGACGATCCGGGAGGCCGAGATCGCCCAGCGGTTCCTCGTCTCGCTTCTCGTCAAGCGGCGCTGACTTGTGAACGCTCGCTTGCTTGCTTCAGCCGTCTACATCCGAATAGCCGGCAGCTCATGCGACGTGTCTCCGGCTCTCCGGCGCGGAATACCCTGCGGCCGGATGGGACCAAGACGCAGCAAGGATCGCTTCGAACTCAGGTGCCTCCAAACCAACGGCGGGAGTGGAGCGTCCGCTCCCTCCCGCCGGGTAGCCAACCTGGATTGTGCCGGAGCGCCTATTGGCGCGGATTGCGCATCATCATCCCACCGGGGGGAGGGCCGAAGCCCCGCCCTCCCGGACCGCCCGGGCCGAAACCGGGACCGCCGAACCCGGGTCCGCCCGGTCCCTCTTCGGGCTGCAACAGGTTCAGCATCACGGCCTGCTGGATCTCGTCACGCAGTTTCATCGCGGTATCGAGCGCCGTGAGCTTCGTCTTTTGGTCGGCGGTCAGGGTATTGACCGCCTGGGTCCGGTAGGTCGCCTGCGTGGACTCGACCTTTTTGCGCGCGGTCTGGATCTCCAGCACCAGGCGGCCGACCGCGGCCGCGTCCGTAGTGTTGGTGTTGAGCAGGTTGCGGAGCGCGGTCTCCTTGGTCTGGATCTCCTCGAACACGGAGCGGAGCGCCGTCATCTCGCTCTGCCGCGCCTGCTGCAGCGTGTTGACTTGGGCGTCCGTCAGCGACAGGTAGGTCTTCAGGGAACTGACGTCCGGAGTGCGGGGCATGGAGCCGGCCGGAGGCTGCGCGAACGCGGCCGCCGCCGCGGCCAGCAGAAGCATACTCGTTTTCATAATGTGTCGTCCTTCCTCGGTTACAAATTGCGTGGGGCGCGTCCCGTCCCACTGCCAGTATCAACGCAGGAAGGCCCTGGATGGTAGTTAAGTGTTTGATAAATGCGGGTTTACATTCTTAACATGGATTTAGCCTGGAGCACTTGGCGGGGCCCGTATAATCGGGTGCATGGGACGCCGGGACTGGGTGGCGTGGGCGGTGATCGGGTTGGTGTCCGTGCTGTTGCCCGTGCTGTTTCTGTTCCAGCGGCAATGGATCGATGAGCTGCGCACCGCGGATCGCGAGCGGCGGCAAACCCAACTGAACGCTACGCTGCAGCGTTTCCGCGAGGATCTGAACGCCGAGTTCGGGCGGCTCACGGGGTCCTTTCCGTTCGCCCGGGGCGCGGAAACAGACGACGCGGTCGCGGCGCGGTTTCTCGAATGGTCCCGGGAAGCACCATCCCAGAAGTATGTCGAGTCCCTGTACGCGGTTTCGTTGGAACCGGACCGGGAGCCGTGGGTCCGGAGGCTGAATACGGCGGCGGGGAAGTTCGAGCCAGTGGGCTGGCCGCCGGAGTTGGAGGTGTTCCGTGAACGATTGACGACCGGCCCGCCTGGAGAGGCGGAAGACTATTCTTTGCTAGTGTTTCCGCGGATCGCACGCCTGCGCCGGATGGGTCCCGGCGAGGGCCCGTTCGAGTTCCGGCGCGGCCCGGGCGGACCCGGTCCGGGAGGTCCCGGTGGCCCGCGCCCGGCCGGGTTTCTGCTGATCAAGCTGGACCGGCGAGTCGTGGAATCGGCGATGCTCGGAGAGGTGGCGGCGCGGCATTTTGCCGGTGGCGACTACCAGATCCGGGTGATTGACCGGCGGGAGCCGGGAAGGATCCTGTGGGAGAAGGATCCCGGTTCCGCGGCGCGGTTCGACAAGCCGGATGCGTCGATGGCGGTGTTCCACCCGCCCGATGGCGGCCCGCCCTGGCGGCGCCGCGCCGGGCCGGAACGTCCCGAAGGCCCCGCCCCCGGCGCGTGGCTGGTCGAGGCCAAGCACCGGCTCGGATCGCTGGACGCGGCGGTGGATGCGGTTCACCAGCGGAACCAGTTGCTGGGTGGAGGAATGCTGCTGCTCACGGGCGTCGCCATGGCGGTGCTGATCGTGTCCACCCGGCGGGCGCGCCGCCTCGCCCGACTACAGATGGAATTCGTCGCCGGCGTGAGTCATGAACTGAAGACGCCGCTCTCCGTGATCTCTTCGGCGGCCGAGAACCTCGCCGACGGCGTAGTGGACAAGCCGGAGCAGGTGCGGCGTTACGGCACCGTGATCCGGGATCATGGCCGGCAGCTCCAGGACATGGTGGAGCAGACGCTCTCGTTCTCGCGCGCCCAGTCCGGGCGGCTGGAAATCGATCCGCAATTGGTCGGCGTGGAGGAGATCGTGGATCGCGCGCTGGAGGCCTGCGCGCCGGAGAAGGGAGCCATCCGCGTGGAGCGCAAGCTGGATCCCCGGCTGCCGCCCGTGCTGGCGGATGCCACCGCGTTGACCCAGGCGGTGCGGAACCTGATCAGCAACGCGCTCCGGTATGGCAAGGACGGCGGTTGGGTGGGGGTTACGGCGTCCGCCGAGAACGGCTCCGTGGCGATTCGCGTGGCCGATCGCGGGCGCGGCATCGATTCGACGGACCTGCCGCGGCTGTTCGATCCGTTTTACCGCGGGCGCAGCGCGGCGTCGTCCCAGGTGCACGGCGCGGGATTGGGCCTGAGCCTGGTGCGCAAGATCGCGGAAGCCCACGGCGGAAAGGTAGAGGTTCAGACCGAAGTGGGACAAGGTTCGGAGTTCACGCTGTGGATCCCGGCGGCCAAGGTATGAGCGCGCGTATCCTGATGGTGGAAGACGAGCCCGGCCTGGTGATGACGGTGGGCGACCGCCTGCGCGCCGAAGGCTATGGTTTCGAGGCCGCCGAGCACGGCGATACCGGGCTGGAGCGGGCGCTGGCCGGCGAACACGATCTGCTGATCCTGGACTGGATGCTGCCGGGCAAGACCGGACTCGATATCTGCCGGCAGGTGCGCCAAAAGGGCCTGGCGACGCCGGTCCTGATGCTGACCGCGCGGTCCCAGGTGGTGGACAAGGTGGTGGGGTTGCAGGTGGGCGCCGACGACTACCTGACGAAACCGTTCGACATGCTGGAGCTGGTGGCGCGCCTGGAGGCGCTGTTGCGCCGGTCCGTCCAGGCGAAGGCCGGTCCGGACGCGGTGGCTTTCGGCGACGTCCGCGTGGATTTGCGCGCCATGGAAGCAACGCGCGGCGACACGCCGATCCAGCTCTCGGCGCGGGAGTTCCAACTGCTGAAGTACCTGCTGGAGCGGCCGGGGCAAACGGTATCCCGCGAAGAACTGCTGACGAAGGTGTGGGGCTACGAACCGTCCATCAATACGCGGACCGTGGATGTCCACCTGGCGTGGCTGCGGCAGAAACTGGAGCCGAACCCGAAGCAGCCGCAGTTCATTCTGACGGTGCGGGGGTTGGGATACCGTTTCTCGGCTTGAGAAATGGCGGGGACGACGGGGCTCGAACCCGCGACCTCCGACGTGACAGGCCGGCGTTCTAACCAGCTGAACTACGTCCCCGGAAAGTGCCACGGGAAGAAAGCTCTCCCCCTGGCGAGGTCGGTTCCCTTAGAATACCACACATCCGGCTTTCGCTGAGCCGGCGGACGGCGAAAAGCCGCGTACCAGGGAAAGGCCAGGATGCCCAGCAGTTATCTGCCTCCTACCGAGGGCTTCACCCACGTGGTGGCGCAAGGCGAGTGCCTTTCGCTGATCGCGTGGAACTACGGATTCACGGACTGGCGCACGGTCTACGATCATCCGGGGAACGCAGCGTTTCGCGCCAAGCGTCCCAACCCGAATGTGATCTATCCCGGCGACGAACTCTACATTCCGCCGGTCGAGGGCAAGGACTACGGCAAAGGCTCGGACAACAAGCACAAGTTCGTGGTGAAGACGGAGAAGTGGAAGTTCCGGCTTTTCATGATCGACGAGTCCGGGCGGCCGATCACGGATAAGCCGTACAAGCTCGAGGCGGCGGGCATGATGCCGGTCGAAGGCTACACCGATGACGAGGGCCTGATCGAGACCGAGGTGCCCGCGGACACGCGGTCCGGCACGCTGACTTTTTTGGGGGATGAATACCAGGTGAGCTTCGGGTCGCTGGATCCGGTTTCGCGCGTTACGGGAATCCAGGCGCGTTTGAACAACCTTGGGTATCATGCCGGGCCTGTGGACGGCATCGTGGGTCCGAAGACGCGGAAGGCGGTGTACCTGTTCCAGGCGTCTCACCCGGACGAGTTGAAAGCCACCGGCGAGATCGACGACGCGACGCGCAAGCTCCTGCTGGAGATCCATGATCTCGACCAGCGGTTGACACCGGCTGAGGAGGACATGTCGGAGCAGCCGGTGCCGCCGGATCCGCCGGACGCTCCGGCGCCGCCCGCGGCGCCGCTTCCGGAGTACCCGGCCGAGGGCGAGAAGGATTGGACGGTGTACACCTGCTGAGGGAGGCTCCGGAACATGGCTCGAATCAGCGCGGACGAAAAGGACTGTACCAGGCGCTTCGGGGCGTTGGCGACACCGATCGCGGAGATCCGGTCGGCCGTGACGCCGAAGAGTTCGGGGCTGGCCAACGTGAAGGCGGTACTGCGGAAGCTGGCGATCAAAGTGATCGACTGCCGGAGCGGCGCGCCGGTCGTAAACACGCCTGTTGAGAAGGTATTGATTGCCGACCCCGGGCAGGCGTGGGACGACAAGGCCCACGCCGCGGTCCGCTTCTTCGGCGACTTTTCCTGGGACATCGTCGAGAACTACATCATTCCGTACAGCGAGGCCACTGGCCAGCCGGCCAGCGCCACGGGATTCACGTCCACGGACCGCTCGAAACTGCAGGTGGCACTGACGGCGCTCGGCTACAACTGCGGGACCGCCGGAAAGACGTTCACCGATGAAGACTGGACCGCGCTCGAAGCATACGAAAGCGACTGGTACGCGGCGCACCCGAATGAAGTCCGGCCCGACAAGTTCGTCCGCGAGGTGACGAAGGCGTGGATTGCGCGGATCGTCGGCGATTACAACCGCCGGTTCTTCGAGACGCTGCAGATGCACCTGACGGGCCTCGGTTACGAGTGCCCGGAAAGCGAGTTCGGGACGTTCGGCGCGGTGACGGCGGAGAAGTTCGCGACGTGGCAGAAGGTGGAGCTGGGCAGCAAGGTTCCGTACACGCGGCTGAACACATGGGACAACTACGCGGCGCGGCGGACCGCGGTAGGCAAGCTACAGGATCGCCGCAAGATGTTCTCGACCAACGACGACGGCATCGTGTACGTGCCCATTCCGGTGACCAAGATCATCCTGGGGTTCCGCATCAAGGTGCAGTTCCGGGACTTCCCGATCCTGCTGGAACGTCAGGGATTCCGTCCGTTCCCCGTCGGGGAGCCGCTGCCCGTCACCATCGAATGGGCGGACACGGCACAGGACAAGGCCGCGGGCCCGTGGGGGTGGCGGTACCGGGTGGCCGGCAACAAGCAACCGGCCGCGGCGTTGCCCGAGTTCCGTTCTTTCATCGAAGCGGCGGTGCCGGGGGTAATATCGGCCAACTGGCAGGATCTGAGCACGACAGAGCGGATTATCGCGGGGTTCTCGCCGTGGTTCAGCGTCTTCAAGGGACATCCGGAGATGGTGGCGCTGGCGATGTTGTGGGCGCCGCCGGTGTGGGACGGGATTCCGGATCCGTCACCGGCCTTTCGCATCACCGATAAGGTGTATGTCGAGGAAGGTTCCTTGCGGCGGGCGGGGAACATGCACATCGTGACGCGCGCGGGCGACGGCGCGGGGTCCGAGGACTACGGCAACAAGGGCTACGGGAAGCTGGATCACTCGAACGCGCCGTTGTGGCGAGGCGACGACGGGCATTACGGACTGGATATCCACGCGGTAGTCGGCGCAAAGGTGTTTGCGCTCCACGGAGGACAACTGGAGCGGAAGTCGCAGGGGCTGACCGTGGGCGCCGGGCAGTACATCGCGCTTTCCTTCGCGCACAACGGGCGGAGCTACCGGTGGACGAGTTTTCACTTCTCCGCGTATGGGGCGCCGGCGGGAGCGGTGATGGCGGGGGAGATTATCGGCTACGGCGGGCGAACGGGAAACATGGATCCCGCGGGCGGGCAGGGATTGAACCCAGGACACACGCACGTGGAGTCGCGGGACCTGCTGAACCGGCACGAAATGCGGCTGGCGTCCGAGGTGGACGCGGCCAATGCGGTGTGTATTCCGACGAACCAGACGGCGCTGCTGTTTCCGTGCCGGGGGGAGAACTTCCTGAGCGCGGACGAGGCGGACAACCCGCGCGGGTGCCGGTTCGCGAAGACGAACGTCGTCGACGGCTGCTGGGCGGTGGCGGAGCTGGCCTGCCCCTACATGCACGGGACCACCCGGGACAACAACCGGCGCCTGCAGGCGCAGCTCCGGTATGTGTTCGAGACATACGAGGGGCAATTCACCCATCCGGGGAAGCTGGACGGCGACATCGGCGCGGTGCCGAAGAAGGTCGCGGGGGCAGGCAAGACGCGACTGGCCATCCGGAACTTCCGGATCGCGATGATGCTCACCAAGGAAGACGCGCCGGAGTCTGAAGGATGGGAGATGGACGACGCCGCGTGGCTGCTGCTCGACGACTGGGCGCCGATCCTGCAGCCGGAGACCGCGCCCACGGATTGACGGGCGCTGGCTACACTGAAGAAGCTTCGCTCTTCTTCGCTTGCTGCTGACCCTCACGACATTCCGCAAAGAACTGCCGCCGATGCTGAAGCTCGCGCTGCCGCTGGTGGCGGCTGAGCTGGGCTGGATGGCCGAGGGCGTGGTGGACACCATGATGTCGGGCCGCGTCGGCGCCACCACCATGGGCGCCGTGGCGTTGGGTTCGGGCATTTACTACGCGTTCTCCGTATTCGGGATGGGCCTGCTGCTGGGGCTGGACTCGATGGTGGCGCAGGCGTTCGGCGCGGACGATCTCGAGGAGTGCCACCGCGGCCTGATCAGCGGCGTATGGCTGTGCCTGCTGATGGCGCCGGTGCTGATGGGCTGCGTGTGGCTGATCATCCCTCTGCTGGGCAGCGCGGGAATCCATCCGCAAGTGCTGCGGGAGGCGACGCCGTTCCTCAAGGCGATGGCCTGGGGGACATTGCCGCTGATGCTCTATTCCTGCTTCCGGCGCTACCTGCAGAGCCTGAACTTCGTGCGGCCGGTGATGTTCGCGCTGGTGACGACGAACCTGATCAACGTGTTCTGCAACTGGCTGCTGATTTATGGGAACTGGGGGTTTCGCGCGATGGGCGCGGAGGGCTCCGGCTGGGCGACCACGCTGTCGCGCGTGTACCTGGCGGTGTTTCTGCTGGCCGCGATCTGGTACTACGACCGGCGGCACCATGTCCGGCTAACGCACTTGAGCTTCGCGGTGGACTGGCCGCGGCTGCGGCGGCTGGCCGAGCTGGGGTTTCCCGCGGCGACCCAGATCAGCTTCGAGGTGGCGGTGTTCGCGGTGGTGACGGCGCTGATCGCGCGCCTGGACCCCACGCAACTGGCCGGGCACCAGATCGCGCTGAACGCCGCCAGCGTGACGTATATGATCCCGCTAGGCGTGAGTTCCGCGGCGGCGGTCCGGGTGGGCCAGGCGATCGGACGGCGGGACGCGGCGGGCGCGGCGATCTCCGGCTGGACGGGGATCGCGCTGGGCGCGGCGTTCATGTTCTGCGCGGCGCTGACGTTCTGGATCACGCCGCGCTGGATCGCCCGCGCGTTCACGCCGGATCCGCAGGTGATCGATCTGGCGATCGCGCTGCTCGCCATCGCGGCGCTGTTTCAACTGTTTGATGGGATTCAGGCGGTGGCGACCGGAGCGCTGCGCGGCGCGGGCAATACCCGGACGCCCATGCTGGCGCACGTGATTTGTTATTGGGCGATCGGCCTGCCGCTGGGGGCCGGCCTGGGATTGGGGCTGGGCTGGGGCGCCGCCGGATTGTGGATCGGGCTCTGCACGGCGCTGATCCTGATCGGAGTGGTCCTGCTGCGGGCGTGGCGGCGGACGGTGCGGGAGCTAGGTTAGGACTGCCGGAGCAACGTCTCCATTTGCTTCGCCAGCCGGGCTATTTCTTTCCACTCCTGCGCCTCGCGCGCCGCGTTCTTCTTCCGCTCGCGCTCGATTCTGGCAAAGAGCTTCCGGTTGCGCTCCACGAGCAACTCGATCTTGTCGGGCCGCTTCGGGCTGGTGGCGGCCGCGCGTTTTTTCGTCGCCCGCATTAGAGTTCCTTCCCGTGCCCATTGCCGCCGGGCTTGCCGAGGTCCCGAATGAGACGATCGAGCTTCGCTTCGGTGCGGCTCTGGGCATCGATGAGTGCGTCGATGCGCGTGTCGATGCTGGCGACGCGCTCCTGCAAACCCCGCTGCTGCTGGTGGAGTTTGATGATCATCTTCATCCCAGCCTGCACCAACACCTGCAGACCCTTAAGTTTGCGGTCCGCCCCTTCCTGCCACGCAGCGGTGGCAGCCTGCTGGTCGAGGATGAACTGCATGGTTCGCCCCACGTCAATACCGGAACCATAGCATACGAAACGGGGAGTATAATCGGCTGCATCTACGCCATGAAACTCCTGCGCGTTCTCTCTCTTGGTTGCCTCTTTGCCGCCCTGGTTTCCTCGCAAGGGACCAGCAAGCGCCCGCTGACGCACCGCGACTACGACTCCTGGAAGAGCATCGCGGGCCAGCAGTTGTCTCGCGACGGCAAGTTCCTTGCTTACTCGCTCTTTCCCCAGGAAGGCGACGGCGAACTGGTGATCCGCGATCTGGCCGCCGGCAAGGACTGGCGGTTCGCCGCGGGCGCCATTCCGCCCGCGCCGGAGACCGAGAACGAAGAGAACCCGGAAGCGCCGCCGCCTGTGCGCGGGATCCGGATCGCCATTACCTCCGACAGCGCCTTCGTGGTCGCGACCACGTTCCCGCCCAAGGCGGAAACGGAAAAAGCCCGCAAGGAGCGCAAGCGTCCGGACCAGATGCCGCGCGGCGGCCTGGTGATTGTTGAGCTGGCCACCGGCAAGGAGACGCGAGTCGCCGACGTCGCGTCCATGCAGGTGCCGGACAACGGCGGTGCGTGGGTGGCCTACAAGAAGGGACCGAAGCCGAACGGTCCGCCGGCCGCCGAGGCCAAGCCGGCGGCCGAGGATGCCGCCGATCAGCGTGGTGCGGTGCGCGGCGGCGCAGGTGGTCCCGGGGGACGGCCCGAGTTCGGAAGCGAGCTGGTGGTCCGCAACCTGAAGTCGGGCGCGGAGCGGACTTTCGAGGACGCCGGCGAGTTCTCGGTTGCGAAGGATGGTGCGGCGCTGGTGTACACCGTGGCCTCGCGCAAGGAAGAGACCAACGGCGTCTACTTGGTGCGGCCCGGGACGGAGGACGCGCCGCGCGCGTTGCTGGCCGGCAAGGGCCGCTACACGCGCCCCGCCTGGGACCGGCTGGAGCGGCAGCTCGTGTTCCTTTCGAACAAGGATGATGCCAAGACGTTCAAAGCCTACTGGTGGCACCGCGGGATCGAGAAGCCGATGGAGATCTCCGACGGCAAGGGTCTCGCGCCAGGCTTTGTGCTCGCCGAGCGCGGGCCCGTCAGCTTCTCACGCGATGGCGAGCGGATCTACTTCTCGGCGGCGCCGGCGGGCCGCGCCGAACGTCCGGCGGCGCCGGCGGCCGGGGCCGATCCGGGCGACGAGCGGGTGCTGGCGGATCTCTGGCATTGGAAGGACGACTACATTCAGCCGATGCAGAAAGTCCGCGCGGCGCAGGACCGCTCGCGGACGTACCGCGCGGTGTTCCATGCGGCCGAGAAGAAGCTGGTGCAGGTGGCGGATCCGACGCTGCAGACGGTGAGCTTCAGTGACGACGGCCGCTGGGCGATCGGCTCGGACGACCGCAAGTACCGTTCCATGGTCGATTACGACGGCAACTACGCCGACCTCCACCTGGTCGACACCAGCAGCGGGACGCGCAAGCCGTTGATCGAGAAATTCCGCGGCGGCGCGATCTGGTCGCCGAAGGGGAACCACGCGCTCGCGTTCAAGAAGGGCGACTGGTGGAGCGTGCGGATCGCCGACGGCTTCCTGACGAACCTGACGGCGACGCTTGGGGTGAAGTTCTTCAACGAGGAGCACGACTCGCCCAGCGAGCCCAACGGCTACGGCAACGCGGGCTGGACCAAGGACGGCAACGGCGTGCTGCTGTATGACCAGTACGACGTCTGGTACGTCGCGGCGGACGGCCGGACTTCGCGGCGCTTGACGCAGGGCCGCGAGCAGAAGACGCAGTTCCGGGTGGCGCGGCTGGACGGGCGCGGTGGCGGCTTCGGTCCCTTTGGCGGCGGCCGCGGTCCCGAGGAAGAGGACGACGAGGAGCGCGGCCTGGATCCGGCGAAGACGCACTACCTGCGCGCCGAGAATACGGTAACGCGCGACACCGGGTTCTACGCTTTGGCCAACCTCACCGGCGCCGCGCCGGCGAAACTGCTGATGGGCGCAAAGAACTTCCGCGCCGCGGGCAAGGCCCGCAACGCCGATGTCGTGCTGGTCACCGCGACGACGTTCGCCGACGAGCCGAACCTGCACGTGACCGACTCGTCGTTCCGCACGCTGAAGCAGGTGACCGAAGCGAATCCCCAAAAAGCCGGGATCCTGTGGGGCGCTCCGGGCGAGTTGTTCTCCTTCAAGAGCACCGACGGTGTGCCGCTGCAGGCCGCGCTGTACAAGCCCGAGAACTTCGATCCGAAGAAGAAGTATCCGCTGATGGTCTACATCTACGAGCGCCTGTCGCAGAATCTGCACAGCTTCGTGCGGCCCGCACCGGGGACGTCGGTGAACTTCGCATACTACGTTTCGAACGGCTACCTGGTGATGACGCCGGATATCGTGTACAACATCGGGTCGCCGGGACAGAGCGCGCTGAAGTGCGTGCTGCCGGCGGTGCAGGAACTGGTCGATCGCGGCATCGTGGACGAGAACGCCATCGGGATCCAGGGTCATTCCTGGGGCGGGTACCAGATCTCGTACATGGTGACGCGCACGAACCGTTTTCGGGCGGCGGAGGCGGGCGCGCCGGTCGGCAACATGACCAGCGCGTACAACGGGATCCGCTGGGGCTCCGGCCTGCCGCGGCAGTTCCAGTATGAGAAGACGCAGAGCCGCATCGGCGGCACGCTATGGGAGGCGCCGCTCGACTTCATCGAGAACTCGCCGGTATTCCGCGCGCACCGCGTACAAACGCCGCTGTTGATCCTGCACGACGACGAAGACGACGCCGTGCCGTGGTACCAGGGCATCGAGCTGTTCCTGTCGCTGCGGCGCAACGGCAAGGAAGCGTATCTGTTCAACTACAACGGCGAAAAGCACGGATTGCGCAAGCGGCACAACCAGAAGGACTACACGGTGCGCATGCAGCAGTTCTTCGATCATTTCCTGAAGGGCGCGCCGAAGCCGGAGTGGATGGAGAAGGGGATCCCGTACAACCAGCGCGAGGACGAGAAGAAGCGGTTCAACGCGGCGGCGTACGGCGAGTCGAGCGGCGACCGGCAGTAGCTCGCGCAAGAGTCCCGAGAATGACCCAGGAAGAGCTGGATCGAAGAGGTCCGCAAGCTGACCGCTGACGAGCGTCTCGCATTGAAGTGGGTCACGGGAGGTAGGGGCTTCGACCAGCCGGACGCGCTTCCGTGAGAGTAACCCGAGATGTGCGGAGAGCCCGCGACGCCGCGGTCGTCAGCGCCGTGCTCACGGCGGCGCGATGCCCGCGTCTGGCGCTCCCGCCTTTGACCGAACTCCGCGGGCCTCGCTCGCGTAATTCCTAGGGCACCTGCCCGTCTTCTAACATCGAACCTTCCATGGAACTGCGCATCGAGAACCTCTCCAAGACCTATGCCAACGGCGTCCGCGCGCTGGATCACGTCAGCCTGACCATTCCGCGCGGCATGTTCGGGCTGCTGGGGCCCAACGGCGCCGGCAAGTCCACGCTGATGCGCATCCTGGCCACGCTGCAGGAGGCGGACAGCGGATCCGCCACCCTCGGCGAGCTGAATGTCCTAACCCAAAAAGAAGAGGTCCGCCAGCGCCTGGGTTACCTGCCCCAGGACTTCGGAGTCTATCCGCGCATCTCCGCGGTGGACATGCTCGACCACCTGGCGCTGCTCAAGGGGTTTTCGAACGGCCGGGAGCGGAAGGCGCTGGTGGAGGCGCTGCTGCAGCGAGTGAACCTCTGGGACGTGCGCAAGAAAGCGCTGGCGGGTTACTCGGGCGGCATGCGCCAGCGCTTCGGCATCGCGCAGGCCCTGATCGGCGACCCGCAACTGCTCATCGTCGATGAGCCCACGGCCGGCTTGGATCCGGGCGAACGCAACCGGTTTTACAACCTGCTCGCCGAAGTGGGCGAGAACGTCATCGTGATTCTCTCCACGCACATCGTGCAGGATGTCCTGGAGCTGTGCACAAACATGGCGATCATCGACAAAGGCAAGCTGCTGTATGCCGGATCGCCGGACGCCGCGGTGGCCGCGCTCGACGGCCGCGTCTGGGAGCGCTCCATCGGCAAGCACGACCTCAAGGGCTATGAGGAGAAGTACCGGGTGATTTCGCACAAGCTGGTCGCCGGGCAGCCCATGATCCACGTGCTGAGTGACCAGGCGCCTGGCGACGGCTTCCATCCGGCGGACCCCAATCTCGAAGACGTCTTTTTCTCGCAGATCGGGGGCCTGCACTAAATGCTGCTCTCCATCGCGAGCTTCGAGATCCGCTACTGGCTGCGCGGCTTCATGGTCTGGATCTTCCTGCTGATCATGGCCGCCCTGGTGTGGGGCGCGGCCTCGTCGGACAACGTGATCCTCGGGGCGTCGCTCGAGAACATGAACCGCAACGCGCCCTTCGCCATCCAGAATTTCTACGCAATCTCGAGTATCCTCACGCTGCTGATGACCGTCGCGTTCGTGAACTCCGCCGCGTCGCGCGATTTCGCGCACAACACCGCCCAGATCATCTTCGCTAAACCCATCCGCACCCGCGACTTTCTGTTCGGCCGCTTCCTGGGGTCCGCCGCCGTGGCCGCCATTCCGATGCTCGGCGTCTCGCTGGGCGTGCTGGCGGCGCCGTTCGCGCCCTGGGCCAATCCGGACCGCTTCGGCGCGCTCGATTGGGCCGCGCACGCCAAGAGCATTGTCGTGTTCGCGGTGCCGAACGTCCTGTTTGTCGGCGCGATCATCTTCACCGTCGCGGCGCTCACCCGCAGCACCGTCACTTCGTTTCTGTCCGGCCTCCTGCTGATCGTGGCCTACGCGGTTTCGGAGTCCCTCGTCTCGGACATGCGCAACGAGGATCTCTCCGTCCTGTTGGATCCGTTCGGGGTCCGCACTTTCCTGGTCGCGACCAAGTACTGGACGGTAGTGGAGAAGAACCGCCTCAGTCTGGGGCTGGAAGGTTCGCTGCTCTGGAACCGGCTGCTGTGGCTCGCCGTGGGAGCGGCCGTGTTTGCGTTCGGCCTGTGGCGCTTCCGCTTCGAGGAGCGGCGAAGCAAAACGCAGCGGGAAAGCGAGCCGGAGGATCGCGGGCCGGCGTCCGCCGCGGCGCTGCCCGCCGCCCGCCGCGACCACGGGCGCGCCGCCCAGTTCGCCGGCATCCTGCGCACGGAGTTCGCGGCGCTGGTGAAATCCACCAGCTTCATCGTCATTGGCGTCGCGGCCATGCTCAACGTGCTGCCGACGCTGTTCTTCAGCGCCACCGAGAGCTACGGCATCCACTCGCTGCCCGTCACCTACCAGGTGATGGAAGTGATCACGGGGACCCTGTTCGCGTTCCTCATCGGCATCGTCACCTACTTCGCCGGACTCGCGGTGTGGCGCGAGCGCGACGCCCACATGGAGGAGATTCAGGACGCGCTGCCCTACCCCGGGTGGCTGAGCTACGCGGGCAAATTGCTGGCGTTGCTGGGCGCCGTGGCCATCCTCCAGTTGATCGCCATGGCCTGCGGAATCGCGCTGCAACTCTATAACGGCTACCACCGCTTCCAGTTGGGCCTGTACTTCTCGGAGTTCTTCGCGTTCCAGTTCTCCTGGCTCTTCCTGCTCTCCGTGCTCGCCTTCCTGGTGCATGCGCTCTCCCCGAACAAATACGCCGGCTACTTCTTCTTCGTCGTAGTCCTGCTCGCGAACAACTTCATCTGGCGGCCGCTGGACGTGGCGACGCGGCTGGTGCGTTATGGCTCCCGTCCCGGCTACGACTACTCGGACCTCTTCGGTTACGCGCCGTACCTTCCATCGTGGTTGTGGTTCACGGCCTACTGGCTGGCCGGCGCCGGGCTGCTGATGCTGGCGACGGTGCTGCTGTGGCCGCGCGGACGGGAGACAGCGCTGGGCTTCCGCCTGCGCCTGGCGGGACAACAGTTGCGCGGTGGCTTGCGGTGGACCGCGCTGGCGGGACTGGTGCTGTTCGGCTCGCTGGCCGCGTGGGCAGCCTACAACACGATGTCTCTGAACCGCATCGTGTCCCCGAAGGAGGCCCGCAATCGCGCGGCGGATTACGAGAAGAGCTACAAGAAGTACGAGAAGCTGCCGCTGCCCCGCGTGCAGCGGTTGCGCTTCGACATCGCCCTGTATCCCGAACGCCGCGCCCTCGATCTGCGCGCGGAGCAGGTGATCCGCAATACCGAGAGCCAGCCGATCTCCGAGGTCCACTTCACGGTGAACCCCGACTACGTTTCCACCATCGAACTGCCCGGCGCCACGCTGGAGCAGGACGACCGCCGGCTGAACTACCGGCGTTATCGCCTCTCGCCGCCGCTGGCGCCGGGCGAAGAGCGGGTTCTGAAGCTGACCGCGAAAGCCGAACCGCGCGGCTTTGAGAACGACGTCTCACGCCTGCAACTGGTGCAGAACGGATCGTTCTTCAGCATTGAGGTGCTGCCGCAGCTCGGCTACATCTCGCAGGTGGAGTTGAGCGATCCGGTCCGCCGCAAGGAGTACGGACTTCCCGAGAAGGACCTGATGCCGCCGCTGGAGCGGAACTGCACGGCGAACTGCCGCAATACTTACGTGGGCGGCAGTTCGGATTGGGTGGATGTGGAGACGTACATGAGTACGTCGCTGGACCAGATCGCCGTCGCGCCCGGGTCGCTGCTGCGGGAATGGACCGAGGGCGGCCGCCGCCACTTCCACTACAAGCTCGACCACCCCTCGCTGAACTTCTTCTCGTTCATTTCCGCGCGCTACGCCGTCGCCCGCGAGGAATGGAACGGCATCAAGATCGAGGTTTATTATCATCCGGAGCACGCCTGGAACGTGCCGAAGATGCTCATGAGCATCCGCAAGTCGCTCGAGTACTACACGAAGAACTTCGGCCCGTACTATCACAAGCAGGCGCGGATCATCGAGTTTCCGCGCGTGGCGCGCTTCGCGCAGGCGTTCCCCGGCACCATGCCGTACTCGGAGGCGATCGGCTTCATCGCCGATCTCGAGCGGCCGGATGCCATCGACTACGTCTACTTCGTGGTGGCCCACGAGATGGGCCACCAGTGGTGGGCGCATCAGGTGATCGGCGCGGAGATGCAGGGCGCGACGCTCCTCTCGGAGACGCTCGCCGAGTACTCCGCGCTGATGGTGATGGAGAAGGAATACGGCCGCGACCAGATGCACAAGTTCCTCGAATACGAGGCCGACCGGTACCTGCGCTCCCGCGGCGGGGAGCGCCTGAAGGAGCGTCCGCTACTGCGCGTGGAGAGCGCGCAGGGTTACATTCATTACCAAAAGGGCGGCCTGGTGATGTACCACCTGAAAGAGATGATCGGCGAGGAGGCGGTGAACCGCGCGCTCCGCAAGCTGGTGGAGAAGTTCGCCTACCAGCCGGCGCCGTATCCTACCGCGCACCACTTGGTGGATCTGCTGCGCGAGGAGACACCCGAGAACCTGCGCTATCTGATCCGCGACCACTTCGAGGAGATCACGCTCTTCTCGAACCGCACGCTCGCGGCGTCCGCAAATAAGCGGGCCGACGGGCGCTACGACGTCACCATCGAGGTCGAAACGCGGAAGATGAAGGCGGACGAAAAAGGCGCCGAGACCGAAGTTCCGATGGACGACATGGTCGAGATCGGGGCCTACGCCAAGCCCGAGAAAGGCAAGCGCTACGGCAAGCTGCTGCACCGCGAACGCATCGCGATGCAGACCGGGCGCCGGACCTTCACCTTTTCGGTCGCCGAGGCGCCCGAGAAGGCCGGAATCGACCCGCTGCACCTCCTGATCGATCGCGTGCCGGATGACAACCTGAAGCGCGTGAATTAGTCGACGTACTCCGGCTTCGGCGGCACGGCCGCCGAGCCGCGCAGCGGGATCTCCTTAAGCATCAGGTTCAACAGCACCGTCAGCACCATGACGCCGGTGCCGACCCAGAAGATCACCTGGAGGGAATGCACCAGCGCGTTGTGCATGTTCTCGATCAGCTTCGCGAGCACCTCCGTTCCTCCCGGGTACTTCGCGAAGGCCTCCTCCAGCCGGGGCCGCATCTGCACCACGATCAGGGGGTTCTCGAAGGGTTTCAGCGCCGCGGCGGGCAGTCCCTTCGGCGCGGACGCCGCGAACCCGCTCTTGTACAAGGACAGCATCACGGAGCCGAAGATCGCCACGCCCACCGTGGAGCCGATCGACCGGAAAAACTGCGTGGACGCCGTCGCCGCGCCCATCTGCTCCCGCGGCGCGGCGTTCTGAACCGCCAGCGTGTACACCGGCTGCATGACCCCAAGGCCGATCCCGAGCAGCACCATGTTGCGCAGCACCTCGAAGTTCGTGGTCTGCGCGTTCATCAGCGCCAGCAGGATCATCCCTACCAGCACCAGCGCGGAGCCGCCGACCGCGAGCGGCTTGTAGCGCCCCACCCGCGACGTGTACTGGCCCGCGAAGATCGAGCCGGCCACCGCCGCCATCATCATCGGGGTCAACAACGTGCCGGAGCGCGTGGCCGAAACATCCAGCACGCCCTGCATGAACAGAGGCAAGAACACGACGACGCCGAACATCCCCATGCCGAGGACGAACATCGCCACCGAGCAGATGGCGATCAGCGGGATCCGGAACATCGACAGCGGGATCAGCGGCTCGGCGGCGCGCGCTTCAATGGCGACGAACGCCGCCAGCATCACCGCGGCCAGGATCAGCAGGCCGTAGACGCGCGGCGCCGTCCAGCCGTGCTCGGTCACCCAGGTGAGCGCGAGCAGCAGCGGCACCAGGCCGAAGGTCAGCGTGATCACGCCGCCCCAGTCGATCTTGCGCGAGACGCCCTGCGGGTGAAAGTCCGGGAACGCGAACCAGATGGCCGCCACCGCGACGACGCCGACGGGCAGGTTCACGTAGAAGGTCCAGCGCCACGACAGCGAGTCCGTGATCCAGCCGCCGAGCGTCGGCCCGAAGATCGACGCCATGCCCCACACCGCGGCGAACAGTCCCTGATACTTGCCGCGCTCGAGCGGCGCGAAGATGTCGCCGATGATGGCGAACAACAGGCCCACGATCATGCCCGCGCCCACGCCCTGCAACCCGCGGAACAGGATCAACTGGTTCATGCCGTCGATCGGCATCCAGGTCATTTGTCCCGAAGCCCCGCAGAGCCCGGAGGTGATCGTAAACAACAGGCACCCGGCCAGGAAGAACCACTTGCGCCCGTAGAGGTCGCTCAACTTGGCGAACACCGGCACCGCGATCGTCGAGGTCAGCAGGTACGCGGTGGTCACCCAGGGGTACCGGTCGAAGCCGTTCAACTCGGTGATCACGCGGGGCATGGCGGTGCCCACGATGGTCTGGTCGATCGCCGCCAGCAACAGGCTGAGCAGCAGGCCCGCAAGCGTTCCGAGCAACTGCTGTTGCGTCAGCCGGACATGCCCTCCGGTCACGTAGTGCGGCTCGGCCACTGCGCCGGCGGAGGTGTTCATTCGCTCATTGTTCCAATCCGAGGGCTGGCGTGGCAAATGACGAAACCTTCATTCGTTCGCCACGGAACGTTCACGCTCGGTTCCTATACTCGGGAAGATTCGTTCGCTTGGGGGATTCATGAAACGCATTCTTACGCTGCTGCTGGCGCCGCTCGCACTCCTGGCCCAGTTCGACACGGCCGTGGTGCTGGGCACCATCCGCGACGTTACCGGGCTTGCCGTCAAGGGCAGCCGGGTTACCCTCACGGCGGTCCGCACGGGTGTGCAGCAGTCCGTCGAGTCCGGCGACCAGGGCGACTACCAGTTCCTGAACGTGCGGCCGGGCCTGTACAAGCTCTCCGCGGAAGCGGCGGGATTCAAGACCGGCGTGGCGGAGGATTTCGACGTTCTGGTGAACGCCCGGCAGCGTGTCGACCTGGCGCTGCAGGTCGGCGCCACCAGCGAGAGCATCACCGTCACCGACGCGGTGCAGGTGCTCGAAACCGACACGAGTTCCCGCAGCACGGTGATCGGCACCCAGCAGGTAGTGAACCTCCCGCTAAACGGCCGCGCCTACGCGGATCTCGCGCTGCTCGCGCCTGGGGTACGCCGCGCGGGGATTGCGGATTCGCGTGACGCTTCCTTCAACGTGAACGGCATGCGCAGTTCGCAGAATAACTTCATCATCGACGGCGTCGACAACAACGCCTACGGCACTTCGAACCAGGGCTTCTCGAACCAGGTGGTGCAGATCACGCCCGACGCGGTGCAGGAGTTCCGCATCGAGACCAACAACTTCAGCGCCGAATACGGCCGCGCCGGCGGGGCCGTGATCAACGCGGCGGTGCGCAGCGGCACCAACCAGTTCCACGGGTCGGCGTGGGAGTACCTGCGCAATACGGCCCTCAACGCGACGGGGTTCTTCAAGCCGGTCAACAACGAGAAACCGGTGCTGATCCAGAACCAGTTCGGCGGCGCCTTCGGGGGGCCGATCCGCAAGGATAAGACGTTCTTCTTCGGCAACTACGAGGGCTTCCGCCGCGTATCGAAGCGCATCACGTTCGCGAGTCTGCCCAATGCCGACGAGCGGCGCGGGATCCTGGGCGTCCCGGTGCAGAACCCTTACACCGGCGAGCGCTTCGACAACGGGATCATCCCGGCGAATCAGATCACCCGTTTCGCGCGGGAAGTGCTGGCGGACCTGCCGCTCCCGAATCGCCCGGGCCGCGCCAACAACTTCGAGAGCCAGCCACGCCGCACCGACCAGTACGACAAAGGCGACATCCGCGTGGACCAGTACTTCGGCAGCAAGCTCAACGTCTTCGGCCGCTACAGTCACCGGCTGATGAACAACCTGGAGCCGCCCGCCATCCCGGGCCCGTCCGGCGGCGACTCGAACGGCAGTGTCCGCGTGCTCAACTGGCAGACCGCGCTGGGGGCGACCTACACCGTCTCGCCCACTTCGCTGCTCGAGTTCCGGCTCGGCATTTCCCAGACCGAAGGCGGCAAAGCGCCGCTCTTCGTGGGCACCCCGACCATCGGAGACCGCTTCGGCATCCCGAACATCCCGAACGACAAGCGCTTCACGGGCGGCGTGTCGCGCCAGGCGATCAACGGCTTCACGGCGCTCGGCGTCCAGTCCAGCAATCCGCAGTTTCAGAACCCGTTCGTCCTGAACCCGAAGGTCAACTACGCGAAGCTCCTCGGCCGGCACGCACTGAAAGCCGGCTACGAGTACCAATCGATCAACACCGACATCGACGACTTCAATCCCAAGTACGGCAACGACGTCTACTCCGGCCGGTTCAGCCGCGTTCCCGGCGGCGCGAACAACGACAATCAGTTTCTTGCCGACTTCCTCTTCGGCGCGCGCAGCCAATACCAGCTCAATAACGCCGTCATCGTCAACTACCGGCAGCGGATGCACTTCCTGTACCTGCAGGACGACTTCAAGGTGTCGCGTAACCTGACCTTGAACCTCGGCCTCCGCTACGAGTACGGCTCGCCGCAATGGGAGGACCGCAACCGCCTCTCGAACTTCGACCCCACGAAGAACGCCCTGATCTTCGCCAAGGACGGCGACACGTTCGAGCGTGCGCTGGTCAAGCCGGACCGCAACAACTTCGCGCCCCGCGCCGGCCTGGCCTGGACCGTCACTCCCAAGACCGTCGTGCGCACCGCGTACGGGATCAGCTACATCCACTTCAACCGCATGGGCGGGGAGAACATCCTCGCTTACAACCTGCCGACCATCTTGAATCCGGTGGTGGACCAACTGGCGCCCACCGCCGGCGCTTCCGGCCTTCCCCTCTGCACCAGCGTGAACCAGGCCGCCTTCTCCTGCTTCCGTCCACTGGAGCAGGGCTTCCCGAACGGGCTGCTCGACATCCGCAACATCAACTCGCTCGCCGTGCGGACCAACCACATCCCGCTCGACAACCCCACCGGCTACGTGCAGAGCTGGCACTTCACCGTGCAGCGCGAACTGATCAAAGACTGGGTGCTCGACCTCGGCTACGTCGGCACCCGCGGCGTCAATCTCCTGATTCTGGGCGACTTCAACCAGGCGCGGCCCAATGGACCCGCGGAGAACGCATCGCTGCAATCCCGCCGTCCCATCTCGAACTTCGGCTTTATCCAGGTTGCCTTCGGCGCGGGCTTCCTGAACTATCACGCCTTCCAGGCGAAAATCGAACGGCGCTTCTCGCGCGGCCTGTACTTCCTGAACTCGTTCACCTGGTCGAAGGCCATTGACAACGCCTCCGGCCACCTCGAGGCGCAGAACGGCGACAACTCGCGCGTGAACATCCGGGATCTGCGCAACGAACGCGGTCTCTCCGGCTACGACCAGCCCTTCAACAACACCACCACGCTGCTCTACGACCTGCCCTTCGGCCGCGGCCGCAAGTTCGGCGCCGGCTGGAATCGTGCCGCCGACTTCGCCTTCGGCGGCTGGCGGTTTACCGCGATCAACTTCGCCACCTCGGGCACCACCGTAAACCTCAGCTACAGCCCGGCCTCGCAGTTCCAGGTGTCCGGCGCGCCCACCTACCGGCCCAACGTCTCCGGCGACCCGGTGGTTCCCGAGGGCCAGCGCTCCGTCCAGCGCTGGCTGAACCCGGCCGCCGTCTCCATCCCCACGGACCCCTCGCGGCCCTTCGGCAACGCGGGCCGCAACACCGTCCGGGGCCCGGCGCTCCACCAGTTGAACCTCGGCCTCCACAAGGACTTCTCCGTCACCGAGCGGTTCCAGCTCGAGTTCCGCACCGAGTGGTTCAACGCCTTGAATAAGACCAACCTGACGAACCCGAACGGGAACCGCTCCAGCGGAGCCTTCGGGACCATCACCGCGACCAACCCGGCGCGGGAGATCCAGTTCGCGCTGCGGCTGGCCTTCTAAGAGGCCGGCCGCGCGGCTCAGTCCTGGCGCAACGTGCGTACGGGATCGATGCGGCTGGCGCGGATCGCCGGCAGCCAGCAGGCCACCAGCGAGATCGCCGCCAGCAGCAACGACACGATGCCGAGCAGCGGCAGGCTCAAGGGATCCGCCGCGTAGAGCATGGTGCGGAGCACCGTTGTCAGAGACAGTGCGCCCGCCGCCCCCAGAATCAGCCCGAGTCCCGCGGTGCGCATGCCGGCCCCGACGGTCAGCCGGACGACGTCCGCGGGCGTCGCGCCCAGCGCCATCCGGACCCCGAGTTCATGCGTCCGCTGCGCCACCGCGTGCGCGTTCACGCTATAGATTCCCAGCACCGCCAGCGCCAGCGCCAGCGCCGCGAACAGCCCCAATAACTGCGTGCGGAACCGCGAGGCCGAGTAGTTCTCGTTCGCGATCGACGCGAGAGTCAGCACGCGGTCCACCGGCTGGTCCCGGTCCGCCGACTGGATCTCCGCCCGCACCGCCGCCGCCAGGCCCGCCGCCTGGTTCGGGCTGCGCACGATCAGGTACGCCGTCTGCGACCAGGCGTTCTGCGCGAACGGCGCGTAGATCACCGGCTCGGGCGGCTGTGACGGTTCAGATTGCTGGATGTTCGCGATCTGCCCCACCACTTCGGCCAGCACGTCGTCCTCGAACCCGGTGGCCCCCAGCAGCGGCCGGTTCAACCGCAGCCGCCGTCCCACCGGGTTGGCGCCCGTGAAATGCTTGCGCGCGAACTCGTCGTTGATCAACACCACGGGCGGCCCGGTGCGGGTGTCCTGCTCGCTGAGGTCGCGCCCCGCGCGGAGCTTCGCTCCCGCCGCGCGCACGAATCCCGGATCCACGGTGACGAAGTACGCCCCCGGGCGCTCCGCCTGCGGCTTCGGGGTCATCCCCTCCGTCTCGAACGGCACCTGTAATTGCAGACGGCGCAGCGGCAGATCGCTGGTCAGCCCGACGTTCTCCACCCCCGGCAAGCGCCGCACCCGGCTGCCGAAATCCTCCACGGCGCGCTGGATGGCTGGGGCGTCGGGGTACCGCCCCGGCGTGAGGAACAGCCGCATCGAGAGCGCGTTCGCCGGCCGGATCCCGGGGTCCAGCGCGTACAGCTTCGCCAGGCTCTCCAGCAACAGCCCCGCGCCCATCAGCAGCATCAGCGCGATTGCCACCTCGCCCACCACCAGCATCTGCTGGAAGCTGCGGCGCGCCCGGCCTCCGGTGGTGCCGCGCCCGCTATCCTTCAGTTCCGCCGACAGCACCGGCTTCGAATTCAGCCAGGCCGGCGCCAGCCCGAATAGCAGCCCGGTCGCCAGCGACACCAGGAACGTGAACCCCAGCACCATCCCGTTGATGGCGATGTTCTGCGCCGGCGGCAGCAGGTACGTCGGCACCACGACAATGATCAACTGCAGCAGCGGCCGCGCGATCGCCAACCCGAGCACTCCACCCGCCAGCGACAGCAGCAGGCTCTCCGTGATCAACTGCCGCAGCAGGCGACCCCGCGAAGCCCCTAGCGACATCCGGATCGCAATCTCCCGCTGCCGCGCGCCGCTGCGCGCCAGCAGCAGGTTCGCGATGTTAACGCAGGCCAGCAGCAGCACCAGGCCGATCGCCGAGAACATCATCAGCAGCGTGTCCCGGAAGTCGCCGCCGAACATCCAGTCGATCAGCGGCTGCACCTGCCCGCTCCAGCCCCGGTTCGCTTTCGGATATTCCGCCGCCAGGGCCTGCACCAGTTGCTCGAACTCCGCCGCGGCGGCGCGCCGGTCCTGCCCTGGGCGCAAACGGGCGATCGTCGTCAGGGACCGGAAATCGCGGTTGTCTTCCTTCAGCTTCGCCGGCACCCACACCTGCGTGTTCCGGTTGATCAGGTAGAACTCACGCGGCATCACGCCCACCACCAGATACGGCGCGCCGTTCAGCCGCAGCAGGCGTCCCACGACGTCGGGCGCCTCGCCCAGATTCTCCTTCCAGAACCCGTAGCTCAGGATCGCCGCCCGGCCATCCGCCGCCGGACCGTCCTCGCCGGCCACGAAGGTCCGCCCCAGCAGCGGCTTCGCTCCCAGCATCGTGAACGTGTTGGCCGTCACCGACGCGCCCACCAGCCGCTCCGGCCGGTCCACGCCGGTGAGTACGAACGGCTTGGATTGCCAGCCCGCGAGTTCGGAAAAGGACCGCAACCGCGCCCGCCAGTCGAGGAAATTCGCCGCCGACGCCGGGTACAGCGTCCCGGTGGCCTCGCGTTCCCACAGGATCATCAGGCGCTGGGGCTCGTCATACCGCAGCGGATGCAGCAGCGCCGCGTCGATGACGCTGAACATCGCCGTGTTCGCGCCGATCCCCAGGGCCAGCGCGAGCACCACGGCCAGGCTAATGGCGGGCGATTTCGCGAGAATGCGCGCGCCGAACTTCGCGTCCTGGCGCAGGGTATCCCAGAATGGCTGTCCCGGTTCGCGAGCAATACGCAGAATGAGCTTCGCCACGGCTGGATTCCACCATCATAGCCGCCCGCGCGACTTAGCGCTTCTCCGGAATCCGCAGCGGCGGATAGTACGGTTTCTCGCTCTCCTGGAACTTCTTCAGCCACTTAGCTCCCGCCGCGTCGGGCGTGAAGCTCCAGTCCTGGCGGTGATAATTCCAGGACTCCGGGTTCAGTTCCTGCGCGCGCGCGTACCACTTGGTGGCCAGCGGCGGATTCACCGCCTGCAGGTAGACCGCCAGGCGAAAGCTGGCGTCGGCCTCCATCTCTTTAGGCGAACGGCCCGGCAGCGCCGCGGCGATCTGCTCCGGGGTCATCGCGTACGGGCTGGCGCTCCCGCGCGCCACCCAGTCCTTGAGCGCGGCGACATACTCCTCGCCCTGCGTGGTGATCGCCTTCTCGCCGAACTTCAACGTGCGGCTCGTCGTGTACGCCGTCTCCACGGGGCGCACCAGCCGTCCTTCTTCGTTGATCCACACGCCCGACGGGACGTTCGTCATCCCGTACAGCGAGCTGATATGGTGCTGGGGATCGACGATCGCGACGTACTCCGCCTTCGCGGCCTCATACCACTTGCCCGCCGCCGCTTCCCCGCCCGTGTCCTGCGCCGCCGCGATAATCTCGAAGTTCTTGTCCCGCAGTTCGCTGTAGATTTTCTGCCACCCGGGCAGATCCTGGCGGCATCCTCACCAGGACGCCCAGGTCAGCAACAGAACCTTCTTCCCCTTATAGTTGCTGAGCCGGATCTCCCGTCCCTTGCGGTCCCGCAGCGCGAAGTCCGGCGCGATGCCGCGCGCGAACTCGCGCCCGCGCAGCACCGGGATCTCGCCGTAGCTCCAAACGCCGGCCTGCGGCTCGTAGACTTCCGCTTGCCCGATCTTTTTTGCGAAGCCGCTCAGGTGAAAGCGTCCGCCCTTGGTCATGCTCTTGGGCACGGGGATGCAGATCTCGTCCACGCACGCGCCCTCGGGCTTCAACGTGAACCCGTTCGCGCGCGGCAGGTCCTTGGCTTGGATCCACAGGCCCTGGTCGACGGTGACGTTCTCCAGATTCACCGCGCGGTCCCCGAACAGGACCTCGGCGGCGGGCGGCGTGGCGGCCAGCGGCGCGGCGGCCAGCGCGCCCACGAAGGTGCGGCGTTGCATCACTCCATTCTACGCATCCGCTCCGCCGGCGGATGGGGACCGCGGCGCCCAGCGCGCCCTTTCCGTGAACTCTTAGAATAAGTCCGTGGCATACCCCATTACCGTGATTCCGGGCGACGGCATCGGCCCGGAAGTGATGGACGCGACCGTCCGCGTCCTCGAAGCGACCGGCGTGAAGTTCGAGTGGGACTCCGGCACGCTCAACGCCGAGGTGATCCAGAAAACCGGCGTCGTGCTGCCGCCGTCGCTGATCCAGTCGCTCGAACGCACCGGCGTCGGCCTGAAAGGTCCCGTCGGCACGCCCGTCGGTGGCGGCTTCCCGAGTGTCAACGTCGCGCTGCGCAAGCGCCTGGACCTCTTCGCCAACGTCCGCCCCATCCGGACCATGAAGGGCGTGAAGTCCCGCTTCAGCGACACGAAGATCGACATGGTGATCTTCCGCGAGAACACCGAGGATCTGTATTCGGGCCTGGAACACGAGATCGTCAAGGACGTCGTCACCAGCCTGAAGGTGATCACGCGCACGGCATCCATCCGCATCGCGCGATATGCCTTCGAGTACGCCCGCGCGCACCGGCGCACCAAGGTCTCGGCGATCCACAAGGCGAACATCCTGAAGCTGGCGGACGGCCTCTTCCTGCGCTGTTGCCGCGAGGTGGCCGCGGAATATCCCGAGATCCGCTACGAAGAGCTGATCGTCGACAACGCCTGCATGCAACTGGTGATGCGGCCCGAGACGTTCGACGTGCTGCTGCTGCCGAACCTCTATGGCGATATCATTTCGGACCTGGCGTCCGGGCTGGTCGGCGGACTCGGCATCGCGCCGGGCGCGAACATGGGCGTGAAGCAGGCGGTGTTCGAGGCCGTGCACGGCTCCGCGCCCGACATCGCGGGCAAGGGCGTCGCGAACCCCACGGCGCTGATGCTCTCCGCGGTGATGATGCTCCGGCACCTGGGCGAAATCGAGGCCTCCGAGCGCCTGCAGGCGGCTATCGAAGCGGTGTACGCGGAAGGCAAATCCCTCACGCGCGACGTCGGCGGCATGGCGGGCACCAAGGAGTTCACGGACGCGGTGATCGCGAAGATGTAGCGATGACAGCCGACCCGCTGATTCGATGGGATCAGGCCATCGTCGACGAACGCAAGCTCCTCGAGTATTGCCTCAGCCCGGTCCATCACAAGGGTCGCCACAAGGCCAGGGTCTTCGCCGCGGCTCTCGGATTCACGCAGGCCGACGCGGGCGACTTGCAACGGGAACTCCTGTGGGCGGCGCGTCGGGAGGCGCCGGTTTTCGAGAAGGCGGACCAATACGGCCGCAGGTACCGGATCGAGTTCCGCATCCATGGCGTCCTGATTCGGAGCAGTTGGATGGTGCGAGCCGGGGAACAGGCGCCCCGGTTTCTAACGTGTTATGTAGTAAGAGAAGGCAAGTATGAAACCCCAGATTGAGCTGCTCTCCGTCGTTGCAGCCCTCGAGGACACCGCCACCGTGCCCCGCGGCCAGGTCGGCACCGTTGTCGAGGTGCTCGAGCCCGGCGTCTTCGAGGTCGAGTTCAGCGACGATCAGGGCCAAACCTTCGCGCTCGTCGCGCTACGCTCCGAGCAACTCCTGCCGTTGTTCTTCGAACCTCGAACCAGCGCGGCTGCCTGACGCCCTACGGGACCCACACCTCTTCCCGCCAAGCCATGTCCCAAAACTGATACTCGTACCGCGCCGACGTCACGAACAGCTCCTTCGCCGACCCCCGTACCCCCGCCTCCACCCGCGCCGCTTCCGAGTTCATCATCCGCAACACCAGATTCACCGTGTCCCCGTAATTCGACGACGCGTACTGATCGATCCACCGCTGGTAATCCGCCTTCTTCGACCCGCGCTTCACCAGCTCCTTGCCCACTTCCCAGTAGATCCAGTAACAGGGCAGCATCGCCGCCAGCCCCTCGCAAAACGACAGCCGGTAGACGCTGGCCAGCAGGTGGTTCGTGTACGCCGCGTTCACCGGCGCCATCTTCTCGGCGCGCCTGCCCTTGAGGAGCTTCTCGTGCAATTCGCGCTCCCCGCGGATCGCGTCGATCGCGTGCTGCGCCAGCGTCTCCCGCCACCGGTCGTCCGGCGCCTTGGACGACAGCACGCCCAGCGCCTGCGCGAACGCCGTCAGGTACAGCGAGTCCTGCGCCAGGTAGAAATCGAACTTCGCGCGCGGCAGCGTCCCGTCGCCCAGCCCCGTCAGAAACGGATGCCGCAGCGTCTTCTGAAATATCGTCTCAATCGCCGCCCACAACTCGTCCGTGAACCGCGCGTCGGACGACTGCAGCAGCGGAGCCGCCCCCGTCAGCGCCAAAAATGCCCGTCGCTTCATCCTGTGAATACCTTCTCGATCACCGTGCCGCCGAAGTCCGTCAGCTTCTCGTTGCGGCCGTTGTGCAGATAGAACGTCTGGTTCTGATCCAAGCCCAGCGCGTGCAGGATCGTCGCGTGGAAATCGCGCATCGAATACCGCGGATCCACGGCGCGCAGCCCGAACTCGTCCGTGTTGCCGATCGCCTGCCCGCCCTTCACGCCCCCGCCCGCGAACCACATCGTGAACCCGTGCGGATTGTGATCCCGCCCCGTGCCGGACTCCGACATCGGCAGCCGCCCGAACTCGCTGCCCCACACCACCAGCGTCGAATCCAACAGCCCGCGCGCCTTCAGATCCTGAAGCAGCGCCGCGATCGGCTGGTCCGTCAGCCCGCACATCTTCTCGTGGTTCGCCTTCAGGTTCTTGTGCGCGTCCCACTGGATCGACACCGGTCCGCCGCCCGAATACAACTGCACGAACCGTACCCCGCGCTCCACCATCCGCCGCGCCAGCAGGCAGCGCGCGCCGAAGTCCGCCGTGTGCTTCTGGTCCAAACCGTACAGGCGGCGCGTGGCCTCACTTTCCTTCGTCAGATCCACGGCCTCGGGCGCGTGCGTCTGCATGCGGAACGCCAGCTCGTACGACGCGATCCGCGCCGCCATCTCCGGACTCTCCGCGCCGTCGAGTTCGTTCATCTTCTGCAGCAGATCCAGCATGCGCCGCTGCCGCGCCGGCTCCAGCGGCGACTGCAGATGCAGAATCGGATTCGGACCGCCGCGCAGCAGCGTCCCCTGATACACGGCGGGCAGAAACCCCGATCCCCAGCATGGCGTTCCGCCTTCCGGCGTTCCCTCCGGCTGCGGCATCACGACATACGCGGGCAGGTTCTCCGACACGCTGCCGAGCCCGTACGTCACCCACGACCCGAGACTCGGATAGCCCATCAGGATCCGCCCCGTGTGCACCTGGTACATCGCCGGCGCGTGCACCACGCTGTCCGTGTAGAAACTCCGCACGAAACAGATCTCGTCCACGCACTTCGCCAGGTGCGGGTACAGCGTCGAAACGGGGAGTCCGCTGGCGCCGTGCCGCGCGAATTCCCACGGCGACTGGATGATCGGCGTCGTCCCGTCCGTGAACTGGCTGCCCACCTTGCCGAAGCTCTCCGGCAGCCGCTGGCCGTTGTACTTCTGGAGCAGCGGCTTCGGATCGAACGTGTCGATGTGGCTCGGCGCCCCGACCATGTAGAGAAAGATCACCGACTTCGCTTTGCCCGGAAAGTGCGGCGGCTTCGCGGCCAGCGGGTTCTTCGGCGCGGCAGCGCGGACGTCGCGCGCCAGCAGCCATTCCAGCGCCAGCGCGCCAAAGCCGTGTGCCGCCGTGCGTAAAATGTCCCGCCGCTGCATCTGGACGCTATTGTATAGGGAAGTGCTCAAGAAGCCCAAGAAGATCCGCCCGCGCGACATCGTCCGCCTGGGCTTGAAGGACCCCAGCGCCGACCGCGACGCCGCCATCCGCAAAACCATCCGCTCGATCCCCAAGGGCAAGGTCGCCAGCTATTCCCAGGTGGCGGCCGCCGCGGGTTACCCGCTCTACCATCGCCAGGTGGTACGGATCCTCCGCACGGACGGCGAGCGGCTGCCGTGGCAGCGCGTGGTCGGCGCCGGCGGCTACATCAAGCTCCGGGGATCCTCTGCGTTCGAACAGCGCATGCGGCTGGAGATGGAAGGAGTCCGGTTCGTGGGCAAGCGGATCGACCTGGCGCGGCACCAGCACGTCTTCCGCACCTGGGAATCGCTAGACTAGCGAAATATGAAACGAGTCACGGCGCGCGAGGCCAGGACCCGCTTCGGCGATCTCCTGAACCGCGTGATGCGGGGCGAGGAGATCGTCATCACGCGGCACGACAAACCCGTGGCGAGAATCGTTCCAGAAGGCGATCTCAGCCTGGCCCGCACCCGCGAAGCCGTCGATGACCTGCGCAAGCTCCGCGCCGAGATTTCGCGGAATCGGGGCTTCCGGAAACTGACGGACAAGGAGATCCGCTCCGCCATCGAGTTTGGCCGCCGCTGATGACGGACTTCGTCGCGGATTGCTCCATCGCGATTTCTTGGGTGGTCGCGGCCCAGGCCACGGAGGCGAGCGAGGAATTGCTGCAGGGGGCGAGTGAGGGCGCCTGCATCTTCGTTCCGGCCCTCTGGCCGTTTGAGATCGCCAACGCTCCCCTCGTCTTGGCGCGACGCAGGCGTTTGTCCAGCGAGCAGTATCACGCCGCCCTGCAGACTCTCGGGCGGCTGGTCCGGACGGTCGACCTCGATGGCGCGGCCCGGGCGCTGGACATCACACCGCAACTCGCCGTACAGGAACAACTGACGGTCTACGATGCCGCTTACCTGGAACTGTCGCTTCGCCTGAAGCTTCCCCTCGCCACCCGGGATTCGTCGCTGGCCGCGGCCGCGCGCCGCCGCAAGGTGAAAGTCCTCGGATATTCGAGTTGACGCCTACTTGTACGCCGCGATCCCGGTGACCTTCTCCCCGATCACCAGCGTGTGAATGTGGTCCGTCCCCTCGTACGTCTTCACCGTCTCGAGGTTGCACATGTGCCGCATGATCGGATACTCGTCCATGATCCCGTTGCCGCCCAGCAGATCCCGCGACTGCCGCGCCACGTCCAGCGCGATCGCGACGTTGTTCCGCTTCAGCATCGAAATGTAGGCCGGATCCAGCTTCCCCGCGTCCTTCAGCCGCCCGACATGCAGCGCGAGCAACTGCGCCTTGGTGATCTCCGTGATCATGTCCGCCAGCTTCAACTGCACCAGCTGGTGTGACGCGATCGGCTTGTCGTCGAACTGCTTGCGGATGATCGAATACTGCCGCGCCGTCTCATAGCAGTCCATCGCCGCGCCCAGCACGCCCCAGCCGATCCCGTAGCGCGCCTGCGTCAGGCACCCCAGCGGCGCCTTCAGCCCCTTGCCGTTCGGCAGCAGCGCGTCGCCCGAAACCCGCACGTCCTGCAGCGACAGCATCGCCGTCACCGACGCCCGCATGGACAGCTTCCCGTGCAGCTCCGCCGACTCGAAACCCTTCGTGCCCTTCTCCACCAGGAACCCGCGGATCCCATCCTCGGCCCGCGCCCACACCACCGCGACGTCCGCCACCGTCCCGTTCGTGATCCACGTCTTCGACCCGTTCAGCACCCAGCCGCTGCCGTCCTTCACCGCGCGCGTCAGCATGCCCGCCGGATTCGAGCCGTAGCCCGGCTCCGTCAGCCCGAAACAGCCGATCAACTCGCCCTTGGCCATCTTCGGCAGATACTTCTGCTTCTGCTCCTCGGTGCCGTACGCGTAGATCGGGTACATCACCAGCGCGCCCTGCACGCTCGCGAAGCTCCGCAACCCGGAGTCGCCCCGCTCCAACTCCTGCATCAGCAGGCCGTACTCGACGTTTGACATCCCCGCGCACCCGTAGCCTTCCAGGTTCGCGCCGAAGAAGCCGAGTTGGCCCATCTGCGGCACCAGGTTCATCGGGAACTTCCCGTCCCGGAAGCACTCCCGGATCACGGGGATCACGTTGTCCTCGACGAACTGCCGCGCCGTCTGCCGGACCAGCTTCTCCTGATCCGAAAACTGCGAGTCGATGTTGAGATAGTCTACGCCTGAGAATTTTGCCATGGTGGTGAATCCACCATTCTATGACAGGTTCAACTCCGCTCCGCGAGCGGATTGCGCCACTTCAAACCCGTGAACCGCGCAAAGTCCCGATCCGTGGAGCACAACGTCAGCCCGTGCTCGATCGCCAGCGCCGCAAGATGCGCGTCCATGATTAGCTCACCCTTGCTCAACTCCTCGCGGACAAGCCGCCCGAGAACTTGGGCGTGCGCCGCCGTGGGCGTCGGGATCCACACGCATGGACTCGCCAGCCACTTCATGACCTCCGCCCACGCCTCCGGAAGCGGCACGGGAGGACGCACCACCCTGGGATTCGTAAGAATGCGCACGAACCCGAGGAGGCTCGGCCACGGCAGCCCTACCCGCTCCTCACCGTTGAACGCTTCGAGTAGCCACGCGCGCGCCGCGGCGTGCTGCTTGAACACCGGGGTGGTGGCGTACAGCAGCAAGTTTGAATCGACCAGGATCACCGGTAATCCTCGCCTTCCGCGAAGGCGAGCACGTCGGCGATCTTGTCCACGTTCGGCAGCGCGCAGGATCCGACATTAAACACCCGAATGTCGACTTTGGGCCGCTCGCCCGGCCCCGGCTGCGCATCGTCCAACGCCTTTCGCAACAAGCCGTTGACGATTTCCTTCAGGCTCGCATCGCGCTCCTTGCGCAGCCGCTCGATCCGCACCGCGACATCGTCGTCCAGCGTCAGCGTCGTCCTCATACATCAAAGCATAAACGCCTTGATGCCTTGATGTCTATTGCCCCGCCGACCCCCGGATGAACTCCGCCGCGTCCTTCTTCAATTGCACCAGCGACGGCTTGTGGATGTACATCATGTGCCCTGCTTCGTAGTACTTATGGGTGAAGTTCCCCCGCAGGTTCAGCGGCAGGCCCATGTGGTTCAACGTGTACTCCGCCGCGTAGAACGGCGTCGCCATGTCGTAATACCCGTACGCCACAAAGACCTTCATGTGCGGGTTCTTCGCAAATGCGTTGCGCAGCGCGTCCGACGTATCCTCGAACCGGTTCTGCGAGTATTGCCACGGCTGGATCCCGCCGCCCAGAATGTAATACGTCGCGTCGGTCTTGTACCCCAGCTCCTCCCGGACGTATTGATTAAAGAGCGCCGTGTACGGCGGCCGGATGGCCGAGTTCGACGGATCGAACTGGTACGAATCGCCCGCATCCCGGGGCGCCGGACCGGTCAACCGGCTGTCCAGCCGCCCCACCATCAGCTTCCGGTCCCGCAGCAGCTCCCGGTTGAAGCGCGGCAGCGGCAGGCGCAGATCGCTCTCGTCAACGTACTGCGGCGAAAGCCCGGTCAGCTTGGCCGTCTTCTCCACCGCCGCCTTCCGCTCCGCCGCCGTCAGGCGATCGCCCTTCAGCAGCGCATCGGCGTAGCCGCCTCCCGCCCACGCCCGCGCCTCGGCTACCGCCTTTTCAAGGCTCCCGTATTCGGCGCCGAGCTTCTTGTGATACCAGGCCGTCGCCGCGTAAGTAGGCAGCATCAGCACATGCGGCAGGTCATTCCCCTGGGTGTCGAGCACCGTCTGGTAGTTCAAAATCGTCGAAATCAGGCACACGCCGTTGAACGCGATCCCCTGGTCGATCAGCGCCCCGGCCAGGCCCGCCGCCCGGAACGTCCCGTAGCTTTCCCCCGCCAGATATAGCGGCGACGTCCAGCGCTCGTTCCGCGTCAGGTACATGCGGATGAACTCGCCGACGCTCTGGATGTCCCCGCGCACGCCGTTAAACCGCTGCGCCAGATCCGGACGGGCGGCCCGTGAATACCCGGTCCCCACCGGATCGATGAACACCAGATCCGTCTCGTCCAGCCAGGTGCCCTCGTTGTCGACCAATTGGTACGGCGCGGGCGGCAGCGCGCCGTCATCCAGCATCTTCACCCGCTTCGGACCCAGCGCGCCCAGGTGCAGCCAAACCGACGCCGACCCCGGACCGCCGTTGAAGCTGAACAGCAGCGGACGCTTCGCCTTGTTCGTGGTTCCGTCGAGCGTGTACGCCATGTAGAACAGCAGCGCCTCGATCTCGCCCGTCGCGCTCTTGATCGGCATCGTGCCCGTGGTGGCCGTGTAGTTCAGCGTCTTGCCGCCCACCGTGATCGAGTGCTTCGATACCACCGGCGTCTCTTCCGTAAGCGGCTTCACTGGCGCCGGAGCCGCGGGGGCCACGGCCGCCGGCGGCGGCGTTTGCGGCGCCCGGTCCGGCCTCTGCGCCAGCACCGCGATCAATAGCGTCTGTGCCAATAGGTCCACGTCAATCTCCTTTTCCCTCGAAGGACTCATGATACCGCCGCCGCCATCCGCGCTATGCTACCCTCAGCAGATTGCGGCGTGCTCCGGCAGGGATGCGCCGTCACCGCGGCGAAGCCATTCGCGCGAAGTCCCTCGGAACGAAACGACCCCCGTGCGCCGGCTTCTCACCAGCACCGCCGCCCTCTTCCTCGCAGCCACCGGCTGCGGCGACCCCTCCGCCAAACGGCCCCTCCGCGTCGGGTACCACGCCAATCCGCCGTACCTCTTCCGCGGCGACGACGGGACCCCGCGGGGAGTCGTCGTTGATGTGCTCAACGCCGCCGCCGCCCGCCGCGGCGAATCCCTCGTTTGGACCTTCTCTCCCGAGGGACCCGACGAAAGCCTCCGCCGCGGCTCCATCGACCTCTGGCCCTTCACTGTCGCTACACCCGAGCGCCGGACCCGTTATTTCGTTTCCGAAAGCTGGCTCACCACCCGTGCCCTCATCGTGTCGCGCCGCGGAGTCCCCCTGCCGGCGGATCTGGCCGGCATGCGCCTCGGCGTGCCCCATTCCTCGTTCTTCCGCCAGCTCGCCTCCAGCCGGTATCCGGAGGCCATCGTCGCCACTTCCTCGTCCCGCGAACGCATGTTCGAAGCTTTCTGCGCGGGTACGCACGATGCTCTCTTGATTGACGAACGCGCTCTCTCCACGCTGCTGCTCGACCGCACCTACTGCACGGGCCTCGCCCTGCGCGCCAACGCCGTACCCGGTTCCGATCAGGAACTCGCGCTGACCGGCGACCGCCGCCAGCGCCGCCGCATCGAGTCCTTGCGCGCCGGCATCGACGACCTCGCTCATGCCGGGCTCATCCGGCCCATCTTCCAGCGCTGGAGCGCCGGCGCCTGGTCGCCCGAAACCGAACTGCTCTCCAACCTCGAAGAGACTCGCCGCCGCGGCTACGCTCTCGGCTTGCTGGCCATCTTCTTCGCCGCTGCCTTCGCCGCCCTCGGCCTGCTCGCCTGGCGGCTCCGCCGCGCCCGCGCCGAAGCCGAACGCGCCGCCGCCGCCCGCAGCCATTTCCTCGCCAACCTCAGCCACGAGATCCGCACTCCCATCAACGGCGTCCTCGGACTCACCGAACTCCTCCAGCAAACCCGCATGGACCCCGTCCAGCGCGACCTCGCCGCTTCCATCCAGCTCTGCGGCCGCAATATCCTCGCCCTCGTCAGCGACATCCTCGACCTCTCCAAGCTCGACGCCGCCCGCATGGAACTCGAGGTCATCGACTTCGACCTCACCGAGACCGCCCGCACGCTCAGCGCCGCCTTCACCCCCGCGGCCCACGCCAAAGGCCTCCAACTCCACATCCACCCCGTCCCCGCCGACTGCCGCTGGCTCCGCGGCGACCCCGTGCGCATCACCCAGATCCTCATGAACTTCACCGCCAACGCCGTGAAGTTCACCGCCTCCGGCTCCGTCGATGTTCGCGTCCGCCGCCTTGACCACCGCCTCCGCTTCGAGGTCTCGGACACCGGCATCGGCATCGACGAGCCCACGCGCCTTCGCCTCTTCCAGCCCTTCACCCAGGCCGACGCATCTACCACCCGCAAGTTCGGCGGCACCGGACTTGGCCTCGCCATCGCCCGCCGTATCGTCGAATGTATGGGCGGCGAGATCGGCGTCGAAAGCACCCCCGCAAGCGGCTCCACGTTCTGGTGCGTCCTGCCCGTCGCGCCGGGCGAGCCCTACGTCGAGCCCGCCACCCCGCACCACGAAACCCGTCCGCTGCAAGTGCTCGTCGCGGAAGACAACAAAGTGAATCAGGCGGTCGCCGCGGGCTTACTAAAACAGCTCGGACATGCCGCCCGCATTGCCGACAATGGAGAAATCGCGCTCGACCTCTTCGCGCGGGAACGTTTCGACGCCGTGCTGATGGATTGCCAGATGCCCGTCCTCGACGGCTATCAGGCCACGCGGCGCATCCGTCAGATGGACCACGGCCGCGCCGTGCCGATCATCGCCCTCACCGCGCATGCCCTCGCGTCCGACCGCCACCGCTGTCTTGCCGCCGGCATGAACGACTATCTCGCCAAGCCCGTCACGCTCGAGCAGTTGCGCGGAGCCCTTTCACGCGCGGCCCTGCTGGCTCCGGTGGCGGCCGCCGAAAACACGAAGAGGGCGCTCTTCGAGCGCCCTCTGGCCCCAATCAACCCCCAAAGCGCGGAATCCTGAAGCCTGTCTTAAGCGACAGTGCCCGACGATTCCACCTCGTATCAGAACACCCCGTTCAGCAGTGCTCTTCCTATTGCACGCCGCGGGCCACAACGGAATTTCTGCAACTTAGCTGCTCCGCACCCCCGCTTCTATGGGATTCGGAATCCCGCTTCCCATTTTCAGCGGGCCGCACCCATGCGCCGCTCCCGGAACAGCCCCACAAACAGCGCGAACGACACCAGCACGCCTACGCACGGAACGATCCAAAAACCCCGCCAGTCGGTTACGCCGTTCACTGTGTACGCCTGCGCAATGTACCCGGACGCCAGGCTCCCGATGTACATCCCCGCCCCGTACGTCAGGAACCCGAACAGCGACTGCCCGCTCGCCCGGATCTCCTTCGGCGCCGTCTGGTCCACGTGGATGAACCCCGCCGCAAAGAAGAAATCGAAACACACCCCGTGTAACGCCACGCCGAGCAGCACCAGCGCCCACGGAGCCCCGATCGCGAAGAACGCATACCGGATCCCCCACGCCAGCATCCCCAGCGCCAGTACCCACTTCATCCCGAAATGCCGCAGGAACAGCGGCAGGAACGGCAGCAGCACCATCTCCGTCATCTGCCCGATCGACATCGTCGAGGCGACATCCTTCACGCCCTGGCCCTGTTCCAGAAACTGCCCCGTGAAGCTGAAGTAGAACGCCAGCACGATCGTGATCACGAACGACACGCCGAAGAACACACTGAAGCTCTTGTCTTTGAAAAGCTCCATGGCCCGCAGGAACGGCATCCGGTCCCCCGGCTTCCCCGTCGGGGGCGTGTGCGGCAGAAAGAAACTCAGGATCCCCAGCACCGCCGAAAGTCCCGCCGCCAGCAGCAGCGGCATGTTCGTGTGGTACGCCGGCTTCTCGGGCGTCGACAGCACCTGCCCCACCACCAGGTTCACCAGAATCCAGCCGATCGTGCCCAGCACCCGGATGCCCGGAAAATCCCGCGCGCCGTCCGGCACGTGCGTGAACGCGATCGAGTTCGCCAGCGCCAGCGTCGGATTGTACGCCAGCGCATACACGGTCATCACCACCAGCAGCGTCGTGTATTGACCCGCGTCCTGAATCTGCGCCGCCCAGTACAGCAGCCCCGCGCCCGCCAGGTGCAGCACCGCCATCAGGCGCTCGCTCGAAAAGTACCGGTCCGCGATCTGCCCGATGAACATCGTCGACAGCACCGCGCCCAACGGCATCAGGCTGTACATCGTGCCCACCTGCGTCTTCGAGAACTTCAGGTGCTCCAGGTAATTGCCGAACACCACGAACCACGCGCCCCATACCGCGAACTCGAGCAGCATCATTACCGACAGCCGCAGTCGAAGAGGGAACGCCAGCGCGGGAGCAGCCATAAGCAAACGAGGATAGCAGGACTCTCGGGAACCCGAGCGCCGTCAGGCGAAAAAAGGCGTCAGCGGTAGTACTCGCGGATCCGCGCCGCCACTTCGTCGACTTCCGCCAGCGTCAGCGACGGGTACAGCGGCAACGACACGATCTCCCGCACGGCTTGCTCCGCGGCGGCCAGGCGGCCCTTCTGCGGAAACGCCGGATGCTGGTGCAACGCCACCGGATAGTGGACGCCGGTCCCGATCCCTTTGCCGGCCAGAAACTTCCGCAGGCCGTCCCGCTTCCGCGCCCGGATCACGTAAAGATGGCAGACGGAATCCACGGACCGCTTCACCAGTTGGACGCCCGAAACGCCTTCCAGCGCCCGGTCGTAAGCCGCCGCCAGGCCGGCCCGCGCGCAGTTCCACTCGCCCAGGTGCGGCAGAAACGCCCGCAGGAAGCAGCAATGCAAGTCGTCCAACCGGCTGTTGATCCCGTTCGCCAGCGCGGCAACCTGCGTGCCGAGCTTTCGGCCGCCGTCCCGCAAGCTCTTCAGCCGCTTGGCGATCGCCGGCCGGTTGGTAAGGATCGCCCCGCCGTCGCCGAGCGCTCCCAGGTTCTTGGTCGGGTAAAAACTATGAGTGACGTAGTTCGAGAACTCGGTCAGCTTCTTGCCGCCCACCGTCGCCCCATGCGCCTGGCACGCATCCTGGATCACCGGGACCCCGAGCTTCGCAATCCGCCCAATGGCGCACGGTTGCCCATACAGGTGAACCGGGACAATCGCTTGTGTTTTCTTTGAGATCCGCCGCGCGACTTCGTCCGCGGAGATCTGCAGCGTCTCCGGATCGATGTCGGCGAACACGGGCTTCGCGCCCGCCGCGCGAATTGCTACAGCTGTAAAAGGAGCGGTCAGCGCGCTCGTGATCACCTCGCCCGTGATCCCCGCTTCCCGCAGGCTCAGCTCGATGGCCGCGGCGCCGGACCCCACCCCGACCGCATACTTCGCGCCGAGAGCACCGGCGAACTCTTCCTCAAAGCTCTCCAGCTCGGGACCCAGGATGAAGTGGGAACGTTCCAGTAGCGCCGCGAGGTTCGCTTCCCAGGCCGGGCGCGTCTGTTCGACCTGCGGGCGAAGGTTTACTGCGGGGATTCGCATCGGAGCACGACCTTCGTCTGCGGCTCCCGCGAAAAGACCACCAGCCTCAGCCAGAGCCGGATCAATTGAGTCAAAGTAATCAGCAGCGAACGGATGCGAAAGAACTGGCTCCGCCCGTGCTGCCGCGCGTAATGGTGCACGCCGGTCTCGATCACCCGGCAGCCGCTCAGCTCGATCTTGCGGACCAGCTCCACGCAGATGGTGCCGCTCGTGGAGGTCAGGTGGATCGCCTCCAGAACTTCACGCCGCATCAAGCGGAAATCGCAATCGATGTCGCTCAGCTTCACGCGGAAGAGAAAGCGGGCGAAGCGGTTGTACAGGTTGCCGATCAGGACGCGGTGGCGCGGGTCGTTGCGCTCCAGCTTGTAGCCGTTCACCAGCCCCACGTCCGGACCCATCAGGCGCAGCAGCTTTGGCAACTCGCCCGGATCGTACTGGCCGTCGCCGTCCGTGTAAAACACCAGTTCTTTCGTGGCGGCCGCAAAGCCGCTGCGTAGCGCTCCGCCGTAGCCCCGGTTCTGTTCGTGGGTGACGACGCGGAGGCGGTCGCCGTGCTTGACCTGCAGTTCCCGCAGAACCTGGCCGGTGTCGTCGTGGCTGCCGTCGTTGACCACGATCACCTCGAAGTCGTCGGTGAGGCTCGCCAACACCCGGAACGCCGTACCCACCAGGCCGGGCAGCGACGGGGCGTCGTTGTAGGCCGGGAAGAACGCCGAGATGCTCTGGGTGCCCAAGTCTAGTCAAAATACCACACGGGCGCGGCGGACTTCCACGAAGAATCAGCAAAAGCGCCTGACCGTGGGAGGGAAACCTCCCAGCCGCCCCTAAGGGGATCACCTGAGAAAACGCGGATTTTCCCTTAAGTGTCGTTTTTCGAGCAACATCCAGGCACTGCCGGGCTAAAATCGAAGCACACCCGAATAAGTAGCAGACGCCGGTCGCAACCCGGTCCGGCCGATATGAGAGATATGAACTGCAAGTACTGTGGAAAGCCGGTCGGTCTGCTGCGCAAGCTGGCAGGACAGTCTTTTTGCAGCGACGGGCATCAGAAGAAGTTCAAGGACGAGCACGAGGCGCTGGCGCTGAGCCGGCTCGAGGAGAGCTGGTCCAAGACGCAGGCGGTGCGGGTGCCGGCATTGCAGGTTCCCCCGGAACTGGCGGAGCCCGTGGTACCCGCCCCGGCAGCCGCTCCCGTCGCGGCTGCGCCCACCCGTCCCGCGCCCGCTCCCGCGCCGGCGGCAGTTCCAGCGGCGGCCGCGCCACCCGAAGGCCCCGAGGCAACCAAGCCCTACGGCTTCATTGCGCAGGTCCCCGAGCGGCCAGTGGCGTACACCTTCGGGCGGCATGTTGGCGTTGAGCCCGAGGTGCCGCAACCCGGACGTCCGGGCATGCCGCGCCTCGCCGGCTCCGTCGCCGCCGCCGACATCCCGCTGGAAGAACAGGCTCCGCCGCTTTCGCCGGCTCTTCCGCTGCCCGCCGGCGAACCCGGTGTTCTCGCGGCCGCGCCCGCGGCGGCAGTCGCCTGGGTGGCTCCCGGCGCACCCGCGCCGCAACTGCCCGCCGCGCTCCGCACGGCGGATTCGCGCCTGCCCGCCGTGGGATCCACCGTGGGACTGGCGGCTCCCCAAGCCGCGCCCATGGACGCTGCCGGCCGCGCCGGCCACGGCGGCGCCATCGCCACGCCACCGGCTCCCGTGCGCCCGCTCGCGGAGCGGGCGGCTCTGTCGCTCGAACGCAACTGGCCGGCCGGCGAAGCCGCGCTGGTCCCCGCCGCGCCCGAATCCAGCCCGGTGGAACTGGCGGTGGAAGGCGAGCGCGAGCTCACGGCGTCTCCCGTGCTCCTCGCCCGCACGATCGAAGGCTGGGCGGACTGGAACTCGCCCGCCGGCGTCCACGCCTGGATGGACAGCTTCCTCGCCACCTGGTTCCCCGAAGACCATGCCGGACGCGAGCGCCCGCTGGTGGCCGCGCCGGCCGATCCGCCGCTCGCGGCGCGCCTCCGCCTGGACCTGCGGGGTCCGGCGGCGCACGCCTGTACTCCAGCACAGCAGGCCACGCCCCGGGAGTTCCCGCCGGCGCTGATCCGGGTGCCGGCGGCGCACCGGCACCACTGGACCCCACGCGTTCTGCGCAGCCGTACGGCCCCGGTACCGCTGAGTCTGCGGGTCCCCGAACTCGCGGGGCTGCCCGTTCTCGAACCGGCGCGCATTTCCCTGGCAGGAGCGGGAGCCTAAACGATGGCCCGATTCAGCCTGCAGCGCCAGACCGAGGCCGCCAAGACCGAAGCGCGCGCCGAGATCGAGCAGCTTAAACAGTCCGCCGGCACCGACAGCCGCCCGGAGACGTATCTCACCATCGCGCGGCTGCAGATGGACCTCGGCAGCTTCGAAGAAGCCATCGAGAGCCTCACCAAGGTGGTGGACCTGGATGCGCGCCACTGGACGGCGCGGCTCAACCTGGCCAAGTGCTACGAGAAGTTGAACCGCTGGCCGAGCGCCGCCGCCGAGTTCCGCAAGGCGCTGGAACTAGAGCCGGAGCGCCCCGACGCGATGGTCGGTTACGGGATCTGCCTGCTGCACCTCAGCAAGCCCGCCGAAGCGCTGAAACAGTTCGAGTCGGCGCTGGAACTCCACCCCGGCGACGCCGCGGCGCAAACCGGGCGCAATGCCGCGGAAATGCTGCTGACCAGGCTGCAGCAATCCGGACGCAAGTTCGGCAAGATCCGCTCCGAAGCCGCGCCGCCGGCGTCCGCTCCGCCGCCCGCCGATCCCCTGGTGTCGCTGCGCGCGTCCTACGACCAGTCCGTTGCGGCCGGAGACCTTGCCCAGGCGCTCCGCTGCGCCGAGGAACTCGTCCAGGCTGCGCCCGCGGAAGCGTCGGCCTGGTTCGCGCTCGGCCTCGTCCAGCAATTGCGCGGCGATCTCCACGAGGCCCGCGGCCATTACACCAAGGCCGCCGAACTCAACCCCGACGAAGCGACCGCGCGGCTCAACGCAGCCATCGTGGCCCAGCAACTCGGCGACGCCCGGGCCGCCCGCCAGGAACTCGAGGCGCTGCTGAAGATCGTCCCGCGCCACACCGCCGGCCTCTGGAACCTCGCCTTGCTCTGCGAGCAATCCGGCGATTGGAAAGACGCCGAACGGCTGCTGCTCTCGCTCACCGAAGCGGCCGCTTCGCCCCGCGAAACCGCCGCTGCCTGGCTCCACCTGGGAGCGCTGCGGCTGAACCTCGGCGAGTTCGCGGAGGCCAGCGCCGCCCTGGAACAATCGCTGGCGGCGGACCCCGAGTCCGCCGAGGCGCGGCTCCATCTCGCGATCAGCTACTGGAAGCAGGGCCGCAACGATTCCGCTCGCCACGCGTTCGAAGCCGTGCTGGCCGAGCGGCCGGGCTCGGCCGACGCTCTCTACGGGCTCGCCGTGCTCGCCCTCGACGCCCAGGACTGCGACCGCGCTTTCGAACTGCAGTCGCAACTGGCGCAGGCCGGCGAGGTCTCCGCCGAACTCGCCTTCAACATCGCCCTGCTGCTGGAACGGGACTCGGCGCTCGCCCCGAGCGCCGTCGAAATGTACCGCCAGGCCGTCTCCGCCGATCCGGACTTCGCCGACGCGTGGCTCAACCTGGGCAACGCCCTCGCCGCCGCGGGCGACCTGGAGTCCGTCACCTGCCTCCGCCGCGCGATCGAACTCAAGCCCGAGCTCGCCCGCGGCTACTTCGACTGAGCCCGCCCCTGGTGATTCGCGGCTTCCGGCAGCCGGGGGGCATCTTAATGATTTGCGGCTTCCGGCAGGAAATAGAACACGATCCCGAGAATCACGTACACCGCCAGTAACTGCACGCCTTCCAGCCAGTTCGACTCGCCGTCGCTCGCCACCTCGCCCGTGATGATCACCGCCAGAAAAACCGCCAGCACCTCCGCCGGCGTGAACACCAGATCCATCGGCTTCGGACCCACTACGTAGCTCAGCAGCACCAGCACCGGCGCCACGAACAACGCAATCTGCACGCTGGAGCCGAGCGCGATCGATAGCGACAGGTCCATGCGGTTCTTCAAGGCCACCAGGATCGCCGTCGAATGTTCGGCCGCGTTGCCGACGATCGCCACGACGATGACGCCGACAAAGACGCTGGACATGCCGAACTTGTGCGCCGCCGGCTCCACCGACCCGACCAGCACCTCCGACATCCAGGCGATCAGCGCCGTCGCGCCGGCCAATACCGCCACGCTCTTGCCCGTGGACCAGTGCTCGCCGGTGGCCTCCACTTCCTCGGCGGCGCCCTGAAAGAGGTTCTTGTGCGTCTTGAGGGAGAACCACAACCCCAGAACGTAGGTCACCAGCAGCACCACGGCGATCTCCAGGCTCAGGTCCGCCTCCCGGCTGACCGCCTCCGCGCCCCCCAGGTAGTGGAACGCCGCCGGCAGGATCAGCGAGATCGCCGCCAGCGTCAGCATCGTCGCCTGCGACCGCGCCGCCGTCGCGTTGAACCGCTGCTCCGGGAACTTCCACCCGCCCGCCAGGATCGCCGCGCCCATCACCAGCAGGATGTTGCCGATGATGGAGCCGGTCAGCGAGGCCTTCACGACACTATACAGGCCCTTCTGCAGCGCCACGATGGCGATGATCAGCTCCGCCGCGTTGCCGAACGTGGCGTTCAGCAGTCCGCCGATGCCCTCGCCAGTTTTGGCGGCGATCTGCTCCGTCGCGTGGCCCAGCCACCCGGCCAGGGGAATGATGGCGAGCGCGGCCGAAAGGAAGATCCAGACGTGCTGCTCGGGCCAAAGAAACTCGAGGGCCAGCGTAATCGGCACAAACACCAGCAGCAGGTTCAGTAGCATGAGGAAGTCTTCATTCTACTGGACTTCCGGCGCGGAATCGGCGCTCGGGGCGGCGCTACGGCGCTTCCGAAGAAACCGTCACGCGGATGGGCGCGACCTTGAACGACTGCGGCAGATACGGGCTGTAGAACTGGATCGGGTAGTTGCTGATGGTGACCGTCACGCGCGCGGCGGACGTGTTCACGCCCTGCAGCGAGACCGCGACGTTGGCGGTGGTGAGGTTCGGCAGCACCGCCGTGCGTCCGTCCGCGGCGGCGGCGTTGAACACCGCGACGTTCTGTATCGCGCTGGTGGCGGTGGGATTCACCGCCGCGTACCGCGCGGCGGCGCGCGCCCGCTCCGTCAGCGTCTGGTGGAAGTAGATCACCTGGCCGAAGTCCAGGATGCCGATCAGCAGCGCGGCGAAGGTGAGCAGGGTCAGCGCCCCTTCGACAATCGCCTGGCCGCGTTGTTTTCGTCTGCGCATGGCTAACACCCCGTGGGACAGTACTGGCCGAAGAACGGCATCGTCAACGCCGGCTTGTTGGTGATGGTGAACGTCCGCACCACCGCATTGATCTGGTAACTCGTCACGCGCACCGTGACGCTGCGCGGCACGAACCGCGTATCGAAGCCCACTTGCACCTGGACGTTGCCGGTGGTGAGGCCGGGGACCACCGGAGGGCCGCCGCCGTTCGGCGTGCCGAACACCACCATGTTTCGGACGGCATCCGCATAGTCGGTGCCCACCACTCCGTTACCGGCGTTGCTGATCTTCTGCAGCGAAGCGAAGCGCGCGCCTGCGCGGACCGCGTTCACCAGCTCGTTGTACTGGTACAGCGAATAGCCGAACTGAAAGACCCCCAGGAACACGGAGGTGAGCAGCGTGGCCGAGAGGGCGAACTCCACCATCGCGCTGCCGCGGCGGCGGTTGCCGGGCGAGGATCGTTTCATTGGACCAGCCTCACCACATAGGACCCCGCGCCGCCGACGGAGGAAACGCCGCCGCCATCCACGCGCGAACCCATGTAAATCGCGCACCATGTCTTGTTGCCGCCGTTCGGATACCCCATCGGCAGCAGAAACGCCGCGAAGCCCTGCACCACGTTCGGCGGATTGGTCAAGGCGCCGCTGTTGACGGGCATCACCACCAGCCGCATGCCGTTGCCGTAGTAGTCGGGCGCGGTACCCGGCGTCGGCTGGTAGTTGGTCGAATCCGTGTCGTAACTCGCGCGGACCGTCAGCGCATCCTGCATCGCCTGCTTCTGGCCGTTGGTCAGCCCGATCACGTCGCCCACGTTCAGCGGCGACGTCTGCCGCAAACCCTGGATGGCGTCGCGGATCGCGGAGGCCGCCTGCAATTCGAAGTACCCCCGGTCGCTCCCAGCCGTCGAGCTATTGTCCGAGAAGTTGTACAGAGGCCAGCTATCCCGGTTGCCCGCGCACGAGTTCTGCTTGGTCGCGTTACCCGGCCACAGGAACGCGTATTCCTGCCCGATGGTCATGCCGAAGTTGCCCGTGGGATCACTCACCGACAGCGCGAACGGCGTGAACGGCAAATAGCCGCCCGCCGGGAACTGCTGGGGCACCTGCCCCGCCACCGCGTTCGCGCGCACCCGTTGCGTGGTCGCCGCACCCAGCGCAGGCATGAAGGACAGCGGCAGGTCCGGAAACACGCTCACCCGGACCATCCGGTACCCCGTCGGCGGATTCGGCGGCGTGAGTTCCCACGGACCATTGATCGACGCCGAGAACTCCACCGTCGTCCGGTTTGCGGGAAACGCCTGCGTCCCGAAGTTCCACCCGTTGGTGCTCGACGAGACCGCCGCGCGCGCGGCATCCAGGCCGGCCGTCTTGCCATTCAGTTCGCGGGCCGCCGCCATGGCGGCGAAATCGGCAAAGGCTTGGGCTTCCGATTTCGTGATGTAGACACGGCCCAAATCTACGGCCAGCCCCAACATCCCGATAAGCACCGCAAGGCTCACCGCGGTGGCGAGCATGATGTATCCACGGCGTTTGCGATTCCGGAGTCGCATCGCTTCCTCGATTCCAGTAGGCGCTGAGTCGGAGGTGGACCTCGTCCGGATCCCCTGACAAGTGCCTACAGCTTTATTATTCGAGGGAACCAACAGCCGACCGGATAAGTGGAATCCCTAAGCGCGCTTGGTTTTCACTCTAATGAAAAGGCGGTATCGATCGAGCCACTGGTACTCAAGTTCCAAAACGAGACGCCGTAGGGCACTGCAAGATCGGCCTTCTGTCTTTCTTTCAACATCTTGCCAACTACTGTGCCAACTGGAACCGGACTTCGATCGGAGCAATCACCTCCACCGGCTGTCCCGAAAGCAGCGTAGGCCGGTAAACCCACTGCCGCACCGCAGCAACCGCTGCGGGAACCAGCATGTGGTGGCCGCTCACCACGCGCAGCTCCTGAATCGTGCCGTCCCTCGAGATCACTGCCACCAGTTGGACCACGCCCTGCACCCGCGCGATCTTTGCGATCTGCGGGTACTCCGGCAGCACCCGCCGCAGCAGCTTCGCCGCCTGCACGCCCTCAGACACCCGCACCGGCGCCGCCGGCGCGGGCTTCGCTTCCGCGGGCGGCGGCGCTGGGACGTCGGTGATGCCGCCCCGTGTCGCCGCGTTCCGCTCGAAGCCGGACGGCGGCGCGAGCGGCCCGGTGTAGTCGCTGGGCGGCGTGAGATCCAGCAGCGCCAGGTCCACCGCGCTTCTCTCCCGCCAGGATGTGCTCTCCGCATGCTGGAACCGCTTCACCATGTACGTCCGAGTCGTCCCGGATCTCTGCCCTTCGGTGGCTTGCACCACGCGCTCCGGCGGCTTCGGCCGCTCGAGCAACAGCGGCGGCAGCGGCGGATCGTGCAGCACCGCCGCCAGCCGGTCCGTATACACCAGCGGCAACAGCACCAGCACCGTCGCGGCGGTGCACTGCGCGGTCAGCGACGCGGCCAGCGGCCCGAGTCGCGCCCGCGGATTCGCGGAAGCCAGAATCGATTGCTCGAACATGCCCGAGTAGACAACGCCGCGCGGCGGAAAGTTCCCGCGCGCGATGTTATGGTGAGGGCATGTTGCCGCTGCTGGTGGCCGCGCTCCTGGCGTTCGAAGGTCCCTACGCCGTGGGCTTGCGCATCGCCGAAGCCGGACGCGAGCGCACGGTTATCTGGTATCCCACCGCGGACGCCGAAAAGGAGCACGCGTACGGCGCGGGCATCACCAGCACACTGGCGCGCGACGGAGCGCCAAGCGGCCGCTTTCCCCTGATCGTCTTCTCCCACGGCTACGGCGGCTGCGCGATTCAATCCGTGTTCCTCACCGAGCACCTCGCGCGCGCCGGTTACGTCGTCGCCGCGCCCGACCATCGCGACGCGCTCTGCGACGGCCGCCGCGGCTTCCAGCCTCCGGGCCGCCCCTTTCACAAGCCCGAGCTGTGGAGCGAAGCCACCGAAGCGGACCGGCGCGACGACCTGCGCCGCCTGCTCGACCTGCTGCTCGCCAGCGACCGGATCCCGGTGGACCGCGACCGCATCGGCGCGCTCGGCCATTCCCTCGGCGGCTACACCGTGGCCGGAATGATCGGCGGATGGGAGTCCTGGCGCGACCGCCGCATCCGCGCCGGCGTGCTGCTTTCGCCGTACCTGCAGCCGTATCTGCACCGCGGCCGGATGGGCGCGCTCGGGGTCCCCGTGATGTTCCAGGGCGCGCAGGGCGACGTCTTCGTCACGCCCTACGTCTATGCGCCCGGCCAGTCCGGCGCCTTCACTCAGGCGCCCGCGCCAAAATACTACCTGGAACTGCCGGGCGGCACGCACTTCGAGTGGACCAACTTCCTGTGCGCCGGGATTGCGGATCCGCGGCAGTGCGTTAAGGAACGGGCCGCCGCCGGGTTGATTGCTACCTACACAACGGCCTTTTTCGACGCTTATCTCAAGGACGACCCCGCGCCACTCGCGCGCCTGCGCGGCGACGGCCTGCGGGTCTGGAAAGCCGCGAAGTAGCGGTTGCGAGCCGGGCCCGGATATGACAGCATGTGCGGCACGATGCTCCGCCTCCTGCTGTTTACCGTCGCCTTTTCCGCCTTCGCGCAAGCTCCGAAGAACGATTACTCCAGGCTCGACAACTGGCTCTGCCGTCCGGGTCTGGAACGGGCCACGGACGCCTGCGCCGCCGACCAGTCCGCCACCGTCGTGGCCGCGAACGGCAAGTTGAAGGTCGAAAAGTTCAAGCCCGCGTCGAATCCCGCCATCGACTGCTTCTATGTGTATCCCACCGTGTCGAACGACCCGACGCCGAACAGCGACATGACCGCCGGCCCCGAGGAGAAGAGCGTGATCGCCGCGCAGTTCGCGCGCTTCGGCAAGGTGTGCCGCCTGTACGCGCCGCTGTACCGCCAGGTGACCCTGACCGCGCTGCGCGCCGGCATGGCCGGGCGTCCCATGACGGCCGACCGCACGCTCGGCTACAACGACGTCAAGGACGCCTGGAACTTCTATCTCGAAAAGCAGAACCAGGGGCGCGGCGTGGTGCTGATCGGGCACTCCCAGGGGTCCGGCGTGCTCACCGAGTTGATCAAGAACGAGATCGACGGCAAGCCCGTGGCGGCCAAGGTGGTGTCCGCGCTGCTGCTGGGCACGAACGTCGCGGTGCCGAAGGGCAAGGACGTGGGCGGCGCGTTCCAGAAGATGCCGCTGTGCAAGTCCGCGAGCCAGACGGGCTGCGTGATCTCGTATGTGACCTTCCGGGCGGCCGTGCCGCCGCCGGCGAATACGCTCTTCGGCCGCGTGCGCGGCGACGGCCTGCAGGCGGCGTGCGTGAATCCGGCGGCGCTCGCCGGGGGCAAGGGCGAGTTGCACGCGTACCTCGCCTCGCGCGGCCGCAGCAACGGTTCCGCGGCCGAGCCCAAGCCCTGGGTGACGCCCGCCCAGGAGATCGCGACGCCGTTCGTGAGCGTGCCGGGGCTGCTCACCGCGGAGTGCGTCGCCAACGACAAGGGGTCCTATCTGGCGGTGACGGTGAACGCGGATCCCCAGGATCCCCGGACCGACGAGATCGCCGGCGACGTCGTGACGAACGGGCAGGTCCAGAACAACTGGGGTCTGCACCTGATCGATGTCCAGGTGGCGATGGGCAACCTCGTGGACGTGGTCGGGGCGCAGGCGAAGGCGTACCGCAAAAAGAAGTAGCCTGAAAGATCAATGAAACGGGAGTACGACTTCAGTAAAGGCAAGCGTGGCGCCGTGGTTCCCGTGCCCGCGGGCAAGACCCGGGTCACGATCCGCCTGGACAACGACATCCTCGACTGGTTCCGCGACCGCGTCGACGAGGCGGGCGGCGGAAACTACCAGACCTTGATCAACCGGGCGCTTCGGGATTCGATCCAGCAACAGCGGGAACCCCTCGAGTCGACCCTGCGCCGCGTGATCCGCGAGGAGATCCGGCGCGCCGGCTGAAGGTAATCGGATCGGGCTACTCACGGGTTGTTCTACGGCTGTCGAAATCGGGGCAGTTCGGGAGGCATCCCCCCACCATCCCCTCGAACTCCTGGGTCCCAACCTCACCGGGACAAACGGTGCATTCTCTTGATCCCGTCGACCTCGACGCGTTGTGCTACGACTGTCGTCGTTACAGAAACTTACCACCGGGCCTATTGACAATGCCAAGCCTATCAAGTACTAAAGACTAGTGAGTACTAGATCGAACAAAGGCTTGGTACTAATAGCTGGGCGCCGGTTCCGAGCCGAAATTCCTTGTCGGAGGGCTCGATGTTACCCAAGTCGATTCGTAAACCTTTTCTGTTGTTCGCATTAGCCATAACCTCCGGAACCTGGGCTGTCCGCAGCGGACCAGTTCCCACTTTTGAATATCAGATTGTATCCGTCACCAACACGGGCCCCGGCCAGTTGCCGGTGATAACTTTCGCAGTGAAAGACCCCGCTTCCGGCACCTCCTACGACATCAAGAACCACCCGGCGTTCACCAGCACCGCGAACGGCGCCAGCCGGCTTTTCCTGCAGCTGGGCTGGGACACTCGCGACTACACCAACACCGGCAGCGGCAGCGAGCTGGCTCCGGTGGGCGCGGGCGCCGCGCTGCCTATCGCCCTGAATGCCTTGACGACGTCGATCCCGCTTGGCGACGGAACGTTCCGGGTGACTTCCAACCGCCCGATCCCTGCCACGGCGACCGGAACCGGCGTTGCGGCCATCGAAGGCCATCCAGCCGGCCAAGACGCGGCCGGCGCCTGGACGCTTCGCGTGCCCGTGAAGAGCGCGTTCCGCAACTTCGCCATCACTGGGACCACGATCGCGGCGCGGCGCAAGGTGGTGGACGTGGTGAAGTGCAACAAGTGCCATGGCCAACTGACGCTCCACGGCAACAACCGCACGGACGAGCCCCAGGTGTGCGTGATCTGCCATAACCCGAACGCCACCGACGTGCCCTATCGCCAGCCCGCCGACGGCCCGGAGGTCTCGATCGACTTCAAGCGCATGGTGCACTCGATCCATTCGGCGAGCATCCGCAAGACGCCCTTCGTGGTGATCGGCTTCAACCATTCGGTGAACGACTTCAGCAAGGTGCGGTTTCCGGCAAGGTTGCGCGACTGCATGAACTGCCACGTGGACAACACCTTCGAACTTCCGCTGACGCCCTCGGCGCTGGGCTCGACGATCTTCACGAACTCCGTGATCACGCTGCCGAAGAACATCGTGAACAGCGACCCGAACGACGACTTGAATATCACGCCGACGGCGGCGGTGTGCTCATCGTGCCATGACGACCGGGAAACGCGGCGTCACATGGAGCGCAATGGCGGGAACTTCTCGGTACTGCAGTCGGCGATTGCGTCGGGGCAGGTGCGGGAGCGGTGCGTGAACTGCCATGGTCCGGGGAAGGAGAAGTCGGTGCGAAAGGTCCACCTTTCAGACGACGATGACTAGGTCCCGTTCGGGGGCAGTTCGGGGGCATCCCCGCCAGCCCCCGAACTCCGACTTCGCGTTACCAGACCTGGGCAACAAAACCCGTGAGCCCCCGGCGGTAGCCGGGAGCCGTGCCCTTCGTCGAAGTGGACTGCCGGTTCCCGCATGCCCAACCGGCGCCCAAGCCGCCGGTAGGGCAGCACCTGACCAAAGTGGATCTGCTCGCCGCCGTTAAAACGAAACTCGCGACAGAATCGGCACCCAACGATCGCTACAGCCGCGCGCCGCGTCTCTAGCGCGCCGTGATCCGCTGGACGATCCGCGGATCCGCCGGCAGCAGCCCCGCCTTCGGCAGCCGCGGCGTCATCGTGCGCCAGCTTTCGTCCATCGCGAACACCTTCCGGAACAGCGGCAGGGAATCTTCCAGGCGGCCCATGTTCACCAGCGCCACTGCGTGCCAGTAGACCATCTCCGCGTTGTCCGGCACCAGCTTAGCCGCCGCTGAATACTCGCGCAACGCGCGCTCATTGTCCTTCAGCTCCATCGCGACGTCGCCCGAGTTCATGTGGTTGTATGCCCGCTGCAGCGTCACCAGCCGGCGCAGTTCGACGAGCGGCTCGGCGTGATCATCCACCCGCAGGTCGAACGTGCGGTCCACCCAGCTCTTGCCGGAGGACTTGCCGTTTACCACCACCAGCGCCGCCGACTGCTTGCCCCGGATATCGCCGCCCACGGCTTGCGCGGCGTTGAGCGCGGCGAGCATCCGCGCGGCCAGGTCGCCCTTCGTTTCCTGAAACGCCTTCGCCATGGCGGGCCACACCTGCTCGTTCCGCATCATGTTCGCCTGCACGCTGAACTGCACGCCGGTGGCGTGTCCCGCCGCGTCGATGCACCGCGCCCCGGTGTGGACTGCCGTGTGTCCGGCCGCGTCGATCATCGCCACTTGCCGCACCTCGCGGCCCTCGTCCGAGGCCAGCAGCCCGCGCAGAGTTTCCGGTGCGGACTTGCCGCCCCGGAGCAGTTCCAGGCCCAGCTTGCCGTAGGCGGGGTCAGAAAACGACTGGCTGGCGATGGCTCCCACGCCCGCCTCCGCCCAGATGACGTTCGCCCCGACGGCGAACCAGTGGGACTGGACCGCCGCGCCGAGTTCTCCGGTAGCCGGATCCCGGGCCACGATGGAAAAGGTATGCACCGGGCGCACCTGGGCGCACACGGCAAGCGCGCACCACAAGCTGATGGCGAATCTCATGCCGACGATGGTATCGTGGAAAAGCAGGCGCGCGAGGGGCGCCTCCACCCGAGAAAGAGCAGCTCACCCTCGGTTCGCAGTGTTGACGATCGAGTTCTCCGGAACTCCCAATCGGCCGCCAGTGTTCGGGTCCCGCGGCAAACGAACGGGAGCAGACCATGAGAACGACCTTTCACGCCGAATTACTCGAAAAGCTCAAGGCCCAGGCGGCCATCCGCCGCAAACAGGACCCCGAGCAACTGAAACACGCCCTCAACGAAGTGGCCGCCGAGTGCGGCTTCGCGCATTGGACCGCGCTGAAACAGGCGGTGGACCGCTGGTTCGAAAAGGGCCTCGACGACCGCATCTATCCGCGGTGGGCCGATGCCTTCCTGAACCATTGGGAGTCCGACTACGCGAAGGCGCTGGCCGCCCAGGGCGAGGGATATCTGTTCCCGTACCGCCGTCACTACTTCGTGACCACGGCGACGTTCGTGGAGAGCCTCGGGCTCGATCCCGGGGATCCCGACTGGGAGCGGCTGGGTCGCAACTTCGCGGAGCCGCGCGACGTGCTCGCCTGGACCCGCCTGGCGCGCCGTCTCTGGGCCTCTGAACCAGAGCGGGAACCCGAACGGGGTCAGTTCGGGGCAGGCCCCGTCGCACTGGCTCCGGAGCGGTAAGTCACTTGCTTTGATTGAGCTTACGGCGAATCCGCAGCCTTTGCGGAGGACCCCCACGGCGCGTTTTCCGACGAATAGTTGACAAAGTCAAGGATCGATCGTTGACTTTGTCAACTATTTCTACCGCCGGGCTGCCATTCCGGTGCGGAAAAGTACGCGCGCTCGCCGCGCCGGAACAACTCCGGCAGGACCTTCGCGGCCCACCGCGTCAAACGAAGCGAGCCCAGTTCCGCCTCGCCAAAGTAGCGGACCGCCGCCGTCTCGTGGCCGTCCGGGCGCACTTCGCCGCCGATGACGCGGCACTCGAAGAGGCTCATGACGTAGATCACCTGGTGGCCGTTGGCGTACGTCACCAGGCAGTCGGGACCGCTGTAGACGCCGATGAGGTCCAGGGGCTCGACGAGCAGGCCGGTTTCCTCGTACATCTCGCGGACCACGGCGTCGGCGGGCGTTTCGCCGGGATCGATGCCGCCGCCCGGCGCGACCCAGAGGCCGTCCTCGGCGTGCTGGACCAGCAGCATGCGGTGGTCCGCGTCGAAGACGATCGCGGTCACCGACGGCAGCAGCAGCAGGTCGTTGCCGACCTTGGCGCGGAGACCGGCCAGGTACTCCGAAATAGCCAACTTAGTCGACCAGCGCCTGGTAGGCCATGCGCTTGAACTGCTGCGTGGGCACGCCGACGGAGGGCAGCACCTGGACCAGGAAGACGCCGGCCATGCGCTCCTTGGGGTCGATCCAGAAGCCGGTGCCGGCGGCGCCGCCCCAGTAGTATTCGCCTTCGGTGCCGATGGTGGCGGTCTTGCCGGGGCCGCGGTTGACGGCGAAGGTGAGGCCGAAGCCGTAGCCTTCGGGGAGCAGGCCGGCGCGGGGCAGATCCCCGAGGTGGTCGGCGCGGAGGAGTTCGACGCCCTTGCGGCTGAGGATGCGCTGGCTGTCGAACTGGCCTTCGTTGAGCAGCATCATCACGAAGCGGGTGTAGTCGTCGAGCGTCGAGACCAGGCCCGCGCCGCCGAGCAGCAGCGCCGGCTTCTTCTTGTAGCCGTCCTGGGCCGGACCCTTGGCGGGCTCGACACCGCCGCCCCGCTTGGGCGAGTGGAGCATGGCCAGGCGGCTCCACTTCTCCTCGGGAACGTAGAACGCGGTGTCCTTCATGCCGAGGGGCTTGAAGATGCGGGTTTCGAAGAACTGGTCGAGGGTCATGCCGGAGCAGACTTCGACCAGCCGGCCCAGAATGTCGTTCGAGTAGCCGTAGCGGAACTTGGTGCCGGGCTCCTCGTGGAGCGGCGCGGTGGCCAGGCGCTTGACGGCTTCTTCCAAATTGAAGCTGACGGGCGGCGCGCCGCCCACCATGTCGAGCTTCTTGTAGGCGGGCTCGTTCTTTTCGTCCAGGGGACCGGCGTAGTCGTAGCCGGTAGTGTGGCGAAAGAGGTCCCGCACCTGGATGGGGCGCGCGGCGGGCGTGGAGTAGACGACGCGCCTGCCCTCGGAGTCCTTGGTTTCGTGCCAGACGCGCATGTTGGCGAACTCGGGCAGGTACTTCGAGACCGGATCGGTGAGGGCGAACTTGCCCTCTTCGTAGAGGATCATGCCAGCGACGGCGGTGACGGCCTTGGTCATGGAGTACATGCGGACGATGGAGTCCGGCTTGATGTCGCCCCAATGGTCGCGGTAGGCGACCTTGCCGTTGCGGGTGAGGAGTCCGGAGGCGCCGGCGATGCGGCCGGCGGTGACGTGCTCCTTCATGGTGACGCTGATCCGCTCCAGACGGTCCTTGGCGAAGCCGACGGACTCGGGTGCGGCGACGGGCAGTTCGGCGGCGGCGAGGAAGCCGCAGGTGAGGACAGCCAACAGAAAGCGCATGGGCGCAATTTACCACAGCCGCGGCGGAGGAGCTATGGAGTTCGCGCATATACTGGCGGCAGATGGCGGAGATCTATCAGTTCGGTCCCTTTCGTTATGACCCGGCGCAGCGGCAGTTGTTCCGGGATGGCGTGCCGGTGGCTCTGGTTCCGAAGGCCGCCGACACGCTGCACGCACTGCTGGAGCGGCGCGGCGAGATCGTCCCGAAGCAGGAACTGATGAAGCTGGTGTGGCCGGACACGGTGGTGGAGGAAATCGGCCTGGCGCGGAACATCTCGATCCTGAGGAAAGCTCTGGGCGAGGATTCAGCGGAGGGCGGGTACATCGAGACAGTCCCGAAGCGGGGTTATCGATTCGCAGCCGCGGAGCCGGTTCCGGTAACGGAGAAAAGGCGCTGGTGGATCCCGGCCGCGGCGGGTGCCGCGGTGCTGGTGTTGCTGATCTACTGGCAGTTCTACCGGCCGTCGCGGTTTCTGCCCGCGGGCGGCGGCAGGGCCAGCGTCGGGGTGATGCCGTTCGAGGCGCTGTCGCCGGCGCCCGGCGCCGAGTTCGTGCTGGGCTTCCACGAGGTGCTGGCGGCGGCGGTGTCGAAGACGCCGGACGTGACGGTAGTTTCTCCGGCGACGGTCCGGCGGTACCGGGATCAAAAAGTGCCCGCGAATATCATGGCCCGGGTGTTGGGTCTGGAAGTGATCCTGGAAGGGACGGTCCAACTGGCGGGCGATGCCGTGCGGGTGACAGCGCGGCTGGCGGACGTCCCGACGGGGAAGCTGATCTGGTCCGAGGTGTACGACTTTCCGGCGGGGGATCCGGCCGCGGCGCAGCGGGCGGCGGCGGAGCGGATCGCGGCGCAGGCCGGGGCGCACCTGGCGATCCGGCGCGGCCGGTAGGCCGAAGTCCTTTGGCTGCAACGCGAAACTATTGCGAAGCCTTTCCGAAGCTCCTTTCGCGGCCGGGCGGCCCGATGCTGGAACCGCACGGAAAGGAGACCCTGCAACATGAACCGAAGCATCGTATGGACTCTGGCCGGACTGGCCCTGGCGCTGCCCGTGGCGGCCCAGGACCAGCCGGTGGGCACATTCCACAAGAAGTCGATCGTGGTGGCGTACTACCGGTCGGACGCCTGGAAGAAGGCGGTGGACCAGAAACGGGAGGAGCAGAAGGCCGCGCGGGCCGCCGGCGACCAGGCGAAGGTGGCGGAACTGGAGAAGTGGGGCGCCGGAAGCCAGGAACTGGCGCACCGGCAACTGGAGGGCAAGGCGCCGATCGATAGCGTGGTGGAGGCGCTGCGCCCGGTGCTCACCGAGGTCGCGGCGCGGCACGGCGCGGCCGGGATCGCCGCGGATCCGCCGAAGGGGGTCCGGACGGTGGATTTGACGACGCAGATCCTGGACGCGATGGGCGCCGATGAGAAGACCCGGAAGGTGATCGAGGAGCTGCGCAAGCTGGAGAAGTAAGGCAGGAGCGTCCGCCCGGCCGCCAGAACCGCGATATCGTGTAAGGACCTATGCGCACGACATGTCTCTTGGTTCTGGCGGCCGTCGCCGCCTGCGGCGCCGATAACGACTGGCCCGGCTGGCGCGGGCCCTCAGCCAACGGTATCTCCCCGCTCAGGGCGCTCCCCACGACGTGGAGCCCGGAGCAGAATATCGCCTGGAAAACCGTCCTCGAAGGCAAGGGACACTCCTCCCCGGCCGTATGGGGCAATCGCATCTTTCTGACCGTGGATATCGAAGGCGAGCCGATTCCGGGCAAGGTGATCCCGAAACACACCGCCCAGGGCCGTCCGTTCCGCAACCCGGACAGTTGCTGCGCGGACAAGAAGCACACGTTGAAGGTGCAGTGCTTCGACGCGGCGAACGGCAAGCTGCTGTGGGACACGGTGGTGCACGACGGCGAGGTGTACGACGAAACGCACCGGTACGGGAACTACGCGACGACGACGGCCGCGGTGGACGGCAAGTCGGTGTACGTGTCGCTGGGCGCGGAAGGGTTCTACAAGCTGGATTGGAACGGCAAGATCCTGTGGAAGGCGGACCTCGGCAAGATCGACACGGTGGGGCTGGGGTACGGGCCGTCGCCGGTGCTGCACAAGGACAAGCTGATCGTGCTGGCGGACCAGGACAGCGGCGACAAGTCGTTCCTGGCGGCGCTTTCGACCGCCACGGGCAAGGTGCTGTGGCGGACCCCGCGCACGATGTCGCAGACGTGGACGACGCCGCTCGTGGTCGAGAACCAGATCCTGATCAACGCGAGCGACTTCGTGGTGGCGTACGACCCCGAGTCCGGCAAGGAGCTGTGGCGGGCGCCGGGACCGGGCGGCTTCATCGTGCACACGCCGGTGATCGGCGCGGGCATGATCTTCGCCACCGCGGGATATCCGATCAAGAAGACCGTCGCGATTCGGCTGAAGCCGGCCGAGGGCGAGGAGCGCGTGGCGTGGACGTATACGAAGGGCACGAGCTACATTCCGTCGCCGCTGGTGTACGGCGACTACCTGTACCTGATGTCGGACTCGGGGATGCTCACTTGCCTGGACGCGAAGACCGGCGAGCCGAAGTACGAATCGAAGCGCGTGCCGAAGGCCGCGAAGTTCAACTCGACGATGGTGGCGTTCGATGGCAAGATCCTCATGACGAGCGAGGAAGGCGATACGTTCTTCATCAAGGCGGGCCCGGAGTTCGAGGTGCTGTCGACGGGGTCCGTGGGGGAGCCGGTGATTGCGTCGCTGGCGCTGGCGGGCGACTCGATCTACGTGCGGTCGAACAAGGCGCTGTACCGGATCCGCGAGAAGAAGTAAGGCGCTCGGCGAGAGCTTCTCGTCTGATTCTGTTGCGGTTGAGATCCGGGGGCATGCGGGTGATGGCACCGAATCAGGGTGGCTCCGCATTAAGGTACGGGGAGCTATCCTGGCAGGCATGAAGCTGCCGCCCTTCCGGATCGAGCATTACTACGCGAAGTACGAGTTCACGGCGAAGTACATGCTGTCGAACTCGGACGCGCAGTCGCGCACCATCGGCGACGTCCTGAAGCTGGAGGACGGCGCGCACGAGAAATTCCTGGAGCACTGGTGCGGGTACACGGAGTCCCCCGGGCTGCCGGAGCTGCGCGCGGCGGCGGCGGCGATTTACCAGGGGATCGCGCCGGACGACGTGCTGGTGGTCTCGTCGGCCGAGGAGGGGATCCTGCTGGCGATGCACGCGCTGCTGGGCGCGGGCGACCACGCGATCATCGAGACGCCGGTGTACCAGTCGGCGCTGGAGCTGGCGCGGAGTTCGGGCGCGGAGGTCGACGTCTGGAAGCGGCGCTGGGAGGACGGCTGGGCGCACGACCTGGGGGCGCTGGAGCGGATGCTGCGCCCGAACACGCGGCTGATCTACATCTGCTCCCCGGCGAATCCGCTGGGGCTGGTGACGCCGCGCGAGGTCTACGAGCGGGTGCACGCCATCGGGCGGGAGCGCCGGATCTTCGTGCTGACGGATGAGGTGTACCGGGAGCTGGAGCACGATGCGGCGCTGCGGCTGCCGGCGGGCTGCGAGATGGCGGAGCGGGGGATTTCGCTCGGGTCGATGTCGAAGTCGTACGGTTTGCCGGGACTGCGGCTGGGCTGGCTCGCGACCCGGGATCGGGAGGCGTGGCAGAAGCTGCTGGCGCTGCGCTACTACACGTCGATTTGCAACTCGGCGCCGAGCGAATTTCTGAGCGCGGTGGCGCTGCGACATCGGAACGTGCTGGTGCGGGAGAATCTGGCGATCGTGAAGGCTAACCTGCCCCGGCTGGAGCGGTTTTTCGGGGAGTTCGGAGAGTGGTTCCAGTGGACGCGGCCCAACGGGTCGCCGGTGGGCCTCGCGCGGCTGCGGGACGGGGTGGATCCGCTGGAGTTCTGCGAGGACTTGGTGGCGAAGAAAAGCACGCTCTTGCTGCCGGGGAGCATGTTCGACGAGCCCCGGTTCGTGCGGTTCGGGTATGGGCGGCGGAACATGCCGGAGGCGCTGGGGTTGCTGGAGGAGTATCTGCGGGAGCGATAGGGGCGCGCTACTCGAAGGGGATGTAAACCTCGGCGTAGCTGCCAGGCGTCGCGGCGTCAATCGTCCCGGCGATGGCGTCGAGATGGAGCCGCACCAGCGCCCAGCGCGTGGTGCCGGTCAGGACCACGAGGGCGATCTTGCGACTGGTGAGGTTCTGCTGATACCGGATGCGCTGGTCGGTGGTGAAGAGGACATCGACGCCCCTCTCCTCGGCAGCCCGCAGCAGTTCTCCGTTGCTCAGTTCGTCCCAACCCTGCGCTTTCGCGGTGAGAATTCGGTGGCCTGGCAGCGCTCGAGCCGCGCGGCGCGCCGTGGTCAAAAAGGACGACCATCGCCCGCCACGGGGACGGGAGCTTCGAGACTGCGCGCCACGAACTGGAGCAGCGCGGAGATCTGTTCGCTAGTGACGTCGAACTGCTCCATGACCTCCTCGACGGACAGGTCCTGAAGATTCTCCATCACGGCGGCCACGGGCAACCGGGTTCCCCGGAAGACCCAAGCTCCGCCCAACTTGTCAGGGCGGCTTTCCACGGCCGGGCACTGCGACCAATCGAGACCGGACATTAAAGCACTCCCGCCCTTAGGTTACCGCAGCGCACGGCGCGAAAGCGGCGTTTTCAGCTCGCCACGCGGTGGTCCAGCTCGCCCCGCAGCGGCGCGGTTTGCGGCGCACAGACGGCCTCGTCGAGGACCGTGTAGAGTTGCTCCGGCTCGAACGGCTTCGCCAGGTAGCCGGTCATGCCGGCGGCCTCGCAGGTTTCCCGGTCGCCGCGCATGCTGTTGGCGGTGAGGGCGACGATCGGGGTCGCGTTCCGCGCGGCCCGGATGCGCCGCGCGGCTTCGAGGCCGTCCATCTTCGGCATCTGGACGTCCATCAGGATGCAGTCGAAAGGCTGGGCGGCGGCGGCGGCCACGGCTTCCTCGCCGTTCTCGGCCAAACGCACCGCGTGGCCCGCCTTTTCGAGCAGGCGCAGCGCGACGCGCTGGTTCACCGGGTTGTCCTCGGCGAGCAGGATGCGCAACGCCCCG
>CAYYID010000006.1:0-127311 GCA_964471915.1 uncultured Solibacteraceae bacterium | reverse complement strand
CTCCCCACCCCGCATCGCGCCCGGACGGTCCGTGTCGGCCACCGAGATCACCAACAGGCCGGGACTGGCGGCCGCCAGTTGGATCGTCGTTTCCGCCCGCACCACGCCGCCCACTTCGACACGCACCCCGCCGCGCGCGCGGGCGACTCCCGGGGGCGCGCCCGGCATCTGGAAATTGATCTGCGCCGGCCGTACGGCGACCAGCGGCGCCGGCGTGTCGTCGACCAGCACGCGCACGTTGCCCAACGTCCGCGGCAGCGGCAACGTGGCCGCGTCCGCCGCGCCGGCGCCCGAGAAGTCGCCGAACGCCGTCGCGAGCATACCCCAGGTAAGCGGATCGCCGAGGCGGAAGGTCGCCCCGTTGAGAACCGCCAGATTGCCCGCGAGCGGCACCGAAGGGGTCGGATCCCCCGCCAGAATCGCCGCCAGCACCGGATCGTGGCGCGCGAAGTAGTCGGCGGCGGTCAGCGGCACCGGGAGATCCGGAACCAGCGAGTCCGTCATAAGGGGCGAGTCGAAGCGCATCGTCGAGTGCTGCACCGTCAGCCCCGAATTGGGCAAGTTGAAGGTTCGGACGTTGCCGTAGTGAACGGGCTTGCCGCCCGAGTTCTCGCCTACGATCGAGGCCACCGGCTGGCCCGCGAACACCGCCGCGTTGAGCAGGCCGGAGGAGAACACCCCGCCGTCGATGACGGCGTAGGCGCGCAGTCCGGCGCCGAACCGGGCCTCGCGCGCGCGCAGCCCGTCGTAGAGCGGATTGATGACGGACGAATCCCCGCCCGTGTTGCCCCGGAAATCGAACACCAACTTGTCGACCGGCTGGGTATCGAGAATCGCGAGCATCTCCTGGGCCACCTGCGCAAAAGGCCGGGCGGGATCGTTCCGGCAGACCGTGTACTTCAGATACAGCACCCGCTCGGCGGCGAGATAACGGAACCAGTAGCTGAGGCCGGAGTTCTGCCGGTACAGGGGAAGCGGGCCGTCGTTGGGATCCGGCACGGCGAAGCGCGGCGGCGTCTCGGCGGCGGTGAATCCCGGCAAATCCAGCGAGAATGCCTCGCCGGTGTCGGCGAGGAACGAGAAGCGAATCAACCCACCTGCCGGAGCGATGCCGAGCGCCTGCAGGATCTCCGGCACCACCAGGTACCCTGCGCCGAAGAACCGCAGCCAGTAAGGGTTTTCGTGCGGCAGCACGGTGCCGATCTCAGCCAGCGCCGCTCCTGCTTCGAATTCGCCGATCCGGGTGACGCGCGCGCCGAGCGCCCGGCGGAACGGCTCGGAGGCCGCGGTGACGCGGAGTTCACCGTTGAGCCACCGGAGGGTGAGCGGGAGCCTGCGCCAACCCAGCGAGGCCTGGGGCAACAGAATGGTCGTGTGCGAATCGCCGGCCAGGGCGGTGACGGCGGCCAACGCGACCACGACTCCAGCGTCCGTCAGCCGAGGAATGGCGGCGTGGAGCGAAGCCACCGCGCGGTCGAAGTCCGCCCGCGAGGTCTGAAAAAAGAGGTTCGGGTGCGCCGCCGGCAGTTGCCTCGCCAGGGCGTTCAGGTCCTGGCGCCAGCGGTCGTCGCGGCTTTGGGCGGGAAGGAGAAGGGCGGCGGACAGCAGCAGAAGAGTCCGGAGGGCGGTCATAGAAAGTGTTCGACTGGCGGCGTCCGGGTTTGGTTTCGGGTTTGGGGTAACCCGGCGGCCGGCCCCTGGCGGCGCCGGAACCGGACTCGCAAGGTGCCGGATCGATGCGACTTACCGCCTTTCCCCCCGCCGGCCGGCGGCCATCGCTGCCCGATCCGGGACGGACGGCCCCCACGCTTCGCCCCATTGCGTCTGTAACCTGATTGCGCCGGACGTACAGATCCGGTATGCTATCCCCAATTCAGTCTGCGGGGGTCGCGCCAACCTTCTCTTGGGGTCCGGTCGCTCCCGACTTTGTTGGGGAGGTTCCATGCGACGCTTGCTGCTTGCGTCTCTTCTCGGTTGCATTTCTTTGCTGCCGGTCCTTGCTCAGGTTCAGGTGGCCCGTGTTGAAGGCACCGTCCAGGATTCGTCCGGGGCCGTGATTCCCGGCGCCAAAGTATCCATTGTGAACAACCGGACCCAGTTGCGGCTGGATACCACTGCCGACGCGGCCGGCTTTTACGTTTTTGCCCAGTTGCCGCCGAGCTTCTATACGTTGAGCGCCGAAGCCAACGGCTTCAAGAAGGCCACCCTCGTGAACTTCGAGGTCAACCTCGGCGTCACCATCAAACAGGACATTAAGCTCGAAGTCGGCGCCGTTACCGAAGTGCTCACGGTAGAAGCCTCTACGGTCCGCGTCCAGACCACCGAAGCCACCGTGCAGCGCGCCATCACGCTGCGCGATATCGATACCCTCCCGCAGTTGGCGCGCAATCCCCTGGCCCTCGCAACGTATCAGCCCGGCGTGCAGCTCGGCACCAGCCCCAATGACCCGAGCTTCGCCCGGATCAACGGTCTCCGCCAGGGTTCCAACAACAACACGCTGGATGGTATCGAGGTGAACGACCCGGTGTTGCCCCGTCTGGGTCTGGCCCTGAACGCCACCAATACCGACTCCATCGAAGAATTTCGCATCATCACTAACGGCGCCAAGGCCGAATACGGCCGCAACGCCGGCGGCACCGTCGAACTCATCACGCGCTCCGGAACCAACAAGTTCCACGGCAACCTCTTCGAGTTCCATCGCAACACCGTCCTGAACGCCAACAACTTCTTCAATAAGTCGACTCCCGGGCCCGAACGGGCTCGGCCGCAGTTCATTCAGAATCAGTTCGGCGGCTCCTTCAGCGGCCCGGTCCTCCTGCCCAAAATCTACAACGGCAAGGACAAGTTGTTCTTCTTCTACAACTACCAGGGTTCCCGCACGGCCCAGCAGGTCGTCCGCAACCGCACCGTGCTGACGCCCGAAGCCAAGCGCGGCTTGTTCCGCTGGACCGTCCCGGGCACCAGCGAGGTCCGCACCTTCGACATCGTCGCCAATGACCCCCGCCGCATCGGCATTGATCGCACCGTCGCCGCGAACCTCGCCCTGCTTCCCAACCCGAATAACTTCGACACGGGCGACCGCCTGAACACCGCCGGCTTCCGCTTTAACGCCCCTGCCGGCAACCAGGGCGACCAGCACACCTTCAAGACCGACTGGAACGCAGCGACGAACCTCCGGCTGTACTTCCGCTACTCCTGGTTCGAAACTCTGACGCCCGCCGATTCGCTGAACGGCGCCGAGTCCACCTTCCCCGGCCAGCCCAACGGCACGCAAGGCGGCATCCGCTCCGGCTATTCGGTCGGCGGCACCTGGACCGTCAAGCCCTGGCTGATCAACGAGACCATCGTCGGCTACTCGGCATCTTCGGTGGCTTTCGGCCGCGTTCGCAGCTCCTTCTATCGCGGAGTCCCGCTTATCGTCTCCAACCTGTTCACGGACCCGATCCCGACCGGCTTCGCCTCCTCCCGGAACTCCCCGGTCAACCCTCAGATCACCAACAACCTCTCCATTCTGAAGGGTAAGCACAGCTTCAAAGCCGGCGTCCGGATCGCGGACATCCTCCAATTCCAAACCAGCGACGCCAACATCTGGCCCACCTACAACCTGGGACAAGGGAACGGCAACGCCGCGCCCGGCACCATCGGACCCTCCGGGGCGCAGATCGCCGCCGCCGACCGGTTGCGCTTCGACAATTTGTACAACGATCTGCTGGGCCGCGTGAGTTCGATCAATACCACCTTTTACAGCGACCTCGCCACCTTCGCCGCCGGCCAGCCTCGCGTGCGCAACTTCAAGTTCCGCGACCATGGCTACTACTTCCAGGACGATTGGCGGATCAAGCCGAATCTCACCCTGAACCTCGGGTTGCGTTACGAACTCTATGGCGTCGGGCGCGAGCGGGACGGCTTCCAGGGCGTCCTCGAACAGGCGCGGCTCGGCCAGGTTAACACCGTCTCGAATATCAGTGACCTCACCGTTATTCGCGCCAGTTCCTGGTTTAAGCGGGACTTCAACAACTTCGCGCCCCGCGTGGGCTTCGCCTGGGATCCGTTCAACAATGGCAAGACCTCGATCCGCGGTTCGTGGGGCATCTTCTATGACCGCGTCATCGGCGGCGCCGCCATCGATCCCGATGCCACTACTCCCGGCTTCGCCCAGGCCGTTAACGTCTTCCCGAACCAGGTTGCGGGCAGCGACAACCGCGTCGGCGATCGCCCGGCGCTTCCCGCGCCTCCTTCGACGCCCACTCTAACTCCGGTGGCGAACCGCGCTTTCGGCGCGGTCAACGTCTTCGACCCGAACTTCCGCCAGCCTTACGTGATGTCCTGGAACCTCACGGTGCAGCGGGAACTCTTCCGCAACGCCGTCCTCGAGGTCGGCTACGTCGCCAACCGGGGCATTAAGCAGGTGCTGGATCAGAACGTCAACCAGACCCGCATCTATCAGGGCTTCCTGAATGACTTCCAGGAACTCCAGCGCTTCCAGACCAGCGCCGCCAACTTGCCCTCGGCCAACAACGCGCTGGTCCGCATGTTCGGCGGGGCCCAGGCGGCCATCAACGCCATCGGCGCCACTCCCGTGCGCCAGGGTTCGGTGGGCGCGGCCGCCAATACCATCGACACCAGCAACTTTGCCCGCTATGCGAACGCCGGCGTCAACCAGTTCTACCTGCGGAACTACCCGCAGTTCACGAACCTGTGGCTGACCACCAACGCGGGCCGCACGTACTACGACTCGCTCCAGGCCAGCTTCCGCCGCAACAGCGGCGCGCTGAAGTTCGCCATCAACTACACCTGGTCGAAAACCATCGACAACGCCTCGGCCGACGGCTCGGGCAACACGGGCAACTTCGACAACTTCAATCTGGCCCTCTCGCGCGGCCGCTCCGACATCGACCGGCCCCACACCTTCAACTGGTCGGCCAGCTACACCTTGCCCATCGGCCGCGGCAAGCTGATCGGCGGCAACATGCCGGATTGGGTCGACCGCTTCGCCGCCGGCTGGGAGGTCGGCTCGCTCGGGATCCTCACCTCGGGCGGCACCCTCACCATCTCCTCGGGCCTCACCACCGGTCCGAACAACAACGTCAATTCCATGGCGAACTTTACCGGCGACCGCAACATCGGCTCCAGCCAGCGGTACGCCAATGGCGTCCGCTTCTTCTCCGCCGAGGAGATCGCCCGCTTCAGCGTCCCGGTAGCCGGTTCCATCGGCACCTCCGGCCGCAACGCCTTCCGCGGACCCGGCTTCTTCAACACCGACCTCTCGGTGGTGAAGCGCTTCCGCATCTATGGTGAGCGCACCTTCGTCACGTTCCGCGCCGAGGCGTATAACATGTTGAACTTCGTCAACTTCAACGCCCCGGCCGTGAACCTCCAGACGCCGCAGACCTTCGGCATTATCCAGTCGACGCCGACCGGCGCGGCCAACCAGTCCGGCGCGCGCATCCTCCAGATGGCGCTCCGCCTGGACTTCTAACCACCGTTCCAACCACAACCCAAGGGCGAGCCTCCGGGCTCGCCCTTTCTCTTTTCAGGGTCACGTCAGCCCGCGACGACAGCGGGGAGCAAGTGAGCCCCCGGCGGTAGGCGGGGGTCAAAGCCCGGTCCAGACCGGTCACATCGGTAACACTTCAGACCGGACACGGGTAACAGTTCGGGAGCTGGGCTCGAAAACGAGGGCAAATGGATAGATGCCCTGGAAAGCGTGAACAGCCATGGAAGAGCGCCAAGCGCTGCTGGAGGAACTGGCGCGCGGGGAAGCGAGTGTCGCGGAGTTATGCCGCCGCTACGGGGTGAGCCGGACGACGGCGAACAAGGGCAGTTCGGGCGGAGGGCAGTTCGGGGGCGTCCCCCACCATCCCCCGAACTCCGGGACCCCAGTCCCTATCCCGAACCTCTCCAACCACTTACGGACATCCCGAAAACCCGCAAACTCGCCTCACTCCTTCCCTGAGCCGGATTTTCCCTCCTGCGATCCGCCCCCTCCACCAAACCCCCGCCAATCGGCCCTCCCGCCATACGGGGTCATCCCCGGGCATCCCCCGTACTTCCACCTGCTCCCGCCCAACTCCCCTGCAATCAATCACTTCCATCTGCCTAACCAGAGCCCGAAAGCCCACTGAGCCGCCGCCGTTAGCCAGGCGGTAGCCACGAGGGATCTGCCGTATCGGACTGGGGGTTCGCAGCAAAGCGGTAGGCCAAGACACCCGTACGCACCAGTTCGTTCGCTAGTGAACGATGTCGCGCCACTCACGCTCGTAGTAGCGGACCAGCGTCTGGTCGTTGAGCCGGTTCGGCTCGGCCGCGACCGGCAGCATGTCGTTGGGGAACTGGAACAAGCCGGGCAGGTTGGCCGCGGAGAGGAACTTCAATCCCTCGGGCAGGCGCGCCGGCGGCTCGTAGCGGTGGTGTCCGGCCAGCACGTAGCCCCATTCGCCGAACGACGGGACGTAGACATGGTACGGCGCGGTCTGGAAGCCGGCTTGCTTCAGGGTTTCGACGATGCACCAGTAGGACTGGCGGGCGAAGAGCGGCGAGGTGCTTTGCACGACAACGAAGCCACCCTGGGAGACGTGTTTCTTCAAGAGGCGGTAGAAAGCCGTAGTGTAGAGCTTGCCGAGCGAGAAGTTCGTTGGGTCCGGGAAATCGATCACGACGAAGTCGTACTGCTCGGTGTGGGATTCCAGCCAGGGAAAGGCGTCCGCGTTGATCACCTTGACGCGGGCATCGGAGAGGGAGCCGGCGTTCAGGCGCGTGAGCATCTCGTGCCGCGCGAAGAGGGTGGTCATCTCGGGGTCGAGATCGACGAGCGTGACGGACTGGACGGAGGGGTACTTGAGGATCTCGCGCACCGCGAGTCCGTCGCCGCCGCCGAGCACCAGGACCCGGCGCGCGCCGGGCAGCGCGGCGAGACCCGGATGGACCAGCGCCTCATGGTAGCGGTACTCATCGCGGGAACTGAACTGCAGGTGCGAACTCAGAAACAGGCGCAAATCGTCTTTCCAGCGGGTGACGACGATGCGCTGGTAGCGGGTGTTGCGGGCGAGGATCACTTCGTCGGCGTAAAGGTTCGCGTCGGCGGCGTCGGTGACCCAGTCGGCGGCGAACATCCCCCCGCTGAGCAGGGCGAGCACGATCACGCAACTGACCCGCAGCGGAACCAGGCGGCCGATCTGCTCGCGGAACAGGTAGGTGGACCACAGCGCGACGGCGGCGTTCAGCATCCCGAAGAGCACCGCGGAGCGCACCAGGCCGAGCCGCGGGACGAGCAGCAGGGGAAACAGCAGTGAGGCGCCGAGCGCGCCCAGGTAGTCGAAGGTGAGGACGTTGGCGACGAGGTCGCGGAACTCGAAGCGGCTCCTGAGGATGCGCATCAGCAGCGGGATCTCGAGGCCGACCAGCACCCCAATCACGAAGACCAGGAAGTAAAGCAGGAACCGGAAGCTCTGGGTGTAGGCGAAGGCGAGGAACAGCGCGGCGGAGGAAAATCCGCCGACGAGGCCGACCATGAGTTCGATGCCGATGAAGCGGGCGACGAGTCCCCGGATCAGGAAGCGGGAGAGGTAGCTCCCGACGCCCATGGCGAACAGGTACGTGCCGATCACCGTGGAGAACTGCAGCACGCTGTCCCCCAGCAGATAGCTGGCCAGCGTGCCGGCGATCAGCTCATAAATCAGCCCGCAGGCGGCGATGAGCAGGACCGAAAGAAAGAGGGCGAACTGCATGCCGGGCGGTTTAGTGCACGGCGGCGGCGATAATGATGGCCACGCCGAGCAGCACCGCCCCGATGACGGTGGCCACCGCGGTGTTCTTCTCTTCGGCGATGAGGTGCCAGAGGTCGCGCGGGGTCGCCTTGTCGATGATCACCCAGGCGATGAGCAGGATCACGATGCCGAGCACCGAATAGACCACGGCGCCGAGCAGATTCTCCCAGTGGAACGTCGAAGCGGGCATTTACTTGCCTCCCATGTATCGGCTGTAGTTTGCGTAGTGCGAGCGGTAAGCGCCGGGGTTGTCGCGGACGGTCCGCGGCACGTTCTGAACCACGTCGGGGCTGGCGGGACTCCAGCCGGTGAAGGCGACGTAGGTGCCGCCGCCGAGGAGCGAAGCGGCATAGAGCAGAAATTTCGGATAGCGCAGCATTAATCGTCGTCTCCGGAATCGGAATCATCGGAAGCGGACGCGGCAGGCGAGTAGTCGCTGTCGGACCAGCGTTGGGTCTCGAACGAAGATGCCCGGATGGAATGGGCGATGGGCGGGATCAGCAGCAGGACGATGACCAGCGGAAAGGGCCAGGTGACGCCGGTGTCGTGGCGAACGGTCACCCGGTAGTCGACCCGGGCCGGCGTATTCTTGTCCATGTCGGGCTCGATGCGCAGATAATAGCGCCCGGCCGGAACTTGCGGGTATCCTAACTCAGCGCGCTGGCCGCCTTCGGTCCAACTTCCATCGGAGTCCTGGCCGGAATAGAAACTGACTTCCTTGCCCTTGTCGTACGCCGTGCCGGTGTCTTCGTTGATGAGAGCGACGCCGAAGAAAGCCCAGTTGTTGTTCAGATCGGTGTCGATCTTGATCTCGACGCGCTTGGGGCTGCTGCTCTTGAGTTCAAAGACCGGGGTAACGAAGCTGGGTTCGCCGCCGGCCAGCGTGGAGAAAGAAAAGTCCTTCTGGAAAACGAGCTTGTTCGCGGCCGTGGCGGAGAACCAGATCCAGGCAACGAGCGTGAGGAGAGCCAGCAGTCCGTAGGTCTTCCAAATGCCCTTCACGGAGCCCTGGTAAGGCGAGGGCTGATTGGCGAAGACGCCCTCGGCGCGCGGCGGCGAGTCCTTCTTGCCGAACGCGGCGAAGATCTGCGCGCCGGTGAGATATTCGCCGCGGGACCACGTGACCTCCGACGGCGTGATCTCGCTCGAAAGAATGAAAGGCGGGGCGATGTAGTCGTCGTACTCTACGCGGTCGCCCACGCGCGCTTGCCAGGGGAACTCGCCGATGACGTAGTAGGCCGTGGACTGGGCGTGGGCGAAGTGCTTGTAGTTGAGGTTGTCGAGTTGCGCGGTGGGGCGGGCGCCGCCCGCGACGCGCGGCAGCTTCTTCACCGACGTGACGAAGTTCCAATGGCCTTTGTACTGGGTGACGTAGCGGAAGCCCTGGTACGGATTGAAAAGGACGTACTCCTCCCACTCAAAGCGCTCGCCGTCGAACTCGATGCCGCGGATCTGGAAGCCGATCGCTTCCCAAACGGTGTCGCCGAACTTGCCGCGGCTGCCGAGCGCGATGACGGGTTCGCGTTTCTGCCGGCTCTGGGCCTTCTGCATCAGCCGCAGGCGCGGGGTGGAGGAGTCGAGCGTGCTCAGGCAGTTCTCGCACACCACCGTGAGCGTGTGCGCGAAGCCGCGCAGTTTCACCGGCGCGCCGCAGCTCGGGCAGTTGAGCGCGCTGGCTTTGACGACCGGGGGCGTGACGTAGGGACTCGACATGCTTCTCTTCCGATCCGTCTACATCCAGCCCTCGAACTGGCGGAGGTTCTTGAGCGCGAGGTCCTTGAATTCCACGGGTTCGCCGAGGAACAGCAGCGGCGGATCCTCGCTGTAGTCGATGGTGCCGAACTGGCCGTCGAGCGTGCGCAAGTCGGCGAAGGTCATTAGCTCCTTGTCATAGAACTTAAAGGGAAGTTCGCCCTCGACGCCGCGGTAGCGGGCCTCCGTGCGCGAAGTGATGAGGTACTCGGTGTCGCGGATGGTTATGGCTTTGCCGCGCAGCGCCTGCTCGTTGCGCGGCAGCGGGTTCTTGGGCTGCACGAGGACCGAGAGCGCGTAGTCGAGCTGGGCGTCGGAGAGCCAGCCGCTGGAGCCGTCGTTGAAAATCAGGTGCCACTCGTTCCAGGCGCCGAACTCGTATGCGTAAATGATGCGGCCGATCACCTGGAAGGACTTGCCGCGGAACTGGCCCTCGGTGAGCAGTTGGATCGGCGAGGCGTTCTCGGGCAGGTCGGCGACGAGGCCGACCTTTTCGAGCGCCTCGTCGGACCGGACCAGGATCGAGTGGCAGAACTCGCAGGTGGTCTGGATGGCGCCCGACCAGACGAACTTCACCGGGGCGCCGCAATTCGGACAATTGGCCGCGCGGGCGCTCATGCGGTGAGCACTCCCGCCTGGTAGGGCCGTTCGATTTTCCGGGTGACCACTTCCGCCGCGGCGAACATGTTCTCAAGGTGCTGCGCGAAATCCCAATCCGGGCGGGGCCGGCAGCAAAAGACATTCAAGCACAAAGAGCAGAACTCCGGGAAGGTGTGGACGGCCAGGTGCGATTCGGCGAGCAGGGCGAGTCCGGTGACGCCGCCTGAATCCGGAAACTGGTGCCAGGACTCGCTGAGGACGTGGAGGTTCAGGTCCGCCTCGAGCCGGCGGAAGAGTTCCGCGAGGACGGCGCGGTCGCGAAGGCGCACGGGATCGCACCCGTGCGCCTCGACGACCCACTCACAGCCGCTCGCGCCGTGCGGGAATGGACTACTGCGCTCCACCGCACTCGGGGCAGAACTTCGCCTTCTTGGGGATCGACTTGCCGCACTCGACACAGAACTTCACGTCCGCCGAGGCCGCGGGGGCTCCGCCGCCGCCGGCCGGAGCCGGAGTAACGGGGGCGGGCGCGCCCGGAGGCGGCGCCTGCGGCGGTTGCTGCTGCGCCGGATTCATGGCCTGCATCATCTGCTGGGCCATGGTGAGCCCGGCGCCGAGGCCGACCCCGATGCCGGCCACCCCGCCGCCGCCTTCGTTGGCCGCGGCGATGGGCATCGAATTGGCGACCTGGAACTGCGTGTACTGCTGCATGTTCCCGATCATGTTCATGCCGATGCGCGTGTCGAGCATCTTCTGCAGCTCTTCGGGGAGCGAGAGGTTCTCGACCACGAACGAATCGAGCATCAGCCCGAGCTCGGCGAAGACCGGCTTGATGTGCTCAGCGATCTGCTGGCCGAGTTCCACCTGGTTGGCGGCCATGTCCAGGAACGGAACCTTGCTTTCGGCGAAGGTGTCCGACATGCGGCCGACGATGGTGTTGCGGAGCTGGCCCTCGATCTCGGCGACGTTGTACTGCTCCTTGGTGCCGCTGACCTTGGTGTGGAAGTTGCGGGGGTCGGCAACGTGCCAGGAGTAAATGCCGTAGGCGCGCAGGCGGACCATGCCGAAGTCTTTGTCGCGGACGGTGACGGGCGTCGCGGTGCCCCAGCGCTGGTTGGTCTGGATGCGGCTGGAGAAGAAGTAGACGTCGCTCTTGAACGGGGACTGGAACAGCTTGTCCCAGTTCATCAGGTTGGTGAGGAGCGGCAGCGTCTGGGTGTTCAGGGTATAGAGACCGGGGCCGAAGACGTCGGCCATCTTGCCCTCGTTGACGAAAGCGGCCATCTGCGATTCGCGGACGGTAAGCTTTGCGCCGTTCTGGATTTCCATGTCCTGCATGGGATAGCGCCAGGCGAGGATGCCGTCGCCAGGCTCCGTCCAGTGGATGACGTCTATGAACTGCTTCTTCAGGAAGTCACGAAGCGCCATGATGGGTTATGGGGTTCCTCCGGTCCCACACAGTATAACGCCAGGGGTGGACGGGGTGTTCCCGGAATCGGACGGGAGATTCCGGCGGGAGACCGGGGGAGGTCCGGGGGCAGGCGGGTGGTGGCGCCGAATCGGATTGGGCCGAACCTCCTGGGGGAGGTTCGGCCCGGTCCAACAACTAAGGCAGGTTCAGGAGCCGCCGGACGTCGGCGATCCAGGCGGCGACGAACGGCGCGCCGCCGGTCAGGAGGTTCTCGCGGGTCATGATGTCGATAACCGCGTTCGGACGCACCCCCGCGTTCTCGATGAAGCGGGTGGGGCCGAGGTCGCCGTCGACGGGGCGCTCGCGCGTGATCAGCGAGCGGGTGATGCTGAGATTAGCTTCCGCGATACCGGTGTTCAGGAACGAGTTCACATTCCCGCCGAGTCCGCCCGTGCGGAAGCCTGCGATGCGGCCTCGCTGGGCGTCCTGGAACATCATCGGGAAGGTGTCGCCGGCCGAGACGCTGAATTCGTTGGTCAGCATCAGGATGGGCTTGGTGTACGTCACGTCCTGGGGCAGCGTAGTGAGCGACGAGGAGCAGATCGGGAACACACCGGTCTCGTTGCCCTTGTCAGCGGCGTCCCGCATCAGGTTCTTGTACAGTTCGAGCGACTGGCGTTCCCAAGCTGCGGTGGCCGGCGTGATGTTCAGGAAGCGGGCATCGAAGCTCTGCACCCAGATCGCCGTGGGCTTGATCCAGTAGCCGACACCCCAGAAGGGACGCTGCGCCAGGTAGCGCATCAGTTCCTGGGCGTAGCAGACGTTGCCTCCGGGATTGTGCATCACGTCGATCACCAGCGCGGAGGTAGCCGCTTGGAGGTCGATCATCTCCTGGCGGAACTGGACAAGCGCAGCGGCGGTGCTCGGCGGGGAGAAAGTGTAGATACGGATCCAGCCCACGGTCTGGTTGCCGACGGGGAAGGTGCCGGAGACGAAGAGGTCCGTGGGCCGGGCGCCGAGGCGAAGCTGGAACCCCGGGGGCGGGTTGTAGAGCGGCGTGGGTTGCCCGAGCGCAATGAGCGCAATGTCATCGGGATGCGCGGAGGCATTCTGGACGCTCTGCCATTCGCGCTCGCCGGCGGTGGAGGGATCCTCGGGGAACCAGGCGCGCTCGCCGCGCCAGATGCCCCAGGCGTCGGCGATCTCGCCGAAGCGCTCCGAGCGGTCGCGGATGTAGGTTTGCGCCTTCCGCTCCTTCGCCAGGCCGGCGATGCGGAAAGGCCCGGTGGTGGGCGGGAGGTTCTTGATCGGCTCCCCGAACTTCGACCACGGGATGTCGTAGGTGACTTCCTGGCCGCTGGCGCGGCGGAGGACGACGCGGGCGGTGTCGCCCACGGATCCCGCGGAGGGAATCGCCGACTGCGGCCGGAAGGTGATGAAATCGGCGGCGCGCCGGCGGGTGGAGCGCTCGTTGGCGGACTCGCCGTACTTGGCGAAGCGTTGAATGAGGTCGTTCACGGCGACGCCATCCACCGAAACGACCTCGTCGCCGACGGCCATCGGGAACCGCGTGCGGTTGAAGGCCGAGGAGATGAACTCGACCAGCACGCGGTTGTCGTAGAGATCCACGTCGAACAGCAGGTAAGCCTGGAAGAAGCTGGTCGTCGAGTAACGGATGTGCCCGTCTTTGAGGCTGGCCAGATACTCGATGCAGACGTCGAAGTACTCCAGGTCATTCTGGGTGGCGCGCACGCGCGTCAACCAGGGCGCGATGACCCGCAGATCGAAGCCGAACTTTTCAGTTTTCCAGTTCGCGGGCGTGTAGTGACGCACGTAGAACTGAGACATTGACGTGAAATCCGCGACCTTCTGGTCGACGGTCATTTGTCCGAAGCCGGCCACTACCGTGGCGGCCAACAACAGGAAACTGCGGAATGCTCTCACACATCCTCCCTTTCCGGTGCGCAAGGCGGCCAGGCCGCGAGCGCATTTCCGGAGCCTAGCACCAAAACAACCACCTTGGGGTGGGGTGGACCTGCGGAAGGGCGAACGGCGAGGCGTCCGCCCCAGCCGAGGGGCGGACGCGGACCGTTACTGACCCCGTTACTGACCCCGTTACTGACCCCGTTACTGACCCCGTTACTGACCAATGAGACGCGCGAGTTCCGCGTTCAGCCGGGCGAGGAAAGGCGCGCCGCGCTGGAGCAGATTGTCCCGGGTTTGGTACTCGACATCGATGTCGGGCCAGACCCCGACGTTTTCGTAGAAACGGCTGGTGATGCCGCCGGGCGTGGTGACGGGCCGTTCGCGGACACCGAGGGCGACGGTGAGGCGCACGGCGCTTTCGCTGAAGGGAGGTCCGGGGAAGGTCACCACGGTGCCGCCGAGGCCGGAACTGCGGCGGCCGAACAGAGGTCCGCGGCGGGCATCCTGGAAGAGCGCGGCCATGCGATCGGCGGCGGAGAAGCTGAACTCGTTCACCACAAGCATTACGGGCTTGGTGTAGAGCTGCGTGCCCAGCGGAGTGTGGGTAGCGCTGCAGAGCGGGAAGACACCGGCGTAGCCGCCTTCCTGATACGCCGCACGCATGAGATTGGTGTAGAGATCGAGGGAGCGGACCTCCCACTCCGCGCCGGTGGCGCGGGCGATGTCGCGGCGCGTTTCGAACTGCGCCACCCAGCGCTGCGTCGCCTTGAACCAGCTCGCGACGCCCCAGTAACTGCGCGGCACCAGGAAGCCGAGGTAGACCTCGGGCAGGCAGGCAATGCCGCCGCCGTTATTGGCGACGTCGAGGACCAGCGCGGAGGTGGTGCTGTTGAGTTCCTGCATTTCGGTGGCGAACTGGGTGATGGCGAGCGTGGTATTGGACGGCGAGAAGCTCGGGATGCGGACATAGCCCACGGTGGCGTTGCCGACTCGCCAGGTGCCGCTGAGAAACTGGTCCGTGGAGCGCGCGCCGAGGCGAAGCTGGAAGCCGGCCGGAGGGTTCCACTGCGGTGTGAAGCTCGAGATGCCGGCGAGTTCGCCGCGCAGGGAGTCGAAGCTCTCTTCGGCGTTCTCGCGGATCCAGCGGGCGGCGGGATCGAGGGTCTCGACCGGCTCCAGATCGCGGGGCCCCGTCCAGACGCCCCAGGCGGCGGCGTTGTCGAACTCCTTGCGCAGCGAGACCCGGGGCGCGCCGCGATCCCGCCGGAGGGCGCGAACGCCGCCCAGTTCGGTAATGGGGTCGCCGGCTTTGGACCACCGCGCGTCAAAAGTGACGCGGGAACCATCCAGCCGGACCGCCTCGATGCGGGCCGTGTCGCCGGTGCGGTGCGCCCAGGGAATGCTGGACTGCGAGCGCGAAGCGATCAACTGCGCGGCGATGCGGCTGGTGGCGCGCTCGTTGCCGGACTGCGAGTAGCGGGAGAGCTGGGTGATCCAATCGCGCACGGGCCGGCCGTCGACGGAAACGATTTCATCGCCCACGCCGAGCGGGAGGCGCTGCGCGGCGAAGAACGTGGAGAGGCCGTCCACCAAGACCCTGCCGTCGTAGAGATCGAGGCCGAGGCCGAGGGAAGCAAAGAACACCGAGTTGATGGCCAGGCTGACGTGGCCATCCTGGACGCCGGCCAGGTACTCGTGGCAGATATCGAGGTACTCGATGTCGTCCTTCGCGGCGCGGACCTTGGCGATCCACGGGTCGAGCTTGAGGATGTCGTATCCCCACAGCTCCTGCTTCCACTGCGCGGGAGCGTAGTGGCGGATCACGAGGGCGGCCAGGCCCCGGAAGTCGTCAACGCGCTGGTCGGGCGTCAGGGCGGCGTTCGCCGCCATGGCGGTCAGCAAAAGGGCGGAGGCAAGAGTGGTGACGCGAGGTCTCATGTATTCCTCCAACGGATTTCACGGCGAGTCCCCTGCCGTGCAGCGAAGAATACCAGCGGGGCAAGGCGCCTACGACTGCGCTGGGGTGAAGCGGCCTAAACAAAGGCCAGTTGCGGCGACGACGGCGGCGACCAGCGCCCAAGGCGAGAGTAGCGAATGTTCGATCAGCCAGCCCGCGAGAATGGGCCCGGCAATCTGAGACACGGATGTTAGTGACTGGGTGAGTCCCAGGACAAGGCCCTGCTCGCCGCGCTCGACCGAACGAGTGACGCGGCTGGTAACCACCGGCCGGACCAGCCCGCCCAATGCGCACAGCGTGGTAGCCAGGAGCAGCACCGGGACGGTGTAGGTGAAGGCCAGGGTGGCGTAGCCCAAGACAAGACCGGCGAAGCCAACCGCGGCGAGGCGGCGCTCGCCGAAGCGATTCACCAGGCGGCCCAGCGGCGGCCCCTGGGTAAGGATGCCGAGGAATCCGGCGTAGGCGTAGACGTAGCCGCATTCTTCCGGGCCGAACGGTTTGCCTTGCCAGGTGAGCCGCCGCTCCGCAAACAAGGCGAAGCCGGAGCTGAACACCGCGAAGGAGAATACGAAAGCCAGAAACTGGCCAAGCAACGGGCCCAGCGCGGGGCGGCGGAGATAGCCGGCGTAGCGTCCCCAGCTGAGGATCGAGAGGCGGCCTTCGGCGGGCACGGGCGTGGTGCGGGGCAGCAGGAAGTATGTGGCCAGGATGCTCAAGAACGACAAGCCGGCGGCGGCGAAGACGGGGTAGTGGTAGCTGTACTGGGCGAGGAAGCCGGAGATGGCGGGTCCGAGGAGAAAGCCGAGGCCGAAGGCGATACCAATGATGCCGAAGGCGCGGGCGCGGTCCTCGGGTTTCGTGACGTCGGCGATGTAGGCTTGGGCGACGGTGAGATTGCCCGCGGTAATGCCGTCGAGGATGCGGGCGGCGAACACGAGCCACAGGTTCTCGGCGAAACCCAGCAGCAGGAAGCCGGCGAAGGTACCGGCCTGGCTGACCAGCAGGACGGGGCGGCGGCCGAAGCGGTCGGAAAGCTGGCCGAGGACGGGTCCGGCAAAGAGCTGGCAGACAGAATAACTGGCGAGCAGGAGTCCGACCACGGCCGGCGACGCGCCCATGCGCTCCGCGTAGAACGGGAGCAGCGGGATCATCAGGGTCAGCCCGAGGACGTCGACGACGACGATGAGCGCGATCGGGACCAGGGGCGAGCGGGACAAGTCCCATGATCCCACGGGGCCGAGGGGTATAATCCGCCTTATGGCCGCGCTTTCCGATGCGCCGATCCCGCGGGTGGTGGACCTGCGCCGTATCCGCGCGGCGGACCTCGAGCCGGTGCTCCAGGAAGAGGCGGACCGCTGGGACCGGGAACTGCACTGGGACTTCAGTCCCGCGGGCGAACTGGTGCGCCGGTTCACCGGGATGCGGGCGCTGAACGGTTGCGCGCTCTACGAGGGCGGCGCCTGCATCGGCTACGGCTACTACGTCACCGAGGACCACAAGGGGCTGATCGGGGATCTGTACGTGCGGCGGGCCCGGCAATCGATCGAGTACGAGAACCTGCTGCTCGGCACGATGCTGGAAGAGCTGTTCCGGACCCCGTACATCCGGCGGGTGGAGAGCCAGCTGATGATGCTCCAGTCGCCGCTGGACCGTCCGGTGCCGATGGCGGAGCGGATGGAGAGCTTCGAGCGGCACTTCATGGAGATCGACCTCGAGCACGCGGCGGGGCTGCCGGAGCGCCGGGGAACGGTGCGGTATGCGGCTTGGGACGAGCGGCGGCAGGATGAGTCGGCGCAGTTGATCGCGGAGGCGTACCGGGGTCACGTGGATGGGCGGATCAACGACCAGTACCGGAGCCCGGCGGGGGCGCGGCGTTTCCTGATGAACATCATTCAGTACCCCGGATGCGGGCATTTTCTGCGGGACGCCTCATACGCGGCGTATGACGATGATCTGGCCGGGGTGTCGCTGGCGAGCGTGGTGGGTCCGACGGCGGGACACATCACGCAGATCTGCGTGGCGCCGCGCGTGCGAGGCTCCGGCGCGGGCTACGAGCTGTTGCGGCGGTCGCTGGGAAGCATGCGGCAGCGCGGCTGCCGGACGGCAAGCCTGACCGTAACGGCGGCGAACACGGACGCGGTGCGGCTCTACCGTTCGGCGGGGTTCCGGACGTTGCGGGACTTTTCGGCCCACATCTGGGAGGTGGGGAACGGATCGATCTCGGTGCCCGGAAAGTAGTGGCGCAGAATCTCCGCGAAGGGCACGCCGGCGCGAGCCATGGCGAAGGCGCCCTCCTGGCAGAGGCCGAGACGGTGGCCGCGGGCCGGTCCCCGGCAGTACTTGCATTCCACTCCGAAGAACGGATAGTTGGAGCGTCCCCAGCCGGCGGTGGTGAGGCTGCGGGTGCGGCCTCCGCAACGCGCCGAGTAGAGCGCGGGCACGGGCTCGCCGAGGAAGGTGAGGATCGCCCCCTCGGTGGCGGCGGCGGCGGTGGCGGCCGTGCTGCCGGCGCGGGGCACGTCGCGCAGGTACTGGCAGTGTGTGGTGTCGCAGAACTGCGCCGCGCCATGCCGGGCGGGCATCCCGCGCAGGAACGAGCGCGTGACTACCGCCTGGACTTTCTGGGCCTCCGGCGGCGCGCCATCGCTTTCGGCGGCGATGATGGAGGCGACCGCGATCTCGAGGTCCATTTCGACGATGGCGCGCAGCACGCCGCCGCGCGGGGTAACGGTGAGGCGTCCCGTGAAACGGCGGCTGATGCGGCCGGGAACACTCAGCACGAAGTCCGCGGGCGAAGTCATGGCGGCAGCGCCGGTGAGGCGCAGCGTTTGCGCCCCTTCGAGGATCTTCTCGGCGCCGCCGGCTGCGAGGCGCAGCGTGGCTCCGGGCGCGGGCTTGAGGTCGAGGACGGCGGGCCGGAACAGAGAGAAGACGTCAATGGTGACGTTGTGGGCGGAAGCGGCGCACGCGAGCGCCATGGGCAGCAGCAGGCGCATCAGCGGGACTCGAGCACCGCGCGGATCATGCGGCCGGCGAGGGCGGCGGCCTGCGATCCGGGAGCGTTGTGGAGGCGCACCAGAAGAGCATAGCGCGGCGCGGGGTCCGGGAAGAGGACAGCGGCGAACCCATCGCCGGCGTGGCGGCGTTCGGCGGTGCAGGGAGCGGTGCCGGTTTTGGCGAGAGCCGGCGCGCGGACGGATTGGGCGGTACCCGAACGCGCGGCGATCCGGAGCGCGGCGCGCACCCCGGGATCCTCGAGCGCCGCGTAAGCGCGGATCAGCGCCTCAGGGGCGATCTTCCAGCCGGCGCCGAGACCGATGCGGGACCCGGGATCGGCGGGCGGCTCCGGCAGGCCCAGGCGCTCGAGGTCGCGAGCGTCGATACGGCGCGCAACTTCCAGGAAATAGCTGTTGCAGGACTCTGCGAGTGCCTGGGGCATCGTAATGCGGCCATGTCCCGCGGGCTTCCAGCAAGTGCGGCAATCGGCGTGGAACGCCGGGCCGCGATCCGCGGCGGCGAGGAAGGGCTTCACCAGCGAGCCCACGGGGATCGGCAGACCCGGAAGGTCCCAGCGCGAAGCGACGGCGGCGCGGGTGCGGGCATCGATCAGAAGGTAGCTCGCGGCAGGGTCCGGGAAATCGCGCGCCAGACGCGCGGCCAAGGCCTGCTCGCGCAGGTCGGCCGCCGCAAACAGGCATAGCGCGAGGACCATCATGGCGCGAAGCGGTAGGTGATCCGCTGCGTTTGGCGCGTGCCGTCGTCGCGGTGCTCGACGCGCTGTTCCGCAACGCCGCGCAACAAGCGCGCGAGGCTGCCCACGTTAGCCGAAAGGAACGGCGGATCGCCCGGGGTCCCGTCGGGCGGCGCGAAGGGCTGGTCGATCATGCGGGCCAGGCGCTCGAGCAACGGCAGCGAGGCCGCGTGCCGGTAGACAGCACGGTACGCGACGGCGTCGGATTCAGGAGCCGCCGGTCCGGCGAGCATGGCGCGGACCGTCTCGGCACGGTTGCCCGCGATAAGCAGGCGTCCGCGCACGGCGAAGGCGAGGCGGCCGAGGCCCTCCAACTCCTCGACGCCGGCGGCGGACCGCCAGGCGGGTGCGGCGGACTCGAGGCTCCAGGCGCGGGCGGCGGCCTGCGTCATCGCCTGACGCACGCGGGCCGCGTCCCAATCGGTTGCGCCGACGACGGCAAAGGCGGAGTCGATAGCAACGAAAACGCCGGCCGCGGCGGCGCGGGGTGTACCACTGAAAAGGGCCGCGCGCGGGGCGTTAGCCTGCAAGAGCTGATAGAGCGGCGCGGCAGGGTCCTCGGCGGCGAGCGGCGCGGCAGGGGGCGCGTCGATGCGCTCCTCCAGATCCTCGCCCGCGCCCGCGAAGGTTTCGGCGGGGGGCGCGGGGGGCGCGAACGTAAACGGCCGCGTGGCGGAGCCGGGTACGCCGGTGAACAGGCCCGCGGCGAGCTGCTTTACAGCGTCCGCCGGGGGCGACGCCCAGGCGCGCGTGAATCCGGCGTTGGGGTCCGCGAGCGCGGCGAGTTCCGCGGCTTCGCGCTGGTTCGCGGCGCGGTCCGGCGCGGCGGTTGCGCGCGTGAGGACGCGGCGTTCGGTCCAGACCGCACCAGCGCGTTCGAGATCCGCCACGACGCTGCGATACTGCCGCAGCTCGGTGATGTTCTGGGGCGCCCAATAGGAGCGGAACTGCGGGGTCCGCGTCAGGCGATCGAGGGGCGCGGCAAGCCGCAGGTCACGCGCTCCCGGCGGCGCGTTGCGCGTGGCGTCCACGAACCAGTCCTCGGCGGCAAGCGACGCGCCGGGTTGTCCGGCGATCAGCGTGAGGGCGCTGGCGATGAGATCTTCGCGAGAGGCGACCAGGAACCAGTCGCCGGCGCTGGCGAAGGCGACGGTGCGTTTGGACGCGGCGTCGCGTTTGACGAAGAACTCGCGTCCCGCGGCAGCGCGGGCGGTGAAACCCGCGCGCGCGCGCCATAGCGGCGCGGCGGCGGCCTTGGCGGCCGGGAGGCGCGTGAGGAACAGCATCTCGAGGTTGCCCGCGTCGTAGATGGCGAGCGCGGACTCGGCTCCGGCGAGGGACTCGAGTGTGGCGAGGTCGGCGGTGAGTCCGGCGGCGGCGAACTCCTTCCGGGCTTCCGCCAGCCGCAGAGCAACCCGCGAGCGTTCGAGGGCCTGGTAGTTGGGGCTGGCGAGCCACTCGCGCTTGGCGGCGGAGCGGTTCCATTCCCCGAGCAGCGCATTGAGGTCGCGCGCCTCGACGTAGAGGAGCGCGCCAGTGGGGACCAGGGTTGCGACCGGCGGCGGCGCGTTCTGCGCGAGCAGCCACCAGCCGGCGGCGGCAGCACCGAGGGCGGCGGTAAGAGTGAGGAGCCGGCGGCGGATCATTGCGCACCTCCGAGGCGGGGCCGGACCACATGGTCCTGCGTGATGTTGCCGGTAACCAGGGGACGCCGCGCGGCGTTTTCCGCGCGGGCCTCGAGCAGGCGGTCGAGGCGGCGGAGTTCGTCGCCGTCGCGCTCGCGAACGGCGCGGGAAGGTTCGAGGTCGCGGGCCAGGGTCGCCAGCAGGCGAGCGCGGGCAGGGTCGCCGAGGCGGTTCTCGACGCGAGCGAGCTGACGGAGCAACTCGGCGCGACGCGCGTCGTTCCGAGCCGGACCTTCCATATACCGGCGTTCTCCAGGGAACAGTTGCAGCCCCAGCGCGGCAGCGAGCCGGTCCTGACGCGCGGGCAGCGCCGCCGCGAGCAATGCTTCGCGGTGCTCGTCAGTGGGCGCGATCGCCAGCACACCGGTGAGCAGACGAACCGCCGCGTTCGGCACAGACTTCGCGGCGGCTTTGCGCGCCGCCAGGAAATACGGCCGCTCGGCGACCGCGGGATCCGCGATGGGGCCCGCGGCCAGGAGGTTCAGCTCGGCGCTCGCGAGGTCCGGCGCGGGCTGGCCGCGGAGGGCGAGCGCGGCGGCGATCCGGTCGAGGTAGGGACTGCGGGCGCTGGCCGCGATCTCGCGCAGCGCGGCGAAATCGTTCCGGAGCGACGCGAGCGCGCGGCGCGCCCCGGCGTCCCACGGCGTAGCCTTCACTTGAAGCTCGCGGAACTCGGCGGCGTCCGCCGCGCGGCCCTGGGCTTCGAGCAAAGCGCCAGCCGCGCCGAAGTTCGCCGGAGCGTCCGCGGCGGCGCGGGTCATGCGGCGGAGCAGCGCCAGCGCGCCGGCGGCGTCGTTTTCGTCGAGCCGGACTTCGGCGGCGCCGAGGAAGCTGGCCGCGGCGGGGTTCGGCGCGGCGAGGTCGCAATCGTAGAGCCAGCGCAACAAGCGGCGCGCTGCGGGTGGCTCCAGTTGCGTGGCGACGGCACGGAGCGCTTCACCGCCAGGTTGGTTCGCCTTCCGCTCCGCCGCGGCAATCCAAGCGGCGAGTTGTCCGTTGGCTGCGGCGAGGCGGATCGCGAGTCCGGTGTCCTGTTCGCTAACTTCTTCAGGGAGCGCGGCGAACGCCTCGGCGGCACGGGCCGCCTGTTTCGTTTCCAGCAGGTATTCGATCCAGGCGCGCTGGTCCGCGCGGAGTTCGTTTTCGGCGATGTTCTTCGCTTCACCGGACGTTGCGGCAGCGCGGGCGCGGGCACGTTCGACCAGCGCCTGGTGCAGCGGCGCGCGCGCCGACTCGGGGATGTATTGCGCATCGCGGAGCGCACGCAGGTATCCGGCGGGCGCCGGAGCCTCGGCGGCTAGTTCGAGGATCCATGCGACGCCGGCCGTGGCGTCCGCGCGGACCAGCGGCGCAAAGAGCAGCTCGGTCTCGAACGCACCGTTGCGGCGGACGTAGCGGGCGAGCAGCGCGCCGGCTTCCGGCCGGAGGGCGTCGAGTGCTTTTGCATCCGCCATGTGACCCAACGTCGCGCCGAGGCCGGTCCAGAAGGACGGGGGCACGCGGCGCGAGTCCAATTGCCGGCCGTATGCGGCGAGGGCGGCGCGCCAGGCGGAGAGCGCCGACTCTCGGTCGCCGCGCGCGGCGGCCAGCAGCGCCAACCGGTCGTGCGCTTCGGCGAGATTCGGGTCCAGTTCCAGGGCCAGGGCGTAGTTGGTGGCGGCGCGTCCGGCGTCACTGGAGCGTTCGGCATCGCCGGTGTTGAGGTAGGCTTCGGGATCCCCGGGCCGGGCTTCGAGAAGCGCCGCGCGGTAGCCGGCGGCCTCGGGCAGCTTGAGCAGGGCGAGGTAGTCGGCGTAACGCGCACCGAACGGGAACCAGTCGGCGCCCGCAAGCTGGGACTGGCGATCGACGGGCTTGCCGAGGCGGTCGCCGATCACGGGCGTGCCGAGCAGGTCTGCGAACGCCTGCCGCACGACGGGCTGGTCGCTCGCGAAGTAAAAGCCGGCGAGCGCCGTGTAAGCACGGGTCCAAAGCGGGCTGACGCGCGCGCCGCGCGCTGCGATCACCTGGAACGCCGCGGCGGGGGCGCCGCGCTCGATGGCGCAGGCGACCAGGGCGTTTTCGCTCGCGGTCCAGCGGTTTGCGCCGGCAAGGGCGGCGAGGCGCGCGGGCTGCGGAAGGATCGCGCGGCACATGCGGTCCAGCGCGTCGCCGGCCAGGGAACTGCGCTGGTAGAGCTGGAGCAGGACGCGGGCCTCGTCGCCGGCGCGCCCGGCGTCGCGGTAAGCGTCCGCGGCCCAGAGCAGGGGCGAATCGGCCTGGCTCGGCGGCGCCACCCGCTCGTAGGCTTCGAGCTGCTGGGCGAGTTCGGCGAAGCGCCCGCGGGAGCGCTGCAATTCCACCAGCGCCGCGAGCAACGCGCCATAGTTCGGCGCGGCGGGGTTCGCCAGCAGTTCCTCATGCCGCCAGCGCGCCTCGACCTCCAGCAGGCCGGCGCGGCGGAGGAAATCGTAATACAGGGTGTTGCGGCCGCGCGCGCTCAAATCGGCAGCCAGCTTGTTTTTCTCCTCGGGAGTGTAGAACCGTCCCACCGCGTCGCCGGCCCCGGACAGGATCGCGGCGCCCCAGGCCTCGGGCAGGTCGGCCAGCACCGCGGAGAGATCCCGTTGCCGGGCAGCGATTCGCCCGCGCACCACCAGACCCTGTCCCCGCGCGGCATCACCGGCGAGGCGGAGACCCTGATCCACTATCTCGCGAGCGCGCGTCAGGTTGCCCCAATTCTCGAGCTTCGCGGCGAGCAAGTAGTACCCAAAGGGCTCGTCGGGACGGCCTTCCAGGCGCGCGCGGCGCAACAGCGTGAACGCCTCCTCGGCCCGGCCCTCGCGCGCGCGCATCTCGGCGGCCTTTTCGAGCCACTGCGGATCGCGATAGGCAAGCTCGTAAGCCTTCGTGTAATCGGCGGCCGCTTCGTCGAAGCGCAACAGGCGCTCGGCGAGCCGGGCGCGTTCGAGCACGAGGTCCAGCCGGTCGGGCCGGATGGCGAGCGCCCGTCCGTACGCGGCGATCGCGGCCGCCGGATCTTCCAGCGCGGTGTGCAGGCGCGCGAGCACGACGGACCAGCGCGGGTCGCGTGGGGAATCCGCGGCCGCTTTTTCATACGGCGCGCGCAAACGATCCGCGGCGTTGGCCTTCGCGGCGAAACGGGCGGCTTCCTGGGCGACCGATTCGTCGTCGGGATAGCGGTTCAGGATCTCGATGTACTGGTCCACGGCCGCGGCGTTGTCGTTCAGGCGCGCCAGCACCGGAATCAGCCCGCGGCGCAACCCGGCGATTCGCGTGGTGCGTTCCGCGGCCGGGAACGGCGCGTTGCGCAGTGCGTCGATGCGCTCCGTATAGAACTGCCGCAACCCGCGATCGTCACCGGCGCGCGCGTGCGTCTCGGCCGCGGCGGCGAGCAGATCCGGCGCATGCGGTTCGCCGGCGAGCATCCGGGTGAGGATTTCGCGTCCGCGTTGCCACTCGCCGGAACCGGTCGCGCGCTGCGCCGCTTCCAGCGTGAAGGCGCGGGCGCGATCCTGCGTCGCGACGGCCGCGGCTTCGAGCAGAATCTCCACGGCGCGGCGCGGATCGCGGTTGCGCGCGTGGTAGTCCACCGCGGCGCGCACCACGCCGGCCAGGCGCGGCTGCTCGCGATAGATCGCATCCATGACGCGCGCGGCGCCGGCGGCTTCGCCGCTCGTCTCCAGCAGCCGCGCCACGGCCATCCGGGCGGTGAGCTTCTCGACGGGATCCGAAGTCAGCATGACCTGGCGCTCCAGGCTCTGGCGCTCGACGGCTGTCAGTCCCTCGCCCCTCGCGATCTCACCGAACTGGACGAGGGTCTCGGGCGAGGTCGCGCGGGCCACCGCTCCGGTGAGGAACGTTTCGAGCGCGGCGCGCGTTCCCGTTTCGCGCAGCACCGCGACCCGGAGCGTGACCGCGCCGGCGGGCGGATTGGCGGCGGACGCCAGACTGTCAGTGAGGCGATCGATGTCCGCGCGGTGCGCCGGCCGCCGGGCTAGCGCCAGCAGCCGCGCGCGCGCGGGGTTGTCGCCTTCGAGCGCTCCCCGGGCGTATTCGCGAATGGCACGCCCGGCATCGCGGCGATTCTCGTGGATCGCGCCGGCTTCGTAGGCGAACAGATCCGGCTTCGCGAGTTTCTGGCGCGCCGCGTCGATGGTGCGCAGCGCGTCGTCGAACTGATAGTAGTCCCAAAAGACCGTGGCGGCTTCGAGATACCCTTCGGCGCGGCCGGGCGCGAGCTGCGGGATGCGGTCCCAGTAGGCGCGCGCGTCGGCGAACCGGTCCCGTTCCGCCTGCAACTCGCCCAGCCGGGTGAGGACACTGGCGTCGGCGGGCGCGGCCTGGCCCAGCTTGTCCTCGAGGGAGAGTGCGGCGTCGGCGCGGCCGAGGGAGCGCTCGACGGTGGCGGCGCGGCCGGCGACCTCGGGGTCCGCGGGTAGGGTCGCCGCGAGCACCGTAAGCGCGGGGGCCGCGGTTTCGAAGTGGCAGCGCCAGGCCTCGCCATCGGCCCAGAAGCGCGCCGCGCCCGGATTCGTCCGCGCCACCGCGGACCAGTCGGACGCGCGCAGGGCTTCGAGTTCCGCACCAAGCTTGCCCGTGCGCGTCAGGTACTCGAGCAGGGTGGTGCGGAGGTCCGGCGCCAGCCACCAGTTGGCGCGAAGCACGCGGTCGTAGGCGGCGGCATCCGCCGTGGGGCGTGTCGCGTAGGCGGCCAGAAGGTTGCGCACAAAGGAAGGGTGGTGCGGGAAGCGCTGGTTTGCGTAGCGGTTCAGTTGCAGGTAGAGCTCGGGAGCCAGCGATCCGCGGGCGACCACCCGCTCGAAATAGCCGGCGAGCTCCGTGCCGGAGAACGCCGCCACGACGTCCTGGGTGAGGCGGGTGAACTGCGCGGTCTGCTTCTGGCGGAGATACCAGCGCGCGGCCTTGTCGCGCCACGAGATGTCCGGGAACTGCTTAAGAGCGCGCGCGTAGGTCTGCTCGACGTCGGCGCCCAGGCGATTCTGCTCCAGGAACGCGGCGAGCCGCTCGTAGAGAGCGGGATCGTTGGGATTGCGGTCCAGTTCGCGGCGGTAGAGCCCGAGCGCATCCGTGGTGCGCTTCAGCGCGGCCAGCCGCCCGGTGTAGCGGTCGAGCACACGGGCGTAGTCCGGCGAGCGCGGCGCCGCGGCGGCTTCTCCGTTGCGCTGCGGCGCGACGTACCGCCCCAGCGGGACGCCGTCGGCACGTGCGGCCAGCTCCCGCAACTGGGCTTCGTAGATGGCGAACTCCTCGCGGGTCTGGTTCTTCCGGACATGAGCGTCCGCGATGCGCAACGCCACGTCGGTGCGGCGCGGCGCATCGGGGTAAGCGGCCAGATAACCGGCGCCCTCGCGAATGACGGCGTCGCTTTCGCCGTAGATCGCGTAGGCCTCGATCAGCCGCGCGTCGATCTGCATGCGCCGCGGAGAGTTCGGGAAGCGCGAGGCAAACAGCAGAGCCAGTTCAGCCGCCTTTGCGCGCCGAAAGTATGCCGGCGACGCCTGATCCGCCGTCTCGAATTGCTGCGCGGGCGGCGCGGCGTTCAGCAACAGGGACACGATGCCGTTCCAGAAGCCGGGACCCGTGTCGGCGGCGGCGATATCCCGCAGCAGCGACAGGCTGCCCGAACCGAAGCGCACCGGCTGATCCGCGGCCTCGAGCAGCAGCTCCGTGAGTCCGGCGAGCCCGGTCTCGGCGGCGGCGTTATCCGCGCCGGACATCTGGTAGAGCGCGAAGTAACAGCGCGCGGCGTCCTGCCAGGCCTGCACGCCTTCGAAGAGCCGGGCGAGCGCCGCCAGTTCGGCCGATGCCCATCGCGCGTTCGCGGCTTCGCGGCGGTCGCGGAAGTCGACCAGCACACGGTGCGCGGCGTCCGGACGGCCTTGCTGCTGGTGGTAGAAGTACAGGCGCGCCGCCGCGTCCAGAGCGCGCGGGTTAGCCGCGGCGGCCGAGCGCGCGGCGACAAAGTAGGCGCGCAGGCCGTTGGATTGCTGCAGCAGGTCGAAGTACGCCTTCACCAGGGCGGGTGACGCGGACGCCTTCACGGCGCGGTCGTAGGTGGCGGCGGCGCGCCGCGGGTCGCCCGCGGCGACATCGGCGCGCGCGGCGGCCTCGATGGGAAACACGTCATCCTCGGGGAACGCCCGGCGATAGCCGGTGATGACGTCGGCGATGGCGTCGGGACGCTTGCGCGCGGCGTAGAAATCGAGCGCGCGGCGATAGAGGGCGGGCTCCTTCGGATACCGGACCATCCAGTCGCCGAACACACGTTGCGCCTGCTCCGGCGGCAGCAACTGGGCATCGATGATCCCGAGCATCTTCTCGTACAACCGGCTGGGGCGCTGCTCGAGCACGGGAGTCCAGCGCTCGGCGGCTGGCGGATTCTCGCGCGCGGCGAGGGCGAGCGTGCGGAGCTGGTCCTCGTGGCGCAGGCGGCGGGCGTAAAAGTCCGCGAGAGCTTCCAGCCCGGCGCCGCGATCGGCGGCGGTTTCCGCATGTTTCTTCCAGGCAGCCTCGGCGGCGGCAAAGTCGAGCAACTGCTCGTTTTCGAGCGCCTGCAACGCGTGCAACTGGGCGTCACCGGGCGACGCCGTGAGCAGACGGCCCAGGTCGGCAACGGTTTCCCGCGGCGGGCGGCGTACCGGCGCCGGACCTCCCGGTAAGGCAACCGTGCGAAAGAAGACCGGCTCGAGGCGGCCGCCGGCGTCGACGTCCGCGAGCCAGCGCGCGACGTCGCCTTGCGCCGCGAGCGCGGCCAGCAGCACCGCGGAGGCGAGTAGGATCCAGTTACGGCGTGACATCGATGGTCACCTCCTGGCTCGCGATGTTGTGCGCGAAGTCCTCGGCGGTCACGGTGATGCGGTAGCGGCCCGCGGGGAGCGCGTCCGGCACCACCAGTGACCCCGTGCTCGCCTTGGCCGCGGCGTTCCATCGCAAGACGGCGGGCGGCGCTCCGTAGAGCCGCGCCGTGATGGTCCGCGCGGACTGCGACGCAAACGCGCGCAGTTCGATGGTCTCGCCGCGGCGGAAACTGGCCTTCGCGAGTTTCACGTTCACCACAGGAGCCTGACTGGCGATCACGAACGTCTTCGCCTCCTGGTACACGCGGCCTTGCCGGTCGCGCAGCAACAGCCGCACGCTGTGCGTGCCGTCCGGCAGGTCGGCCGGCGCAAGGAAGCGCGTCTGCCACACCTCTTCGCTCGCCAGGTAGCGCAGCGGCTTGGTGAGGCCGAAGGGAAACACCGCCACCACGCTGACGATCGCGGGGTCGGTGCGGACCCGCAGCACCGGATCTCCGGGGCGGATCAGCCGCGGCCGCAGCAGGGAGCGCGGCGCGGCGAGAAACGAGGTGTACGGCGTGACGAACTTGTACTTGCGCGACAGGCGGATGATCTCGTCGATGGACGCGGCATCCTCGCCCTCGCGGTCGATCTTCTCGAGCAACGCATCGACGCGCGCCTTGGCCCAGGTGCGCGGCAGATACTCATGCTCGGTGGCCTGCGCGGGCAGATTCACGGAAGTCCGCAGTTGCTTGACCGTGAACGCCGCCGCGCCGGGCTTCGCGTACCGGCCCACCCACCGCTGCAAAGAGCCCGCGAACACCGCTTCCTCGAGCGGGTACACCAGCGAGAAGTTCCCCGCCGGCTCCGTGGTGAGGTTCAGCCCTTCGACCGGCCGGTCGCCGATCTTGCTGACGAAAGCCTTCAGCTTGAAGTCCGCGGGTTCGGTGGACCGCACCCACTCCATGAGGCCGCCCTGGCGGGCCAGCGTGCGGGCGAGCGGAAGGTTCGCGTCGTCGCCGATCGCGAAGACGTAGGTGCGCGGCTTGGTCTTTTGCCACGCCCCGGTGTACCACTGCTGCAGTTTGGCGTTGGCGACCGTCCCTTCCGTCGCTCCCAGGTCCCCGAGCAGCACCAGGTAGGTCTCGGGGCCGCCGGACTGGGCAAGCGCGTCCTCCAGGGCGGCGCGCAGATTGGTGCCGCCGCGCAGATGTCCGGCCCGGACGAAAGCGAGCGCCTGGTCCACGGCGGCGGGCGTCGCGGGCTCCGGGGACGGACGGAAACGCTGCGGCGTGCTGTTGAAGAGCACGACGTTGCACTTGTCCCCGGGGCCCAGCGAACGCAGGACGGCTTCCAGGGCCTGGTAGCTGCGCTCGAGCTTCTCCCATTGCATCGAAAGCGAAGCGTCGAACAGCACGATCACCGTGCGCGGAGCGCCGCGAGCGGCGGACGCCGCGCTAGCAAGCGAGGCGGCAGGCGCCGCGTTGGCGAGCAGCGCGGCCGCCTCGAAGAACCCGTCGCCCGCGGCGTCCCGGTACGCCGCCACTTGCAACGCATCCCGCGCCGCGGCCAGCCGGTAACGGACGGCGAAGTCCTCGGACAGTGGAACATTGCGCGCTTCGTACGTCACGCGCGCTTTGTTGGCGGTCTTTTCGGCGACGCGCACGGCGTAAGCCTTGCTGGCGATGTCGAAGGTCTCGAGCGGCGTCTGCGACGTGACATCCAGCGTGATCCAGAGCCGCCCGGCGGTCTGGGCGCGATAGGCGTCCGGACGCAGCGGGATCGCGAACAGGCTCTCCAGCCGCTCCACCGCCAGGCGCTCGCGGTACTCGATCTCGATGCGCTTGTAGCCCCAGGCAGGGATGGGCGCGACTTTGGCCGAAAAGATCGCGGTGCGCCGGGCCTGGCTGGCGTCGCGCTCGCCCATTTGGAGCAATCCCGGGTCGATCGCCTGCGCGCGGATGTCGGCGTACAGCTCTTCGGCGCGCCGCCGCTCCAGGATCACGCCCGGGATACGAACGTCGCCATCCCACACCGCGAAGTCCGAAAGCAGCGCGCGCGCGGGCAGCGCGAAGACGTAGTTGCCCTCCAGGATCTCGCCGGTTTTGTTCGCGAAGATCTGGCGGATCAGCACTTTGGCGTAGCCGTTGTCGAGCTTGACGTCGATCGCCATCTCCTCCAGCGCGAGCCGCGCCGGGTTGGGCTGTTCTTCGTTCGACGGAATCAGCACGCCGGCGTCGGGAAATCCGCGCGCGGCCAGCAACAACACCATCCACAGGCGTTTCATGGTTCGAGAATGCGCGCCTCCGGAACGCGCACCAGTCCGTTGTCGGTTCCGAGGTAGAGATTGCTTCCGGCGCGCTCGATCGCCGTCACCGACAGCGAGGGCAAGTTGTCTTTCCAGAACGTCCAGCGTCCCGTGGACCGGCGGTACACCGCGAGGCCCTGGCCGAGCGTGCCGGCGTAGATCGCGTCGGGCGTGACGCGGAGCGCGTTCGGATTGATTTCGCCCTTGCCCTGCCAGTTCGGCGACGCATGCCAGCGCCCGTCGCGATCCAGGCGCAGCACGCCCGCGCCGTACGTGCCCGCCACCCAGCCGTCGCCGTCGGGGGCCAGCGCGGTGATCCAGTTATGGCCGAGGTTCGAGTTCGCCGTGGTGTAGCTCGCCGTGACGCGGCCGGCGTCAATGGTGGAAAGGCCGCCGAGCGTGCCGGCGGCGGTGCGGCCCTCGCGGGACGCGAGCGCGTAGACGTGATTGTTCACCAGGCCATGGAAGGCATAGAGGCTGGCCGCGCCGCCGCGGCCCAGAAACGTGACGCCGGCGGGCGTGGCGATGGTCAGCGCGCCGCCGGGGGCCGCGAGCACATCGGTGACGTGGTTCGCAATCAGTCCGTCCGCACGGGTGAGCACGCGCTGCAGCGCGCCGGCGGCATCGAACAGCGCGAGGCCGTTCGCCGTCGCCACCAGCGCGCCGGACTCGGTGGGCACGATGCGGTTCACGCAATACACCGGGTCCCGCTCAAAGTGCCGGGTGCGGCTGAACCCCGGCTCGGCGATCTCGAGGCCGCGATCGAAGTAACCGACCCACAGGCGGCCCGCAGCGTCCAGGGCCAGCGCGGAAACGTTGCCGTCGGCGAGCGCGCCGGGCGCCGCCTCGACGATCGTTTCGGCGCGGCCTTCCGACACGCGCGCCAGGCGGTCGGCCGAAAGCGCCAGCAGTTCCCCGCCCTCGACGCGCAGCCGCCGCACCGCGCAGTCCGTGCACCAAGTCGAACGCGGCGCGCGCACCCTGCCCGCCGAGGCGGTCAGGTTCGCCGTCACCAGACCCTCTTCGAGCGTCCCGATCCACACCTGCCCCGGGCTGGTTTCGACGGCCTGAGCGAAGTGCCCTTCGGCGATCCGGCGGGCGACCTTGCCGTCGCGCAATTCGGCGGCTCCGAGCGGCGTGCCGGCATAGACGCTCGCGCCGCGGACCGCCAGCGCCAGGACCTGCCGGTCTGGCAGCCCGTCTTTCGTGCCGATGGTGGTCAGGGCTCCGGCGCGCCAGCGCAGCAGGCCGCGATCCCGGGTGGCGATCCACAGGTCGCCTTCGTCGCCGGCGAGGTCGGTGACCGGGATTCCCGCCAGGGCATCGTGGAAGCGGGTCCAATCCGCGCCGTCGTAGGCGAAGACTCCGGCGTCGTCGGTGCCGAGCAGCAAGCGGCCGTTCGGCAGCGGCAGCAGCGCGGACACCTTGGCCTGCCGGGCATCGCGGGGCAGCACCTGCCGGAAGCTCCGGCCATCGAAGAGCAGGAGGCCGGCGCCCTGCGTGGCGATCCACAGCTCGCGCGGCGCCCTGAGCGCGAGGCGCGTCAGCCGGGCCGGCGGCAGTTCCCCGCCCGCGCGATAACGCGCCAGCAGCGTCCCGTCCGCCGTGCGGACCTCGAGCCCGCCCGCCGACGCCAGAACGATCTTTCCGCCGAGCATCGCGAAGTCGGTGAAGCCGCCGCGGGCGGTAAGCAGGTCCCAGCCTTGGGGGATCCGCCGGTCCAGTTCGCGCGCCGGAGCCGCGAAGCGGCCGGCGCTTTCCACGGCTTCGCGCGCCGCGCTCTCGGCATGCCGGGCTCGCGAAACCGCCGCCATGGCGAACCACGCGGCTCCCGCCGCCACCGCGATTCCGACTGCGAGCCACACGCGCTTGCGCGCCATGTCCCTCACTATAACTTGCTACCTTGGTGATTTGGACGCCTTGGCGTCCCCGCGAGTTCCCGCATGTCACAACCCGATTTCGACGCGCTGCTGGTTCTGTCTTTCGGGGGTCCGGAAGCGGAACCCGACGTGATTCCCTTCCTGGAGAACGTCCTGAGGGGCAAGAACGTCCCCCGGGAACGGATGCTCGAAGTGGCCGAGCACTACTACCATTTCGGCGGGCGGAGCCCGATCAACGACCAGAACCGGGAGCTGATCGCGGCGCTGCGCCAGGAACTGGCGGCCCACGGACCCCGACTGCCGGTTTATTGGGGCAACCGCAACTGGCATCCCCTGCTCGCGGACACCGTGCGCGAGATGCAGCGCGACGGGGTGCGGCGGGCGCTGGTGTTTGCAACTTCGGCCTTCGGCAGCTACTCCGGCTGCCGCCAGTACCGCCAGGATCTGGCGGGCGTCGCCACGGAGTTCGAGAACGCGCCGGCGCTCGAGAAAATCCGGCACTTCTACAACCACCCGCTGTTCGTGGAGGTGATGGCGGAGCGGGTCCGCGAGGCCGTGGCGCGGATCCCGGAAGACCGCCGGGCGGAAGCGCGGCACTACTACACCGCCCACAGTGTGCCGGTGTCGATGGCGGAGTCCGGTCCCTACGTGAGGCAGTTGCAGGAGGCGTGCCGCCTGGTTTCGGAAGGCGCGGGAGTCTCCGCCTGGGAACTGGTGTACCAAAGCCGTTCCGGTCCGCCCACGCAGCCCTGGCTGGAGCCGGATATCGGCGACGCGCTGCGCGCCGCCCGCGCCGCCGGAGCCACCGACGCGGTGGTGACGCCGCTCGGGTTCATCTCGGACCACATGGAGGTTCTCTACGACCTCGACACCGAAGCCGCCGAGCTTTCCCGAGAGATCGGCCTGAACCTGGTGCGGGCGGGAACCGCCGGCGCTCACCCGAAGTTCGTGCGGATGATTCGGGAGCTGGTCCTCGAACGCACCGCCGGAGCGGAGCGGCAGGCTCTCGGAGTACTGGGTCCGTCCGCCGACGTCTGCGCTGCCACGTGTTGCCCTACGCCCGTCCGGCCTGGAGCCCGGCCTGCATGAAGAAAGAGTCGGTGTGGGACTATCCGCGTCCGCCGCGCATCGAGCCGTGCCTCCGCCGCGCCCGGGTGATATTCGGCGGCGAAACCATTGCGGACTCGACACGGGCCGTCCGGGTGCTGGAAACCAGTCATCCCCCAGCGATCTACTTCCCGCCCGAGGATATCCGGATCGAGTTTCTGGAAGCCGCCCCGGGCCGGTCGTTCTGTGAATGGAAGGGCGCGGCGAGCTACTGGACCATCGCCGTGGGAGGGAAGCGAGAGGAGCAGGCGGCCTGGTGCTACGCCCAGCCCGTGCCGGCTTTCGCGGCGATCGCGGGGTACCTGTCCTTCTATCCAAGCCGCGCCGAAGCCTGCTACCTCGACGACGAGCGCGTGACGCCCCAGCCGGGCGATTTCTACGGCGGCTGGATCACGGCGGAGATCGAGGGCCCGTTCAAGGGCGGCGCCGGTTCGGCCGGATGGTGATTTCCTGTCACCGGCCCGTCCCGGAAAGCATCATAGAATCAGAATGATGCTGCGTCTGCTCTTGCCGCTTGCCGTGTGCCTGCCGATGGCCGCCGCCGAAGACTACAAGGTGGAGCCCGCGGGCCCGCCGCCCGCGGAGATCCCCGCCGCCTTCGGACAGTTGCTGGCCAAGGACGGGCTGCGCGTTCCAGGACATTCGGAGATCTGGCTGGTGGCGAAGCCGCCGGCGGGAGCGCCCTCCACCGAGCAGGCGATCAGCATCCCGACGCTGCCGGTGGGTTCGTTCGTAGGCATGCTGCGGATCCTCGCCAAAACGACGGATCGCCGCGGCCAGAGCCTGAAGCCGGGCTGGTACACGCTGCGCTACGGCAACTTCCCGATCAACGGCGACCACCAGGGCGTAGCGCCGCAGCGCGACTTCTTCGTGGCCTCTCCCGTGGAGGTGGACAAGTCGCCGGACAAGACCGCCGACGCCGACGCGATGTACAACCTCAGCCGGAAGGCGTCCGGCACGCCGCACCCGGCGGTGCTCAGCTTCTGGAAGGAAGACCAGACCTGGAAAGCGGGGTCGATTCACATGGAAGGCGAGCACGACTGGGTGATCCAGACGATGTTCGGGGACCTGAAGGTTTCGATCCTGATCGTCGGCAAGCTCGCCGAGTAAGTCCCGCCTACGGCCGCGCCAGTTCGACGGCGCGCTGCCGCATCGGATCCCGTCCCGCGATACGGTCGGCGACGCTGTTTCGGATCGCGACATCGGGCATGACGCCCCGGTCCGGCGGGGATTTTCGGGTGTGGCTCAAGTAGTAGGTCATCAGCGGTACGAAGAGACGCACCTTCGTGTGGGGCAGCGCCACCAGCGCTGTCATGCCGGACGTGTTGCCCAGGTACGCCGCGCCAGTCTCCTCACCGACTATAGGACCGCGACGCCCGTTGTAGAACGCCGTCAGGAACTCGCCCGTCGCCGAGAAGCTCATGCGGTCGGCCAGCGCCACCACCTTTCCCGCGAAGTGGGGCGCCGCCGGCTTCTGAACCCCGAGATTGGGATGCCCCAGGGCGTGGAAACCGCCGCCTTCCCGGGGCTTCACGCGGTTCTCCGGGATCTCCACCGGGGACTCGAGGTACGGCGCGAACCGGAATGTGCGGGCATTCACCACCAGATCGTCGTAGTACTGGAATTCGCGGTCCGTGAGGTGCGCGTACAGCAGCTTGCCGAGCGCGTCCTGGCCTCCGCCGTTGCCGCGGACGTCGAGCACCAGGCCGTGGGACCCGCGCTTCAGGACCTCGCCGAACGCATCGTTCATCCACCCGTCCAGCCGCACCTTGCGCTCCCGGTCCGCGAAGCCGCCGAAGCTCCGGATGGTGATGACGGCTACGCGTCCGTCCTCGACGAACTCGAGTTCCGCGACGGGCCGCGGCGGATCCGCAGTCAGCTTCGAGCGCTCGGCCTCCAGCATCCCCGCATGCGACACCGTTTTCCGCCCCCCGTCCAGCCGGTAGTCCACCCGGAAGGGCGCCGCCACGTCCGCGAGCGGAGTCAACCCGCGGACGAATCCGCCCCGCGCCAGACGTCCGGCGCGTCCGCCCGGATTGCGGCCATCGATCGGCATGGCGCGGTCGAGTACCGCAAAAACGTCGCGGGTCTTACGCCCGTTGATCCCGAGGATTTCCGCCCCGGCGATCCCGTTACCGGAATGGTCCTTAACGATGAAGACCCGCCCTTCATGCACCTCGAGTTCGAAAGGCAGCAGCCGCAGCGAGGCCTGCATCTCCTTCTCGAGTTCGCGGGGCAGGCCGGTGTTCGTGTGCCCACAGCGCACCAGCGCCACCACGGGAGCCAACACACGGTAGAACTCCAGCACGCTCATCGGCCGCGTGAGCTGCCCGGCCGCGCGGTCGAAGGCGCGGTCCAGTTCGGCCTTGGGTGTGTACCGATAGATCCCCGAGTGCCCTTCTTCCAGGGCCTGGCGGGCCACCGCGAGGTCGGCCGCCAGGTCCTTCGGGGCGAAGGTCGCGTCGGCCGCCAGAGCACAGCCGGCAGCGAAGAGAAGGGGAATGTAGCGGAGCGCCATAGCAAGTGATACGTGCAAGTGCCCGTCGCGTGTCTTAACTTTTTGGACCGGGAACCCGCCCCGGTTTGGGGGTGACCCGCGGTTCGATCCGCCCCACCACCTCGAAGCTGTAGTCCTGGTAGCTCCTCATCGTTCCCCGCAGCCACAACAGGGCGCGCCGGTCTCCGGGCCACACGGGCATCATCGGACGCAGGTTGTCCGCGGTAGAGTTTCTCGTGACCGCCCGCCACGTCCAGCGCCCGGAGCGATCGCGGGCGCCGGCGAAGATCTCCCAGTGCCGCCGGCGGTCCGCCGCGCTGATCAGGGGCTTACCGGTCACCGGATCCGCGTTGGTCGAGATGTACAGCACCGCCGGATCGTGCGGATCGAGACACGGGAGCCCGGTGTAATCCTCTTCGCCGGCGTAGAGCTTGCTGCCCGCGTAGGCGACTTCCGTATCGATCCAGCGGGAGCCGTTCCACCGCGCGAGATGGTAGCGATGGTCCTCGCCGGTGCCCTTGCGCACGGAAAACGCCAGGTACGGACGACCGGTTCCGTCGATCCGCAGGTCGCTGATCCAGGCGCGGTTCCCGGCGTTTCCCGCGAACACGCGGGTCCCTTCGGCGGGCGCTTGCAACCCCTCCGCCAGCCTTCCGATTGCCGTGCCGTCGGACCGGTGCAGCTTTCCGCCCCGGTAGTAGGCGTGGTAGAGGCTGGTGACGAACTCCCGGGGGTGGCCTTCGGTGTAGGCGATATGAATCGTGCCGTTGCCGTCGGAGGCGTATTTCGCGTACGGCCGCTGCGGGATCGTGGCCGGCATGTCGACGACAACGTTGCCGGCCTGCCAACTCTCGCCGGCGTCGTCCGAGTAGGCGTACGACGGCTTGAAGCTGCCGTGCAGGCCCCGGAAGAAGTCATACAGGCGGCCCTCGGCGCGGAGCGAGATCAGGTTCGAATAGGTTACAAGCGAGGTCGGGCTGGGGGCAAAGACGCGGAGATCGTCCCAGGCGCTCGGGTCGTGCGGCTTGCGGGAGATCCGGAAGTGGATGTTGCCATCCAGGTGGTGCTGCGAAAACGCCGTCAGAATCCGGCCGTCCGGCCGCAACCAGAAGACGGGTGAGTTGTGGTCGTCCATCCAGCGCGTCTTCAGCGCCGGGTCCTCGGTATGGAGCAGGGTGTGCCGCCGGGTGACGCCCGTGGCGAGATCATAGGCGATGACTTCCAGATCGCCGCGCCGCCGCGGATCGAGGCGTCCGGCGGCGACGGTTCCGATCAGGAGCTTGCCGTCCATGACCATCGCACGCGGGTCCTGAAACCAGCACCAGCCGCCGTCGTCACTGAACCGGATCACGGAGTCGCCGGCCAGCAACAACCAGGCCGCGAGCCCCAGCAGGAGTCTCCACACTTTGGGTGACTAGCAGTTGTAACAGATTTGCAACCGCCCGCGCCGCGGAGTTCGGGCCGTCGGAGGATCCCGTCAGTTCGGACGCCGCGAGCCCGGCCAGCCGGGCACCGGTACGCCGCCCGTCTTTTTCTGATCGCGCACGCCGGGGAGCGGGCCGCCGCCGGAATCCGAGAGCCGGCGTCCGGGGACCGGCGCGCCGGAGAAATCCAACTCGGCCGCCGCAAACTCGACGTTACGGTCGAGCACCATCTCCACCGAGGATCCCTTGGCCAGCACCGCGTCAGGACCGCGGGTGAGCAGCACGCCAACCAGCCCGGCGGCGGCACCGGCAGCCGCGCCGATTCCCGCGCCCGTCAGCGGCCGGCCGGCGGCCCAGCCGCCCAGGCTGCCGACTCCGGCTCCCGCCGTGGCGCCGCCCGCGATTTTGCCCGCGTCGCCGCCCTTGTCGGACTCGCCCTTGATGACCCCTTCGTCGCGCTGTAGCGTCTCCGCCGCGCGCCCGTCGAGATTCGAGATCGTCGCCCGGAAATCCCGGGTGACGCCGTTCGGCAAGGTCAGCGAGTCGAAGCGCACCATCATCTCTGCCCGGCCCTTGACGCGGCCGGCGCGCCTCACGCCGGTCACCGTGCCCGCGACGTAGCTGCCCGGCGGGATCACGATCCGCCCGCCCACCAGGATCGGGAACGTCGTCTCGAGGTACAGCCGGTCCCCGGCCACCGCCGTGCGCGTCGACACGGAATTCAGCAGGCTGAGCGGGATCTTCGTGCCGGTCTCGACGAGGTACTTGGGGGTAGCTTCGGCAGGCGTCGTCGCCGGTTCCTGCGCAGCCAGCAGGAATACGGAAAACAGTGGCAGGACGGTGCGCGGCAACATCGGGATTTCTCCTCTGACCATCAGTCTAGCTGTTGTACGCGCCGGGCGCGCAACCGGTTACGGCAGAAGTCATATAATGGCCGTAATTTACCGAGGGGGTGACTCCATGATTTTTGTCCGCCGTTGTGCCCTGTTCCTGCTGCTGGCTTCTGGCCTGGCCGCGCAGACTGTCACGGGATCGTTGGAGGGCCGCGTCACGGATCCCTCTGGCGCCGCCCTCGCGGGAGCCAAGATCACGGCCAAGAACACCGAGACCGGCCTGTCGCGCGAGTCTCTCACCAATAACGAGGGCTACTACCAGTTCACCTTCCTGCCGCTCGGCACCTACACGGTGATCGCGGAGGCTCAGGGCTTCGCGCGGACCACCCGGACGGCCGTTGTGGAACTTGCCACCGTGCGCGCCGCGAACTTCGAGCTGAAGCTATCCTCCGTCGCGACGGAGGTCACGGTCTCAGCGGACGCCAACCTGATCGACACCGCGCGCGGCGAGGTGCGCAACTCGCTCGACGAGCGCGTGATCGAGGACCGGCCGCTGCCTTCGCGCAACATTCTGTCGCTGGTCGAACAGATGGCCGGCTTCCAAAGCTCCAGCGCCTTCGGCGGCGTCAACAACCCGACCCTATCCTCGGGAAGCTACGTCAGTTTTAACGGCACGGGGTCCCGGTCGGCGAGCTTCCAGATCGACGGCGTCAACAACGACGACTCCAGCGAGGGCACCAGCCGCCAGAACGTCAATGTGAGTTCCATCAAGGAATTCCAGGTGCTGACCAATGCCTACTCGGCCGAGTTCGGACGCGCCGGCGGCGCGGTGGTGCTGGTGCAGACCAAGTCCGGCACCAACAAGTGGCACGGCGACGCCTACGAGTTCCTGCAAAACGACAAGCTGAACTCGAACAGCTTCGTGAACAATGCATTAGGCCGCAACGCTATTGGCGATCTGGTCGCTCCGCGCCCGCAGATCCGCCGGAACCAGTTCGGCGGCACGCTCGGCGGACCGATTCTGCAGAACAAGCTGTTCTTCTTCGTGAACGGCGAAGCCACGCAGCTCCGCCAGTACACGACGATCCGGCGTTTTATCTTCCTGCCGACGGACCGTTTGCAGGTGGGCGAGTGCAAGCTGTGCCTCAATCCCGCCGAGCATCCGAACCTGGAAGCTGACCGGCGGTTCCTCCAGGGGATCCTGGATCGCTTCCCCAAGCAGTTGCCGAACGCCCCCAGCATCTGCGACCGCTGTTTCGTCGCCACGCGGCCTTCGGACTTCCCGGACCGCGACTACGCGGCCAAGTTGGACTGGACCGCTTCGTCGCGCGACACCGTGGCCCTGCGGTATCAGTATTCGCGGCAGCGGCGCGATCCGGGGGAGCTGATCGAAGGCGAGGTCGCCCGGCAGAACAACAAACAGCAGAATGTCGGCCTTACCGCCACGCACCTGTTCTCCCCGACCTTCTGGGGCGAGTTCCGTTTCGGGCTCGGTCTCCGCACCACGACAGTGAATATCTCCGGCGGCAATGAGACCCCCATCGTCCGCATCAACAATCCCTCGCCCTACACCACCACGCTGCTCGGCAACGCCAACCAGTTCCCGATCCTGCGCTACCAGACGGATTTTCAGTACGTGTACAACCTGAGCTGGATCAAAGGGAAGCACGTGATCCGCGCGGGCGTGGACTTCCGGCGGCAATGGCTCGACGATCGGGCCGACACCGCGTCACGCGGCCTGTGGACGTTCGCGGCGACGGGCGTCGCCGGCACCCCCACGCGCTACGAAGGCTACGAGAACTTCTTCCGGGGCTTCGTCACCAGCTTCCAGAAGGGCTTCGGGAACTTCGTGGTGCGCAACCGCGCCGCCGAGTTCAACCAGTACATCCAGGATGACTACCGCGTCACCCGCAACCTGACGCTGAACTTCGGCCTGCGCTACGAGTACGTCCTCGCGCCGAATGAAGTCGACAACCTCATCAGCTATGGGTACTCGAATTACGGCGGCTGGCAGCCGCGCTTCGGCTTCGCCTACGTCCCTTCGTTCAAGGACGGCTGGCTCGGCCGGGTCTTCGCCAACCAGCAGACGGCGATCCGCGGCGGCTTCGGCATGTTCAACAACCGGGTGTTCGGATCCCTGTTCTCGCAGCGGGCCAACCTGCGGGCCACTCCGCCCAACGGCTTCGTCCGCAGCTTCGACCCGACCTTCAACGTCGGCGATCCGACCAACGGCTTCGTTTACAGCCCCGCGACGCCCATCACCGGACGCATCGACTTCGCCACCGTCGACAAAGGACTTCGCCTCCCGTGGATCTACCAGTGGAACCTCACCATCGATCGCCAGCTACCCGGCAAGTTCACGGCTTCAGTCGGCTACAACGGCACGCGCGGCATTGGGCTGCTCGGCTTCAATACCTTGAACCGCGCCCGTTTCCCGTTCACCGACCCGGTGACCGGCATCCTCTATGACAAGATCGATCCGAATCTCGGCAATGCCACGCCCGCGCCGGGGTTCATCTCGCTCGCCCAGCCGCGCACCAACAACCGGCGTCCCGACCCCCGCTACAACGGCGTGACCTACATCACCAACAATACCTGGACCTATTACCACTCGATGCGCGTGGAACTCCGCCAGCGCTTCCGCGCCGGCCTGCACTGGAGCGTCAACTACGCGTGGTCGAAGTCTATTGACACGGCGTCCGATCCGTTCTTCGAGGCGGACCCGATCACCGAGTTCGATGGACCGGCTTCCCAGCGCGCCTTGAGCGCGCTGCACCAGGCGCACCGCATGAACCTGAACTACAGCTACGAGCTGCCGTGGTTCAAGAAGGGCCGCGACTGGAAGCGGCAGGTGCTGGGCGGCTGGAAGTTCTCCGGCAACAACACCTTCGCCACCGGCAACCCGTTCACCGTCACGGCGGGCTACGACGTCAATGCCGACGGCGTCGCGAACGACCGGCCGATCCTGCTGGATCAGAGCCTCTACGGCCGCTCGGTCGACAACGGCCGCCAGGATCCCGCTACTGGGAGGATCATCTCCACGCTGCAGTTCCCCGCCTCCGGCTTCTACCCGAACCTGACGACGCCGCTCGCCTCGCGCTTCTTCGATCCGGGCGGGTCCGGCAAGGGCTCGGTGGGACGCAACGTCTTCTTCGGCCAGGGCATCAAGTTCTGGGACATCGCGCTCGAAAAAAACTGGTCGTTCTTCGAGGGACACAAGCTGCTGTTCCGCGCGGAGATGTACAACGCGACAAACACGCCGCGCTGGGCGCTGCCAGTACGCGGCCTGCAGACCGCAACGTTCGGCACGATCGCGAGCACCTTCAACCCGCAGAACTTCGTCGGCGCGTCCCGGTCCGACGACACGTCCCGGGTGGTGCAGCTCGCCCTGCGGTACGTCTTCTAGATCTCAGCGGAGCTGGTTCTCGATCTCGCTGAGCCAGTCCGGCCGCTTCAGGACATCGCGCGGCCGGCTGCCGTCGGGCGGGCCGATGATGCCGTCCCGTTGCATCATGTCCAGGATGCGCGCCGCGCGGCCGTAGCCGAGACGGAGCCGCCGCTGGAGCGTGGACGTGGACGCCTTGCCGATCTCGCAGACCACGCGCACCGCGTCCTGGTACATCGGATCCTCGGCGCCGTCGAACTCCTCGGCGGCGTCCTCGGCGTCCTCCGAAGGCGGCGCCAGCAGGAAGCTCTGGTCGTAGTCGGGCTGCGCCTGCTGCTTCCAGAACTCCACCACGTGGTTCGTTTCGTTCTCCGTCACGAACGCGCCGTGGACGCGCACCAGCCGGGAGGATCCCGGCGGCAGGAACAGCATGTCGCCCTTGCCGAGCAGATGCTCGGCGCCCATCACGTCGAGCACCGTGCGCGAGTCCACCCGCGTCGCCACGCGGAAGCTGATGCGCGACGGGAAGTTCGCCTTGATGAGTCCGGTGATGACGTCCACGGATGGGCGCTGCGTGGCCAGCACCAGGTGCATGCCGACGGCGCGCGCCATCTGGGCCAGCCGGGTGACCGACTCCTCGACGCCCTGCCGCTCCAGCATCATGAGGTCCGCCAGCTCGTCGATGAGGATCAGCACGTACGGCAGATGCTCCAGTTCCTCCTGCTCGGTGTTCTCCTCGAAGAGGTTGCGCGGCTGGTCCTTCAAGGTGCGGACCTTGCGGTTGAATTGCTCGATGTTGCGGACGCCCTGCGAAGCCAACAGCTTCAGACGGCGCTCCATCTCGAGCACCGCGTTCTTCAGGGCGTATGTGGCCTTCTTCGGATCGGTGATCACCGGCGTCAGCAGGTGCGGAATGCCCTCGTAAAGGCCGAACTCCAGGCGTTTGGGGTCCACCATGATCATGCGGACCTGATGCGGGTTCGCCTTGTACAGCACGCTCATGATGAGCGTGTTGAGCATGACGCTCTTGCCGGAGCCGGTGGAGCCGGCAATCAGCAGGTGCGGCATCGAATCCAGCGCGGCGACTTTGATGCGCCCGCTGATGTCCTTGCCCAGCGCGATGGTGAGCGGCGAGGCGGAGCCCGAAAACTCCTCGGATTCGAGAATCTGGCGCAGGCTGATCACCTCGCGCTTCGAGTTCGGCACTTCGATGCCGACGGTGGGCTTGCCGGGGATGCGCTCGATCAGGATCGATTCGGCCTGCAGGCCGAGGCACAGGTCCTCGGAGAGCGTGGTGATGCGCGAGTACTTCACGCCCGCCTCGGGCTTGAACTCGAACGTCGTCACCACGGGACCGGGGTTGATCTGCACCACGTTGCCGCGGACGTTGAACTCCTCGAACTTGGCCTTAATGCGGCCGGCGATTTCCTTCAGTTCGGCCGAGTCGTAGGGACTGCGCTCGGCGGGCTGCTGTAGCAGATCCGTCGGCGGTTGGGTAAACGGTGTCTTCAGCTTGCGATCGGCCGCCCGGGTCCGCGGCGCGGACGCACCGGCGCCGGCGGTGGCGGCAGCCGCGAGCGGAGCCGCCACCGGCGGGGGAGGCGCCGGCGGCGGTTCAAGCGCGCGGATCGGGATATCGTCGAGCGACGGCGCCGCCGGCGTCTCTTCGAAGGGAGCCTCTTCCTTCGACGCGGCGGGGGCCAGGGGATCCACGATGGGCGGTTCGCCCTTCGCCGCTTTGGCTTTGCGAGCAGGCTTCTCCGCATTGCTGGGCGGTGCCGCCGCAGCGCGGCGGGCCGCGCGCGCAGCAGCCTTTTCCCGGGCGGCGGCGACACGCGCCGCGCGCCAGGTCTCATAACGCTCCGTCAGGTTCCGGTACGCGGCCGCCGGACGCCGGAACACGGGCGCGAGCACCGACATTTGAAAACTCGATACCAGGTACAACGAGATCACTAGCGCGGCGACCGTTACCAGGAAGGCGCCCATCGGATTGAATTGTTCCAGAAGCTCGCCAGCCAGCAGGTGACCCAGCAATCCCCCCGCAGGAAGCACACCCGCGACCGGACGCCAGTCGGGCGCCAGCGAAACGCCGGCCGCCAGCGACAGAACCAGCAGAACCGCACCCCCGAGGCGCACCGGCCCGGCGGGGATCGGGTTCGACCGGAGCCAGTGCCACCCGAGCATCGCCAGCAGCACGGGAACCAGGTAGGCGGCGAGGCCAAAGCCCTGCAACAGCAGGTCGGCGAGGGAGGCACCGAACCTGCCGGTGAGGTTCACGGGCTTGCCGGGTCCGGCGGCGGTATTCCACGACGGGTCGAGCGGATGGTAGGAAACCAGACTGAACAGTAAGAAGAGTGCGGCGAGCAGAAACACGACTGCCGTGGCCTCATTGAGTCGAGGGTACGGCGTGGGTCCCAGTATTTTCATCTTCCGGGGTAGCGGAAGAAAAGCGCCAGAGCGATCACTATTATGCCAAAAACGATCCGGTAGTAGACAAAGAAGGTCAGGCCGCGGGTGCGGAGATAGCCGAGGAAGAAGCGGATGACCAGTATGCCAGTGAGTCCGCTGACCAGGATCCCGAGAGCCATGGGCACCCGGAGGTCCGGCGGAACGCCGCCGGTCTTGGTGAGATCCAGCAGGTCCTTGGCGGCGGCGGCGGCGATCGCCGGCGTCGAAAGGAGGAACGAAAAGCGGGCCGCGGCGTGGTGGTCCAGGCCGCGAAACAGAGCGGCGGTGATCGTGATTCCGGAGCGGGAGGTGCCCGGCACGATCGCCAGCGCCTGGGCGAAGCCGATGATCACGGCGTCGAGCAGCGAGAGGTTGCCGATATTGCGGTCCGACGTGGCGCGGCGCTCCGCGATCGCCATCAGGATGCCGACCCCGATCAGCATGCCGGCGATCACCAGCGGATTGCGCAGTTTGGTTTCGGCCGTTTCCTTAAGCAGCAGTCCGAAAACGCCAACCGGAATGGTGCCGAGCACGAGATACCAGAGCAGGCGGGGGTTCCGCTCCAGGTGCGGGTCGGAACCGGCTTTGAGGCCGAAGCCCTGGGCAAGCACCTGGATCCAGTCGCGGGCGAAAAAGAGCAGCACGGCGGCCAGCGTGCCCAAGTGCAGCGCGATGTCGAACCCGAGGCCCTGGTCGGGCCATCCGAACAGCCACGGCGCCAGCGCGAGGTGCGCGGAGCTCGAAATCGGCAGGAACTCGGTGAAGCCCTGGAGGACGGCGAGGACCAGGGCCTGAAGCAAAGACATAATGAAAGGGTACCCCACCGCGCGTTGCTCACCGAACGCGTTCACACAAGAGGATGATGCGCCACACGAAGATTGTCGCCACGCTCGGACCGGCCACGGCGACCGATGAAAAGGTCCGGGAGTTGTACGCCGCGGGCGTGGACGTGTTCCGCCTGAACGCCTCGCACGGCACACGGGAGGAGCGCGCGGCGCACGCGGCCCGGGTCCGCGCGGCGGGGAACGCGGCCATCCTGCTGGACCTGCAGGGTCCGAAGATCCGGCTGGGCAAGTTCGACGGCGGCAAGGCCTTGCTGGAGACCGGCGCTGAGTTCACCATCACGACCGAAGAGGTGCTCGGCACTCCGGCGCGCGCCTCCACGGTCTACACGGCCTTCGCGCGCGACGTGAAGCCCGGCGATCCGGTGCTGCTGGCGGACGGCGCCCTGGCATTGCGCGCGGTGGCGAGCGACGGCGTCGCCGTCCGCTGCGTGGTCACCGCGGGCGGCTGGATCAGCGACAAGAAGGGCATCAACCTGCCCGGCGTGACTTTGAGCACGCCGTCCGTTACGGAAAAGGACTACGCCGACCTGGAGCACGGCCTGGAACTGGGCGTGGACCTCGTAGCGCTCAGCTTCGTGCGCCGCGCGGCGGACGTGCTGGAACTGCAGCGCTTTCTCGACCAGCGCGGGGGGAACGTTCCGCTGGTGGCGAAGATCGAGAAGCCCGAGGGCGTGGCGCATCTCGCCGCGGTTCTCGAGGTGGCCGACGGCGTGATGGTGGCGCGCGGGGATCTCGGGGTAGAGATGCCCCTGGAGCAGGTGCCGCAGATCCAGAAGGCGATCATCGATCAGGCCCGCCGCAAAGGAAGGTTCGTGATCACCGCGACGCAAATGCTCGAGTCCATGATGCAGAGTCCCGTGCCGACCCGGGCCGAAGTGAGCGACGTCGCCAACGCGATCTACGACGGCACGGACGCGGTGATGCTCTCGGGCGAAACCTCGGCCGGCAAGTTTCCCGTGGAGGCGGCGCGAATGATGGCGCGGGTAGCCGAGCAAGCGGACGCGGCGCTCGCGGCGCGTGGCTACGTGCCGCTCGACACCGGCAGGAAGAATTACGCGGCGATCATCGCCGACGCGGCGGTGGCGGCGGCGAGCGAAGCGGGGCTGAAGGCGATCGTCGTGTTCACCACTTCGGGGTCCACGGCGCGGCTGATTTCGCGCTTGCGGCCGCCCGTGCCGGTCTACGCATTCACGCCGGACGAGCGTGTGGGGCGGCAACTGGCGGTGCAGTTCGGCGTGCGGGCGGTCCACGCGCCGCGCGTCGCCAGCATGGACGAGATGCTGCAGCAAGTGGACGAGACGGCGATCCGCGAGGGGCTGCTCACGGCGGGCGACTGCGTGGCGTTCGTGGCCGGGGTCCCCATCGGGCGTCCGGGGACCACGAACACGCTCAAGCTCCACCGGACCGGCGAGTTCACGGGCGACGTGTCGTTGTATTAGCCGGAACCGCGACTACCGGGCGCCCGCCAGCGCGCCTTCCACTTCCGCCTGGTACTCGGCTAGCAGCGCCCCGGTGGACGCCTCAAAGCGCATCACCAGCACCGGCTGCGTATTCGACGCGCGCAGCAGACCCCAGCCCTCGGGGAACTTCACGCGGACGCCGTCTACGTCGATCACGTCGCGCTTGCCCTTGAAATACTCCGCAACTTTCGCGACGACGCCGAACTTCGTCTCGTCGGGGCAATCCACGCGGATCTCCGGCGTCGACACCGTCTTCGGCAAGCCGGCCAGTTGGGCCGACAGCGGCTTTCCCGAGTTCGCGACGATCTCCATCAGGCGGCACGCCGCGTACAGCGCGTCGTCGTAACCGAAGTAGCGATCCTTAAAGAACATGTGGCCGGACATCTCACCCGCCAGCTCCGCATGTTCCTCCTTCATCTTGGCCTTGATCAGCGAGTGCCCGGTCTTGTACATGATCGGCTTGCCGCCCAGGCGCGCCAGTTCGTCGTACAGGATCTGCGAACACTTCACCTCGCCGATGAACGTCGCCCCGGGTTTGCGCGTGAGGATCTCGCGGCCGTAGATCAGCATCAGCATGTCGCCAAACACCACGTCGCCCTTCTCGTCGCAGGCGCCGATCCGATCCGAATCGCCGTCGAAGGCGATGCCCAGATCGGCCTTGTGTTCCTTCACCGCGGCGATGAGGTGCGCCAGATTCTTCGGCACCGTCGGATCCGGATGATGATTCGGGAACGTGCCGTCCATGTCGAAGAACAGCTCCACGAAGTCGCAGTTCAGCTTCTCGAGGATGCGGCGCATGGTCGGTCCGCCGGTGCCGTTGCCGGCATCGACCACGACCTTAATGCGGCGCGCCCAGTGAAACTGCTTGGCGATCTCGTCCACGTAGGCGGGGATCACATCGGCCGTGCGATGGGACCCCGCGCCGGTCAGCAGGTCGCCGCGGTCGATCATGTGGCGCACCTCCTGGATCGTCTCGCCGTGCAGCGTCCCGCTGCCGCACACGGTCTTGAAGCCGTTGAATTCGCCCGGGTTGTGGCTGCCGGTGATCATCACGGCGCCGTCCGCCTTCAGGTGGACGTGCGAAAAATAGGTGACGGGCGTCGGCACCACGCCGATCTCGGTGACGTCGCAGCCGCTCTTGACCAGCCCCGCCAACAGGGCGTCGCGCAGGCGCTCGCCGGAGAGGCGGCAGTCGCGGCCCAGCGTCACCTTCTTGCCGGCGTTGCGCTGCAGGAACGTCCCGAGCGCCTGCCCCAGAACTTCGATATCCGGGCTGAGCAGTTCGGTATCGGCGATGCCGCGGATGTCATACTCGCGGAAAATAGTGGGTTTCAGCATAGAAAAAGTCGCTTTTGCGAGGGTAGCACGCCTCAGCGGCTCCGCCGCTCGATCGCCTCCACCGCGACCTGCGCCCGGTAGGCGATCGCTTTGCGGCCGATCTCGACGCTCTTGGGCGGCGCCAGCGAGACCCCGTTGATCGACAGCTTGCCCTTGGCCTTGCGCTGCTCCATCCGCACGTAGCGGGGGTCGGTGGCGATCAGGATCGAGGAGATCCCGTAGTCGTCGTGGATCCCTTCGTCGGCCTGGCGAATGCCGAGGGTCTCCAGATACTTTTGCAGGCCGGGGTAATCGTAGTACTCCGGCACATAGAAAATCTTCGGCTGGCCTTGCCATTTGGCCGCCAGCTTCGCGGCGACGCTCTCCATGCCCTTCACGTTGCCGCCGGAATCGGCCAGGAAGATAATCCGCTCAAAGCCGTGCGTCTTGAGGCTGGCGGCGATATCGGTCAGCAGCCGCTCGAAGGTGTCGGCGGTCACCGAGATCGAACCCGGGTACTTCATGTGCCCCGTCGGCGGATCGATGTCGCCTTCAGGCACGAACGGCACGACCGGCGCCACCAGCGCATCGCCCAGCTTGCGCGCAATCGCCTCGCAGGTCGCCTTGAGGATGTAGTTGTGCTTCCCCAGCACCAGGTAGGGTCCGTTCTGCTCGATGCCGCCGGTGGCGACGATCACGGTACGCTTGCCGCCGCGCATGGCGTCGCGGATCTCCATCCAGGTGAGATCCTCGATCCAGACCGAATCCACGGCGGCGATCGGCCGCGGACCCTCGGGATCCGGAGTCATGGCCCGGGACGGCGCGGGCGCCTGGGAGAAGACTGGCAGGGCGGCAAGCAGGAACAGACTGGTTCTAAGTGTGATCGCGGTCATGGTGTGGGGCCTTCCAGTGATGAAGTCGCGCCGGCCGGCTTGTGGGCAGTCTCAGCCACCAGGAGCGCAGGAGCATGGCAGCGTTCTATGATACTCCCATGCCGACTGTCGACTGGAGCTACCACCGCCCGGGTTGAACCACCTGTGGCAAAACGCAGGAGTTTCTTGCGAAAACGAAAGTAGCGGCCGCCGCGCAGGTGGACGCCAAGAAGAACAAGCTGGGCAAGGCGGACGCCCTGGCCCTGCTGAAGAAGGCAGACGACTTGTACGCAGCAAAAGGCAAGAACGTCGTCCACCTCGACCTGCGGTCCGCGAACCTGGACGACGCCGTGGCCTTGATGCTCGGGCCCACGGGCAACCTGCGGGCGCCCACGCTGGTAAAGGGCAAGACGATCCTGGTCGGTTTCGACGCCGCCACATACCAGAAAGTACTGAGGTAACCGCCTGGGGCGGGACGCTTAGCCCGCCAGTTGCCGGGCGACCGCCAGCGCGGCGTCGTAGTTCGGGTGGTCGCCGACTTCCTTCACGTACTCCACGTGATGGATCTTGTTGTCGGGCCCGACCACGAAGATGGCGCGGCTGTCGATCCGCAGTTCCTTGATCAGCGTTCCATATGCCGCGCTGAAGGAAGCGTCGCGATGGTCGGACACCATCTGCACATGGTCGACGCCGAAGCTGTCACACCAGCGCTTCTGCGCGAACGGCAGATCCATGCTGACGGAGTAAATCGCGACGTTCGCCAGCTTGCCCGCCTCGTCGTTGAATCGCTTGGTCTGCATGTCGCAAACCGGCGTGTCCAGCGACGGCACCACGCTGAAGATGCGGACGCCGTTGCCGGTGGAGGCCAGGGTTACGGCCTGCAGCTTCGCGTCGATGGCGGAGAAATCGGGCGCGGGATCGCCGACCTTGAGTTCAGGTCCGATCAGCGTCATGGCATTGCCGCGCAGAGTGGTAGCGCCGGGTCGTTCCATAGGGAAAAGTGCCTCCTCAGTAGGTAGAACGCTATTGTACCGCGCCGGCGCCGGACGCCAGTTCCTCAAGATCCGTTACCGGCAGCTTGCAGGTGAAGTTCTCGCAGATGTAGGCGGCGGCGTGGCCGTCCACCGCGCGCATCGCGGCGGTGCGCGGCAGGTCCGGATCCGGACGCAGCAGCACCGTGTCCGGCAGGAAACGGCGGCGCAGCACGGCGAGCATCGCCTGGGTATCGTTCGCGCCCGCGTCGCCCGCGACGACGATCTGGCGCAGCGGCCGCCGGGCCAGCAAGTACGCGCACATCATCTGCGGGACGCCCGTTTGCGCCTTGGTGAGCCGCGACGCGAATGCGTTCAAGGTCCGCTCGGCCGCCTCCCGCAGGTCCTCGCGGTCCAGCATCGCGGCGGCCCGCAGAAGCGCGATCGCCGCCACCGAGTTACCCGACGGCTCCGCGCCGTCGTAGTCTTCCTTCATGCGGAGCACCAGGTCCGGCGCGCCCTCCGTGGTCGAGTAGAACCCGCCGCCACCGGCATCCTCGAACAGCTCCCGCGCCTTGTCGAGCAGTTGCGCCGCCAGGTGCAGATAGTAGGTCTCGAAGGTCGTCTCGTAGAGATCCAGCAGCGCCTGCGCCAGGTAAGCATAGTCGTCGAGGAATCCGCCAATACTCGACGGGCCTTCGCGGTAACTGCGCCGCAGCGTCACGCTGCCCGGATCGAACAGGTGCTTCAGCACAAAGCGGGCCGCGCGCTCCGCCGCCTCGCGGTACGCGGCGTCGCCCAGCACCTGCGCGCCTTTCGCGAACGCGGAGATCATCAGCGCGTTCCACGCCGTCAGGATCTTGTCGTCCAGGTGCGGGCGGACCCGGCGTCCGCGGGCGTCCATGAGGATCCGGCGCGCCTCGGCCAGCGCCGCCGCCACCCGTTCTTCCGGGACTCCGAAGTGCCCCGCGACATCGGCCTCGGTGTGGTTGGCGTACAGGATGTTCCGGCCGGTGAACTCGTGGTGCGGGTCATGCTGGACGTTGCCCCGTTCCTGGACGCCGAACCGCCGGCAGAACCACGGGAACGTCTCCGCGGGCAGCAGCGCGCGCAGTTCGTCCCAGCTCCAGACATAGAACGCGCCCTCGCCCTTCTCGTGCGGCTGCGCCGGGTCGATGACGCTGTCGGCGTCCTCGGCGGAGTAGAACCCGCCTTCCGGGTGCGTCAGGTCGCGGAGGACGTACGCAAAGACCTCGCGCGCCGTGCCCGCGAACTCCTCCCGGCCGGTGAGCTGGTACGCCTCCAGGTAGGAGACGGCCAACTGGGCCTGGTCGTACAGCATCTTCTCGAAGTGCGGTACGAACCAGTGCTCGTCCACCGAGTAGCGATGGAACCCGCCGCCCAGCTGATCGTTCATGCCGCCCTTGGCCATCTCTTCGAGGGTGAACGTCACCATGTCGCGCGCTTCGGGATTGCCGGTCGCATGGTGGTAACGGAACAGGAAGTTGTGCGTCACCGCGCGGGGGAACTTCGGAGCGCGGCCGAAGCCTCCGAGCTGCCCGTCGAAGGACCGGCGGAACTGGAGGAACCCGCTCTCGATGGCCGCCGCGTCCACTACCGCCCCGCCGGCGGCGACCGCCGAGTACTCGCGCAACTGGACCACCACAGCGCTGCCGGACTCCTCGATCCGGGCGCGGTCATCCTTCCAAGCCTTGGCCAGGTGCTCCAGCAGCGCCCGGAATCCCGGACGGCCGTAACGGTTATCCGGCGGGAAGTACGTCCCGCCGAAGAATGGCCGCAGCTCCGGCGTGAGGAACACCGTCATCGGCCAGCCGCCGGATCCGGTGGTCGCTTGCACGAACAGCATGTAGATGCGGTCAACGTCCGGGCGCTCTTCCCGGTCCACCTTGATGGAGACGAAGTGCTCGTTCAACACCGCCGCCAGAGCATCGTTCTCGAAGGACTCGCGTTCCATCACGTGGCACCAATGACAAGTCGAGTAGCCGATGGAGAGGAAGATCGGCTTGTCCTCGGCGCGGGCCTTCCCGAAGGCTTCCTCCCCCCACGGATACCAATCCACGGGGTTCTGCGCGTGCTGCAGCAGATAGGGACTCTTCTCGCGGGCGAGCCGGTTGGAGCGATGCATGGCGGGAAGTCCCAGTGTAGCGTGGAGCCCGCGGGAGTCCCGGCGGTTCGAATGAGTTCGTCCCTAATGCGCCGCTTCGGCAGCCAGCTCGCCCCGTTCGCTGTTCCAGCGTACCCACTCCGGCTCGGACCCGGGAGGAGGAGGGGGAGGGGGCGGCGGCCGTTTCATGGTTCGATCCCGCTCCACCCAACCCTCGTCGGGCACCGGCATCGAAGTCGGAAATCTTGGGATCTCCTTGTAGGTCGTCAACGATTCCGCGGCCCGGATCTTCCGGAAGTGGCGGACCAGGTCCCAGGCCATACTTTGCGCCAGCGAGCATCCCCACAAGTGAGCGAAGCTGTTCGCGGTCATTGCCGAACGTGGAATCCTGGCGAAGGTCGACGCATAGTCCCAGGTCTCTTGCTTGTTCGGCCAGCCGAAGAGGGCCTCGAACGACTCGGGAAACGAGTGACCGAAATAGTCGAAACGCTTGATCTTGACCTTGCGCCGATTCACCGCCTGCGGCTTGGCGTGCGTCGCTTTGAGTTTCGCCCACCGGATCGCCCACGCCTTGCTGCTGGGCGCAACGGCGAAGTCGTAGTAGGAGTGATCTTCGTCGATTGGCCCGGCACGCCCAACTTCGCTCGGCGCGGCCGTCTCGAACGATGGCACATCGAAGGCGTGTTGCCACCTTTCTCCGGAAACGGTCCCATCCTTCATGTACGCGACGAACTCGTCCACGGTCCGAATCAGGACGACCTTCACGAGGACATCCGGGAGCCGCGCTTCGCCGCCGAGGTCCGGCCCGAAGATCACCGCCCGCGGCAGGTTGTGGATGATCTCCTCGTACTGCCGGGCCTGGGTCGGGCGCCGGATCACTCCCGGCGCGTTATCGGAGGTGGTGCGCATCATGATCTCGTGGTTGATCATGTACTCCGGGTCCTGCGTGGAGGGTTTGGCCGGCACCACGGGTGGATCGGGGTTGCGGAACGGAACCCAACCTCGCGGCTCCTCCTTCTTGGGCTGCAAGGGCCGCGGGTGCAACTCGAGGTTGTATGGCGACGCCTCCCAGTCCAGCCGCTGCCGCCGCAGGAACCCAGGACTCACGACGAGGATCGTAACCAGGTCGCCGGGTTGCGGCTGGGCGATTCCATTCCAGAACAGCCGGGGGGCGGGGTCGAGAAAGTTCGCCCAGTAGATGTCGTGCGTCCCCCCACCCCGAAGATACCGAGACACCCCGGCGACGGTTTTCGGATAGCCTTCGATGCTGGCCCAGCCCTTGTAGGTGTCGGTGGGACTGCCGACGAGCACCACGTATTCGTCGGGGAGCTTTGTATTGACGGGATTGTGGTGTTCGCCGCCGCGCTTGAAGTTCTTCGTTTCCGCCATGCCGCTGTCATCAGTGGCGGGAGAACCCGGCGCGACGGCTCAGCGAACGCGGCGCTTGAGTACGGCGATCGCCAGTCCGGCGCCCAGCAGGGCGAAGGTACCCGGCTCCGGCGACCCGAGCGGTTCATCGGCGGGCGGCAAGGACCCGGGCAGGATGGGTCCAGTCGGCGGTGGCGTGGACAGCCCCAGCGCCGGCGGCCCGGGATCGGAACTGCCCGTGAGGTAAGCCACGCTCGGCGTCCCGGGTGCGGCTTCGCGACAAAAACCTCCGAAGCAGGTGACCTCAGGCGGGGAGCTATACGAGCCGCTCCAACCCCAACCCCAGCCCCAACCGGAGTCGCCAAAATCGAACGCCTGGAAGCCGAAGCCCCAAAAGGCGATTCCGAAGAACGTCGGGGTGAGGAAGTACCCTGTGCTGGCATCCTGCTCCGAGGCGCGGAAGTATTCAGTTCGGCTTCCGAACCCCAGCGCGGCGCCTGCAACGGTTTGTCCGCCCTGGTCCATGCCCAGGGGATCCCCGCCCTGAGCGAAGGCGAACCACCGGAAGCGTTCCGCGTACTCGACGGACCCGGCGCGCATCGGAACCGCGCAGAGCGCCAACACGGCCAAAGCCTTGAGCAACTTAGACATATCACTGAGGGAGAGATCGACCGGGCTCGCCGGTTCCCAGCTAGGGATTCCCTCTAGGATGGTCCTCAGGCTAGCCTTAGGGGGCGCGGGACCGATTTTGCACTTTCGCCGCACTAGGCGCATCATGTTAGGAGGGAATGGGGCACTACACTCAGACCGTCCTGACCGCGTTTCGCATTGCCATCGATTCGTTGCGCGCCCACAAGCTGCGTACTTTCTTGACTTTGCTCGGGGTGATCATCGGCGTCTCGAGCGTTGTCATGGTCGGCGCCGCCATTGAAGGCCTCGGCAACTTCGCCGAGCAGACCACCGCCAAGACTTTCGGATCCAACAGCTTTCTCGTCGCCCAGATCGCCTCCAGCCAGCGCCTCACCCGCTCCGAGCGTGCCGAGAAGCTGAAGCGAAACAAGAAGATTCGCGACGAGGACCTCACCTACCTCCGGGCAACCACCGGCTCAGAGATCCTCTATAGCCCCTATGTCCAGCGTTTTGAAGATGTTAAGGGATTCACCGGCGGCATCATCGAGGGCTGCACGGTTCTTGGCGTCTCAGCCACCCTCCCCGAAATCCGCGACATCGTCCTTGACGACGGCCGCTTCTTCACCGAGCAAGAGGAGCGAACCCGCCAGGCGGTTGCCGTCGTCGGCCAGGACATCCGCAAGGAGTTCTTCCCCGGCTCGAACCCCCTGGGTCGCTACATCAAGATCTCGGGCATTGACTTCCGCATTGTCGGCCTGCAGGAGAAGCTCGGCACCGGCCCCACCGGCGGCAGCCAGGACAACCAGGTCTACATTCCCATCACCCTCTACGAGCGGCTGTGGAGCGTGCAGCAGCGCGGCTTGTCGGTCTTCGGCCGCCCTCGACCTTCTAGCGGCATGACCCTCGACGAGGGTGTGGATGTGATGCGCTCCGCCCTCCGCACCCGCCTCCGCGCCCGGCCCGGCCAGCCCGACAACTTCGACGTCTCCACGCCGGACTCCCAGCGCGAATTCATCGACCGGATCATCGGCCTGGTCAGCGCCGTGGTGGTGCCCATCACCGCGATTTCGCTGGTGGTCGGCGGCATCGTCATCATGAACATCATGCTCGTCAGCGTCACCGAACGGACTCGCGAGATCGGTCTCCGCAAGGCCATGGGCGCGCGCCAGAACGACCTGCTGCTCCAGTTCCTCATCGAAGCGGCGTTGATGTCCTTCCTCGGCGGGCTGATCGGGCTCGCCATCGGCTGGGTGGTGACGCAGGCGTTGAGTATTGTCCTCGGCACCAAACTCGAAATCACGCCCGCTTACATCTTCGTGTCCATCTTCGTCTCCGCGGCCACGGGGATCGTCTCCGGCTGGTACCCGGCGTCGCGGGCCGCGAAACTGGACCCCGTGGTCGCGTTGCGCCAGGAATAAGCATGAAGATCAGCATCTCCGAGAACGTCCAGATCGCGATCGACTCGGTGTGGTCCCACCGCTTCCGCGCCTTCCTCACGATCATCGGCATCGTGATTGGCATCACCACCGTGGTCACCGTCTCGTCGCTGCTTGCCGGCCTTCGCCAGGGCATCGTGACTTTCTTCCAGGAGTTCGGCCCCGACAACATCTTCATCAATCGCGTCTCCGGGGACCCCTCGGGATCCATGGCGCGCCCCAAGGAACTGAAGCGCAAGCCCATCGAGGCCTCCTACCAGCAGGCCATCCGCCGCTTCGCCCCCTCCGTCGAGGATGTTTCCGCCGCGATGTTCATTCCGCCGATGTCGCGCGGCCGCACCATGACGGCCAAGGTCCCCGGCTTCGAGACCGACAGCATTGCCATGGCCGGGTACTCCGCCTCGAGCTTCATTACCCAGCCCCGGGAACTGAAGGCCGGGCGCGTGTTCTCGCAGGAAGAGGCCAACCGCGCGGCCAAGGTGTGCCTGATCGGCTCCGACATCGCGGACGCCCTGTTCCCGGACGGCCAGCCACTGGGCCGCGCGCTGATCGCGGACGGCGCCGAGTACACCGTGATCGGAGTGTTCGAGAAGGCCAAGGGCGGCTTCTTTGGCCAGAACGGGCTGGACCAGCAGATCATGATCCCGTTCGAGACCGCGGAACTGCGCTACCCGCAGATCACGAACATCTTCCTCACCGCCAAGGCGAAACCCGGCCTGCGCGACCAGGCCTATGAAGAGGTCCGTCAGGTGCTGCGGCGCGCGCGCGGCACGCCCCTGGGCGAAGAGGACGACTTCGCGCTCTCGACCGCCGATCAGATCGTGCAGAGCTTCAACGGCATCACCGCGATGGTCGGCCTCGTGTCGTTCGCCATTTCCGGGCTGGGTCTGCTGGTGGGCGGGGTCGGCGTGATGAACATCATGCTGGTCAGCGTTACCGAACGGACCCGTGAGATCGGCGTCCGCAAGGCGATCGGAGCGCGCCGCTTCGACATCGTGTTCCAGTTCCTGATGGAAGCGGTCACGCTCACCGGCATCGGCGGCGTGCTGGGGGTCCTGGTGTCGATGACCCTGGTGTTCCTGGTCGGCCTGATCCTGCCGTTCCTCGAAACCACAGTGCCCACCTGGGCCGTCGTCACGGGCTTCACCGTGTCGGTCCTGATCGGGCTGTTCTTCGGCGTCTGGCCGGCCGTGAAAGCCTCGCGTCTGGATCCGGTGGAAGCGCTCCGCTACGAGTGAGATAGTTGACAAAGTCAAGTATCAATAGTTGACTTTATCAACTAATTCGCAAGCTACGAGGTGCCTGCGGCCTCAGATCCCCTCCATCTTCTGATGCTCCGGCGGTAGCCGGAAGCCGAGACTTGAGTCGACGGCCGGGTGAAGACTTCGGCCTAACGCAGTGGTTCCCGCCGGTGCCAGGACCTGCCCCGGACTAACCCGTCTCGAACCCGACCTAGAGACTTCCTTGACGTAATCTCGTCTAGCCCTATTCCCGATACAAACAAGCAATCACGTGTAAACACGAGTTGCCGATCATCTGGGCAAGCCTGTTGTACATTGCTTCTGTAAGGTCGGCGTCCCAGCCAAGATCGTGACCAAGTGTATTTCTGGCTCTCGCGGTGAGCGTCACGGCCGCCTGAATCGTGCCATCGGCGCCTTCGACATCCCTTAACACGTCGGCCAGGGTCGGGCCTTTTGTGACCACGTCACGCAGAATTGCAAGTTCATTGTGTTTATTTCGGAGATAGACTGCCAGAGTGTTGCCTTGCTCGTTCGGCGGGCACGTCGCTTTTAGCAGGCTCTCGAACAAGACACATCCCTTGAATAGGTGAAGGAACATCGGCTCCGAGGTTCCATGACCAATCCGAAGGCGCATCATCAAGGAACGATGGTTGCGTTCCAGGAAGAACGAGATTAGCGCGGTTGCCGCAGTTCGCCATTTCGGCCGATCCGTCAGCGCTCTTCGGAGGAAGCACCGACGCAAATGATCCAGGCTCAAGTCGCTGTCTGCCGGCCGCCCCGCGCATCCGTTGTATTGTTGAATCGCACGCTCGACTGCCGCTTTCGACTGCTCTACTAGGGGCCGCGCTGCCTGCTCATGTGGCTCGCTTTCCAGCATGAGATACATTAGCCCCGGAGTTGCAGAGTTAATAGGGTCGGCGCCCAATCGCAGATCTTCTGAAGCTCCGGCATCGAAGAAGAAGGTTGCAGTCTCGTAGTCAAATGCATTGAAGGCAGCCATCCCTAGCCAATAGAACGGGGTGCCCTTATGTATGGCTTCGTATCGTTCGGGTGCGGCTCTGCGACACGCTTCGAGAAGCGACATCCCTTTCCATAAAGCCGCGGAGTAATTGTGCCTTACATGCAGTTCTTCAACGTAATCGAAAAGGCCAAAGAAGTTGTCGCCTCCCTCACGCGTTTCCGGCACACGAGTCAATAGCTGACCCAGGTCCACGTCGGAGATCTTGAACCACATGCTACTAAGGGTAGCAGTGACTCCGTTTAGCGTCGAGTCGGGTGATGAGCGGCTGAGCAGGGTCAGACGGTTGCGCTCATCACGGCAACTCTCTTGGAATCAGCCTGCGGCGAAGTGATTCACCGGACCCGAGCCGCCGCCGAGCCCCGGGTTGGTCCGGATCGCCTCTGCGATGAAGCGCTTCGCCTGCCGCACCGCGGGCTCCAGTTCCAGGCCCTGCGCCAACCCCGCCGTGATCGCCGCTGAGTAAGTACAGCCGGTGCCGTGCGTATGGGGCGTGTCGATCCGCGGCGCGGGGAACTCCGTGACGCTGCCGTCTTCCTCGAGCAGCAGGTCCGTCGCCACGCCTTCCAGGTGGCCGCCCTTTACGAGCACGTTGCGCGCTCCCAGCGTCCGGATGGCTTCGCCGGCCCGGCGCATGCCCGCCAGATCCGCCACAGCGAAGCCGGCCAGCGCCTCCGCTTCGTGGAGATTCGGCGTGATGAGGAACGCGCGAGGCGCCAGCAGCTCGCGGAGCGCGGCGCGCGCCTCGGGGTCGATCAGGGGCGCCCCGTGCTTGGAGATCATCACGGGGTCCACCACCAGCGGGAACGAATACGCGCGGGCCACGGCGGCGATGATCGCGGCCGACCCGAGCGCGCCCGTCTTGGCGGCCTGCGGTGGGATGTCCTCGAGCACGGCGTCAATCTGCTGCCGCACCAACTCCGGATCGAGGGTCTCGACGCGCGAAACGCGCCGGGTGTTCTGGACGGTTACCAGCGTAAGCGCGGCCGCGCCATAGACGCCGAAGCGGTGGAAGGTCTTGAGATCGGCCTGGATGCCGGCGCCGCCGGAGGGGTCGGATCCGGCGATGGTCAATGCGACAGGAAGCACACCGATGATCGTAGCGTGCGGGGCTGACCCAGCGGACCGGGTCTCAAACGCCGGTGGCGAGCTGGCAAATGCGCAGCTTGGCGAAGTGACGTTGCATCTCTACCAGGCCCGGGGACGCGTCCACGGGCTCATTCCGGACAGCCAGCTCGAATGCCGGAGCCAGCAGCCGCAGCGAACGCAGGCTGTCCTCGTCGCGCACTTCCCGCGGCCGGATCCGCTCCAACTCGGGACCGGCGAGCTTCCAGGTTTGGGCCCAGCGCCGGATCATCTCCGGCTCGGTCCTGTTTCGATTATCGTGCGCTCCAGGGCGCGGAGGAGGCACTTCCGGGACGGGTGGCGGGCTAAAGAATGGGCTAGTAAGCCGGCAGCTTGAAGAGCGAGAAGTGCGAGAGCATCCGGCCCAGGAAGCTGTCGCGCTCCGCCAGCGCCACGTTGCGGATCGAGGAGGCGTCGGTCGCGTCCTGGAAGAACCCGATGCCGCCCTTACCCAGCCGCTTGTCGCTCCAGGTGGAGACGACCTGGCCGTTCACCCAGGTGACGAACCGGTCGTCCTGGACGCTCACCCGCACCCGGTAGTCCTTGCCCTTCTCGAGCGTCAGCGGCAGCGGGAGCTGAACGCGATCCCACTCGCGGCCGTCCATCATGACGTAGCGCACCAGACCCGCGTTCGGGAGAGGACCGGGACGCAGGATGGTGATGCGGGTCGCGTAGTAGTTCCGCGGATCGCTGGCCCGGAACGCGAAGGCCAGGCTCCGCTTGTCCAGGTTGCTGGTAAAGTCCATCTGGTAGTTCGAAAGAGAGGTGGTCTTCGACCAGATCCGCAGGGTGCTCGTCCCCGGCATGTTCAGGCTCGTGGAATTGTCGGCCGCAGCCATCAGGGTCTTGGTGGTCGACGCGGTCCAGTTCGCGAAGCCGCCCGCCGAGAAATCGTGGGTCAGGGTGACCGGCGCGGAAGTGGAGAATGCCGACCCGAGGGCCGAACCCGCCCGCTGGATCAATCCCCCGCCCTGCCTCATCGTCGTATCCGCCACCTGGTAGGTCGTCTGGGTGGGATTCGGAAGGCTCACGGCCACGATCAGCAGGATCGCCACAAAGCACACGGCGATCACGGCGCCGGCCGGAGAGGACTTCTTGTTCTTTTCCTTCTTCTGCGCCTGCGCTACGCTCCACGGCTCATCGTAGACGTCCTCGGCGTCCCGGAGCGCCCGCGCGGAAACCAGGCTGGCTTCATAGCGGTGTTGGTTCGAGCAGTAGCGCTGGTCGACCACCCGCCGGAAGAACCCGATTTTATTCCCGCACAAGTAACAGTTCATGGCTTCCGCGACACACTCATATTACGCCGGAAGGACCCATTCCGTACCCGGCAATGTCGGTACTAAGTAGCTTTTTCTTAAGGACCTAGCGCTCCTCGTATGTCTTGGAGTAGGGTGGAACGAGACCCTCCCCGGAACCGCGCCATGGACGACCCGGTACCCATCCCCATAACCGATGTCTTTGACCTGCATAGCGTTCCGCCGAGAGACGCCGAGGCGATTCTCGTCGAATATCTATCGGAAGCCCGGAGGCTAAGGTTCAGGGGAATCCGCATTATTCATGGACGAGGTACCGGCTTTCAGAGGGAGATGGTCCGCCGGGTCCTGGCGGCCACGCCGTTCGTGACCACCTTCGGCGACGCGCCCCTCGAAGCCGGCGGCTGGGGGGCCACCGTCGCGGATCTGGCCCCTGAAACCAGACCCTAGGGAATCGGTAACCGGACTGTCACGAACCTGCGGTAACATAATTTCGATCCGGGGTTTCCATACCCACACAAGGGGTTTCCACCATGAAAGGCTTTATGCGGTTATGCACCGGCCTGCTGGTCGCGGTCTGCCTGTTCGGGCAGGCGGCGGCGAACAAGGGCCAGATTGTCGGAACGGTACTCGACCAGAACCAGGCCGTGATTCCGAACGCCAAAGTGATTGTGAAGAGCCCGGCCACGGGCGCCACGCGCGAGCTGACCAGCGGCGCGGACGGCCGGTTTCAGGCTCTGTTCCTGGACGCCGGGATCTATGAGGTTTCTGTTAATGCTTCGGGCTTCGCTGAGAAGAAGCTCACCAACGTAATTGTGAACGTCGGCTCCTCGGTGGACCTGCAGGTCGCCCTGGCTGTCGGCGCGACGTCGCAATCCATCGAGGTGGGCGCCCAGCTGGTCACGGTTGACCTGCCGGCGCCCCAGGTGATTACGGGCGAGGCGCAGATCCGGGACCTGCCGATCAACGGCCGCCGCTTCCAGGATTTCGCGACGCTCACGCCCACCGTGCAGATCGAACCGACTCGCCAGCAGTTGAGCTTCGTCGGCCAGCGCGGCATTAATGCGAACGTGATGCTCGACGGAACCGACTATACGCAGCCGTTCTTCGGCGGCATCCGGGGCGGCGAGCGTTCGAACTTCGCCTTCACCGTGCCGCAGTCGGCGATCCAGGAGTTCCAGGTGATCACCCAAGGCTACGCGGCCGAGTATGGCCGGTCGACGGGCGGCATTCTGAACTCGATCACCAAGTCCGGCAGCAACGACATCCGCGGCGACGCGTTCTACCAGTTGCGCCACAAGGAACTGGCTGGCGAGAACCCGATTTTGGGCGTGCAGGCCACTGAGACGCTGCAGCAGTTCGGCGGTTCCATCGGAGGCGCCCTGAAACGCGACAAGCTGTTCTGGTTCACGGCGGTGGAGCAGCAGTACGCCTCCAACCCGCGCAACGTGGTCTTCGCGAACCTGACGCGGGCCACGCCCGGGCCTAATACCAACGACTCCATCGCCTTTTACCGCACCCTCGAGGAGCGGTTCCGTCAAACCAACGACGCTACCGCGCTTACCGGCCGGCTCGACTACCAGTTCGTCAAGGGCCACCGGCTCACCTTCCGCTACAACTTCTCGAATAACAATGGCGAGAACGCGGTCGGGACGGGCGGAGCGCTGAGCCCGAACACCAACGGCGCCCTCTCGAATGAGGGGATCGAGAAGAACCGTACCCACACCGGGACGCTGCAGTACACCCACATCATCTCGCCGAAGCTGGTGAACGACCTGCGCTTCTCGGGCATCTACGAACTGCGGCCGCGGCTGGCGAATTCCGCGTCGCCGACCGTCAGCAACGTGTTCGGTACGTTCGGGGCGCGCAGCTTCCTGCCGACCACGCAGGACGACCAGCGCTGGCAGATCGTCGACGGCATGTCCTTCACGGCGGGCAAGCACACCGCCAAGTTCGGGTTTGATTTCAGCCGGATCACCGCCGCGCAGACCTTCGGTTTCAATCAGTTTGGCGCGTTCGGCTTCCAGACCACGGACGTGAATACCGTCCTCGACATCCTGTCGCCGGGCGGCGCCATCGCCAACCGGTTCGACCACCCGCAGGTCACCTACACCCGCCAGATCGGCAACCTGCTGGCCGACTACGGCGTGACGCAGTTCGCGTTGTACGCCCAGGACAGTTGGAAGGTCACGCGCAACTTCACCCTCGACTTCGGGCTTCGCTGGGAAGGCCAGTACAATCCGTCGCCTCAGGCCAACAACACGTCGGTCGTGGACCGGGTGCGGGGCGCGGCCTATCCGCTTGGCCTGCGGGTCGATCCCACCAAGATCAACGACAACACGCAGCAATGGATGCCGCGCTTCGGCTTTGCCTGGTCGCCGTGGAGCGGGTCGCGGCGCATGGTGGTCCGGGGCAACACCGGGTTGTTCTACGCCGCGACGCCGCTGCTGCTGTTCGCCGGCGCGTTCAACAACTTCCGGAATCCCCCGGGCGACGTGAGCATCCAGCTCACCAACTCCGGCACGCTGACGGTCTACCAGCAGTTGCTGCAGGCCGGCGTCAATCTGAACAACGGTTCGCTCGGCAGTCTGCCGGTGATTCCCGTGGAAGTGGTGCAGCGCGCCGCGGCGATTGCCGCCGGCGGCACCGCCCGCGATCCGTTCGTCGGCATCGGCGTCACCGCCAACTCGCCCAACTACCGGAACCCGCGTTCCTTCCAGACCGGCCTCGGGGTGGACCTCGAGATCGTTAAGGACCTGCTGGTCGGCGCGCAGTTCAACTATGTCAACACCGTCAACCTGCAGCGCAATATCGACTTGAACCTGCCCTTCCCGACGGTGCGCGCCGCCGACGGCCGCCCGATCTTCACCCGGGCGAACCGGCCGATTCCGACGCTCCAGTCGGTGACCTTACGCGATTCCTCCGCCCGGTCCCTGTACCGCGGCGCCACCTTCCAGGCGCAGTACCGCAAGAAGCGCGTCCTATTCAACGCTTTCTACACGGTGTCGGAGACGTTCTCGGACGACGATAACGAGCGCTCGGCCGGCGGCTTCAGCTATGACAACCCCTTCAACCTGCGGCCCGAGTACGGTTATTCCGACCTGGATGCCCGGCATCAGTTCACCTCCAACGCGCTGGTGAATCTGCCCTGGGGCTTCGACCTCTCGATGATCTACCGGGTCCGCTCGGGTTATCCCATGAACCCGCGCGCCGGTTCGGATGTCAACGGGGACAATTCCAACACGGACCGCGCTTACCAGGCCGTCGGCCAGGTGTTCAAGCGCAACAGCTTCCGGAACCGCGGGTTCCAGAACGTAGACTTCCGCGTGCTCAAGAACTTCAAGTTCGGCGAGCGCGTGAAGCTGCAGTTCTCGGCGGAGTTCTTCAACCTGTTTAACCTCGACAACGTGGTGTTCGGCGGCGCAACCAATATCTACGGTCTCGGCATCGACGCGACCGGAGCTGCGGTGGCGCGTAATAGCGCCTTCCAGCTATTGCGCAACGCCGACGGCACCTACTTCCGCGATAACGTGCAGCTCGGCACGCCCTTGCAGGCGCAGTTCGGGCTCCGGTTGTTCTTCTAAGAAGAGGACACCACACCGGCACAGGCCCCCGCTCCGGCGGGGGCCTTTTTCTTGGTCCGCGCGAACCGGGGCGGTACACTGAAAAGATACCCATGTCCAAACAATATTCTCAGCCCTTCGCCCTGGCCATCGATCCGGCGAAGAAGTACACCGCCACCTTCGAAACCTCGCGCGGCACCATCGTTTGCGAGCTGTTCGCCAAGGACGCGCCGAAGACCGTGAACAACTTCGTGTGCCTGGCGCGCGACAACTTCTATGACGGAACGGTGTTCCACCGCGTCATCGCCGACTTCATGATCCAGGGCGGCGACCCCACCGGCACCGGCCGCGGCGGCCCCGGCTACCGCTTCGAAGACGAGACCGCCAACAACCCGAACCGCCACGCCCCCGGGACGCTCTCCATGGCCAATGCCGGCCCCAACACCAACGGGAGCCAGTTCTTCATCACCCATGTCGCCACGGACTGGCTGGACGGCAAGCACACGGTCTTCGGCCGGGTGCTTTCCGGCAAGGACATCGTGGACGCCACGCAACAGGGCGACACGCTGAAGTCGGTCACCATCGCCGAGGCGTAAGTCATGAAGGGGCGGCTGTGCGGTTTCGGCGCAGCCGCCTTTTGTGTGTCCCTGCTTGCGGAGAACGCCCGGATCTCACCGCGGACGCCGCCGGACCCCGGTCTCGCGGCGGCCGTGCTCACCGCGCTGTGTCCTTCTGACGCCCGCGGGTTAGAGTGCACCGCCTGCCCGGAGCCGGTCGATTTCGGGCTCTCGGCTCCCTGGACGATCCACGCGACCCGGCGCGGTTCGTTCACCGGCCCGGGGCGGGACGAACTGGCCGTGGACGGCAGCGGTTGCGCACCGCATTCTTTGCTGTGGGGCGGCACGCTGCTGCTCGAGCGGCGCGGCGGCGGCTGGAGGATCCTGCGGTACGAACCCGGCCTGCGCACGGACGATTGCGTCATCGTCCGGGGACCGGGCAGACGTGACCTGCTCCTCTGCACGGAGATCGACGGCGGGCAGGGATCGCTCGGGATGAAGGTGAAGCTGGTGACGCTGGACCATCCGCGGCAGGACGCGTGCTGCTCTTTGGAGTGGACACCCGGGCACAGTGCGGCGCCCAGATCGGCGACCCGGAGCGGCTGCTGGTGAGGGCGCAGGGGTTCGAGTTCGAATCGTTCACCTGGAGGGCTCCGGTGTTGCGGGTGGTTACGAAGGAAGGCGGGCGAACGCCGAGGGAAGCGGAACGCCAGGCTTGCGTCGAGGGCCCCCGCCTGCTCGACATGCCCCTCCGCCGGGTGGAGCGGGTTTTCCGGGTTCCGTAAAGGGCGCGCCGCTCGGGAGATCCGGGGGCATGCGGGTGATGGCGCGAACTCGCCCCGAAAAGCACAAAGGGCGGCGAGCCGAAAGCACGCCGCCCGTTGGATTCTAACACGAGTCCGCTTAGAACTCGTACCGCATCGCGAACTGGAACACGCGCGGCCGAACCAGGACGTTCGTGTACTGCCCAAAAACCGCCTGGTTGGTGATGCCGTTGTTGATCGAGTTCACGTCGAACCGCACCGAGTTGGTTACGTTGAACGCCTCGCCGCGGATCTGCAGTGTGTGCGGGTTGTCCTTGATGGAGAACAACCGGAAGCGCTTGCCCAGGCCGACGTCGATGGTGAACACGCCGTCGCCGCGGACGCCGTTGCGCTGGCCGGTGTCGCCGGGCAGCGAGAAAGCGTATGCACCGTAAGCCTTCTGCGGATTGCCGAAGACGTTCGGACCAGAGCCGGTGCCATTGGCGCGCGCCACGTTCTTAAACGAGCCGGTGCCGCCATTCTGTGCCACCTGGTTGGCCCAGGAGAAGATGTTCCAGTTGGTCGGCCAGCCGCCGTCGTTCAGGATCGAGAGCGGGAAGCCGGTGGATTGCCGCCAGAGTCCCGAAACCTGCCAGCCCCCGATGAGAGCGTCCAGGAACCGGTTGGCGTTGCCCGCGAACTTCTTGCCCTTGCCGAACGGCAACTCGGCGACGCCGAGCATGCTGAACAGGTGGGTGGTGTCGAAGTCCGAAACGCCTTTCATGTCGCCGGGCCGGAACGCGTTGCGGATCTGGCCGGAGAAAGCGCCTTCACCCTCGCGCACCGAGCTGAAGTCGATCGACTTGGACCACGTGTAGTTGAAGTCGAACTGGTAACCCTGCGAGAAGCGCTTGCGGGCGGTGAACTGGAAGCCGTGGTAGCTGCCGCTGGCCCGGCTCCGCAGGGCTGCCAGCGACGAGTACTGCGCGTTGAAGATCGAGTACGGCCCCAGCTTGCTGCACGCCGGGAAGCACTCGGTGTCGATGATGGCCAGCGCCGTGGTGTAGTCCGGGAAGTTATCCAGGAACTGCTGGTAGATGTTCTGCGTGGCGGTGAGACCACCGCCGGCGGCCGCCGGCCACAGGTTCTCCCAGAACGGTACGCGGGGAACGTTGCGCACCGCGGTGTCGCTAGCCGCGTACTGGCCCAGGATGCGAGCGGCGTCGAAGTAGCTCTGTCCCGACACCGTGTCCACCAGGTTCGTCGGCATCGCCACATCGTCGCGGATCAGCGAGCGGCGCGAAAGGCGGCCGACGTAGGAACCCTGGAGGAAGAAACCGTTCGCGAATTCGTGCCCCACCGAGAGGTTCATGTTCATCGTGTACGGCGCTTTGATCGTCGAATCGATGCTGTTGGTGATCTGGAAGATATCCGGCTGCACCTGCGGGAAGCCGCCCTTGGGAGCAGCGGGCAGCAGGTTCGTCGGCACGTTGAAGACGCCAGTGAAACGCGGCGAAGTAACCGGGCTCGCCGTCGCCGGGTTGGACAGCGACGAAGAGAAGCCCAGCGCCGTCGCGTCGCCGAGACGCGCGATGCCCTGGCCCACCAGGTCGTAGTAGATGCCGAAACCGGCCCGCACCACGGTGTTCTTCTTCGAATACGCGAGCGCGATGCGCGGCTGCCAGTTGCGGAAGTAATCGTACAAGCCCACGCCGGTCTTGCTGGCGAGGTCGAACTGCAGCTTCGGCGCGCCGGCCTGGCTCTTGCCGGCGAAGCCCAACCCGCCACGCTGGTCGAACCAGTCGCCCAGCGGAATGTTCGGCGAGGTCTGGAAGCCCTGCAACTCCTCGATCGGCGGACCGAACGAGTACCGCAAACCGGCCGTGATCGTGAGGTTCCGCGTGACCTTCCAGGAATCCTGAACGTACAGCTCATACTCCTGATTGCCGAACTGCCGCGGGATCGCGGTGCCTTCGGCGAACAGGCTGCCGTCCAGGTTGTAATTGGCCTGGCGCGTCAACTGCGACAGGATGCCGAGCAGGTTCGAGAACTGCCGGCGGTACGGCTGGCGGTTCGCGGCGCCGGGGACGAAGAACTGTCCGCCGGTGCCGAGCAGCCAGCTCGAATTGCCGAAGGCGCCGGAGAACGAGTTCACCTTCGAGAGCCGGTTGTTGGTGATGTTGCGGAACGCGAACCCGAAGGTGACGGCGTGTTTGCCCTTATTCCAGGCGAGGTCCTCGGTCAACGTGTACACCGGAGCGATGCGCACGAGGGAGCGGGAAAGCCCAAACCGGTTGTCGAGGTCGCGGAGGGTGTTGGCCGGCGCCTGCTGCAGGCCCGTGTTCTCCGTGCCCTGGCGCGTGAAGCCGAACCGGGTGGTCGAGATCAGGCTGGGGAAAATAACCGCGTTGCCGCCGATGGCATACCCCTTGCTGTTCTCGAGGAATACCGAGTTGTTCGCCGCGCCGGGGAACTGCGGCAGCAGCCGCGCGAAGCTGTCGTTCTGCAGGTTGCCGCGGAAGAACATCGTGTACTTATTGGCCGAGTCGATGTTCCAGTCGAACTTCGCGATATAGGTGGCCCAGTTCAGCGGCGTGGCGCCGTTGAAGCGGAACCCGGAGGTATTGAGCTGATCGCCGACCGTGGTGTCGTTCGGGAGCGGGAAGCTGCGGAAGAGCGCCAGAACCGCCGGGGCGGGTCCGATGCCCGCCGGATCCTGCGCGCGCACCTGCTCCGGCGTCAGCCGCGCCGTGCCGCCGGCGGTGGTGGTGTAGTCGAAGAACCCGTTGCGGAACTCGGCGTCCGGCACGACGCGCACCGCAGTGCCCGCGCTGCGGTCCTTGCGGCCCTCGTAGTTCAGGAAGAAGAACAGCCGGTCCTTCTTGATCGGTCCGCCCAGACTGGCGCCGTAGACGTTACGGATCAGGGTCTGGCGCGGCACGCCCGACCGGTTGCTGAAAAAGTCGTTCGCCGAGGTGATCGTGTTGCGGTGGAACTCATAGGCCGAGCCATGAAAGACGTTCGTGCCGCTCTTGGTCACCAGGGTCACCTGCGCGCCCGACGAGCGGCCCTGATCGGCGCCCGCGTTCGTGGTCGTCGTGCGGAACTCCTGGGTGGAATCCAGCGTCACGCGCAGCACGCTCGTGAACGCCGCGCGGTCCTGCTGGTCGTTCACATCCACACCGTCCAGCGTGACGTTCGCCTGGTCGCTTTTGGCGCCGTTCACGGCGCCGGAACGATAGTCGTTCAAGGACCCGGGATTCGGCTCACTGATGAAGGTCACGCCCGGCTGCAGGGCCAGCAGGCCAACTACGTTGCGGCCTTCGAACGGCAGCTGCAGGATCGGCTTCTCGCCGATCGCGTTGCCGAGCGACGCATCCACCGTATTGATCTGCTGCGCGCCCGCGGAAACCGAAACCGACTCCGTCACCGCGCCGACCTCCAGCGTCACGTTCAGGGTCGACGGCTGATTCACCTGGAGGCGAACCTCGTTGAACACCTTCTGCGAGAAGCCCTGGTTCTTCACCGTGAGCTTGTACACGCCCGGCGGCACTTGCGAAAACGTATAGCTGCCCGCGCTGCTCGTGACCGTGGAGCGCTTTGCGCCGCCACTGGTGCTCTCAAGATCCACGGTTGCGCCCGCGATCACGCTGCCCGACGGGTCCGATACGGTCCCGGTCAAGGAGCTGGTCTGGGCGAACGCGCCGAGCGAAAACAATACCAGCAAGGCGCAGCAAAGAAGAATCGATTTTTTCATCCGGACCCCCAACTAACCCGAAGAGAGGATTCCCACTCCCTGGCTTTCCCCGGCACAAGGAATGGGGTTCAGCAAAATACTGCTAGGATCGTTTTTACCGGATTGTGTTGTAGCAGTCAAAGATCCGAGAGTTAAAGTTATTTCATGTGACGGTCTACCCCATAGATCCAATTGGACTTGAACCGGACGCTCCGCCCCGGGGTGTTCTACAATGGGCGGGTAACAGCCTATGTTTGTCCCACTTACACCCCTCCGCTGCCTGCACCGCGCCCAGGAACTGTTCGGCTCCAAGATTGGCGTCGTCTGCGGCGACAAACAATTCACATATGCGCAATTCGCCGAACGAGCCGAGAAGCTAGCCACCGGCCTCGCGAAGCTCGGCATCCAGCCAGGCGACCGCGTCGCTTACCTGTCCTTTAACAACCACCAGTTACTGGAGGGTTACTACGGTGTGGTCCAGGCCAAGGCGATCGTCATGCCGCTCAACGTCCGGCTCTCGGCCCCCGAGCTGATCAACATCCTGAACCACTCCGGCGCGCGGATGCTGATCTACGAGAACGACTTCCTGCCCGTGATCCAGCAGTTGAAGGGAGAGAGCAAGTCGATCGAGCGCTGGGTGACGGTGGACCCCAAAACGCCGGAAGCGGACCTGACCTATGAGGAGATCCTGGCGTCCGGACGGCCCGAGCGCGCCGACATCTTCTCGTACGACGAGCGCTCGATTGCCGAACTGTTCTATACCTCCGGGTCCACGGGCACGCCCAAGGGCGTCACGCACTCCCACCGGACCTTATACCTGCACGCGCTGAGCGTCGCGACGCTGATGGAGAAGCCGCACGAGCTGGTCGATCTGCACACCATTCCGATGTTCCACGCCAACGGCTGGGGACGTCCGCAGGCCTCGACGATGCTCGGCATCAAGCAGGTGATGGTGCGCCGCTTCGAGCCGAACTTCGTCTTCGGGTTGATCCAGGAGCACAAGGCGACGCACATGAGCCTGGTGCCGACCATGGCGAACGCGCTGATCAACTCGCCCGACGTGAAGAAGTACGACCTGACGTCGCTCCGGCAGATCATGATCGGCGGCGCGGCGGCCTCCCCGGAGCTGATCGACCGGATCGAGCAGCACCTGGGCGGCGAGGCGCTGTGCGGCTACGGTCTCACCGAGACCGCGCCGGTGCTGACCATGTCGCGCGAAAAGGGGCTAGTCTATCCGACGCCCGCGGAGCGGCTGCGGCGGCACGCGATGGCCGGATGGCCGGTACCGAACGTGACGCTCCGGGTCGTTGACATGGACATGAAGGACGTCCCCCGGAACGGCGAGGCCATCGGTGAAGTGGTCGCCATGGGCGATCACATCATGGAGGGCTACTTCAAGGAAGCCGAGGCCACGGCCGCCGTCATGAGCGGACCCTGGTTCCACACCGGCGACATGGCCGTGTGGGACGAGGACGGCTACGTCCACATCGTGGACCGGAAGAAGGAGATCATCATCTCGGGCGGCGAGAACATTTCCTCCATCGAAGTGGAGAAAGCGATCTTTGCCCATCCGGGCGTGTTCGAGTGCGCGGTGGTCGCCGCCCCGGACGAGCGGTGGGGCGAAGTGCCGGTCGCGGTGGTCGTTCCCAAACCGGATCACACCATCGACGAAGCCGAACTGATGTCGTTCCTCCAGGAACGTCTCGGCAAGTTCAAACTGCCCCGCAAGGTCGTGATTTCCAGCGACCCGCTGCCGAAGACGGGCACCGGCAAGATCAAGAAAATGGTGATCAAAGAGCAATTCTGGGCCGGCAAGACGAAGCGCGTGCAGGGCTAGCGCATGTACTCGCTGTTCCTGGACAGCGCGCCCGGCGATCGGGAGTTTCTGCTTGCCGAACTCGCGGAGTGCGAGACGTTGGGCGTGGTGGAAGGGGACGCCCATGTCCAGGCCTTCTTCGAGGACGCCCAGCCGCGGGAGGAGTTGGTCGCCCGCTTTGCCGCCCGTAACCCGGAGTTCCTGGATCACGAACCGGAGGACTGGGAGCAGCGCACGCGCGACGCCTGGCCGCCGTTGAGCGCAGGTCCTTTCTTTATCGTCGCGCCCTGGCGGACCGAACCCACCCCGGCGGGAATGCTGCGGCTGGAGGTGAATCCGGCGATGGCGTCCGGCACAGGAGCGCATCCCTGTACCCGGCTCTGCCTGGAGGCGCTGGCGCGGTGCGTCGCGCCCGGCATGCGGGTGCTGGATGTGGGCACCGGATCGGGGATCCTGGCTCGGGGCGCCGAATTGCTCGGCGCGGCGCTCGTCGTGGGCTGCGATATCGACCCCGGCTCGCTGGAGCAGGCGCGTCAGACGGCGGAGGGTCCCCTGTTCCTGGGAACCGCCGCGGCGGTCCGCCCCAGGGCCTTCGACGTGGTGGTGGCGAACCTCGGCGCGGGTCTGGCAGAGGCCGAGCTGCCGCGCCTTGCTGCCGCCGGTCACCGCGTGATTCTCTCTGGTTTTCATGAACTTACGTGCGACTGGCCGGAGGGCTGGCGCGTGGATCATCGCTCCGAGGCGGAGGGTTGGCAGTGTGTATCGGCGGCGAGGGCGTAAGTGCAGTCGTAATCCGAAAGAGATATTGAAGCCCGCGGACCGGCTCTGTTACACTCGGGCATCTTGCACAGAGGCTCCGGACGCTCGGGCTGAAGCGTCGCGGCGGCAACCGGAACCGGTGGGGTTTCGTCCTCAGATCGAGGCACTTTGTTTCCGAAGTCCTGGCAGTCGAGCATCGAGTCCGCCGAGCCCGAAGGTGGGACGATCGCGGAGGATCCGCGGCGTCTGGCGCGCGCGGTGCGGGCGTCTTCGGACGCGCTCTGGGAACTGGAGTTCGACACCGGCCGCCTGTATCTATCCGAGACCTTCTTCAGCCTGATCGAGGCCCCGCCCAGCGTCAGCCCCTGGACGTCGGGGCAGTGGTTCGCGCAGATTCACCCGGACGACGCCGAGCGGGTCCGCGTGGCGATCGACCGGAACGCCGCGGGAGACCTGCCCCGCCTCGACATCGAGTACCGCCTGCGGACCGCGAGTGGCGGCTATCGCTGGGTGCTGTGCCGCGGCGCGGCCCAGTTCGACGACCAGGGGCAGCCGTTGCGCCTGTCCGGAGTGCTGACCGACATCACCGAACGCAAGGCGATCGAACAGCAGTTGCTGCACGACGCGCTGCACGACGCGCTGACCGGGCTGGCGAACCGGACGCTGTTCCTGGACCGGCTGGCGCAGCGCCTGGCGCGCTGGCAGGCCGACCGCCACCCGAATTTCGCCGTGCTGTTCCTGGATCTGGACCGCTTCAAGGTTGTCAATGACAGCCTGGGGCACCTGACGGGCGATCAGTTGCTGCGGGAGGTGGGGCGGCGGCTGCGGGCCAGTCTCTCCGGACAACACACCCTGGCGCGCCTGGGCGGCGACGAGTTCACCATTCTGCTGGAGGACGTCCGGGACGGCGAGGACGCCCAGTCGCTCGCGGCGCAACTGGCGGAGGATCTCGCGCAGCCGTTCCGCCTGGCCGGGCAGGACATGTTTCCCACCGCCAGCATCGGCATCGCGCTGAGCAGCGCCGGATACCTGGAGGCGGGCGACATGCTGCGCGATGCCGACGCCGCGATGTACCGCGCCAAGGCTCGCGGCCGCGCCCAGGCGGTGGTGTTCGACGGCGGCATGCACTCGTCCGCGGTTTCGGCCTTCCGGCTGGAGCACGACCTGCGCGCCGCCGTACAGCGGGGCGAGTTCCTGATGTACTACCAGCCCATCGTCCTGCTGGCCACGCGGAAGCTGGTGGCCTTCGAGACGCTGGTCCGGTGGCAGCATCCGGTGCGTGGACTGGTGGCGGCCGAAGAGTTCATGCCGATGGCCGAAGAAACCGGGCTGATCGTCGCGATCGACGAATGGATGATCCGCTCGGCCCTGCGCCAGGCCCGCGAATGGTTCGGTCCCGGAGCGTTCCATTCCGGCCTGGCCGTGAACATCAACCTCTCCCCCGCCAGCCTGCTGCGTCCCGACTTCCCGGATCAGCTCCACGAGATGCTGCGCGAGGTGCGCATCGACTCGCGCCGCATCAACCTGGAGCTGACGGAGCGGATGTTCGTGGAGAGTTCGACGGTTTCCGAGAACGCGATCCGGCGGCTGCGGAGCCTGAACGTCGGCTTCTGCCTGGACGACTTCGGTATCGGCTACTCCTCGCTAAGCTACCTGGCGCGCTTCCCCATCACGCAGCTCAAGATCGACGGGAGCTTCGTCAAGGAGATCAACGCCACGGACCGGCACCAGATGATCATCGGGACCATCATCCGGCTGGCCCGCAACCTCGGCATCACGGTGATCGCCGAGGGCGTGGAGATGGAAGCGCAGGCCCGCGAACTGCAGGCCATGGGCTGTCACTACGGGCAGGGGTTCCACTTCGCGCCGCCGCTGGATGCGGACGGCGCGGGCCGCCTGGTGGTGCAGGCCAAGCTCGCCGCCGCCGGCGTCTGAGCGCCGCCCCCGCGCGATTTTCCTGAAAGGGCCGCCCCCCGTGCGGCATTCCCCAGTCGAGGAGTGCCCCACATGAAGCGAGAATTGCTATCCACGTTCGCGACGTTCCTGAGTGTCACCGGCGTTCTGTTCGCCGCCCCCCGCCAGGGGACGGCCGCCCCCCGGCAGGGTTCAGAAGGCAGTCTGACGTTCGCCGACGCCTCCGGCCAGTCCCAGGGCTTCTGCCCGCTGAAGCAAACCAACGTGAAGGCCGAGATCTCCGGACCGCTGGCCCGGGTGAACGTCACCCAGCGGTTCCACAATCCCTCCAGCCACAAGATCGAGGCGGTCTACACCTTCCCGCTGCCGCACGAAGCCGCGGTGGACGACATGACCATGCGCATCGGCGATCGCGTGGTGAAGGGCAAGATCAAGCGCCGCGACGAAGCCCGCAAGATTTTCGACGCGGCGCGCAACCGCGGGCAACTCGCCAGCCTGCTGGATCAGGAGCGCCCGAACATCTTCACCCAGGCCGTGACGAACATCCCGCCGGGCGCCGAGATCCTGATCACCATCAGCTACGTCGAGGCGCTGCCGTACGAGGCCGGCAACTACAGCTTCGTGTTCCCCATGGTGGTGGGCCCCCGCTATTCGCCGGCCGGGACCAATCCCACCCGCATCACCCCGCCCGTCACCCCGGAAGGCACGCGCGCCGGACACGACATCACGCTGGACGTAGCGCTTGACGCCGGCGTGCCGGTGGAAAAGATCGCGTCCCCGACGCACGAGGTCGAGGTGAAGCAGTCCGCCCCGGCGAAGGCCTTCGTCCATCTGAAGAACCTTACGGCGATTCCCAACAAGGACTTCGTCCTCAAGTACGACGTAGCCGGCTTGAAGATCGCGGACGCCGTGCTGACGCACAAGGCCAACCGCGGCGGGTTCTTCTCCGTGATCCTGCAGCCGCCGGACCGGCCCGCGGCCGCGGAGATCACGCCGAAGGAGCTGGTCTTCGTCATCGACACCTCCGGGTCCATGCACGGCTATCCGCTGGACAAGGTGAAAGAGGTGGTGAAGCTCGCCTTCGACGGCATGAATCCCCGGGACACCTTCAACCTGATCACGTTCTCCGGCGACGAGCACATCCTGTTCCCGCAACCGGTGCCCGCGACACGCGAGAACATCCAGACCGCCTGGGAGTTCCTGAAGTCGCGGCAGGGCCGCGGCGGCACCGAAATGATGAAGGCGATCCGCGCCGCGCTGGATCCCACCGGCAAGCAGGATCACGTCCGCATCGCCTGTTTCATGACCGACGGCTACGTCGGCAACGACATGGAGATCATCGCCGAGGTGAAGAAGCACCCGAACGCGCGCGTCTTCTCGTTCGGCATCGGCAGTTCGGTGAACCGGTACCTGCTGGACGGGATGGCCAAGCACGGCCGCGGCGAAGTGGAATACGTGGCGCTGAACGAGGACGGCTCGGCCGCCGCCCGGCGCTTCCACGAGCGGGTGCGCAACCCGCTGCTCACCGACATCGCGATCGACTGGAACGGCCTGCCGGTCAGCGACGTGTACCCCGGCAACCAGCCGGACCTGTTCAGCGCCAAGCCGCTGGTCATCACCGGCCGCTACGCGAACGCCGCGCGCGGCACCATTCGCCTGCAGGGCAAGGTCGCCGGCCGGCCTTATGTGCGGGAGATCGCCGTGAACCTGCCGGCCAGCGAGCCGCGGCACGACGTCCTGGCTACCTTGTGGGCGCGCACCAAGGTCAACGACCTGATGGTGCAGGATCTCACCGGCATCCAGAACGCCGCGGCCAAACCGGAGGTGCAGGAGGCGATCACGAAGCTCGGCCTCGACTTCCGGCTGATGACGCAGTTCACGTCCTTCGTCGCTGTGGAGGAGAACACGGTCACCGAAGGCGGCAAGCCGCGGGTCATCGAAGTTCCGGTGGAGATGCCGGAGGGCGTCAGCTATCAAGGGATCTTCGGGAACGAGGCCGCGAAGTTGAACATGATGGCCGCCGGCGGCGCGCGCCAGACACTCATGCCGATGGCGTCGCCGCCCACCGGATTCGTGCGCCGCGCCCAGGAAGAGCGGGCGGACATCCGGTCCCTGACCGCGGAGCCGAAACGCGATGCGCGGGCGAAGCTCAGCCCGGCGCTGCACCACGTGACCGCCGGCCGCACCGTCGAAGTGCAGATCTCGCTCAGCGACGCTTCGGAAGCCACGCTCGCCAAGCTCCGGGCGCTGGGCGTCACGCTGCTGACGCAACCGAATGCCGCGCGCATCCTGGTCGCCAAGGTGGCGGGTGAGAAGCTGCTGGCGCTCGCCGCTTTGGACGAAGTGCGCTACGTGTCTCCGTCGCAAGCCTGACCGCGGCGGCCTTCCCAGACGGGCGGAACCCCACCGGGTTCCGCCCCTTTTTTGCGGCTCCGCACAGAATTGCCGCGGCCGGTTCACGAGAGATATAGTGCTCGATCATGACCTCTGTGGTGCTGGCTCTGTTCCTCTGCGCCGGTCCGTTCACGCCCGCCGAGCTCGCGGCTCACAAGCAATGGATGAACGACGCCCAGGATAAGAAGGACGAGATCCGCGAGACGCTTTCGGGCAAGGATGCGAAGGCGCTCGCCGCCGCGGCGCAGGCGCTCGAGGCGCTCACCGCGAAGGAGGAGGCGTTCTGGGCCCGCACCACGGTGAAGGCCGCTCAGGACCTGGCGGTGAAGAACCGCGCCGAGGCGCAGGCGCTGCGGAAGGCGATCCAGGGGTCGCAGTGGGCGGAGGCGCTGAGGGTGCTGACGGGTCTGGACCAGACGTGCTCGGCCTGCCACGGGATGAAGCTCGAGAAATCCCCGGCGCTCGCGCCCAAGGGAAAGTAGCTCCGCAAACGACCGCAGTCAGCGCGCGACGTACCCGGGCCGGTGGCGGACTTCGCTGCGCGGGCCGCGCACGGTGACCCGCACGCGGCGGTAGGTCCCGGGGGCCGGCGCGGGCGGCGTGTAGTACAGCGCGTAGCCGCTGCGCATCCGCTCCACGGCGGCGCCCAACGTTGCGGGAACCTCGCTCGCCTCGCGCCATTCGCCTCCCGACTGCTCCGCGATCCGGCGGACATCCTCCGCGTTGCGGCCCAGCGAACGCGCGACGCTGTCGCTGAGGTACAAGGGTCCGGCAGTGGGCACGACGATCGCCTCGACCAGCGCTTCGGCGGCGAGCGCGGCGCGGATGGCTTCGGCCTCGGCGCGCGACGGTTCCGTGGAACGGTTGTCGGTAACGATGAGAATCGCACGGCGGCTCTCGCGAGGCGCGGTCCGGAACAGCTCCGCCGCGGCGAGGACCGCCCGGCTGATGCCCGTGGCCGAGCCGCCGCGTTCGCCCGGCAGCATCTGTTCCAAGACGCGGCGCGCCGCGCCGAGGTCCCCGGTCCAGGGAAGCCGTACGGCAGTTTCGCCGCCGAAGGTCAGAGTCGCGACGCGATCGCCGGTCCGCAGTTTCTCGAGCGCCAGGCTCGCGTTCCGCGCCAGCTCCGCGAGCGCCGGGTGCATGCTGCCGCTGGTGTCGAGCAGCAGCACGAGGTCCAGATCCATCGGTTGCGCTGAGAAATGGCGCAGCGGCTGCAGACGGCCTTCGTCGCGCACGGTGAAATCCGCCGCCTGCAAGCCCGTTACGGGCCGGCCCGCGCGCGCGACGCGAACATCGAGGCGCACCAGGGTGACGCCGCTCCGGAAATCCGGCGTCTGCGCGGCCACGAGCAGCAGCGCGAGGATCACTGCTTCTGGAAGATCGCCAGGAACTGGCTGCCTGGCACGTAGTCCTTCGCCGACAGGACCCGGAACCCAGCGGCGGCCACTTCCTTCACGACGTCGTCCATGTCGATCCGGATATGCTCCATGGGGAAGTCGGGCCGGTCGGCGCCCATGGCGCCCTTGCGGCGGTAGAAGTCGACGATGGCGAGCCGCCCGCCGGGCTTCAGCCCCTTAGCAATGTTCGCGAGCATCTCGGCGGGGTAATCGAAGTGATGATAGGCGTCCATCACGAACGCGAGGTCCACGGCGCCCGCCGGAAGCTTCGGATCGCGGTCGGTGCCGAGCACGTAAGTGATGTTCGCCGCGGACTTCTTTTTCGCCTTGTCGAGGAAGTCCGGAAAGATGTCCTCGGCGATCACCTTGCCCTGCGGTCCCACGGCGGCACTGAAGGCGGGGAGCATAAGGCCGGTGCCGGTGCCGAGGTCGGCGACGGTCATGCCCGGGCGGACGCCGAGCAGCTTCACGAGCGCCTCGGGATTCTGGCGTTCGGCGCGGTGCGGGTCGTCGAGGTTCTTCGCGACGCCCTCGCGGCCTTCGGGCGTGCGGTAGGTGGCGTTGGCCTTGGCGGCGGCTTGCGCGAACAGCGCGGCCGCGGAACAGAAGAGGAGGAGGACGTGTCTCATAGGGATTTCTCCATCGGGAGGGCGAGCGGGGGTTCCAGCAGGAAGTCGAGCGGCGCCATCCGCGCGAGCGCCGCGCGGACGGCCTGTTCCGTGGTGGGCTCCACGGTGATGACGAAGGGGAGATCGCGCCAGTCCTCGACGGGTAACTGGAGGACGGCGTCGATGCTGATAGCGTGCTCGGCGAGGACGGCGGCGAGTTGGGCGATGATGCCGGGGCGGTCCGCAACGCGGAAGCGCAGGTAGTAGGCCGAGCGCGCAAGTTCCACGGGGGTCGCCTGGTAGGCCGCGAGTTCCTTGAAACCGAACGGGGACTCGCGCGGAGCGACGCCTTCGGTGAGGTCGCGCGCGATGCGCATGAGGTCGCTCACCACGGCGACGCCGGTCGGATGCGGGCCGGCGCCGCGGCCGTAGTAGAACGTATCCGCGCCGTATTCGCCGCGCACCCACACCGCGTTGTACGCGCCCTGCACGCTGGCCAGGATGGTGGCCTGCGGGATCAGCGCGGGACGCACCTGCAGCAACAGCCCGGTATCGGAGATGCGCGCCGAGCAGACCAGGCGGATGGTGTGGCGGAGCTGGTGGGCGTAGGCGAAGTCGATCGGCGTGATGCGCCGGATGCCCTCGGTGTGGATATCAGCAGGCGCGACGCGCTGCCCGAACGCGAGCCCTGCGAGGATGGCGAGCTTCGACCGCGCGTCGAGGCCGTCGATGTCGGCGCTGGGGTCCGCTTCCGCATAGCCGAGCCGCTGCGCCTCGGCGAGCACGGCGTCGAACGCCGCGCTCTTGGTTTCGATCTCGGTGAGGATGTAATTGCAGGTCCCGTTGAGAATCCCGAACAGCGCGGTGATGCGGTCCGCCGCGATGCCGTCGCGGAGCACGCCGTGCACGGGAATGCCGCCGGCGACACTGGCCTCCATCGCGAGGTGCACGTTCCGCGCGGCGGCCTGCGTCCAGATCTCGGGCCCGTCGAGCGCCATCAGCTCCTTGTTCGCCGTGACGACGCTCTTGCCGTTATTGATGGCACCCTCGACCACGGCCCGCGCGACGCCGGTGCCGCCGATCAGCTCCGCGACGATGTCGATCTCGGGATCGTCGATCACTTCCTGCCAGTCCGCGGTGCGGACGCCGGCGAAGGGCAGGTCGAGCGCGTGCACTTTGCGGCTGCAGATGGTCTTGACGCGCAGCGGAAAGCCGAGTTTCTGTTCAATCTGGCCGGCGTTCTCGAGCAGGATCCGCAGGGCGCCTTGCCCTACGTTCCCGAGTCCGACGAGCGCGGCGGTGACGGGACGCATAAACCGCTATTATCCATTTACTGGACCGAGAGCTGCACGTCGAGCGCCAGCACCAGCGATTGCGGCTCGACGCGGATGGCGTTCACGCCGAAGCGGGTGACGGAATTTTTCACCGGCAGGCCGGTGCTGGCGTTGCGGAACATGCGGTCCACGTCGTCCTTCAGTGGGTAGTGGAACTCGCGCGCCATGCCGCTGGTGAGCGCCTCGCGGACACGGCGGACATAGAAGCCGTCGCGGCCCGGGCTCTTCACCTCGATGTCCTTGAGGCCCAGCGCGCCGTCGCGGTAATAGAGATTGCCGTACACGGCGACCTCGAAACGATCGCTGGGGCCGACGCACGCGCCGAGGAAGTTCATGGCGGTCTTGCCCGTGAAGCGCGCCCGGATGCGGAGCCGTCCGTCCGCGGCTTCGACGTGCGGATCCTCGAGGTACGCCCACTTGCAGCGGTCTTTTTCCGAACCCTGGACGTAGCGCTTGCCGCCGTTGGGGAACATGTTGGCGGTGACCATGCGCTCCAGGGCCGGGTAGGCGATGGCGAGGTCCAGTGGCTTGGCGGGCAAGGCGGCGAGCAGAAGTAACGCGAGGCGCGGCATGCGGGAATCTCGATTATCCCATCGTGCGATCATGGAAAAAATGCGCCTGACGCGCCGTCCCTGGATATTGTTCGCGCTGGTGCCGGCCGCGGCGCAGATCCGGCCGCGCCCGCCGCGCGAGAACGAGCCCGAGGAGATGAAGCTTCCCGACGGACGCTCCCAGCGCGAGGCGATCCTCAAGGCCGAGCACGCCAAGTCGCTGGAAGATACGCGCGCCATCCGTAAGTTGGCGGACGAGATCCTCGAAGAGCTGGAGAAGAACGACCGGCACGTGCTTTCGATCGCCATGCTCAAGAAGACCGAAGAGATCGAGAAGCTCGCCAGGCGGCTGCGCGGCCGGCTGAAGATGTAACCGTCCGAAAGATGCTACCCTGACCCTTCGATGGCCGTCACGCGCGTCAAATCCCAACTCATGAGCGCCTCCGAGATCGACCGCACCCTGGTGCGGCTGGCGCACGAGATCTTGGAACGAACCGCGGATCTCGACAAGCTCGCCTTCATCGGCATCCGCCGCCGCGGCGTGCCCCTGGCGCAGCGGCTGGCGAAGAAGATCGCCGCGATCGAGAACCGCGAGATCCCCGTGGGCATCCTCGACATCACCCTGTACCGCGACGACCTGTCGACGGTGGCGCCCCGCCCGGTTGTCAACGCTACGGAGATCGGTTTCGACGTCCAGGGCAAGGACGTCATCCTGATGGACGACGTGCTCTACACGGGCCGCACCATTCGCGCCGCGATGGAGCCGCTGTTCGAAAAAGGCCGCCCGGCGCGCGTCCAACTGCTGGTGCTGGTCGACCGCGGTCACCGCGAGCTGCCCATCGAAGCCAGCTATGTCGGCCGCCACGTGCAGACCACGGACGACGAGATCATCGAAGTCAAGTTCGAGGAGATCGACCACGCCGAGCGCGTCCTGCTCTGCGAGCGCGTCGACGCTCCCGAAGCGGCGTGAACGCCATGCTCCGCGGACTTCTCGGCATCGAAGGGCTGGAGCGCGCGGCGATCCAGGCCATTCTCGACCGCGCACGCGACTTTCAGCCCATGCAGCGGACCTCGTTCACGAAGCTCGACCTGCTGAAGGGCAAGCTGATTGTGAACCTCTTCTTCGAAGCGTCTACCCGCACGCGGACCAGCTTCGAGATCGCCGCCCGGCGGCTGGGCGCGGACGCGCTGTCGATCACCGCGCAGGCCTCCAGCGTCGAGAAGGGCGAGTCCCTGGTGGATACCCTGAACACGCTGGCCGCGATGCACCCGCACGCGATCATCATGCGGCACGCCGCGTCCGGCGCGCCGCACTTCCTTTCGCGGTACCTGCCCACGCCGATCATCAACGCTGGCGACGGCACGCATGAACATCCAACGCAGGCGCTGCTAGACGCGCGCACGATTCTGGATCACGTGCCGAGCCTGGAGGGGCTGCGGGTCGCTATCATCGGCGACCTGGCGCACAGCCGCGTCGCCCGGTCGAACATCCACCTGCTCTCGAAGTTCGGCGCGGACCTGGTGCTGTGCGGGCCGGCGCCGCTGCTGCCGCGCGAGCTCGCGCAACTGGCGCCGAACGTTACCCTGACCAGCAGCCTGCGGGAGGCCATCGAGGGCGCGGACGTGATTATGATGCTGCGCGTGCAGCTCGAGCGCCAGAACGAGGCGACCTATCCCGCGGGCGAGTACTTCCAGTTCTACGGCTTGCGCCTGGAGCACCTGAAGTCCGCGAAGCCGAACCTGATCGTGATGCATCCCGGGCCGATTAACCGGGGGCGCGAGATCGCCTCTGAAGTCGCGGATTCGCAGCGGAGCGTGATCCTCAACCAGGTGGAGAACGGCATCGCGGTCCGCATGGCCGTGCTCGAAATGGTCCTGAAGGAGGACGCCGCGTGAGCCGCCTCGTCATCCAGGGCGGCCGGGTGATCGACCCGGCTTCGGGTTTCGACGCCGTGGCCGATGTCGCGATCGAAAACGGCGTCATCCGCGCGGTCGCCGCCGGCATCGACGCGCCCGGCGCCGAGGTGTTCGACGCGCGCGGGCTGATCGTCGCGCCCGGCTTCATCGACATGCACGTCCACCTGCGGGAGCCGGGCTTCGAGCATGCCGAGACCATCGAGACCGGCGCGCGCGCCGCCGCCGCCGGCGGTTTCACTTCCATCTGCCCGATGCCCAACACGTCGCCGGTGAACGACAACGCGACGGTGACCAGCTACATCGTGGACCGGGCGCGGCGGCTGGCGTGCGTGAACGTCTTTCCCATCGGGGCGATCACGCGCAACTCCGCGGGCGAGGAACTCGCCGCCATCGGCGCCATGAAGAACGCGGGCATCGTCGCCATCTCCGACGACGGCAAGCCCGTGATGAACGCGCGCATCATGCGCCGCGCCATGGAGTACGCGAACGGTTTCGGCCTGCCGGTGATCAACCACTGCGAGGACCTGCACCTGTCGGCGGGCGGCGACATGCACGAGTGCTTCGACAGTGTGCGCCTTGGGCTGCGCGGCATCCCGTCTTGCTCTGAGGACGTCATGGTGGCCCGCGATATTCTGCTCGCCGAGGTCACCGGCGCGCGCTATCACGTGGCCCACATCTCGGCACGGCATTCGGTGGCGATGGTCGCGTTCGCCAAGCAGCGCGGCCTGCCCGTCACCTGCGAAACCACACCGCACCATTTCGCGCTGCACACGGCCGCAATGCCGCCCTACGATTCGAACTACAAGATGAAGCCGCCGCTCCGCGCCCAGGTGGACGCCGCCGCGGTGACTGAGGGGCTGGTGGCCGGCACGATCGACGCGATCGCGACCGACCACGCGCCGCACGCCGGCGCCGAGAAGATGCAGGAGTTCGAGAAGTGCCCGTTCGGGATCCTGGGACTCGAGACCGCGCTGGGGCTGGCGCTGGAGCACCTGGTGCATCCGGGGCTGATCCCGCTGCGGCGCATGATCGAGCTGTTCACGACGGGCCCAAACGCGATCGTCCAGTTGGGCCGCGGGACACTCGCCCCGGGCGCGCCGGGCGACGTGACGGTCTTTTCGCTCGACCGCGCGTGGACCTACGACGTCAACAAGAGCTTCTCGAAGTCGCGTAACTCGCCGTTCCACGGGCATGAGTTCCGCGGCGGTCCGGTGGCGACGGTCGTGGCGGGCAAGGTCGTCTGGTCCGCGTAGCTACGTGCCAATCGGCGCTGGTTTCAATCAGCAGGATCTCTTCCCGTTGTTGATCTGTACCCGCTGGCTCAGACCAGTGAGGTGCATCGGATCAACACCAGATCTCCCAGACCCGTCAGCCGGTCCGGGTGCCGCGCCGCCGCCTGCTGCACGGCCTCGAAGTCACGGGCGTTCTCTTGCACCAACGGCAACCCCCACACTAGCGCGGTCGCGGCGATCATCGCATCGAACCGCCAGCGCGCCACGCGATTGGCCTGGGATTCTCTGTGCCGGTGCGACCGGATCACGGGACTCGGCGGCGCCGGGAGCAGGCGCAGAATCGCCGCGGCGGCCCACGCGACTCCCTGGTGAACCGGAAGCACCCGGTTGGGGTTCTGATCGTAAGCATCCCGCATGGCGGTAAGAATACCCACCCGATTCGCAGGCGCCCGATCGATCGCCAGGCCGTAGCCGGTCAGCCGCTCCATCACGGTCACGGCCGACACGTAGACCAGGTGACGGCTCGCATACTGGCGCAGCCAGCGCCGCCCCGCCGCGTCCCGGGCCAGCCAGCTTTCCGCGCTGGTGTCGAAGAGAAACGGGCCGTTCACCGGCGCCCGCGAGCATTGGGTTCCGTCAGGTGGATGCCGTTCACCAGCAGCAGTTCGTTTTCTGTGAGGCCAGTGAACGCCCGGCTCATGCGCTGGACGAACTTTTCCGCACGCTCCAAGGCCAGTTTCTGCCGGAGCCCTTCCTCCAATGCCTCATTCACCACGACGTTCAAGTGCACTTTGCGCTTGTGTGCCAGCCGCTTGGCGGTCTCCAGCGTGGAGGCTGGAACGGTCAAGGTGGTGCGGCGGTTCGTGGGTGAGACAGCCATGGCCGGAGTATACCACGGGTGCATCAAAGTGCATCAGTTGTTGTTCGCTCCGGCGTCGCCATGCGCCTCCGGATCCCAGCCATAGGCCGGATCATCGTCTCCCGGTCCAGCCGCCGCGCCGCTGCCCGCAAGAAGACCTCGCGGGGCGATGCCTCGGGATACAGCCGCCGCACTCCGTCCTCCTGCAACCGCATCACGAACTCGGTCGCCGCGACCACCGCCGCCAGTTTCTCACCCGGCGTCATCCGCCGCTGCAATTCCAACCCAGGCGGCGAACGCGCGGGGGTCAGTGTCGGCGGAGGGCGCGAAGGGGTCCATGGCGAACATTGCTAGCAGGCTACTCGTGGCGGAGGCGTCCAACGGATCCAGATTCACGCCATACCAAGGCTTTACTCCGCAGCCGGACTTTGCCGTTGCCTGATACTCAGATCTCTGTATACTAAGACCACTTAGTATGCCGAAGCCCGATTCCCTGCAAGGCTCCCTCGATCTGCTGGTCCTCAAGATCCTGAAACGCCGTCCCGGCCTTCATGGCTACGCTCTGATGCTCGCCATCAAGGAGTGCTCCGACGATGTACTCCGCGTCGAAGAAGGCTCGCTCTATCCCGCGCTCCATCGCCTGGAAGTGGACGGCTCCGTCAAAGCCGCGTGGATCATCCGCGCCGACACCGGCCGCCGCGCTCGCACTTATGAACTGACGGCCAAAGGCCGAAAGCAACTCGCCGCCGAGGAATCCCGCTGGCAAACCGTTACCGCCGCGGTCAATCGCGTCTTAAGGATGGCTTGACATGGCCCTCTGGACCCGCATGCGAAACGTCTTCCGCCGCGACCGGCTCGACGCGGAACTCGAGGAAGAGCTCCGGTCCCACCTCGACGAGGCCCTTGCCAGGGGACGCGAAGCCACCGAGGCCCGCCGCGCCTTCGGCAACTTCACCCTCACGCGCGAGACCTCACGGGACGTCAAGCTCGCCGTGTGGCTCGACAACCTCAGAAGCGACGTCACCTTCGCAACCCGCCAGCTTTGGAAGAACAAGGTAGCCTCCGCCGCCGCGATTGTCTCGCTCGCGCTCGCTATCGGCGCCTGCGCCTCCAGTTTCCGCCTCATCGACGCTCTTCTGTTCCGTCCCCTGCCGGTGGCCCATGTCAATCGCTTGCACGTGATCACGATGTCGTACACGGATCCGGACGGCCGAACCGATTACACCGACTCGTTCAGTTACCCGCTGTTCCGCGAACTCCGGCAGGCTCTCCAGGACCAGGCTGTCCTGATCGCGATCGGCTACGCGGGCCGCCAGGACATCACCTTCGGTTCGGACGCCGGGATGGAACGCGCTCACTTCCATCACGTTTCCGGCTGGACCTTCGACGCCTTCGGATTGAAGCCGGCACTCGGCCGTCTCTTCACCGAGAACGACGACCGGCAGCCCGGCGCGCATCCCGTGGCCGTGCTCGCCTACGATTACTGGCGCAGCCGCTTCGGTCTCGACGCTAACGTTCTCGGCAAGACCTTCCGCCTGGGCAGGAACGTCTACGAGATCGTGGGAGTCGGCCCCGAAGGATTCACCGGCACGGAAACAGGCACGCCCACTGATTTCTTCATTCCCACGATGATGGAGACCGAGGCCATCCCCCAAGCCGACCGGCATTGGTTTCGTACGTGGGCCGCGCTCAAACCCGGCGCCTCCCGGGAGCTGGTTCGCCAGAAGAGCGAGACCACCATCCGCGCCCACCGCGCCGAGCGCGTCAAGCACTGGCCGGCTGGCTCTCCCAAGAGCCGCATAGAGCAGTACCTGAACACCCATATCGAACTGCAGCCCGCCGCGGCAGGCTACTCCAACGCTCAGAAGCGGTACCGCAAGGCGCTGGGCATCCTCGGCGTCCTCGTCGGTCTCGTTCTCCTGATCGCCTGCGCCAATGTCGCGAATCTCATGACCGCTCAAGCCTCCGCGCGAGCGCGCGAAATGGCCCTGCGCTTGTCCATCGGCGCCAGCCGCCTGCGCCTCTTCCAACTCGTGTTGACCGAAAGCGCCCTGGTCGCTCTGTGCGCGTCCGTTCTCGGCTTTGCCTTCGCATTGTGGTCCGCACCCGCGGTCATGAGCCGCATCAATCCACCGGACAATCCGATGCGGCTGGCCTTGCCCTCCGACGAACGGGTGGTCCTCTTCATGATGGCGCTCGCCTTCCTGGCGACCATCGCTTTCGGACTCTTCCCGGCTCTCCGCGCCTCTGCCGTCCGCCCGGTTGCCGCCCTCAAAGGGGGCGAGGATCCGCATTCGAAGCGCCGCCTGATGCACGCCCTGGTTGCCGCACAGGTCGCCTTCTGCTTCCTGGTCCACTTCGTGGCCGGCCTCTTCCTCTCCAGCTTCGACCGGTTGACGCAAGTGCCTCTCGGCTTTTCTCCGGATCGCGTCCTCACGCTTTCCGCCGTTACCCTGGACAAACTGCCCCCTGAGGCCTTTGAGCAGGTTGTGGCTCATCTCCGCGCCACCCCGGGCGTCGAAGCCGCGAGTCTGAGTGGTTGGCCGCTGCTATCTGGCAGCGGCTGGAATAACGATATCTTCGTCAACGGCGCAACCCCGCATCCCAGGGCGCCCTCGTTCTTCTTCGTATCCCCCGATTGGCTGGCGCTGATGAAGATCCCGCTCCTGGCCGGCCGTGACTTCCGCATCGATGACGCGTACCCGCGCGTCGCGATCGTCAACGAAAGTTTCGCGAAGGAGTACTTTGACGGCCGCAACCCCGTCGGCGAATCGTTCGAGAAAGACGAAGGCCGCAAATCCGTAAGGCGCGTGCGTTTAGAAATTGTCGGTTACGTCAAGGACGCCCGCTATGCCAACGTGCGAGAAGCAATTCCCGCCACGATTTACGTCCCTTTCCGCTCGGTCGACGATAAGGGCGCTCCTGTTCCCAAACAACCCGGCACGTTCATCGTCCGCACCGCCAGCGCCAACCCGCTCGCGCTGGCCTCCATTTTGCGAAAGGCCGTCCCCGCCGCGCGGCCGGAGTTCCGGGTCTCTAACATCCGCACCCAGCAGGAACTGATCGACCAGCACACGGTGCGGGAGCGCCTGCTCGCTTTACTGGGCCGCTTCTTCGCTGTGGTGGCGCTGCTGCTCGCCGCCGTCGGGCTCTACGGCGTCCTCGATTACTCCGTCCTGCAACGCCGCCGGGAAATCGGGATCCGGATGGCCCTCGGCGCCAGACCCATCAAGCTTGCCTGGCGCGTCTCCGCCGGCATCTGCGGCATGCTGATCCTGGGCTCCGCCATCGGCCTCACTCTCGGCCTCTTGAGCGAACGCTTCCTGGAGAGCCTTCTGTTTGGCGTCAAGGTCACCGATTGGCGGATCCTCGCCACTCCCGCCGTTACCGTTCTCGCGGCAGCGATTGTCGCTGCTGTCCTGCCGATTGTCCGCGCGATTCGCGTCGACCCAGTCAAGATGGTGCGCGCCGAGTAGTTCCCGCGGCGAACGAGGGAAGCGCCAGTCAACTTCTGGGCCGTTTCCATTGACGCTGATCGCGATTTCTTCGAGCATTCTGAGAGACAGGTACCCAGCGAGGCGCTCACAGCCGGGAGCGCAGCCAGGCCACGAACCCGGCGTTGCCGCTCTTTTCGGCGGCGGCCACCGGCGTAAGGCCATCCCAGCCGGCCCAATGCGGGTCGCCACCCTGGTCGAGCAGGTATTCCGCCGTCGCGCGCTGGGCGCCGCGGCATGCATGCCACAAGGACCGGGTAATCTCGTCGCGCGTGGGCGGCGGTGGCGCATCCCATCGCGCGCGCATCGTGTCGAGCAGGCCCAGGGCCGCTGCCTGCCACCACTCGACGTGCGCGCCGCGCTCGACCAGCCGGCGTGCGGCATCCCAGTTGGCAAAGATCACCGCGTCCGACAAGGGACCGCCGGCGGTGAAGATCGCGCCCGTCGCGTTGATGTCGGCTCCTGCGTCGAGCAGTGCGTCGATGGCCGCGACGTCGTTGCTGCTGGCCGCCTGGTGCAGCGGCGTTTCCATACAGTTCGGATCCTTGGGGTGGGGCGGCAACCGAACGTTGACGTCAGCGCCGGCCGCCGCGAGGATCGAGATCGTGGCGGCGACTTCAGGAAAATGGCCTGGCCAATCGGTGGCGATCAGCACGGGCGTCCGAGCGACACCGGTGTGGTTGGCGATCGGCGTGTTTGCGAGATCCGGATGGGCCGCGAGGAGGCGGCGCAGGGCGGCTAGGTCACCGCGCTGGATGGCCGCCGTCACCGCGACGGCCCGCGGATCGTCCGCAGGCAGGGCTCCCAGGACTGGCATCTCGATTTCTCCTCTCCCGCCATTTCGAGCGCCGGGCGGCCGGGACCTTCCGCGACCGGCGTACGATCTGAGCGTAACTCACGAGCGGTCGCGAAGGAGACCGGAGACTGGCACTCGGTCGCCGTCATGCCGACCGCCGCCCCCACCGCATCGCAGTTTCCTTGGCCGCTTATCGGGTTTTCCGCTAGACTGGAGTTGCCATGGTCACAATCGAGCCGATTCGCGTCGAAGTGGAGCGCGAGGAAGACGGCCGGATTCTTGCGTCCGTACCTGAGCTTCCAGGCGTTATGGCATATGGAGTTACCGAGACAGAAGCCGTTCGCAGGGCGAAAGCGATTGCGCTCCAAGTGCTTGCTGACATGATCGAAAGTGGAGAAGACGTACCCGAACCCCTTCGGGTGTTGTTCGCCGCATGAGCGCGTGGCGTGCCACGAAAGCGAAACGAGTCTATGCCGCCTTGCTGCGGATCGGCTGGAGCCTCAAGAAGCAAGTGGGTTCTCATCGGAAGCTTCAGCGGGACGGCTGGCCCAACTACACGTTCTGTTTCCATGACGGTGAAGAGGTCGGCCCGGCTGCGCTCGCCAGGATCGGCAAGGAAACCGGCCTTCGTCCCGAAGACTGCTAAGCGGGAGACGCCTCGGGCCGGCCAGTGAAAAGAATCGCGAGCACTGGCCCCTCGCCCACTTCCTCTCGCCGAAAATTGACAAACGCACTGCACTCTACCAGCGCGTTGTATTGTTCGGGGCAGCGTTGACGGAAGCCGAACGAATCGTCGATCTTCAGGACCAGCATCTCCCCGGGTTGCACTGTGACCGTGGCGAGACCATCGCCAACCGAATCCACCGAGGTCATGCAGTCGATCCGCGCGTCCATGTTGCATCCGTAGAAGCTCGGGAACCCGAGGGCTTTGCGAAAAACCTCGTGAAAGCTCTCTCAAACTACGATCCGCTGAACGGCAATCTCAACCACCCGCGAGTTCATCGTCTCCAATAGAACACAGATAAAAACCCACAAGGTCGGCTTGTGCAGAGCTGGACTGCAGCGAACTCCGCCCGGCTGCCGGACGTTATACGAGCCGCGGACGCTACCGCCGTTTCTTCGCTCGGCCGAGGTGCGTGGGGGACGACATCGCGACGATCCTCACCGGCTACTCGTAGCGCAGCGCCTCCAGCGGATCCACGCGCGTCGCCCGCCACGCCGGGATCCCGCTGGCGAGCGCGGCCACCGCCAGCAGGACCGCAACCACGCCGGCGAACGTCGCCGGGTCCGTCGGCTCTACGCCATAGAGCAACCCGCGCAGCAATCCGGTGAGCGCCAGCGCCCCCGCGGTTCCCAGCGCGATCCCGATGGCCGCCAGCAGCATGCCTTCGCCCACCACCATGCCCAGCACGCGCCCGCGCGAAGCGCCCAGCGCCATGCGGACCCCGATCTCCTTGGTGCGCTGCGCCGCCGAGTACGCCACCACGCCGCCGATACCGAGCGTCGCCAGCACCAGCGCCGCCAGGGCGAAAGCGCCGAGCAGGAACGCATTGAAGCGCTGCGGGGCGGTGGCGGCGCTCACCGCGTTGTCGAGCTTGCTGAGCCGGGCGACCGGCAGGGTCGGGTCCAGTTGCGCCACTTCGCGGCGCACTGCGTTAGCGATCGCCTCAGGATCCCCCGTGGTCCGCACCACCGCGCTGAGCGAGCGCAACATGCTGCGCGCGCCATCCACGGAATCCGCTTCCTCCTGCATGTACGGCGTGAACGTCATGGGCCCTGCCTTTTCGTGCAAGGAATCGGGCTTCAGATCCGCCACCACGCCCACCACGGTCATCCAGGGCGCGGCGGAATCCGGCGATCCGCCCCACTTCAGGCGCTGGCCCAGCGGATTCCGGCCGGGATAGAAGGTGCGCGCCATGGTCTCGTTCAGGATCACCACGTGCTGCGCCTCCGCCGTGTCGGCAGCCGTGAAGTAGCGGCCCTGCTTCAGATCCACGCCGAGCGCCCGGAAGTAGTCGCCGTGCACCCACGCCTGCCGCACCCCGGGCGGATTGCCCGGGAACGCGCTGCGGTCCTCGGGCGAGATGGCGCGTCCCTCGCGCACCGCGAAAGGCAGGTCGCCGAGCCCCACGCTCTCCACGCCGGGCAGAGCGGCCAGTCGCTCCCGCAGCCGCTCCCAGAAACCGCGGATCGCCGCGGCCTTCGGGTATTGCTGCGCGGGCAGGCTCAGCGTGAAGCCCAGCGCCTGGCGCGGCCGGAAGCCCGGGTCGGTCTTCATCAGCTTGTCGAAGCTCCGCAGCAGCAGGCCAGCGCCCGCCAGCAGCACCACGGCGAGCGCGAACTCCGCCACCACGAAAGCGCTCAGCCAGCGCCGGCGCCGGATCCCTTGCGTCCCGCCGCGGCCGCCCTCGCGCAACGCCTCGCTGGCCGAGCTCCGCGCGGCCTCGAGCGCCGGCGCCAGGCCGAAGATCGCCGCGGTGGCCAGGCTCGCCAGCAGCGCGAACGCCAGCACCCGTCCGTCCAGCGCAATCGCCTCCGCGCGCGGCAGCGAAACCGGAGCCGCGGCCAGCAGCAGCTTCAAGGCTCCCGCCGCCGTCGCGACCCCGGCCGCGCCGCCCGCCAGCGCCACCAGGCCGCTTTCCAGCAGCGCCTGCCGGATCAGGCGGCCGCCGCTGGCGCCCAGGGCCGCGCGGACCGCCATCTCCTTCGCGCGCCCGGCCGCGCGGGTCAACATCAGGTTCGCCACGTCCGCGCACCCGATCAACAGCAGCATCGCCACCGCCGCCAGCATCACCAGCAGCATCCGCTCCACGTTGCCGACGATCTGGCTGCGCAACGGCTGGATGGTCACCGCGAGCGAGAAACCGGGGATGGACCGGATACTCGCGGGGTAGGGATCCTCGAAGCGCCGCGCCAGCACTCCCGCGCTCGCCTGCGCCTGCTCCACCGTGACGCCCGGCTGCAGCCGGGCGATCACCGAGTTGTTGTACCCCTGGCCGTAGCCTTGCCGTTCCTCGGCGGTGTAACTCATCGGGACAAAGATGTCCGCGGGCTCGCGGTTCGCGCCGCTGCCGCGCGGTGGGAAGACGGCGGCGGCCGGCAGCACGCCAACCACGGTGTAGACCGCCCGGTCCAGGCGCAAGGCGCGTCCGATCACCCCGGGGTCCGCGCCGAACTTGCGACTCCAGAAAGCATGGCTCAGCGCCACCACCGGCCGCGCGTTGCGGTCGTCGTCGTCGGTGAACCAGCGGCCGAGGGCCGGCTTCATCCCGAGCAGCGGGGCCAGGCTGGCGGTCGCTCGCAGACCCACTGCGCGCTCCGGCTGATCGAGTCCGGAGACCTCGTAGGAAACGTTGCGGTACGACGCCGCTGCCGCGAACCATTGCGTCTGCTGTGTCAGCGTCAGGTAGTCCGGCGGTGAGAACGGCACCGGGCGGTCCACCAGCTTGGGGATCCCTTCCTCGACCGACACCAGGCGCTCCGGTTCGTGGAACGGCAGCGCGCGGAGCAGCACGCCATTCACGACACTGAACACCGCGGTCGCCGCGCCGATGCCGATCCCGAGCGCCACCACGGCGGCCAGGGTGAACAGCGGAGTGCGAGCCAAGGTGCGGGCAGCCTGGCGGAGTTCGGGCAACAGGGTGTTCATAAGGCCTTCACACAATACGCCGCGACCCGGGGATCCGTTCCGTGGATTCCGGCCCCGCTCCCAGCCGCTTCAGCGCGGACGCCGAATCCGCTATCCTCCTACCGTGAACCGCCTCCTTGGTAGCGCCGTTTCGCCTGACCCGGGGGGTACGGTTCCGCCAACGGATTGAGAAAGGCCAGCCCATCCCATGCGGACGCCGCTCCAGACGTGTTGCAGTATAGCCGCCGTGGCGTCACTCCTGGCGGCGCAACAACCGGCTCCTGGTACCGAGCATCATGCGCGTCACGACGCTCTGCTTGCCCTCGCCCGGGCCGCTGCTCCTGAGTTCCAGGCGCACGCCCTGCTGCGTCTCCACCAGGATTCCAAGCCGCCCGGTCGCGAACAGGCGCTGGAGCAGCTCGAGGACGCCTTTCGTCTCGCCAGCCTGGCGCCGGAGCCAATCGCCCTGCAGCAGGTTTTCGGCGGATCCAATTCTGTCTCCGGCGCCCTGCGGCAAGTGTTCCCCGCCGGTCTCGACGCGGTTTCCCTGCGCTTGCGTGCCGCGGAGGCTATGCTGGCTTACCGCCCGGCGCGCGCGCTCGAGATGTTCGAGGAGATCCAACTGCCCGATCTTCCGGCGCGCTCCTGTGCCGATCACCTCACTTACGATCTGTCCCGCTACTACGAGGTGCTCGGCCGCCTGGCCGATGCCGCGTTTGCGGCCAAGGAGCGATCCGCGGAACGTCACGTGGAGTTCATCGCCGGCCCTTTGTCCCGGCTCAGTCATGCGTCGGAAGTCGTTCCGGCAATTGCACTGCTGGGCAAGGTCCGGCTTCTGCCGCCGGAGCGCGAGCGGCTGGTCGGCATCTTCGCCGGCCGGCTGGAGCAACTTCCGCCCGATTCTCGCAGCATCTCCGGCCGGGCGGCGTTACTGGTCCGCCGCGTTTCGGACTTCGTTGCGACGTTGCCGGCCGAGCTCCGAACGCCGGTGGTGACGGCGTTTCGCGCGTTCGTCGTGAATCATTTGGCGGTGGACCGTTGCCCGGATGTCATGCCCGCCAAGGCCGGCTCCGCGCCGGATGCGTTCTCAGGCGAGGGGCGCCGGCTCGCGGACTACTACAACGACGTTCTGCTGCCCAAGGCTGGCGGCACGCTGGCTCCGGTCACGGCCCGGATGCAGACGGGCAAACTGCTCGCCGGCGGGCCCAGTGATGAAATCTTCGATACCGGGCGCGCCCAGGAACTGTACTCGACGGCCGTCGTGGTTCTGCTGAAAACGGAAGCCTCGGCCAAGGAAACGCGCGAGTGGCGGCGGCAGGCCGAAACCCTGCTGGACGCCGTGGTGGCCTGGTCCGGCAAAGACGAGCCAGACCCGGTGAAGTTCTATCTCGCCAAGGCGACTCTGTTGCGCCTGTTCGTGACCACACCCCTGAACGTCAGACCCTTCGAAGGCCGGACCCGGGCTGAACTCGACGCGTACCTGGCGGACCAGTCCCGCCGCCCGGAGTTCGCCGACCGCGGCAAAGTCCAGGAGCTGCTCATCGAGTTCCTGCAAAGCGCGGCCGCGGATGCCGCGCACCAAAAGCGCCGGCTGCTCTGGTACGCGCCCGTCCACTGGCTGATCGAATCCGAGTGGCGCAGTTTCCGCGGCGACGTGCCGGCGCTGATCGCCCTCCTCGAGCGCTCCCGGAATCCGGTGCTCGCTGTCGAAGGGCGCCTCCTGGAAGCCCGCTACCGCAAGAACCTTCCTTGACGGGCGCGCGAAGCTCGCCCGAATTCGGTATGCTCCTGGGCGTGATCCGCCTTGCGCTTCTCTCCGCCCTCGCCGCCGCGACCCTGGCCGCCCAGCAGGTGCACTTCCACCACCTGCACCTCAACGCCACCGACCCCGCCGCCGCGATCGACTTCTACACCTCCCGCTTTGACGCCGAGAAAGCCAAGTTCGCCGGCGCCGTCGACGCCGTGTGGGCGCAGAAGTCCTGGATCCTGTTCTCGAAGGTGAACGCCGCGCCGCCCTCGGAGATCTTCTCCACCATCTGGCACTTCGGCTGGGGCGCCGAAGACATGCAGAAGGAATACCAGCGCCAGCTCGACCTCGGGACGAAGTTCCAGACCCCGATCACCGACATCTCCGACATCGGCGGCGGCAACGCCCGCGGCCTCTTCTTCTACGCGTACGTCGACGGCCCCGACCACTCGCTGATCGAGCTGAACACCGCCAGGCACCACCACTTCGGACACGTCCACCTGCTCAGCGCCGATCCCGTCGCCGCCGGCGAATGGTACGCCAGGCACTTCGGCATCGCGAACGTGCGCTACCAGAAGCAGAAACGGATGTATCGCAACGTGCAGATCGCGCCGTCGGCTTCCATGATGATCGACAACGTGAACGTCATCATCTATCCGATCGAGTACGCGCAGACTTCGTGGCCCGAACTGTGGAAGGATCGCAAGGACTTCGAGTCCACGAAGGGCCGCGTAGTGGATCATATCGGGCTGAGCGTCGATAACCTGGACGAAACACTGGCGCGCCTGGAGAAAGAAGGCGTCAAGATCACCGACCCGCCGCGCAGCGTCCTCGGCGGCAAGGTGAAATATGCGTTCATCGAGGGTCCCGACAAGCTGCGGATCGAGCTGGTCGAGGGGCACGCAAAGAAGGAGTAGCGCTTGCGGTACCTGGTTGTCTTTGCGGCGGTGGCGTTAGCCCAAGCTCTCCAGGAGCCCATCCGGATCGGGCCCGGGGTGAAGCCGCCGCGGGTGCTGCAGAAAGCCGAACCGGAGTACACCGCGGAGGCTCGCCAACAGGGCGTGCAGGGCACGCTGCTGCTCGAACTCACCATCGACGAGCGCGGCCACCCGGTCAACATCAAGGTAATCAGTCCGATCGGTTTCGGTCTCGATGAGCGCGCCGTCGAAACGGTCGCGAAGTGGCGGTTCGCTCCCGCCACCAAAGACGGCAAGTCCGTCGCCATCACCGCGAACGTTGAAACCAACTTTCGTTTTCTTGGCACCTGGTACGACGAAAAAGCGGAAAAGCGCCGGACGCGGTACAACGCCCTGAACAACACCCTCAGCAGTTCGTCGTCCAACCCCCAACAGGTGGAACGCGCGGTCGCGTCGATGCAGGAGCTCGCCGCGCAGCGTTACGTTCCGGCGCAGTACACGCTGGGGATGTGGAAGCTGGCCGGCAAATACGTCGCGAAAGACGAAGCCGCTGGCCTCGAGATGGTGCGCAAGGCGGCGGAGAAGAATCACGGGCCCGCGATTTTCGAGCTCGCCCGCCGGCAACTGGAAACGGAACCGAAGTCCGAGACGGCGATCGAGGAAGCCCGGCGCGCCGCGTTGTTGGGCAGCAATCAGGCCCAGTTCTACCTCGCCAACCGCGCCGAACGCGGTCTCCACGAGCCCGTGGACCTCGAACGCGCCCGCCGCTATTACCGGCTCTGCGCGTCTGCCAAGATCGCCGAATGTCAACTCCGCCTGGGCCGTCTGATGCTCGCGGCCGCTGCGCGCGAATCCGACCGGCTACAGGCCGTTGCGTGGCTCCATCTGGCCGCGGACGAAGGCCTGCCGGAGGCGCAAAACCTGCGCGAAGCCGAGTCCACCAAGCTCAGCCCGGAGCAATTGGATTGGGTTCGCAGGCTGAAGGAGCAATTGGCACGCGGACGGTAGCGCGGTACCCGGCTCGCCCAACCTGCCGCGCAGCGTCCTCGGCGGCAAGGTGAAATACGCTTTCATCGAGGGTCCCGACAAGCTGCGGATCGAGCTGGTCGAGGGGCATGCAAAGGAGGAGTAGCCGGCGAATTCGAATCCTGACATACTCGTCGGTATGGATGCCGTTAGCGACCGCATCACCTTCGAGGCTGGCAAGCTCGGCGGCAAGCCCTGCGTCCGGGGACTACGCATTACCGTATGGGACGTTCTCGGCTGGCGCGGCGCGGGCATGACCGAGGAAGAGATCTTGGCCGAGCACCCGGATCTCGAAGCGGCGGACTTCCCCGCGGTGTACCGCTTTGCGGCTGATTTCGGCCGCCACGCGCAGCTCGGTTGATGCTGCTGCTGGACGCCAACCTCTCCCCGCGGCTTGTCCCACGGTTGGCATCTTTGTTCCCGCGGTTGGCTCACGTTCGCGAGTTTGGCCTTGAGCACGCCGCGGACTTGATCATCTGGCAATGGTCCAACGACCACGGCTACGATGTGGTCTCCGCCGACGCTGATTTCGTGGCGCTTTGCGTCGCGAAAGGGGCTCCTCCCAAGGTGATTCACTTGGAACGGTGTGACACCCGTCTGCGCGAGATCGAGAACAGCCTCCGAGCTAACGCCATCCGGATCAACTCGTTCCTCGCGGATCCGGACGCTTCGGTTCTCGCGATTCAGCCGGCACCGCGATAGCGCGTCCGCGTTACCCTGATGGCCAGTGTCCCTGCGCATCGAAATCCTCCGCCGCGCCTCCGGCGGCGTGCTCCGTTGCCTCCGCGCCGACGGGACTCTTGCCTTCCAAACCCAATCCGAACGGCATGCGCCGTTCTTCGCCCTCCACGACCTGACGCACTTCGCCGTTGAAACCACGCTCGGCTACACCAACGCCTTCTACGGTCTCATCGCACAAGGCTGGTCCATCGACGACACCGAAGGCGGCGGACCCCGGGGTCCACTCCCGCCCGAGGCCCTGGAAGTCGAGGTCTTCGTCGGAATGCTCGATGCCGAGCGGGCCGGCGGCGTCCCCTGGACCGTGGACGAATTCAATGACTTCGCCGCGCTCCACGCCGCCACGCATCGCCACCCTCGTCCGAGGCGGCTCAGCCACGCCGAGTATGCGGCGATCAAGTCCCGGCGGGCGGAGCTTTTCGCGAAGTGGGCGGCGGTGCCGCCAGGCGAGTCGTTGACGCTCGACTTCCCAGCGTAGGGACGCCTTACTCCCCGCCGATCCGCAACTCCATCCTCCGATAATCGATCACGAACGGCCTGCCGCGCAGAAAGCGGCGTCCCGCCCAGCCGTCGAACTTCCGGTGGCCGCCGACGGGCCGCAGGAAGACGTCCACGTCTTTCAGGTCCACCCTACTGCCGCCCAGCACCAGCGATAAGGCCGGTAGCGTCTTCACCGAAAACACCTCATCGCCGCCCACTCCCCCGACCTTCCGCGTCCGCACCTTGCCCTGCTGCTCCACCAAGGCGCGGAACTGCCGGTGGAAGGGCGGGTACAGGTCCACTTCGGCGGCGCCGGTGTCGAAGCCGAACTGCAGCGGCCTTCCTTGGTACGACCCCTCGAGCACCGGCAGCAGTCCGTCGAAGCATAGGTTGCCGGAGCCCGCCGTGCGCGGCCCCCGCTCCAGGGTCAGTTTGCCCTCGGGGCCGAACGCCCAGCTCCCCAGGGCGAGTTGCACCGGCAGCCCGACGATCGCCCGGCGCTCCAGCGGCCAGTCCCGGAACGGCTGGTTCTCGTCGGGCAGCACGAGGAAAGGCACGTTCTCGACCGCGAGCCCGCCGATTTCCAGCCGCTCGGCCACCGCCACGTCCACCTTCACCTTCTGGTCCGTCATCCCGCCCGCCTCAGCGCCGGCGGCTTCGATGCGCAGACTCAGGCGGCGGGCCAGATTGCGCGAGATCGTGGAGAAATTGGCCCCGGTATCGAAAAACAGTTGCACGACCTGCCCCTGGATGCGCGCTGGAGTCCAGAGGCCCTCGGCGTCCCACTCGTAAACGTGCTCGATCCGCTCGGGCCCGGTGATGCGAAGATCGCCGGCGGAGCGAAAGGCCCCGAACAGTCGCTGGGCGCCGGCCAGCCCGTCGCGTTCGCTCTTCTTCAGGCGGGGACTGGCCGCCAGTGCGTCGAGGACCCGCGTGGCGGCACCGTTCTTGCCCTCGCGCAGCAGCACGTTCACCAGCAGGCTGCGCGCCTCATCGGCCTGTTTCGGATCGGTCCGGATCACGGCTTCGAGCCCCCGCCGGGCCTCCTCCGGCTGGTGAAAAAGGGCCGCCAGCGCGGCGCGCGGAAAGGCCGCCGCGGGTTGCGCAGCCCGCAGTTCGAAGCAGCGCCCGCCTGCATAGAGACTCCGCCAGTTCTTGTCCCCACCGAGCAGCGCTCCCGAGATCGCCAGGAATGCGACCAGCTTCATGGCCTCAGAATAACCTGTGATATGCTCCGATTTCCCGAAGGAGCCTCGACCCATGCGACTCTGCTTAACGCTTGCTCTTGCGTCTCTCCCGCTGTTCGCGCAACCGCAGCCCGCGCCGCCGAAGCCTTTTGCCGCCCCGGACGACCTTGCCTTTCGCAACGTGGACATCTACTCCGAAGGCACCCGCATGCACGGCGAGGTGTTCGTCGCCAAGAGCGCCCCGGCCGATAAGAAGCTGCCTACCATTCTGATGGCCCACGGCTGGGGCGGATCCACGCCCGCCATGCGCCGGGATGCGGTGCTCTTCGCTCGCAACGGCTACTTCGTCCTGACATTCGACTACCGCGGCTGGGGCGGCAGCGATTCGCGCCTCATCCCCACCGGCTCCGCACCCAAGGCCGACGCCGAAGGTAAGCTGACCGCGGAAGTCCGCGAGGTCCGCGAGGTGGTCGATCCGATCGACTTCGCCACCGACTGGTTCAACGCCATCCACTGGCTGAACGGCGAGCCGCAGGCCGACATGAACCGCCTCGGCCTCTGGGGCTCCAGCTTCTCCGGCGGGCTGGTGGTCTATGTCGCCGCGCGCGATCCGCGCGTCAAGGCTTTCCACTCCCAGGTCGGCGCCATGAACGGCCGCGACATGATCAAGGATCCGGAAAACGCCAAACGCGCCTACGCCGACGCTACCGCCATGGCCCGCGGCGAGAAGAAGTACCCCAAGGCCGGCGAACCCTTCGAAGTGATCCAGATGGTGGACGGCAAGCCGACCGTGACGGGCAAGCTCCGCGGCAATCCGGTGTACGCGAAGATGATGGTCTACTTCCCGGTGGAAGAAGTGAACCTCGCGCCACAGTGCGCCATGCAGTTCGTGATCGCCGAGAAGGAAGAACTGTTCGACAACCGCGACCACGCCATCAAGGCCTATGAAACCTTCAAGGGCAAGAAGAACCTGGTGACCGTGCCCGGAATCACGCACTACGGGATCTACTCGACGGCGTTCCAGCAGGCCAACAAGCTGGCGCTCGAGTGGTACGACAAGCACCTCAAGAATTGAGGCGGGACACCGTCGTCCCACAACCGGACATCGGGATTCAGGTAACCGGACCCCGATCCCGCCCCGCACCAGCAACTTGCGCTTTGGCACCGGACTTGCACCTCCGGCACCGATGCTCGCCGACCTCCGGTTCGCCCTCCGCTCCCTCCGCCAGCGCCCCGGCTTCGCCCTGGTCGCGATCCTCGTGCTCGCCCTCGGCATCGGCGCCAACACCGCCATCTTCTCGGTCGTCTATTCGGCGCTGCTGAAGCCGCTGCCGTACCGCGAACCGGACCGCCTCGCCTTCGCCTGGGAACAGATCCCCCAGCTCGGCGCGGGCAACATGGCCGCCACGCCCGCCGACTTCCTGGACCTCCGCGAAATGAACCGCAGCTTTGAGGCGCTCGCCGGCTTCGAAGATCGCAGCCTAAACCTCTCCGGGCCCGGCGCCGGAGCGGCCGAGCGAATCGACGGCCTCGCCGTCACGCCGGACCTGTTTCCGCTGCTCGGCATCGCGCCGGTCCAGGGACGCTGGTTCGCACCCGGAGAGCAGTCGGGCGTAGCTGTTATCAGCCACGGACTCTGGCAGCGCCGCTTCGGCGGCGACCCGAACATCGTCGGCAAGGTGATCCGCCTCGACCACCAGGCGCACACCGTCGCCGGCGTCATGCCGCCGGACTTCGTCTTCCCGCCCGAATCGCCCGTGGACCTCTGGGTGCCCCTGCGCCACACCGCTGAGGAGATCGCCGACCGCGGCAATCGCTTCGACACCCGCATGATCGGCCGTCTCAAGCCCGGCGTCACCGTCGCGGCCGCCGCGGCGGACCTCGACCGCGCCGCGTCGATCCTCCTGCAGCGCTACGGCGCGAATGCCCGGGGTTCCTTCCAACTCCACGCCACCGCCACCTCCCTCACGCAGGAGGCCACGAAGGGCGTGCAGGCCCCGTTGTGGATCCTGCAGGGCGCGGTCGGCCTGGTGCTGTTGATCGCCTGCGCCAACGTCGCGAACCTGCTGCTCGCCCGCACCGCGGCCCGCCAGCGGGAGATCGCCATCCGCGCCGCGCTCGGCGCCGGACGCCTCCGAGTGGCCCGCCTGCTGGCCGCTGAAAGCCTGGTGCTGGCTCTTGCCGGCGGCGTCGCCGGCTGGCTGCTGGCGCTGTGGGCGTCGGACGTGCTCTTCTCCCTGCGTCCCGATACCCTCGCGCGCCTGCGGCCCGCCGCGCTCGACCCCTGGGTCGCGGCGTTCACCGCCGCCGTCGCGCTCTCCACGGCCCTCCTCTTCGCCATCGCCCCCGCGGTTTCCGCGGCGCGCTTCGATCCCCACGCCGCCTTGAAACAGAATGCCCGCGGCGTGTCCGCGCGCTCGCCGCTCCGCAAGGCGCTGATCGCCGCCGAAGTGGCGCTCTCGCTGGTCCTCCTGATCGGTTCCGGATTGCTGATCCGCAGCTTCCTCCGCCTGCTCGACCAGGACCCCGGCTTCCGCCCCGACCGCACCCTCGCCTTCGCCGTGGCGCTGCCCGCCTCCTCGTACGCCTCCGGCGGCCAGGTGCGCGGCTTCTATCGCAACCTCCTCGACAACGTGCGCGCGGTGCCGGGGATCACCCAGGCCGGCCTCACCTCCAGCATGCCGCTCGCCTCGCTCGGCCGCGTGCTGATTACGCCCGAAAACTTCCGCGGCGCGGAATGGAGCAACAACATCTGCTGGCTCTCGGTGATCGAAGGCGACTATTTCGGCGCGCTCGGCATCCCGCTGCTCGCGGGCCGCACCTTCACCGGGGAGGATCGCGCGGGCTTGCCGGTGCGGGCCATCGTCAACCGGGCCTTCGCCGACAAGTTCTGGCCCGGCGAAAGCGCGCTCGGCAAGCGCTTCAAGTGGGGATCCCCGCGCGGCCAGGCTCCGTACATGGAGATCGTGGGCGTCACCGCCAACGTCGCCCAGAACCGCCTGGATCAGGCGCCGGAACCCGCGTTCTACATCCCCTTCGCGCAGCATACGGATGACGCGCTGGCCTTCGCCGGCCGCTCCATGACGGTCGCCGCGCGCACCGCCGGGGATCCCGCCGCGCTCGCTCCCGCCTTGCGCCAGGCCGTCGCCGCCCTCGACCGCGACATCCCCGTCTTCGCGCTCCGCACCATGGATGAAGCGATCCGCCGCTCGGAAGCCAGCCGCCGTTTCGTGGCGACACTGGTCTCGGGCTTCGCCGGCGCCGCCGCGCTGCTCGCCGCCATCGGCCTCTTCGGCGTGATGTCGCACTCGGTCACCGCCGCCACGCGCGAGATCGGCATCCGCATGGCCCTCGGCGCTGAAAGCCGGCGCGTGGTCCGGATGATTCTCGCCGAAGGCCTGCGGCTCACCGGAGCCGGCATCGCCCTCGGTCTCGCCGCCGCGTTCGGGCTCACCCGCTTCCTCGCCAGCCAGCTCTACCAGGTGGACGCGGCCGACCCATGGATCTTCGCCGGCGTGTCCCTGCTGCTCACCGCCGTGGCCGCGCTCGCCTGCTACCTGCCCGCGCGCCGCGCCACCCGCATCGATCCCCTCGCCGCCTTACGCGCCGATTGACCGCCCCCGCGCCGCCTACGTCCGGTAACTCGCGTTGATCCGGATGTACTCCTCCGTCAGATCGCACGTGTGAAACACCGTCTCGCCCTTGCCGGCGCCCCGGATCGTGAACCGCAGGCTGATCTCGCGCGCCCCCAGCTTGTGCTTCATCTCGGGCTCCGAGAAATCCGCCGCCAGTCCGCCCCGGCACACCGCAACGTTCTGCAGCGTGATGTCCACCGCCCGCGGATCGAACTTCGCTCCCGAAGTTCCCGCCGCCGACAGGATCCGGCCCCAGTTCGGGTCCGCCCCCGCGATCGCGGTCTTTACCAGCGGGGAATTCGCGATCGCCCGCGCGATCTTCTCCGCGTCGGCGGCGTCGCGCGCGCCCGCCACGCGCAGCGTCACCAGCTTGCGCGCGCCCTCGCCATCCAGCACGATCTGCTCGGCCAGATCCTCCAGCACCCAGCACAGCACCTCGCCGAGCACCTTGCGCTCTTTCGGGTCCGGCGCCACGCCGGACGCTCCGTTGGCCAGCACCGCCACCATGTCGTTCGTCGAGGTGTCGCCGTCCACCGAGATCCGGTTGAAGCTCCGGTCGCACGCCGCCGCCAGCATCTCGCGCAACTGCCCGGCCGACAGCTTCGCGTCCAGCATCACAAACGCCAGCGTCGTCGCCAGCCGCGGATGGATCATCCCGGCGCCCTTGGTCATCCCCGCGATGCGCACGATCCCCTTGCGAAAGCGGACGCTCTCGCTCGCGATCTTCTGCCGCGTGTCCGTGGTCAGAATCGCGTTCGCCACGTCGTCGAAGCCGCCGCGCATCAGCCGCCGCGCCAGCACCGGCACCGCGGTCGTGATCCGCCGGCCGTCCAGCTCCACGCCGATCACCCCCGTGGACGCCGGCAGCACCTGCTCCACCGGGATCTTCAGCTCCTTGGCCACCGCCCGGCAGCTCGCCAGCGCCACCGCGTCGCCCGTCCTCGTGGCGCAGTTGGCGTTGCCCGCGTTCACCACGATCGCGCACGCCGCCCCCCGGGACTTCTTCAGATGCGCGCGGGCCAGCTTCACCGGCGCCGCCGCCACCAGGTTCGTCGTGAACAGCGCCGCGGCCGCGGCCGGGTGCTCGCTGACAATCAGCGCCAGGTCGTCCTTCTCGGCTTTGCGGATGCCGGCGTAGGTCGCGGCGTACAGGAATCCGGCGGGCAGTTCCGTCAAGACGCTTTTTCTCCCAAGACCTCATTGTCGCGGAAAGGATACCCGTTGCGGAACGCCTCGCCCGTGATCCGTTTCTTCCCCTCGAGTTGCACTTCCTTCAGCCGCAACATCGTGCCTTCACCGCAGGCCACATAGGCGTACCGGCCTTCGCTCAGCAGCGTCCCCGGTTCCGCAGCGCTGCCCGTCGCCGCCTCCGCGTCCCGGATCTGCAGGCGCTGTCCCCGGAAATACGAGTAGCAGCCCGGCCACGGTTCGAAGCCGCGCATCCGGCTCACGATCTTCTCCGCGCGCCACCGCCAGTCGACTTCGCCGTCTTCTTTCTTGAGAATCGGCGCCAGCGTCGCCGCGCCGCCGTCCTGCTTCTCCGGCACGAGCGTATCCAGCCGCTCCAGCGCTTCGCACAGCAGCCGCGCGCCGTCCACCGCCAGCCGCTCCGCCAGTTGCGGCGCGGTCTCCCGCTCCCCGATCGCCGTCTCGGACTTCAGCAGCATGTCGCCGGTATCCAGCCCCTCGTCGATCTTCATGATCGTCACGCCCGTGGTGCGCTCGCCGTTAGAGATCGCCCACTGGATCGGCGCGGCGCCGCGGTACTTCGGCAACAGCGACGCGTGTACGTTCAGGATCCCGCGCGGCGGAATCTCCAGGATCGCCTTGGGAATGATCTGCCCGTAGCCGACCACGATCATGATCTCCGGCGCCAGCGCGCGCAGCTCTTCCACCACTTCCGGTCGCCGCACCCGCTCCGGCTGCCGCACCGGCAATCCCAACCGCCGCGCGGCTTCCTTCACCGGGCTCGCCGCCAGCTCCTGCCCCCGGCCCTTCGGACGGTCCGGCTGCGTGTACACCGCCAGGATCTCGTGCCCCGCCGCCGCCAGCGCTTCTAGCGACGGCGCCGCGAACGCCGGCGTCCCCAAAAACACCAGCCGCATCGGCGCTACTTCCACTCGCCCGCTTTCTGCATCTTGCGGATCTTGCGCCGGATCAGGTCACGCTTCAGCGGCGAAAGATGCTGCAGGAACAGGATCCCCTCCAGGTGATCGATCTCGTGCTGCATCGCGCGCGCCAGCATGTCCTCGCCTTCGATTTCGAACGTCTCACCCTGCAGATTCTGCGCGCGCACCTTGGCGCGCTTGGCGCGCGTCACGTCCTCGCGGAACCCCGGAATCGACAGGCACCCTTCCTCGCCCACCTGCACCCCGTCCTTATCCAGGATCTCCGGGTTCACCAGCACCAGCCGCTGCGCGGGATCCTCGCCCGCCGAGCAGTCGATCACCGTCAGGCGCTTCGACAGGCCCACCTGCGGCGCCGCCAGGCCGACGCCTCGCGCCGCGTACATCGTCTCGAACATATCGTTCGCCAGTTGCTCCAGTTCGGCGTCGAACGCCGTCACGGGCGCGGTCTTCTTCTCAAGCACGGGATCGCCGTACTTGACGACGTGGTAGATCATCAGAACTCTCTCACCTGTTGCTGGTAGCTCTCGTAATTGCGGCGCATCTCGCCCAGCGAGTCGCCCCCAAACTTCTCGATCAGCGCGCTCGCCAGCACGATCGCCGTCATCGCCTCGCCGATCACGCCCGCCGCGGGCACGACACACACATCGCTGCGCTCGTAAGCAGCCTGCGACGCTTCCTTCGTCACCATATCCACGCTCTCCAGCGGCCGGCGCAGCGTCGAAATCGGCTTCAAATACCCCCGGATCACCAGGTCCTCGCCGTTCGTGATGCCGCCTTCCAGACCGCCCGCTTTGTTCGAGCCCCGCGTAAACCGCCGCTCCTCCCGCGCGTAGTGGATCGTGTCCTGCACCTTCGACCCGTAGCTCGCCGCGGCTTCCTCCGCGCAGCCCACCTCCACGCCCTTCACCGCCTGAATCGACACGATCGCCTGCGCCAGCCGCCCGTCCAGCCGCGTGTCCCACGCAATGTGCGACCCCAGCCCCACCGGCAGCCCCCGCGCCACCACCTCGAACACGCCCCCCACCGTATCGCCCGTGCGATACGCGTGATCCACGACGTCCTTCATGCGCTGCTCCGCCTCCGGATCCACGCACCCCAGCAGCACTTCCTCCCGCGCCGCCAGCGCCCGGATCTCCTCGAACGCCACCGCGCGCTCCAGCCGCGCCTCGCCCACCTGCACTACGTGGCTCAGCACCTCGATGCCGAACTCCCCCAGCAGCAGCTTCGCCAGCGCCCCCACCGCCACCCGCGCCGCCGTTTCCCGCGCCGAGGCCCGCTCCAGAATGTAGCGCGCATCCGGAAACCCGTACTTGATCGCGCCCGCCAGGTCCGCATGGCCCGGACGCGGACGCGTCAACGGCTTCTTCTTGCCGTCCTCGCCCGCTGCCACCGGCAAAGCCTCGGTCCAGTTCTTCCAGTCCTTGTTTTGGAGGATCAGCGCCACCGGAGCGCCGATGGTGATCCCGTGCCGCACCCCGGCGACAAAATGCACCAGATCGGTTTCGATCTTCTGGCGTCCGCCGCGCCCGTAGCCCTGCTGCCGCCGCCACAGCTCCCGGTTGATCTTGTTCTGGTCCACCGGGACCGCCGCCGGCAGCCCGGTCACCGTGGCTACCAGGCACTCCCCGTGCGATTCCCCCGCCGTTTCGAAACGAAGCATTCCCCTTTCCATCCTATCAGCGTGATCAGACAGCCCGCCGGATTTCGCGGATTCCAATGAAACCACAAAGAACGAAACACCATGGCTTACAAACTGAACTTCGCTTATCCCATCGACGGCATGCCCTTCATCTGGAACGTCTCGCAGCACGTAGGCTGCAAATCCGGCAACCCGAATTACGCAACCGATGTCGAACTGGTCCAGTTCTTCCTGCGGGAGCAGATCAAGGCGGGGCTGCTGGGCACGCAGGCCACGCAAGGGGCTTTCGCGCCGCAGTTCGCCGTGGACGGCAAGTACACCGCCGCGGTGGGCTTCTGGATCTTCTATTCGCAGCTCGGCGGCAAGGAGTCCGCGGTTGTCGACGGCATCGTCAGCCCCGCCAAAGGCACCAACTATGGAGCCGGCGCCTGGGCCATCGCCAAGATGAATTTCAACTATAAGAAGATGTTCCCCGCCGAGTGGGCCAACCTCGCCTGCGACACCCGGCTGTCGGCGGCGCTGCGCGCGCAACTGGCCACGTCCACCCCGTAACACGGAAAATCCACCCGGCGGCCGGAGGCTACAATCGAAAGAGGTATGCTCCACATTCCGATCCTCCGCCAGGGCGTTCCCTACAAGAGCGTCGACGTCGCCCGCACCGCGCACTTCAAGACCCGCGAACCTCTGGTCGAGATCAGCCAGGCCAACAGCGGCCTCATCCGCCGGGACCTCCTGCGCCAGGACGCCATGAAGGCGTCCCTTATGCGGTTCTCCACCGCGGAACTGCTCGCCATCGCCAAACAGGCCGGCCAGTACTTCCTCAATGACACCCTGCCCCTCGGCGACTCCACGCAGACCTTCGAGCAGTACGTCGCGTCCCTCTCCGCCACCACCGGCATGCCCTACGTCATGGTCCGTAACAACGCCCGCAAAGTCTTCGGCGTCCTGGACCAGATGGAAGCCGTCCTCCGCGGCCTCACCCGCCTGCCCTCGCTCGACATCCTCGAGCGCGGCTTCGGCGATGTCGCCGGCACCGCCGTCAGCTTCTTCCCCCGCGCCAGCGCGCTCGGCGTCGTGCTCCCGAACAACTCCCCCGGCGTCCATTCACTGTGGGCCCCGGCCTTCGCCATGAAGACCGCCCTGGTCCTCAAGCCCGGCTCCTCCGAACCGTGGACCCCCTACCGCATGATCCAGGCGCTGCTCAAGGCCGGCGCTCCCCCCGCCGCCTTCGGCTACTACCCCACCAGCCACGCCGGCGGCGGCGAAATCCTCGCCGGCACCGGCCGCGGCATGGTCTTCGGCGATGTCGCCGCCGTCAAGCGCTGGGAAAACGACCCCCGCGTCGAAATCCACGGCCCCGGCTACTCCAAGGTCATCTTCGGCGAGGACGAGGCCGACAACTTCGAAAAGTACATCGATGTCGTCGCCACTTCCATCGCCTCCAACTCCGGCCGGTCCTGCGTGAACGCCTCCGGCGTCTGGACCCCGAAGAACGGCAAAAAGATCGCCGAAGCGCTCGCCGCGAAGCTGGCGCAGGTCCAGCCCCGCCCCGCCGACGCCGAAGACGCCCAGATCTCGCCCTTCGCCGACGCCTCCATCGCCGAGCGCATCTCCGCCATCATCGATCAGGACCTGCCCGGCGCCGAAGACGTCACCGCCCGCTTCCGCCCCGGCAGCCGCGCCGTCGAGTTCGAAGGCTGCGGCTACCTGCTGCCGACGATCGTCTCCTGCTCCATCGACCACCCGCTCGCCAACCGCGAGTTCCTGTTCCCCTTCGCCAGCGTCGTCGAGCTGCCCCAGGACCAGATCCTCCCCGCCATCGGCCACAGCCTCGTCGTTACCGCCATCACCAACGATCCCAAGTTCCGCGCCCAGTGCATCCGCAGCGGCAACATCGGCCGCCTGAACTTCGGCCCCATCCCCACCATGCAGATCTCCTGGGATCAGCCGCACGAAGGTAACCTCTTCGACCACCTGTTCGCGCGGCGCGCCTACCAGGCCGCGTCCTAAGGCCGTGCGGCTTACCATCGGCTCGCGCGGTTCCGCCCTCGCGCTGTGGCAGGCGCGCTGGATCGCCGCGCGCCTGGCCGCCCTTGGCCACGAAACGCACCTCGAAATTATCCGCACCACCGGAGACCGCATCACCGGGGTCCCGCTCTCTCAAGTAGGGGCCGGCAAGGGAGTCTTCACCAAGGAGATCGAGGAGGCCCTCCTCGCCCGCCGCATCGACCTCGCCGTGCACTCCCTCAAGGACCTGCCCACCGAAACACCCGCCGGCCTCACCCTCGCCGCCATCCCCGAGCGCGAGGACGTCCGCGACGCGGTGATCGGCCAGCCCCTCGCCGCGCTTCCGGCCGCGGCCCGCATCGGCACCAGTTCCCTGCGCCGCGCCGCCCAGCTCCGCGCCCTCCGCCGCGACCTCGCCGTCCAGTCCATCCGCGGCAATGTCGATACCCGCCTGGCCAAGCTCGACCGCGGCGAATACGACGCCATCCTGCTCGCCGCCGCCGGCCTCCGCCGCCTCGGCTGGGACGGCCGCATCGCCGAGTACCTCGATCCCGAGGTGATGCTCCCCGCTCCCGGCCAGGGCGCCCTCGCCGTCGAAACCCGCGAGGACGGCGACGCCCGCCACATTTGCGCCGCCCTCGACCACCCGCCCACCCGCGCCGCCGCCGAAGCCGAGCGCGCCCTGCTCGCCGGCCTCGGCGGCGGCTGCCAGGTCCCCATCGGCGCCTGGGGCCGCTTCCACGGCCCGCGCCTCCGCCTCAGCGCCGTCGTGCTCCAGGCCGACGGCGCCTGCGCCATCCGCGCCTCCGCCGACGGCTCCGATCCCCACGCCCTCGGCGCCTCCCTCGCGGACACTCTCCTTACCCGCGGCGCCGGAGAACTCCTCGCATGACCCTCGCCGGCCTGCGCATCGTCGTCACCCGCGGCGAGTCGCAATCCGGCCTCCTGCTCGACCTCCTCCGCGCCCGCGGCGCCGAGGCTCTGTCCCTGCCCGTGATCGAACTCGTCCCGCCCGCCGACCCCGCGCCCCTCGCCGCCGCCATCGCCACCCTCGACACCTTCGACTGGATCGTCTTCTCCAGCGCCAACGGCGTCCGCTTCTTCTTCGAGGCCGCCAGCCCCCGCCCCATCCGCGCCCGCTTCGCCTGCGTCGGCCCCGCCACCGCCGCCGCGCTCGCCTCCCACGGCTACACCGCGGACCGCATCCCCGCGTCCTACGTCGCCGAAGCCCTCGCCGCCGCCTTCGCTCCCGCGGAACTCCATGACCGGCGCGTCCTCCTCCCCCAAGCCGCCTCCGCCCGCGACGTTCTCACCCGCCACCTCGCCGCCGCCGGCGCACTCGTCCAGCCCGTAATTGCCTACCGCAACGTCATCCCCGCCAGCGCCGCCGCGGCCAGCGCCCGCATCTTCACCGGGCAGCACCTCGACTGGGTGTTATTCACCAGCTCCTCCACCGTCAAGAACCTCCTCGCCGTGGCCGGAAAGGACGTCCTCCAAGGCGTTCGCATCGCCTCCATTGGCCCCATCACCACCGAGGCCTGCCTTCGCCACGGCCTGAAGGTCACTGCGGAGGCCTTACCTCACACCGCAGAAGGCTTGGTGAGCGCTCTGGAAAGTGCTACGGAATCTTAGCTTTGGCTTAGTGTATCCGCTAAGGACCTTAGGATAGACCCACTCCCCTACGTAGGCATAGGCAAAGAAATTGCTTGGTACTATCTTGACTAGTACTAGAACTTTCAGTACGATTGTTCCACGAAGAGAGTCCGCATCCAAAAAGCGGGCCTCGCACTCGATCGGAGGAAATTTCTGTGAAGCACCTGTTCCAAGTGCTCAGTTGTAGTGTGCTCGTAGCCGGCTCGCTGTTCGGAGCCCAAATCACCCAGTCCTCGACGGTCTCGGTTCAGCCCACCAACTGGACCACCAACTTCAACATTGCCCAATTCGACCCCACCCTCGGAACCCTCACTTCGATTCTGTTCGAACTGACCGGGACCGTCGAGGGAACGGCCCAGGTGGAGAACCTTTCCTCACTGGGCGGGGCGACCATCACGACCAATCTGTCCGCCGTCCTCACCCTGTTGTTGCCGGGTGGCGTGCAGATGGTCGTGAATCCGCTGGCCAGCGCCACCGACACCTACGGGACCTTCGACGGCGCCGTGGACTTCGGCGGCGCCAGCGGGAGGACCTACACCTCCCTCGCCAACAGCAGCATGCAGATGCAGACCGCGCCGCCCTTCGGTGTGGATCTCTCGGCCTTCCTGGGCATCGGCAACATGATGCTCGCGATCTCGTCCCTGGGCAACTCCGGCGTCACTGGCGGCAGCTTCGTCGCCAGCACCTTCCAGACGCTCTCCGGAGCCACCCTGAATGTGACTTACAACTACACCCCCGCCGACACCGGCGGCGGTGACGTTCCGGAGCCGGTTTCGCTGGCGCTCGTCGGCGGCGGCTTGCTCGGTATCGGAGTCCTGCGGTCGCGGAGGTCCGCTCGATGAAAGCCTAAAGAATCGGTCTTTGTCCCTCTAAACGGCCGCCGGCGTGAGCCCGCGGCCGTCCCCCTTTTCCGGACCCTTACGGAGTCAGCTTCTGCAGCAAGCCCGGCTGCCGCATCGCTTCCTCCACCGCCGTCAGCGACCGCGGCAGGCTTCCCGACAGGACCTCCGCCCCCTGCTCCGTGATCAGCACCATGTCTTCCAACCGGATGTAGATCCGCTCCTCGGGCACCACCAGCGCCGGCTCGATCGTGAACACCATCCCCGCCGCCAGTTTCTCCGGCCAGATCCCCACATCGTGCGTCGCCATCCCCGTGAAGTGACCCAGGCGTCCGGACGGCTTCTCGTGGTCGGTCACGAACTTCTTCGCCGCGGCCTCATAGGCAGGCTTCGAGAACTTCGTGCCCGCGAACAGCTCCCGCATCCGCCGGTGCGCCGCCGCCTGGATCTCCCGCACCGGCACGCCCGGCCGGATCTCGGCCAGAATCGCTTCGTAGCAACCCAGGTAGAAACCGTACAGTTCTCGCTGCCAGGCGTTCCACCGCCCGTTCACCGGCCACATCCGCGTGACGTCGGCCATGTAATAGCCGACATCCGGCGCGAAGTCCATCAGCAGCAGCTCGCCCGAATCCATCTTGCGCTTGCCCGCGTTGTAGTGCGGAAACATCGCGTTCGGCCCGCTCGCGATCAGCGAGTAATACGCCTCGCCCTGCGCCCCGCCCCGGTAAAAGATCAGCTTCGCCAGCGCGTCCAGCTCGAACTCGGTCATGCCCGGCTTGGTGGACCGCATCGATTCGAGGATCGCCGCGCCCGACAGCTCCGTCGCCCGCCGCAACAGCGTGATCTCGCGCGGGCTCTTCACCAGCCGCAGCCGGTCCAGCGCCGGCGACAGGTCCAACAGCGCGAACTGCGGCAGTCGCTCCCGCAGCAATCCGATAAAGCGCTGCGCGCGCGATACGCGGCCGTCCCAGGGGTCGCTTTGGATATCCGCCCACACCCGCAGCCCCAGGTCCCGGCTCACCGCCACTCCCTCCGGCGGCTGCAACGGCGTGTACAGCTTCCGCACGTTGTCGCGTTGCGCGAACCGCACCAGTTGCTCGGCCAGCAGGTCGTGCGCCGACACGTTGTCGATCCCGCTGAGCTGCTTCACCAGGTCCGCATCCTCGAAGCTCAGCGTCTTGCCCTCGCTGCGCTCGCGGCGCTCGTTCCGCCGCGGCAGAAACACCGTCGCCTGGCGCGCCCCGCCGTCCAGCAGCAGGTAGGCATGGGGCGACTCGATGCCGCACAGGTAGTAAAACTCGTTCCACTGCCGGAACCGCGTGTAGCCTTCCGGAGTCGGCGCGCCCTGCAGCACCGCGATCCCGTCCGCCCCGATCGCGTCGTAGATCGCGTTGCGCCGCGCCGCGAACTCCGCCGGCGTAAAATCCCGCGTGAACAGCGGGATGTCTTGCGCGCCCAGGCTCGCCGCCCCCAGCGCCAGCACCAGCAGTCTCATTCTCATGGCGTCGATTGTACTCCCGCCGGCGGCGGGAGACCCGCTACCATGGAGTGCTTGTCCATGAAGCGTGTCCAACTCATCACCGACGGCGCCTGCCTCGGCAACCCCGGCAAAGGCGGCTGGGCCTACGTCCTCCGCTACGGCGAAAAGCACCGCGAAGCCTTCGGCTCCGAGCCGCATACCACCAACAACCGCATGGAACTCCGCGCCGCCGTCGAAGGTCTCCGCGCCCTCAAAGAGGGCTGCGAGGTCGATCTCACCACCGACTCCCAGTACGTCAAGAACGGCATGACCTCCTGGATCCACAACTGGAAACGCAACGGCTGGAAAACCTCCGACAAGAAACCCGTCGTCAACCAGGACCTCTGGGAGGAACTCGACGAGCAGGCCGCCCGCCACAAACTCAACTGGCACTGGACCAAGGGCCACGCCGACCACGCCGACAACAACCGGTGTGACGAACTCGCCCAGCGTGCGGCGCGCGAGCAGTTGTAGCCTGCCCGGCACGCCCCGGCGCCTGTAACTGCTTGGCGGCGCGTTCCGGCATCTGATTTGCAGATCCGCGGGCATGCGCAAAACCCCCGCGTTCCTTTCCCTGCTTTTGCACGGCGCTGCCGCGGCGCTGGTGCTGCTGCTGGTTACCGAAGCTCCCCGCCGCCTGCGGCGGGAGGAAGCGACGCCCCTCACCTGGAAGATCACCGCGCCCGCCCGCAACTGGAACACCGGGGGTGGCGGCGGCCAGGACCCGCAGCCGCCGGCCCGCGGACGCGCCCCCGAGTTCCGCCAGGCCCGGATCTTCGTGCCCCCGCAGGTCCGGGACCGCGAGGCCGCGCTGCCCGTCACCACGGCGCTGCTCGAACTGCCCGCCGAGAACCTGCCCGTGGCCCAGGTCGGCGACCCGCTGGCCGCCATCCCTGGCTACCGTAACGGCCCCGGCGGGCCGGAAGGCATCGGCACGGGCCGCGACCGCGGCATCGGCCCCGGCGACGGCCCCCGCCAGGGCGCCGCGGGCTTCCGCGTGGGCACGCACCGCGGCTATCTCACCGCGCCCCGCGTGATCCACCAGACCGAGCCGGAATACTCCGACGAAGCCCGCAAAGCCCGTTTGCAGGGCACCGTCGTGCTGTCCGTCGAAGTCGACGAGCAAGGCCGGCCGCGCGCCATCCGCGTTGTCCGCCCCCTCGGGCTGGGGCTCGACGAGCGCGCCATCGAGGCGCTGGAGAAGTGGCGCTTCCAGCCGGCGCTCGCCGGCGGCAAGCCGGTGGCGGCGCTGGCGGTGGTGGAAATGACGTTCCGGCTCCTCTAAAGAGGCGAATTGGTTGACAATGTCAACTAAATTAGTTGACTTTGTCAACCTTCTGACCGATTCCAAGCTCCTCGCGCAGGAAATCGGCGACGCCCCGCCGCCCGGTCAGAGTCAGCCACAAGGGGCCGCCCTCGCGTTCCAGCCGCAGTTCGAAGTCGAGGAAAGGGCAGCAGAGCCGTTCGTTGGCGATCCACTCGCCCACGAGCGCGGCCGAGATCTCGAGCCGCAGGGCAAAGCCCTCACGGTCGCGTCCGCGCACGGCCTTCGCTCCGCGGACGGCCGGTTTCAGCAGACGGGTCACCTCAATGTGCCGCGTCCGCTGCGCGGCGGTGAGCGCGTCCATGCGGCACGCGATCGGGGATTCGGTTCTGGCCGCAAGGACCGCGGCCGGGGTCAATAACAACGTTCTGCGCTTCATGTTGCCGAGCCTACGGCTTCCAGCTAACTTGAAGTCAACATGAACATCGGAGAAGTCGCCCGGCACGCGGGAATTCGCGCGTCCGCGGTCCGCTACTACGAAGCCGCCGGACTCCTGCCGCGGGCCGCCCGCTCCGGCGGGCAGCGGCGGTACGGACCCGACGTCCTCGACCGCCTGGCGCTGATCGGGTTCGCCAAAGCCGCGGGCTTCCGGCTGGCCGAAATCCGCGAGCTGGTCAGCGGACCGAAGGCCCACTGGCCCGGACTGGTGGCGCGCCGGCGGTCGGAGATCGCCGCTCTTGAGATCCAACTCCGGCTGGCGAAGCGCGCGCTGCGCCGGGTGGAACGTTGCGCCTGCGACACCGCGGTGGAATGTGGACGCCGCATCGCGGAGTCCACACGCGGGTATCGGGTATGATGTGAGGCTCGAACCAAGGGAGGCGGCAGGAGACAATGGCGGGACTTTGGGATCAATTTGCCGGTCCTCTGAGCGAGGGAGAACATTGTCTCCTGCTGGCCCGGATCGACGCGGTGACGAAAATGGTAGAAGCGGGAAAGATCACCCGTTGTGCAGCGTTTGCCTACCTGATGGGATTCCTTTTCCATCTCTGCAAGCAGAATGCGCTAGTCCGGGGAGACGACTCCGCCGGGCCGGCGACCGCGTTCATGGCGATCTACTACTTCTGCAGCGACAAGTACGTGCTGCATGACATGCGAAGCACGTTCTGCTCGCTGGGCTTCAACGTTGACGATCCCACCTCGCCTCGATTCATCATGCTCCCGAAGGAGGTGCCGTGGAGATCCGGGTGGAAGGCACCGGCCTGGCTCAAGTCTCATGGCGGCAAGGATCGCAAGAAGGGCGAAGTGCCGCAGGGCAACGAGACCGGCTACATCCAATGGGATGACGACGTTACCGGCCGCCACGATCATTTCGTCGCCAACCTGTCGTTGATCTTGACCGCGCGCAACGTTCCCGGTATCGGCGATCCGGTCGTGAACGTGATGATGAGCACCGAGGACGGCAGCAAGACCGACGAGTTCGTGAACGCAAAGGGACGCGAGCTGGCGCGGCAGATTGCAAGGTTCGCAAACGGAGCGGCGTTCGGGCGCTGGATCTTTTCGACGCTGTGCGACGAGAGCCGGGCGAAGTGTTCCTGCCGGGGGCCGCTCGACGAGAACACGGTCAAGGGTTTGTTGAACCAGCTTCCCCGGTGAAACGCGCGTGCCGCGCGGAGCCGCCGACCGCCGGGCGCGGCGGTAGTGAGGAGCCTGGGCGGAACTACTGCTTTCTGGAAGCAGAGGGGTGGCGATTGGCCGTCGCCCATGGCGAATCTGCGATAATTTAGAAAGGTTATGGATCTTCAGTCTGGTGCGAGCCCCTCGGGCGACAAGAAAGTGATCCTGCTGCGGCCGCGCGGCTTCTGCGCGGGTGTAGTGCGCGCCATCGACGTCGTGAAGATCGCACTGAATCTCTACGGCGCGCCCATTTACGTGCGCAAGGAGATCGTGCACAACCGGCACGTGGTCGACGAACTGCGCGAAGCCGGGGCCATCTTCGTCAACGAACTCAACGAGGTGCCGCCCGGAGCGCGCGTGATCTTCTCCGCGCATGGCGTGTCGCCCGCGGTGCGCGACGCGGCCGAAAAGGGCCGGTTGCAGGTGATCGACGCCACGTGTCCGCTGGTCACGAAAGTTCACCTGGAGGCGATCAAGTTCGCGCGCCAGGGCTACACCATTGTGCTCATCGGCCACAGCGGCCACGAGGAAATCGAAGGCACCATGGGCGAAGCGCCCGAGTCGACGGTGCTGGTGGAGAACGAGGACGACGTCGACCGCCTGAACGTTCCCAACCCGGAGAAGATCGCCTACATCACGCAGACCACGCTCAGCCTGGATGAAACCGCCGGCATCGTGGCGCGGCTGCGCGAGAAGTTCCCGCTGATCCACGGGCCCAAGGCGCAGGACATCTGCTACGCCACTGAGAACCGCCAGATTGCCGTGAAAGCCGTGGCGCCGCTGTGCCAGGCCCTGCTGGTGGTCGGCTCCCAGAACAGCTCCAATTCGCGCCGCCTGGTGGAAGTGTGCCAGAAGACCGGCGTGCCGTCGCACCTGATCGACGATCTCAGCGAAGTGCAGACCTCGTGGCTCGAAGGCGTGCAGACGGTGGCCGTCACGGCCGGCGCCTCCGCGCCGGAGAACCTGGTGCAGGAACTGGTCCAGGGTCTGCAGACCCGCTTCGGCTTCGCGCGCGTGGAAGAGATGGAGATCCGCGAAGAGGATGTCCGCTTCCAATTGCCCGGCAACCTGGAGCGCGTAGTGCAGTTGCATACCATCGCCAACGCATGACCGCGAGCCCCGAGATCGCCGATCCGTTAGCGGCCGGCGCGGCTCAGGCAGCGCGGCGCAGCGCGGAAGCTCTCGCCCGCGCCCAGGATCCGGCAGGATACTGGCAAGCTCCTCAAACCTTGGACCCAGAGCGGACCGCAGACTGGCTGCTGGCCAGATTCTGCGTGCTGGAATCCCCGCCCAGCGCCGCGGAACTGGATCCGGCGCGGCAGGCGCTGGCCGACCACCGGACGGCGAGTCTGGACACCAATGTGCGCAAGTACGCGGCGCTGAAGGTGGCGGGCCTGGAACCGGAGGCGGAGTTGCGGGGGCGAATTCTGGAACGCGGCGGCCTCGCCGCTTCGGGCGTCGCCGTGCGAGGAACGCTGGCGGCGCTGGGGCTGCTGCCCGCGGACCTCACCCCGGAGATCCCGGTGGAACTGATCCTGGCGCCGCGGGCCCTCTATGCGCTGTCCGCGGCCGAACGTGCGCAGCGGGTGCCGCTGGCGCTGGCCAGGGCGAGCGCTCCGGCGCGCCACTCGGCCATTTCGCTTGCGGAACTCCGCGGTCGCGCCGCTGGTGCAGCGGACGGCGGCGGCACGGGTCTCCGCTTCCGCGTCGCGCTTTCCCGCCTGCTGGGACAAAGGCAGACGGCGCTACGCCGCTGCGACGAATGGATGCGCGACCGCAGCCACGGGATCCCCGGGGCGGCGCTGGCACGGATCCTGGCGCTGGCAGCGCTGGGGCAGAAGAACGAAGCCGCCACCCTCTCCCCATTTCGCGAAGACCGGATCGGCGACACCGCGCGCGTCGCCTGGGCGCTGGCCGAAGCGGGCGCCGGCGCGAATCCGCGGGCCGCGGCGTGGCTGGCCGGTTGCGAGGTCCGGCGGGCCGGGGAATGGAGCGTCCATCGCCGGGCGCTGGAGCCTTCCGGCTGGACTTGCGCCGCGGGCAACGATCTTTATCCCGACCTGCCCGGCACGGCCGCGGTGATCCGCGCGCTGGCCGGTAGCGCGCCGGAGACCATTGCGCGAGCCACCCGCTGGCTGGCCGGCATGCAGGCTTCCGGCGGCGGCTGGGCGATGTTCGACGCGGAGGCGGACACGCCCGCCGCCGGGATCACCGGACGGGTGCTGGAAGCGCTGTGCGCGGCGGGCCTCTCCCCGAGCGACCCGGTGGTGCGCCGCGGCGTGAAGTGCCTAGAGCAGGCGCAGGGATCCGAGGGCAACTGGACGGACGCGGGCGGCGAGATCCTCGCCGGCACGTGCTTCGTGCTGCGGGGCTTCGCGGCGGCCGGGGAAAGCGACCGGGAAGCGCACATTCTGCGCGCCGGAGAATGGCTGCGTTCGATTCAGAACGCCGATGGCGGCTGGGGTGAGAGCGTCACGGGCACGGGCGCCTATGCGCCGGCTCCCTCGACGGTGGACGAGACGGCGTGGGCGGTGGCGGGGTTGCTGGCGTCCGGGGACACCACCAGCAGCAGCATGCAGAAGGGCGTCGAGTATCTGATCTCCCGGCAGCGGCCGGACGCCGCCTGGACGGACGCGGGTCCCGGGCCGGGCGATGCCGCGGCGCTGCTGGCGCTGGGCGCGTTTCTGAAGTCGCGGATGGCCGCGTAGCGGGCACTTTGAAACCGACACTCATCACCGGGGCCAGCGGGTTCGTAGGCTGGCATGTCGCGCGCCTGCTCGGCGAGCGGGGACACCGCGTGCGGGCGCTGGTCCGGCCGGGGAGCCGCCTGCGGGAACTCGACGCCGAGCCCGTCACCGGCGACCTGCGCGACCGCGCTTCACTGGACCGCGCCGCAGCGGGATGCGGCCTGGTATTCCACGTCGCCGCAGATTACCGCCTGTGGGCGCGCGACTCCAGCGATATGTACCGTTCGAACGTCGAGGGCACCCGCAACCTGCTGGAGGCCGCGCGCGCCGCCTGCGCCGATCGCGTGGTGTACACGAGTACGGTGGGCTGCATCGGGATCCCGCCCGGCGGCATCGGCGACGAGCAGGCCCCGGTGTCGCTGGCCGACATGCGGGGCGCGTACAAGAAGTCGAAGTTTCTCGCCGAGCAGGCCGCGCTCGAGGCGGCGGCGTCCGGGCTGCCGGTGGTGATCGTGAATCCCACGGCGCCGGTGGGCGACCACGACTTCAAGCCGACGCCGACGGGCAAAATCGTGCTGGATTTCCTGAAAGCGGCGATGCCGGCGTATATCGAGACGGGGCTGAACCTGGTGGACGTGCGGGATTGCGCACACGGGCATCTGCTGGCCGCCGAGCGCGGCCGCCCCGGCGAGCGTTATATCCTCGGCGCGGACAACCTGACGCTGCAGCAGATCTTCGGACACCTTGAAAAAGTCAGCGGCATGCGCGCGCCGCGTCTGCGGATTCCGTATACATTGGCGTACGCCGCCGCGCTGGCGAGCACGGGCTGGGCGCGCGTGGCCGGGGGAGAACCGCGGGCGCCGCTGGACGGGGTCCGGATGGCGCGCAAGAAGATGTGGGTGACGCATGAGAAGGCCGGGCGGGAACTCGGCTTCGCACCCGGGCCCGTGGCGGGCGCGCTGCAGCGCGCGGCGGCCTGGTTTCGGGAGAATGGGTACGTCGAAGGTGGAAACGTGGCTGTTGGTGGCCGCCGAGAGTCGCGAGTTTGACGGACTGCGGCGCCAGTTGGGGAAAGACCGGGAGCTGGACTGGCCGCTGGACTTCGCCCGCGCGGCGGAAGGACGGGGCCGGCGCTGGCTGCTGGCGGCCAACGGGCCGGGACCGGCGCTGGCGGCACAGGCCGCGGCGATCGGGCTGGAACGGGAGCGCGTGGACCGGGTGATCAGTACGGGATATTGTGGCGGGCTGGCGGCGGACCTGGCGGTGGGAGCGGTGGTGGTCGCGGAGATCGTGCGCGGCGACAACCGGGACTTCCCGGCGCAGGCGGCGCGCGGGGTTGCGCGCCGCGGCGTGATTCGCTCGACCGACCGGGTAGCGGCTACAGTAGAAGAGAAGCGCAAGCTGGCGGAGGACGGCGCCATCGCGATCGAAATGGAGGCGGCGGGCGTGGCCCCGGAGGCCGAACGCGCCGGGATCCCGTTCGCCTGCGTGCGCGCGGTTTCCGACAGCGCGGAAGAGGGTCTGCCGCTCGACTTCAACCGTTACCGCGGCGCGGACGGGCGTTTCGCGCGTGGCCGCATTGCGGCAGCCGCGCTGCGGAATCCGAGCTTGGCTCGGAAGCTATTGGAACTAAACCGGAAAGCGAAGTCCGCCGGGGAGGCCTTGGGGAGGTATCTTGCCGACTGTGAATTCTAACGGTGACGTGCCGGGCGCCATGCGCGCCGCCGTGTACCACGGCGCCAGCCGGGTGAGCGTCGATTCGGTGCCGACGCCGGAGATCGGCGCGGGCGAAATCCTGATCCGCGTGGAGAGCTGCGGCATCTGCCACACGGACCTCAAGAAGATCGAGTACAACCTGCTGCCCGGGCCCCGGGTGTTCGGTCATGAGACGGCGGGCACGGTGGCGGCGGTGGGTGCAAACGTTAAAAAATATTCGCCCGGCGACCGGGTCCTTGTGTTTCACCACATTCCTTGCGGAAAATGTTTTTACTGTGACCGCAAGTTGTACGCCCAGTGCCCCGTCTACAAGAAGGTGGGCGTGACCGCCGGCTTCGAGCCCGCGGGAGGCGGGTTTGCCGAGTACGTGCGCGTGATGGACTGGATCGTGGAGCGGGGCGTGGAGCGGATCCCGGATCACGTTTCGTTCGAAGCGGCCAGTTTCGTGGAGCCGGTGAATACGTGCCTGAAGGCGGTGACGATGCTGGATCCGCAACCCGGCGACGTGGTGGCGGTGCTGGGGCAGGGTCCCATCGGGTTGCTGTTCACGATGATGCTGCGCAAGTGGAAGACGGTGACCGTGGCCACTGACACGATCGGGCACCGGCGGGAGCTGGCGCGGAGGTTCGGGGCGGAGAGCGCCTGGGATCCGCGGGAGCCCGGCTTCGAGGAGCACGTCCGCGCGTTGACGGACGGGCGGGGCGCGGACCAGGTGTTTATCGCGGCGTCGGCTCCGGGGATCGTGGAGCAGGCGGTGCGGGCGACGCGTCCGGGGGCGAAGATCCTGCTTTTCGCGCAAACGTCGAAGACGGAACGCATCGATGTGTCGGGCGCGGACATCTGTGTAGGAGAGCGGATCTTGCTGGGCTCTTACAGCGCGTCGGTCGACCTGCAGCACGAGTCGGCGGCGATGGTGTTCGACGGATCGCTGGAGGTGGAGGAACTGATCAGCCACCGGGTCGCGTTGGATCGTATACTGGATGGAATCGAGCTTGCGTTGCATCCAGGTGAGAAATCATTGAAAATAATGGTCAAGCCACAGAGGTCCCGATAGTGAACTCACAGATGACCGCGGCCGTACTCTACGGCAAGGAGCACCTGGAAATCGAAGAGGTGGGCGTACCGGCGTTGGGCGCGGGCGATCTCCTGGTGCGGGTAAAAGCGGCGCTGACGTGCGGCACGGACGTGAAGGTCTTCCGGCGCGGCTACCATGCGCGGATGATCGTGCCTCCGGCGCTTTTCGGTCATGAACTGGCGGGCGATGTCGTAGCGGTCGGCTCGGAAGTGGAGCGGTTCCACACGGGCCAGCGCATCGTCGCGGCGAACTCCGCGCCGTGCGGCGCGTGCTTTTACTGCCGCAAGGGCAAAGAGAACCTGTGCGAGGATCTGCTGTTCAATAACGGCGCGTACGCCGAGTACATCCGGATCCCGCGGCGCATCGTGGAGAAGAACACGCACGTGATCCCCGACGGCGTGTCCTACCAGGACGCCGCGCTGGTGGAGCCGCTGGCCTGCGTGCTGCACGGCGTGGAAGAGACCGGCATTCAGCCCGGCGACCATGTGGCCGTGATCGGCCTGGGTCCCATCGGGTGCATGTTCATCCGGCTGGCGAAGCTGTTCGGCGCGAACGTGATCGCGATCGGCCGCCGCCAGTCGCAGTTGGACCGCGCGGCGCGGCTGGGCGCGGACGCGGGCCTGATCAACGCGGACGGCGAGGACGTGGTGCCGGCCGTGCACAAGCTGACGAACGGCCGCGGCGTGGATGTCGCCATCGAAGCCGTGGGCAATCCCGAGGCGTGGCACCTGGCGGTGAAGCTATTGCGCCGCGGCGGCATCGTGAACTTCTTCGGCGGCTGCCCCAACGAATCGAAGATCAGCCTGGACACCAACCTGCTGCACTACTCCGAGATCACCTGCAAGGCCAGTTTCCACCACACGCCGAAGCTGATCCGCCGCGCACTGGAGATCATCTCGCGCGGGGAGATCGTGGCTCGCGACTTCGTGAACCGGGTGGAGCCGCTGCACAACCTCCTCGACGTCATGCGCCATCTCATGAGCCACAACGGCCACATGAAGACGGCGATCATTCCCTGAGCCGCCGTGCTGCTCGGCCCGAAGGAGTTCGTCGATTCGGCCGAGGCGATGGCGCGCGCGGCCTCGCCGGAGGAAGCGCTCGCGTACACGCGCTGGCTCGCCACCAGCCACTACGAGAACTTTCACGTCGTCAGCTTCCTGCTGCCGAAGCGCCTGCACCAGGATTTCTATAACGTTTATTCCTTCTGCCGCTGGGCCGACGACCTGGGCGACGAGCTGGGCGACCCCGCGCGCTCGCTGGAGCTGCTCGCCTGGTGGCGCGGGCAGTTGCACGAGGCCTACGCCGGCGCCGCGCGCCATCCCGTGTTCGTGGCGCTGCGGCAGACGATCGCCGCGCATGACCTGCCGCGCGAGCCCTTCGACGACCTGATCACCGCGTTCGAGCACGACCAGCGCGTGACGCGCTACGCCGGCTGGGACGAGGTGTTCGCCTACTGCCGGAACTCCGCGAATCCGGTGGGCCGGCTGGTGCTCTATCTGTGCGGCTACCGCGACGCGGAACGGCAGCGGCTTTCCGACGCGACGTGCACCGCGCTGCAGCTCGCGAACTTCTGGCAGGACGTGACCGTCGACCTGGCGAAGGACCGGATCTACCTGCCGCTGGACCTGCTGGCGCGGCACGGCGTCACCGAGGAGCAGATCTTCGCCCGGCGCTGCGACGCGCGCTTTGCCGCCGCGATGCGCGAAGCCTGCGGCGTCGCCCGCGGGTTGTTCGAGGAAGGCCTGCCGCTGGCCGGCCAGGTGAACCGCCGCCTGGGCCTGGACCTGGAGCTATTCAGCCGGGGCGGGATGAAGGTGCTGGACAAGATCGCGGACCAGGGCTACGATGTGCTGGCGCGGCGTCCCGCGATCTCGAAGCTGGAGCGCGCGGCGCTGCTGCTGGGAACCCTGGCGCGCCGGACGTTCGCCCGCGCCGCGTGATTGCCATGACCGTCGCCGAAAGCTACGCCCATTGCACGCGCGTTGCGCGGGAGCAGGCGCGGAATTTCTACTACGCGTTCCTGCTGCTGGATCCGCCGCGCCGCCAGGCCATGTGCGCCGTGTACGCATTCATGCGCCATTGCGACGACCTCAGCGATGCGGCCGGCGTCGGCGACCGCGCGGACGCGCTCGCGTCGTGGCGCGCCGAACTCGACCGCGCGCTCGCCGGCGACACCGCCGGGCATCCGGTGTGGCCCGCGTTCGCCGACACCGCGGCGCGCTACGGGATCCCGTCCGCGTACTTCCACGACATGATCGACGGCGTCTGCAGCGATCTGCTGCCGCGCCGCGTCCAGACCTTCGCCGAGCTGTACCGCTACTGCTACCAGGTGGCGTCGGTGGTGGGCCTGACGATCGTGCACATCTTCGGCTTCACGGATCCGCGCGCGCTGGCGCTGGCGGAGAAGTGCGGGATCGCGTTCCAGTTGACGAACATCCTGCGCGACGTGCGGGAGGACCTGGAGCAGGACCGGGTGTATCTGCCCGCGGAGGACCTGACGCGTTTCGGCGTCACGCCGTTTGAGCGCAACGCGGCGTTTCTGGAGATGATGCGCTTCGAGGCCGACCGCGCGCACGAGTACTACCGCGAGTCGCGCCCGCTGCTGGACCTGGTGACGCCGTCGACGCGGCCGGCGCTGTGGGCGTTGATCGAGATCTACCGCCGCCTGCTGGAGCGGATCGAGGAGTCGCACTTCGAGGTGCTGGCGACGCGGGTCCGGGTGCCCACGTGGGAGAAGCTGTGGATCCTGGCCACGGCGAAGTTCCGCGCTTGAAGGCGAAGACCAGGGCAGCCCCGAGCGATACCGGCCGAGGGAAGGGTTCCCGGGATGAAAAAGTCCTATTGCCCGATCCAGGTTCTCATGCTAGCCTGAGGGTGTCACGTGGATTGATTTAGGCCTTGTTCGGGGCCTGCTAATTGCAACCACGCTAAAAAGTGCTAAAGGCGGAGTCGGTCTTCAAGCTTTCGAAACCCTGAGACCCCGCGTCTCAGGGTTTTTTTCGTGAGATCGGACCGCCGGGAGGTGAACGTTGCTCTCGACCCTGTTGGCCGGCGCCGAAGGCGAATTGCTCTGCGCCACCGTGCGGGTCCATCCCCGCGATCTCGAGGACCTGCTGGACGCACTGGCGCGGATCCCCTTTCCCGTCAACCCGGAGATCCACCACGGCGGTCCGCTGACCGCGGTGGACTTCCCGCTGTTCTCCGGACGGCTGCCGGAAGTGGAGGCGGTGCTGCGGGCGAGCGGGTTCGACCGCGCCGCGCTGGACGTGCGGTCGATGCTCAGTTCCTGACCTGACGGCCGACCTCCTATACTGGGTGCTTGCAGCGCCGGCTTTTCATCGGGCCGCCAGGCTCGGGCAAGTCCACCGCGATCCTCGAGGCGTGGCGTGCGGACCCCGGGGGTTCGCTGCTGCTCACCCCGACGGCCACCATGGCGGTGCACCTCCGCCATCAGCTCGCCCGGGCAGGCCACGTGGTGCGGCCGTCACGGATCCGCACGCTGGCGCAGTTTCTCGCCGGGTTCTGCGACGCGCCGGAGCCGACGGCGGCGGCGCTGGAGAGCGCGCTCCGCCGCGCTTTGGAGAAACTGGCGCCGCCTTCGTTCGCGCGCGTCCGAGACCTTGCCGGCTTCGTGCACGCGCTGGCCGCGACGGTGAACGAGCTTTCCGCGGCGGGCGTGCCGCCGGCGCGCGTCGCGGGCGACCTCGGCCGCGTGTACGCACAGGTGGATCGCGAACTGCCGCTGCGCCGGCGCCGCCTGGGGCAGGCGGCGGAGCGGCTGACCGCGAGCGGGCAGGTGCTGTTGGACGGCTTCTTCACCTTCACCGGGCCGGAGCTCGAAGTGATCCGCGCGCTGGCGCGGCACGCGGACGTCACCGTGGCGCTGCCCGAGGGAGCCGCGGCGCGGGCGCTGCGCGGCCTCGACTTCGCGGAGACACAATTCACGCAGCGGTTCCGTCAGGCGCCGCGCACGCTCTTCACCGCGCCGTCGCTGGCGCGCGAGGCCACGGCGATCGCGCAGCGGGTGCTGGCCAGCGGACGGCCGTTCCGCGAGCACGGCGTGATCCTGCGCTCCCGCGAGCCGTATCTGGCGGCGCTGGAGGCGGCCTTCGAGCGCTTCGGGATCCCGTACCGGCACTACTTCGCGGATCCACTGGCCGGGCACCCGGCGATCGCGTACCTGCGCGGTCTGGCCGCCGCGCTGCTCTCGGGCTGGGATCTGGAGCGGACGCTGGCGGCGATCCGGCTTCCGGCCGCGGGGCTCGGGGGCACGCCGGCCGGCGACCGCCTGGACTTCGCGCTGCGCGAGGCGCTGCCGTCCCGCGGACTCGAAGTCCTGGGGAGGGCCAAAGCACCGAAGTCCCTGCGCGAGCAACTGGAGCGCTGGGAGACCTGGCGCGGCGGCGCCCGCGAAGGACGGGCCTGGGCGGCGGACTTGGCGCTGCTGCGGCAGACGGTCCCGGAGCCGGAGGACGCCGCCGCGGCGCGCCTGCACGCGCGGGCCTTCGAGGAATTCGCCAAGGCGGCGGACGAGACCGCGCGGCTGCATCCGGAGCGGCAGACCTTCGCGGCTTTCTGGGCCGAGTTCGAGCAGACGCTCGAACTGACGCCGTTGCGCGCTCCGGACCTGCGCCGCAACGTGGTCCACATCCTCGATGTGTACGAGGCCCGGCAGTGGGAGCTGCCGGTGGTTTTCGTGTGCGGGATGATCGAAGGCCGGTTCCCGCGCTACGCGGCTCCGGATCCGCTGCTCGCGGAACGGGAGCGCGCGGCACTGGGGCTGCCGGGAGCGGCCGAGCGGGAGGAGGAGGAACGGTTCCTGTTCGAACTCGCGTGCTCGCGCGCTACGGTGGAGACCACGCTGAGCTACCCGCGGTTCGACGACCAGGGCGAGGAGCAGTTGCCGAGCTTTTTCCTGGCGGCCGCCGAGGGCGAAGGCGCGCAATCGGGCCGCGACGGTGAGGGAGCGGCAGGCTCCGAGGACCCGCCCGCGCTGGTGCGTCCAACGCCGCGGCATGCCGCGCGCGCGGCGGAGCCGGTGCTGCTCGAGAACGTGCCGCTGGTCCGGCTGTCGCCGTCGCGCGTCGAGGCCTATCTGCAGTGTCCGTTCCTGTACTTCGGGCGCTACACGGCGAAGTTCGCCGCGGCGCCGCCCGCGCCGCGCGAGCGGCTAGACTTCCTGTTGCAAGGCCAGCTCGTCCACCGCGTGCTGCACGAATGGACGTCGGATCCGGGGCTGTTCATTGAAGCGAAGTTCGACCGCATCTTCGAGGAAGAAACGCGGCGGGCGCGGGTCCCCGCCGGATACCGCACGGAGGCGATCCGGCTCGAGATGCGGCGCGCGATTCTGGGCTTTGCCGAAACGGCCAGGCAGTTTCCGCTGGGCTGGGCGCAACTGGCGGAGCAGGAGTTCGAGATCACGCTGGACGGGATCGCGGTGCAGGGGCGCATCGACCGCCTGGATCGCTCGCCCGAGGGCCGCGCGCTGGTGATCGACTACAAGTACTCGCGCGCGGCCGAGAAGTACACGGACGACGACGACGAGACACGGGTGCAGGGCGGGCTGTATCTGCTGGCCGCCGAGCGGCAGTTCGGCCTGGAGCCCGCGGGCATGCTCTACTGCGCGTTCAAGAAGGGCGCGGCGTGGAGCGGCTGGCATGTGGGGATCCCCGGGCTGGCGGGGTTCGGCGAGGCGTGCCGGGCCGCGGACCTGCGGGAGCGCATCCACACCGCGGTGGAGCGCACGCTGGCGGCGCGCGACGGTATCCGGGCGGGCGTGTGCGCGCCACGGCCGGCGGTCGCGGACAAGTGCCGCTGGTGCGACTACCGCGATATCTGCCGGATCGAGACCGCGGAGCCGCGCGTGCGGGAGGCCGCCGAATGAGCCTGTCGGCGGAACAGCGCGCGGCGGTGGAGCGCTGGGGGCAGGACGTGTGCGTGGTGGCGGGCCCCGGGTCCGGCAAGACGCGCGTGCTGATCGAGCGGTTCGCGTGGCTGGTGGAGGAGCGCGGCTGCGACCCGACGCGCATCCTCGCCATCACCTTCACGGAGAAGGCGGCGACGGAGATCAAGGCCCGGCTGGCGCGGCGCTTCGCCGCGCAGGCGGAGCGGCGGCAGGCGCTGGAGCGTGCCTGGGTGGCGACGATCGACGGCTTCTGCGCGCGCCTGCTGCGAGAGCACGCGGTGGCGGCGGGCGTGGATCCGCGGTTCGTGGTGCTGGAGCAGCCGCGCGCGGACCGGCTGGCGCGGGAGGCCGCGGAAGCCGCGCTGGAGTCGCTGTTCCTCGAGCAGCCGCGGACGCTGCGGGAGCTGCTGGAGGCGATCGATCTGGCGACCAGCGATACCGGCTCCCAGCCGGACCTGGCGCGGAGCCTCATCGAATTGCTGATCGAGCGGCGGCTGGCCGCGCCGCGCGCGGTGGCGTTGCCTGAGTCCGCGACGGCCCGGCTCGCGGAGATCGCCGCGCGCCTGGCGCCTGTGCGTCCGCCCAACGCGGACGCGGAGAACCTGCAGCAGTGGGCGCGGCAATTTCTCGCCGAGCCCGAACAGCGTCTGGCGCTGTGCGCGTCCTACCAGCACAACGGCAACAAGCTGCGCAGCGCGCCGGCCTTCGCGCAGGCGCACAGAGAGGCCAAGGAACTGGTGGAGGCCGCGGCCGGCGAGCTGCTGGCCGCGCGCTACGCGCCGCTGCTCGGGTTGCTGCACGGCGCGCTGGATCGCCTGGCGGCGGGCTACGCGGAGCGCAAGCGCGCCGCGGCGGGGCTCGATTTCGCCGACCTCGAAGAGTGCGCCATCCGCCTGCTGGGGGAGCGGCCGGAGATCCGCGAGGCGACGCGCGCGCGCTTCGACCAGATCCTGATGGACGAACTGCAGGACACGAACCCTCTGCAGTGGCGGCTGGTGTCGCTGCTGCGCCGCGAGCGGAGCTTCTTCGCGGTGGGCGACATCAATCAGTCGATTTACGGCTTCCGCCACGCCGCGCCCGAGAGCTTCGAGGAGTTCCGCGCGGAAGTGGCGGCGGCGGGCGTGGTGGACGACCTGCGCGACAACCATCGCAGCCGCGCGGGCGTGCTGGACGCCGTGGCGCGGATCGCCGACGGCCTGCCCGGGCTGGTGGCGCGTCCGCTGCAGGCCTGTTATCCGTACGCCGAACGGCGGGACGCGAGCGTCGAGATCCTGACCGGCGAAGAAGACGGCGCGGAGCCGGAGTTGCAGGCCGCGCGCCTGGCGGAATTGCATGCCTCGCTCCGCGTGGACGAGCAGGGCGTGACGCGCGCGGCGGAATACCGCGATTTCGCGGTGCTGGCGCGCACGCTGGGCGCGCTGGAGCCGGTGGCCGAGGCGCTGGAGCGCCACGGGATCCCGGCGCTGCTGGCGGGCGGGCGGTTGTTTCTGGAAGCGCGCGAAGTGCGGGACTTGGTGCTGCTGCTGCGCGTGCTCGCGAACCCGCGGGACGAAGTGGCGGTGGCGGGCGTGCTGCGCTCGCCGCTGGTGGGCCTCAGCGACGCCGAGGTATTCGCGTGGAAGCAGGGGGCAGCCTGTGCGGACGAGTTCTTCGCAATGGTGGCCGCCGAGCGGCGGCGTCCCGTTTCGCCGGACCGCATGCTGCAGCCGTTTCTGGACACGTGCGGCTACGAGGCGTCGCTGGGCGAGCGCGCGCGCGCCAATGTCGAGAAGTTCTTCGGACTGCTGCGGCGCCGCCACGCCACCGAACCCGAGCCGCTGGTGGAGCTGGCGGAAAGCCTGGAGGCGCTGCGCGCCGCACAGTCCGAGGCTCCGGCGCCGCCGCCGCTGGCCGCCGACGCGGTGCGCCTGATGACGGTGCACGCCGCGAAGGGACTCGAGTTCCCGTGCGTGTTCCTGGCCGCGATGCACCGGCGTCCGGATCGGGGCGGGCGCTCGTCGCTGGTGCTGGCGGGGGACCGGATCGGCGTGAAGTGGCACCATCCGGAGTCCGGCCGGTCGTTCAGCGATCCGGTGCGGCGGGCGGTGCAGGAAGAGGTGAAGGAGCGGGAGGCGCGGGAAGAGAACCGGCTGCTGTATGTCGCCATGACACGCGCGCGGGAACACCTGGTGCTGTCGTGGACCGCGAAGCAGCAGAAGGGCGAGTGGGTGAAGCGCGCGGAGGCGGCGCTGGGCGGGGTGCCGCGCGTGGCGGCGGCAGGAGGTCCCGGGGCGGCGCGCGCGCAGGTCCCGGCCGCCGCCGCGCCGGCGGTGTTTCTGCCGCGCCCCACGGTGACGGGGCAATACGACGCGGCCGTGGCCGCGACGTCGTTGGCGCTGTTCGCGGCAGACCCGCAGCGTTACTTCGCGACGCGGCACCGCGGCTTGGATCCGGAGCCGGTGTTCCAAGGCGACGAAGATGTCGAGGGCGCACCGGACGGTCCGGACGGGTCGGAGTTCGGGCGGGAGGTCCACGCGGTGCTGGCGGGTGTAAGGGCGCCGGCGGTTTCTGAGGAAGCGGTGGGGCTTGCGGAGCGTTTCTTCCGGAGTCCCCTGGGGCAGCGGGCGCGCGCGGCGCGGGTGTCCGAGCGCGAGTTCGATTTCCAGTTCGCCGTGGAAGATGTGGTGGTGCGCGGGCAGATCGACTTGTGGTTCGACGACGGCGAGTTGCTGGTGGTGGACTACAAGACGGACCGGGATCGCGCGGACGCGGAGCGGTACCGGGTGCAGTTGCAGATCTACGCGGCGGCGCTGGCGCGGTACACCGGGCGTGCGGTGGACGGGGCGTATCTGTACTGGCTGCGCGAGGATGAAGCGGAGCGGGTGCCGGTGGATCCGGGGGCGGCGGAGCGGGTGGTCCGGGAGTGGCGGGCGGCGCAGGTTTAGAATGGGGGCATCCCCCACCATCCCCCGAACTCCGGGACCCCGGTCTCCAAACCGTTCT
>CAYYID010000005.1:0-133305 GCA_964471915.1 uncultured Solibacteraceae bacterium | reverse complement strand
CACCGTGAAGGGCGACGTCCACGACATCGGCAAGAACCTGGAGGAGATCATCCTCGCCAACAACGGGTATACAGTGGTCAACCTCGGGATCAAGGTGCCGCCGGAGGACCTGATCCAGGCGTTCCGCGAGCACCGGCCGGACGCGATCGGCCTCTCCGGGCTGCTGGTGAAGAGCGCGCAGCAGATGGTGATCACCGGCTCGGACTTCAAGGACGCGGGCGTGCAGGTGCCGCTACTGGTGGGCGGCGCGGCGCTGTCGCAGAAATACACCGAGACGCGGATCGGGCCGGCGTACGGCGCGCCGACGTTCTACGCCAAGGACGCGATGACGGGGCTGCGGCTGCTGAACGAGATCATGGATCCGGAACTGCGGGAGCGCGTGCTGGCGGAGCACATCTTTACGGAGGCGGCCGCTCCGGTAACGCGCGTGGCGGAGGCGGTTCCCAGTGGCGAGGCCCGGAGCCCGAAGGTGCGGGCAGGGATCCCGATTCCGCCGGCGCCATACCTGGAGCGGCGCGTGCGCGACGTTCCGCACCTCGGCGAGGTGTGGAGCTACATCAACCCGTTCATGCTGTACGGGCGGCACCTGGGATTCAAGGGCAATTTCGAGAAGCTGCTGGCGGAGCGCGACGCCAAGGCGCTGGAATTGTTCCACCAGATGGAAGTGGTGAAGCACCAGGCGCAGCAGTTCATGAAGGTGCGCGCCGTGTGGCAGTTCTTCGAAGCGGAGCGGGACGGCAACGCGATCCACCTGTTCGATCCGGGCGCGGCTTCGCCGCGGCATACGTTCCAGTTCGGGCGCCAGGCGAAGTCCGACGGGCTGTGCCTCAGCGACTACGTGCTGGACGCCGAAGAAGGACGGCGGGACCACCTCGCGCTGTTCGTAACGACGGCGGGCGAGGGGGTGCGCGCGCGGGCGGAGGAGGCGAAGGCCAAGGGCGAGTTCCTGCTGGCGCACGCGATCCAGGCGCTGGCGATCGAGTCCGCGGAGGGCGCGGCGGAGTGGCTGCACCGGCGCATCCGCGAGGACTGGGGCTTCCCGGACTCGCCGACGCTCACGATGCAGGAGCGGTTCACTTCGCGGTACCGGGGCAAGCGCTATAGCTTCGGATATCCGGCATGTCCCAATCTGGACGATCAGGCGGGGCTGTGGCAGTTGCTGCGGCCGGAGGAGATCGGGGTCCAGTTGACGGAGGGAATGATGATGGAGCCGGAGGCGAGCGTAAGCGCGCTGGTGTTCCATCATCCGGACTGTGCGTACTTCACGGCGGCGGAAGGGGCGGAGGTCGAGGTCGGCTCTTAGAGGCTCGCCTTCAAGAGAGCATCCGGAACTCCGGGGCCTCGCGTAACTTTCGATCGAAGGTCACCGTAGCCCGGCAACCGGCATCCTGCGCGATCAGGCCGATGAGATAGTCCGCCAGGTCGCCGGGAGCGGTGCGGTACCGGGCGAAGGCCAGCCAGCACCCGCCGGTCTGAACTGGTTTCGAGTCCCGTTGCTTTCCGGCGTAGCTCTCCGCGATTACTTCGTTCATTGCGGCAACCGTAAGCCGCGGCTGCCAGCCCCGAGCCTTCAGGATCCCGCGCAGCGAGCGAAGGTCCACGTTCTTGGCGTGGAGGCGAACGAAACCACGGTCATCGATCTCGAACCCGACTCGTTGTCCGGCTTTGAGGTACAGGTGGTCACGGATTGGCTTCGGGAGAGTTTTGCCCCTTGGACGTGACCTTGCTTTCGATCATGCTCCTTACCTTCCTTTGGTTTTCCTAGAGTACACGTACCGGCGTCAGAGCGCGATCCAGCCGCGGCGGATCCCGCGGGTAACGGCTTCGGTGCGGGTCTGCGCGTGGAGCTTCGTGAGGATGGACGCGACGTGGAACTTCACGGTGTGCTCCGAGATGGCGAGGCGCCAGGCGATCTCCTTATTGGCGACGCCCTCGGCGAGCAGGTGGAGCACTTCGAGTTCGCGGGGGGTGAGCGGCTCCTCGTCAAACGCGGCAGGCTCGGGGAGCCAGGCCGCCAGTTCGGCGGGCGCGACCAGGGCGAAGCCGCGGGCGGCGGCTTCGAGGGCCGCGGCGATCTCTTCGGGCGAAGCGTCCGGCGCAGGATGGCGCGGACGCCATCGTGGTAGAGGCCGGCGGACCAGGGCGCGTCACTGAGCAGGACGACGGGCGCGCCGCCGCCGTCCGGGACGTCGCCCTCGGCCAGCAACACGTCCGCCTCCGCGTCGACGAGCAGGAACCGCTCGTCGAGCGGGGGCGGAGCGGCGCCGAGAATGCGGACGCGAATCATCAGGCGGCGGCGGAGCGGGGCTCGAACACCACGGTAACGCGGCGGTCGCGTCCGGCGCGCCGGAACGGGAGCGCGAGCGAAGCTGGCCGGGCGTCGAGCAGTTCGCCTAGGCCGCGCAGCGTGCAGAGCAGCAGGTCCCCGGGCAGCAACGAGGCCCGTTCGGCCGTACTGCCCGGGAGGATTTCGAGCACCAACAGCCCTCCGGCCACCGGGCGGAGTGTAACGCCCAGCGACGCTCCGCGCTCGCCGGCCAGGAAGCGGGCGATGTCGCGGGCGGGGACGGCGAGCGCCAGGGCGCGGCGGGGCAGGCCCAGGATCATCGTGTTGAGTCCGACGGCTTCGCCGCGGGCGTTGGCGAGCGGCCCGCCGGAGTTGCCCGGCGCCAGGCGGACGCCGGCCTGAACCCAATCGCGCCGGCCGAGGCCGCGGACGGGCCCGACGCCGTGGATCACGCCGCTGGTGAGCGCGCCGGTGAAGCCGAGGGGATTGCCGACGGCGACGACCAACTCGCCCGCGCGGAGCTGCGCGGAATCGCCAGCGGGCAGGTGCGCGAGGCCGTGCGCCTCGATAGATAGGGCCGCGAGGTCGCGGCGCGGGTTGCGTGCCGTGACGCGCGCGGGCAGGCGGCGGCCGTCCCAAAGCTCGACCTCGGCGGCGGCGGATTGGGCGACGTGCGCGTTGGTGACGATGACGCCCGCGGGATCCCAGATGAGGCCGGAGCCGTGGCCGCCCGCGTGGACGGCAACGGTGGCCCGGCGGACGCGTTCGCCGAGTTCCCCGAGGTTCATGCCGCGCTCCTCTCTCCGACGGTGATGGTGAGCTGGACCAGCTCGCCGCCGCGGAGGATGTCGGCGGCCAGGGGCCGGCCGATGAAGTCCGGACCAAGCACGGCCTGGACGTCGGCAGGGTCGGAAACGGGCGTGCCGGCCAGGGCGAGGAAGATATCGCCGATGAGGATCCCGGAGCGCGAGGCCGGCGAATCGGGCTCGACGTTCAGAACAATGAGGGCGCGGGCCGCGGAGCGCCCGAAGCGCGCGCACAGCGCCGGCGGCAGCGCGACGGCCTGCAGGCCGACGCCGAGGAAACCGCGAGCGACGCGGCCGTGGGCGAGGATCTGCCGGACCACGCGGCGCAGGGTGACGAGCGGGAGGGCGATGGGCGAAGTGCGGGAAAGCCCGGCGGTGGCTAGGCCGGCGATGCGGCCCTCGGCATCGACGATGGCGCCGCCCGAGGTTCCGGGGTGGAGCGCGCCGTCAATGCGCAGCAGTTGTTCGATGCTGCCGCCGCGCCATGTGCGCCAGGGACCGGAGGCGACGCTGACAAGGCCGAGCGCGGCGGTGGGTCCGTGCTCGGGAGAGCGGCCGACGGCGAGCACGAGATCGCCGGCACGGAGGGTCGCTTCCTCGCGGAACGCCGGCGGCGGCGCGTCGAGTCCGGGGACGCGCAGCACGGCGAGGTCGGTGGAAGGGTCCCGGCCGGCGAGCGTGGCGTCGACGGTCTGGCCGCTGGCGAGCGTTACCCGCAGGTCCTCGTCGCGGCGGACCGTGTGGTCAGCAGTGACGACGATTCCGGGCTGGAGATGGATACCGCTGGAAGGGAAGCGCGAGCGAGCGGTGACGGCGGCGACGGCGCGGGCGGAACTTTCGACGGCGGCGGCGAGGGAGTTCGAGAGGCTGACTAAGAGGTCCTGCATGGTTCCAGCGTAGGGGACCAGGGCCAGGAGCGGAACTGGAAGATCGGCTAGGCGCTTCGCAGTGCGCAACGGCCTGATCGATTAGCCGTCCGCAGACGTAGGTGTTATCCCTGAGCGACTTTTCTCCGCGAGCCGGGTAATTCTAAGGCATGAGGGCACTGTTGCTGCTGGCCGCGCTCCCGTTGTTCGGTGCGTGCGACGCACCGCTCAACGCGGGCTTGCGCATTGAGAGCGCGGGCGGGCTGCGGCTGGCGGTCTGGTATCCGGCGTCCGCCGCCACCTCCTCGTACGCATACTCGGCGAACCTGACGGGCCAAGTCGCCCGGGACGCCGCGCCGGCCGGCTGCGACCGTTTCCCGCTGCTGCTGTTCGTGCATGGCTTCAATGGCTGCTCCACGCAGAGCATATTTCTGACGGAGGAGCTGGCGCGGCGGGGCTACATCGTGGTGGCGCCGGATTACCGGGACGCGCAGTGCGCCGGCGCGGGCGGCTCCGGACCGCCGTCGGTGAACCCCGCGCCGTTCCAGGATCCGGCGCGCTGGACCGACCAGACGTACCTCGACCGCCGGGACGATTCGCGGCGGGCGCTCGACTGGGCGCTCGCCGACCCCGCGCTGCGCGCGGCGGCGGACCCCGAGCGCATAGGAGCGGTGGGACACTCGCTTGGCGGCTACACGGCGGCGGCGCTGGCGGGCGGCTGGGCGTCGTGGAAAGACATGCGGCTGAAAGCGGCGCTGCTGCTATCGCCGTATGTTGAGCCGTACCTGGTGAACGAGCGGAACCTGCTGGCCGGCATCGGCGTTCCGGTGATGTACCAGGGCGGCACTTTGGATGTGGGCATCACGCCGGTACTGAAGCGCCCGGGGGGCGCCTATGACGCGACGGGCCGCCCGAAGTACTTCCCCGAGCTGATGGCCGCGGGACACTTCGAGTGGACCAACGCGGTGTGCGCTTCGGCAGCGACGGTGAGCCAGTGCCTGGCGGCGTCACGCAACGCGCGGATGATCGTCGACTACGGACGGGCGTTTCTGGACCAGCACCTGCGCTCCGTGAATCAGCCGCTGCTGTTCCAGGGAAACACTCAACTGGCGACGTACCGGCGGGAGGTGCCGTTGACCATGGTGTCGGCGGCCAGCCTAGGTCCGGAACTCGCTGCGGACGGTCTGGTGTCCGGGTTCGCCCTGGGGCTGACCGGGACACGAAGCCTGATGGTGACCGACGCGGAAGGCCGGACACGCAACGCGCAGGTGTTCTTCGCGGCGGATCAACAGATCAACCTGGTGCTGCCGGCCGGATTGCCGGCCGGACGTACTCGATTCGCCGTGCAACAGAACGGCGACAACGTCGCGACGGGCGAGGCTGCGGTGAGCGCGGTGGCGCCGGGGCTTTTCGCGGCGAACGGCAGCGGCTCCGGGGTGGCCGCCGCACAGTTCTTGCGGGTGCGCCCGGGCGGAGCACGGGAGCTGGGCCTGATCTTCGATCCGGTGACGCTGCAAGCCATCCCCATCTCGCTATCCGGCGGCGAAGTGTATCTGATCCTCTACGGAACGGGATTCCGCGGCGGCGCCGGCGCCTCGGCAAGGCTGGGCGGCGTGCCGGTACCGGTGCTCGGCATCGCGGCGCAACCGGAATTCGCCGGTCTCGATCAGGCGGCGTTGGGACCCCTGCCGGCGAGTCTGCGCGGCGTGCTCAACATCGAGTTCACCGTATCCGGCAAGACCGCGAACATGGTGACGGTACGCCTGGCGGAGTAGCTCAGGACACGAGGTACGCTAAGTCCGGATCGCCGGCGATCAGCGCGTCCAGCACCTCGCCCGCGGGATCCCATTGCGCGATCGCAGGATATTCGAGCATCGCGAGTTGCGCGAGCGCGCGCGACCGCTCCGTCGCCGCGCGGATCAGCGTGCGCTCGTACGCCTTCGCCGCCAGCACCAGGCCGCGCACGGACTCGGGCAGCCGGCCCGTGCGGCGCGGCGCCGGACCGTCGCGCGTAATCGCGCACGGCACTTCGACGACGTCCTCGGCGGCGAGGTCCTCGATGGCGCCGCGATTCGGAACGTTCAGCACCACTTCGCGCGGCGTCGCGGAGTTCAGGCCGCGTAGAGTTTCGACGGCGATGCGGTGGTAGCCAGTGGCGGCGGCGAACGGATCCGGCTGTTCTCCGTAATCCGCGAACGCCGAGCCGGACTCCGCCTCGAGCTTCATGTACGAGGCGCTGCGCTGCATCAGGTACTGCCGGTAGGTTTCGAGCGCCTCGCTCGGCGACTGCCGCTCCAGCGCCGCGAACAGCCGCCCCGTGAGGCGCTCCACTTCGGCGCCCCGCGTCGCGCCGGCGCGCTGCTGATTCCGCAGCGCGATGCGCTGCCCGTAGTAGAAGAACAAATACTCGGTCGGGATCAGCCCGAGCGCGCGGATCAGCGCGGGGTCGAAGAGGTCCGCCGAGTAGAGGCGGCGCAGGCGCGTATCGTCGCCGAGCAACTCGGGCAGGATCTCCCGCCCCTCGCGGCGGACGCTTGAGATCCAGCCCAGGTGGTTCAGCCCGGCGTAGCCGCACGCAACGGGTCCCCCGGCGACTTCCGCCAGCCGGTGGAACATCTCGGACGGCGTGTCGCAAATCCCGATGGCGCGAAGTTTCGTGTGCGCCGCCACGGCCTGGGAGATCAGGCCGGCGGGGTTCGTGAAGCTGATGTACCAGGCCTGCGGGGCGAGGCGTTCGATCACCCGCGCCTGCGCCAGGACCACCGGAACGGTGCGGAGCGCCATGGCGACCCCGGCGGGACCCGTGGTCTCCTGCCCCGGGTAGCCGTGCTCGATGGCGATCCTCTCGTCACGGGCGCGCGTGGCGATGCCTCCCACGCGGATGCTCGACAGCACGTACGCCGCGCCTTCCACCGCGTCCTCCAGGCGCTCCACTGCACGGACGGGAAACGGCGCCAGTTGCTGGCCCAGCATCGCCATCACGCGGGCGCGGGGCACGTCGACATCGTAGAGAGCCAGTTCGGCAATGGGGAGTCCGGTATCGGCAAGACCGTAGGTGAGCAGGGGCGTCCGCACGCCGCCGCCCCCGATGACGGCAATCTTTACAGCCACGCGAGCAGTTCCTCCCGGGTTGGAAACGCGGCGATGCCGCCCGCCGCGCGCGTCGACAGTGCTCCGCAGACGTTGCCGGCGCGCAGGCAGCGCGTGGGCGGTTCGCCGGCCAGCCAGGCGTCGAGGAACCCGGCGTCGAAGCAGTCTCCCGCGCCTGTGGTGTCCACGGGATCCACCGCGATGGACGGCACGAGGATCATTCGTCCTTCGTCGAGCAGCGCCGATCCGCGCGTGCCGAGCTTGATCGCCGCGGCGATCTCGTGTCTCGAAAACCATTGGAGCATCCCTTCGGGATCCGATTCTCCGGTGATCAAGGCGGCCTCGAGTTCGTTGGGCAAGAACCAGTTTACGAGGCGGAGCGCCGCGGGCGTGGCCGGGTCGCTGAGCCACTCGCGTACGTGACCGGCATCCAACGAGATGCTGGCGTAGCGCGCGCGGAGTTCGGCGAGCCGTGCCGGCGCGGGCGTGCAGGCGAGGTGCAGATGACCGCCGCCGGGAAGCTCCCGCAGGATGCCGTCCAACGCCGCATTCGCGCCGCGGTAGGTGAAGAACGTCCGCTCGGCGCCGGTGCTGACGGCCACCGTTGTGCCTGTAGGCTCGCTGGCGATGCGCCGCAGAGCCGCGAGATCCACGCCGAGCGCGGCGAGCCGGTCCGCCACCCAGGGATCGGGGCCGGTGGCGCCCGCCAGCCGGACGGCGCGTCCCAAACGGGCAAGCCCGGCGGCGGTATGCGGCGCGCCTCCGCCGGTTTCGCGAAAGTACGCACGCGCGAAGGCTTCTTCGCCCGGCTGCGGCCAGGAGTCGAACCCGGTGAAGATCTGGTCCAGGTAGATCTCGCCGGCCACCGTGATCGCGTCAGCCGCGGACATGCACCTTCCAACGATACGCGGCGACGCCGGCCAGCAGCAAGACGCCCGCCGCGGCGATGTAAGCAAGGCCGCTAGTCAAGAAGATGTAGAGCCAACCGGCGAAGGCGACGGCGCTGGGGATGGGATAGAGCCACATGCGGAAAGGCCGCGCGATATCGGGGCGCTTGCGCCGGATCAAGGTCACGGCCGGCACCAGCGCGAGGGACTGGATCAGCAACTGGATGACGATCAGCGCCTTTACCAGCGCCTCCAGGTCCAGCAGGCAGGCTAGCGCGGAGGTGCCGCCCACGAACAGTACCGCGAAGTTCGGGAAGTTCTTCGTGGCGTGCAGGCGGGCGAAGGGCCGGAAGAAGTCCCCGTGGACGGCGGCGGCGTAGGGGAGCCGCGAGTAGCCGAGCATCAGCGCGAAAATCGACGCGAACGCCGTGAACAGGATCAGCACGGTCATGGCCTGCGCCGCGCCCTCGCCGTGCAGCTTGCCGATGAACGTGGAAACGATCGCTTTCTCGTGGATCCCCTGCTCCCACGGGATCACGCCGAGGATGGTGACGTTCATCACCAGGTACAGGGCGGAAACGCCGAGGATTGAGAGCAGGACGGCGCGCGGCACCACGCGGCCGGGGTCCTTCACTTCGCCGGCGAAGAAGCAGACGTTGTTATAGCCGCCGTAGTCGTACATGGCGATCAGCGTTGCGCCGCCGAGCCCGAAGAAGAAGTTCTGCGTGAAGTCGAAGGCATGCGGCGGAAAGCGGAAGGCCTGCCGGGCATCGAAGTGGAGCAGGCCTGAGACCGTCACCCAGCCGGCCGTGGCGAGCACCACGGCCCACATCGCGACGGAGAGCCGCCCCACTTTGTGGATGTCCCGGTAGAGCAGCACCGTGGCGGCGGCGCAGACGCCGACGGCCAGCAGCTTGCCCTGCGCGTTCGTCAGGGAGGGCCACAGGAACCGGGCGTACTGCGCGAAGCCCACGGCGCCGGAAGCGACCGAGAGCGGCGCGGTGGCTACGCACTGCCACAAGAACAGGAAGGCCATCAGCCGGCCCAGTCCGAGCGGCTGATAAGCCTCGCGAAGGTAGCGATACGGCCCGCCGGCCTCCGGCATCGCCGCGCCGAGTTCCGCCCACACCAAGCCGTCGCAGACCGCCACCGCCGCGCCCAGCAGCCAGCCGAGCATGGCCTGGGGTCCGTTCATGCTGGCGATCATGAGCGGAATCGTCAGGAACGGCCCGACGCCGATCATCTCCAGCATGTTCGCCGCGGTGGCTTCCACCAATCCGAGGCGGCGCTTGAGAGCTTCCGGCAAGATCTAGAACAGCAGCTTCAGTCCCAACTGCGTCTGGCGCATGTTGGTGGCGAGCGAGCGGATGGTGCCGATCGCCGGGCTGCCCACCTGCGCGTTTGGCTGGCCCCAGTTCGGATGGTTCGGCAGGTTGAAGAACTCGCCGCGCGTCTGCAACTGGAAGCGCTCGCCGAACTTGAACACCTTAAAGACGCTGAAGTCCAGGCCCGAGAGGCTCGGCCCGCGGATGGTGTTGCGGCCTGCGTTGCCGAACCGGAAGGAGTTTACCGCCGGCGAAACGAACACGGAGGTGTCGAAGTAGCGGTCCAGGGTGCGCGCGTCCTTGTCCAGCTCCGGATTGCCGATCTGATCCGGGCGGCTGGCGCCGCCGGTATTCACCGTGGAACTGACCAGGCCCGCGGCCAGACTCGCCGTCACGGGCAGTCCGGTGCGGAACGTGTAGATGCCGTTCAACTGCCAGCCGCCGATGATGGCATCCGCGACGGCGTTCATGTTCGACCCGAACTTCCGCCCCTTGCCCACCGGCAGCTCATAGAGGGCGCTGCTGGTCCAGGAATGGCGGAAGTCAAAGCCGGCGGGCCCGCGGGCCGTGCCGCGCCAGTCCCTGGGATTGAACTTCGCCACCGCGTCGTCAATCGACTTCGACCACGTGTACGAATTCAGGAACCAGACTCCTCCGCTCAGGCGCTTCTCGAACTTCACCTGGAGCGAATGGTAAATCGAAGACTGGCTCGAGTCCCGCAACGGGATGGAACCGGCCTGCGGCGCCAGCCGGAAATACGGACGGCGGGGATCGATCGCCCCAGGCCCGGGATCCGGCTGGTTCAGGTTCACGTGGTTATTGCCGAACAGGTGCGTGCCCTTCGTGCCGACGTAGGCCGTGTCGAGCACCATACTCTTGCCGAACTGCTGCTGCACGGAGAAGTTCCAGAACTGGATGTAGCCGATCCGGTAGTTCGGATCGAACGCCGTGATGTTGCCCACCAGCGGCACGGATTCGGCGGTCAGGTCCGGCCGCGTGGGTACCACGATGCCGTTCGTGATGGAGAGCGCCGGATTGATGGTGAACCGATCCGGAATGATCTCCTGCAGCGTGATGAACGGGTAGTTCGTGTTCAGCGTGCCGCCCGTCGCCCCGAACTTGTCCGGATAGTACGACAAGCCGTAGCCGCCGCGGATGACCGTCTTCGGCTTGAGCGAGTACGCGAAGCCAAAGCGCGGCGCCCAGTTGTTCAGGTCCTTGTTCACCAGGGATCGCGAGTTGTTGCCGCGCCCGGCCAGCAGCACGCGGCCTGTCTGCATGTCGAAGTTCGCCTGGTTGTCGAAGTTGTCCACTACCGGCATGTACAGCTCGTAGCGCAGGCCGAGGTTGATAGTCAGCTTCGAGGTGACCTTGAAATCGTCCTGGGCGAAGAAGAAGTAGTGCTTCATGCGGTTCGCCGGGAAGTGGTAGATCACGCCGCGGCGCTGCAGGGACGGGAAGCCGAGCAGCGCGCTGGCCACCCCCAGGCCGGTGTTGGCCGCGCCGGCATTCGAAGTGTAGCTGCGATCGAAGTCGAAGCGGCCGCGCGGGCTTTCGAGCGAGATCTGGAAAAAGTCGCCGCGAAGATCGCGGAAGTCGATGCCGAACTTCACGCTGTGCTTGCCCTTGATCCACGTGAAGTTGTCGACCAGTTGCCAGGTCTGCTCATAGCGCAGCGCCGGAATCGGTCCGTCGACGCCGAGCGAGGAGACGTTCTCGATGTTGATGCGCGGCAGTCCGCTCGACACCGGCCCGTAGATATTGAGGTTCGGGATCCCGAGCTCCTGCGCCAGGTTCTTGCCGTAGTCGTAGCCGACGAACGAGTTCGTGATGCGGTTGAAGGCGATGCGGAACTCGTTGATCTTCGTTCCGGAGAAGACATGCACGTCGCCGAGCACCACGCTCTGGTTGCGCGCATCGCCTTTGCCGGCGCGCGAGGGGAGCGACCCGGTTGCGGTCTCGCCGAACAGCGGCGGCAGGGCAGTGAAGGAATCGAACAGACTGTAGCGGCCGAACAAGGTGTTCTTGGCGTTGAAGGTGTGGTCGATGCGGGTGTCGAGCCGCGTGGCGTCCTGCTGCTGCACGATCACGCCGACGTAGTTGTTCGCCACACCGCGTCCGGCGGCGACGTTGCCGGGGAGATTCGGCAGCGGATACAGCGCCAGCAGACGGCGGCCGATCGCGTTTTGCGAGGCCGTGTCGATCGTGTTGTTCTGGAACGGCTGGCGCGTGCGCGGATCGTAGATCAGGCCCGCGCCCTCGCTGGTGAGGAACCGTCCCTCGCGCTGCGCCGCCGTCGGCACCGTCGCCAGGATGCTCTGTCCGGCGCGTTGCCGGAATCCCACCAAGTTCGCGAAGAAGAAAGTCCTGTTGCGGATCACCGGACCGCCCAGCGTGCCGCCGAACTCGTTCTGGCGCAGCTTCGGCAGCTTCGCCTGGTCGAACGGGCCCCGGGCGTCCAGCAGGTTATGGCGGAAGAACTCGTACAGGCTACCGCGGAAGCGGTTCGTGCCGGACCTCGTCTGGACGTTGATCACGGCACCGCCGGCGCGTCCGAACTCCGCAGCAAAGGCGTTGGTCTGCAGCTTGAACTCGCCGATCGCCTCGGGCGGGGGCAGAATGGTCACGATCCCCAGCAGCACCTCGTTGTTGTCCGCGCCATCGATCATGTAGTTGTTGGCGCCGTCGCGCTGCCCGTTCACGGCGAAACTCGAGTTACCTTGCGGCGCGTCGAAGACACCCACCGGGCTGGTGCGGATGGTGCCGGGCACCAGCGTCATCAGCGACGTGAAGTTGCGTCCGGTGCCGGTGGTGAGCGGCAGTTCCACGATCGGCCGGTCCTGGATCACCTGGCCGACCTCGGAGGAGTCGCTCTTCACCAGCGGGGCTTCGCCCACCGCCGTCACGGTGTCGCTCACCGCGCCCACCGCGAGGTCGAAGTCGAGGCGCGAACGGTCGCCGACCTGCAGCGTCACGCCCTTGCGCACGGCGCGCTTGAAGCCTTCCTTCTCCGCCGCCACTTCATACTCGCCCGGCAGCAGGAACGGTGCGTTGTAGTCGCCGGTGCTGTTCGTCGTCCACACCGACTTCACCTGCGTCTGGACGTTTGTGATCGTGATGTTGGCCCCGGGAATCACCGCGCCGGTCGCGTCCTTCACCGTGCCCACCAGCGTCGCCGAAGTCGCCTGGCCGAAGGCCATCGAGGCGGCCAGCAGCCCCACCCAAAGTGCTCGTGTCATTTTTCCACTCCCACCTTTACTTCTTGGCTTTCCCCTGCGTCTTGCTCAAACTGATCAGGTTGGCGAACAGCCGGTAGGCGCCCGGCACGCCGGCCGGCAACTGCCGGTAGAACGCGTACGCCGCGTACGTGAACGTGCCCTTGCCGTAGCTTGCCTGGAGCAGCCCGCCCTTTTGTTCCGCCTGCCCGCGATCGTGACATTCGAGCAGCGCCTTGTACTGGGGATCCCATTCGCCCATGAACTTGGACCCGCGTTCCTCCACCCAGCCGTCGAAATCCGCCGCCGTGATCTTGTTCGGACCCTGGAACACCGGGTTCGCGGCGTCAAGCATCGCGACCTTCGCATCCTCCTCCGAGACCTCCTCGGCGCGGCGTCCGAGCTTGAACGGATAAGGCCCGTAGGGCACCGCGTCGAACTCCTGGGTCTGGTACTGGACGATCAGATTCCCGCCGGCCTGCACGTAATCGAGCAGCCGGCGATTGTACGTCTTGTAGTCCTCGCGGACCGCGGAGGCGCGGATGCCCACCAGGATCGTGTCGAACTGGCCCAGGTTGCCCGTCGCCAGGTCCTGCGCCGTCAGCATCTGGACCTTCACGCCGATCTGCTCGAGCGCCTCGGGGATCTCGTCGCCGACACCCATGATGTAGCCGACGCGCAGGCCAGGCGCGACCTTCACGTCGATGCCGCTCCAGTTCGCCGTGGCGGGCCGGTACAGGTGGCGAGTCTCGAGGTCGCGGTGCGCGATGATCTCATAGCCCTCGCGGTACTGCTTGCCGCCGTACTCGGCCACCGCCGCGAGCGGGTAGTTCTTGCCGGCTTCGGCGGGTGGCGCCATGACGCGGAACTCGACGTTCTGCACCTCGCCCTCGTGCGTGAAAGCGGCGTCGGCCTGCGCCGGCGCGGACGTCCAGCCCTGCGGCAGGTCGAGTTTCAGCTTCGCCGTGGCCGCGCCCTTGACGTTGCTCATGGCGCGGACCCGCACCGTGATCGGCTCCGCGCGGCGTCCGGCCGGGATCACCCCGATCTCCGGGGTGACGGCGACGCTCATCGCGGGCGCCACCGTCAGGTTGCGCCGCTGCTCGCCGTAGGCGCCCGTCCGGTACACCGTCTGCGCGGAGCGCCGGACCGTAACCGTTTCGCCGCCCACGCGATACGCCATCTCCGCCACCACATCCGGCGGCGCGTGCGGCCGGTTGAGGAACTCCGGCTTGTCGAGCTGATACAGATGGTCGCGATACTGGCTCCTGCGCGACCAGTAGGGTCGGCTGAACTCGGCGTTGTCGGGCACCTGCACTTCGAACTGCGCCTTGGCGGCTTCATTGAAGCCCAGCGGCTTCGCGGGGGCTGCGCCCATCCGGGCAACTTGCCATCCCTGCGGCGCGCGCAGCGCGAACTCAGCCGGCTCCGCACGCACGTCCCCCCGGTTGACGGCGGTTACCGTAACGGAGAACTTCTGGCCCGGGATCGCCACCGCGAAGGTCTCGCGCGACCGGAAGAACTCCGGCGCGCCCTCGGGACCGCGCGGCGGGTCCACCAGCGCGTCGAACGACATGCCGAGCAGCGCGTTCACCGCCGCCTCGAACTCGCGCTCCTTGTTGGTGAGCCGGAAGACCAGTTCCTCGGGAGCGGTGCCCTGGCGCGCCTTGGCCAGCGCCGCCCGGATCGCCCGCAGGCCCGGAATCACGTCGCCTTCCACCACGCGCCACGGCGCGCGCGCATCGAAGTACCGCAGCGCGCGCTCCACGGCGTCCTGCGCGCGGCCGAGGTCGCCGTCCAGGTTTAGCGCCGGAGCCAGCCGGGCAAGCCCGCGCAACGAAGTGTCGATGCCGTCGAAAACGCTCTGTTCGCGCTCCGCCTTCGGCAGCGTCGTTTTCACAATTTGCCACGCCGACAGCGCGGGACCGGGATCCGTCCGGCGTCCGCCCGCGCCCTGCGAGCGCTGAAAACTCAGCCCGGTGCTCGCGGCCTGCCGGTACGACATCCCCAGCAGCGGATCGTAAGCCCCCACGTCCGCCGTCACGGTGTGCGGCTCGTTTTCCCGGACGCTCAAGTACAGTTTCTTGATCTGCCACGGCGCCAGCTTCAGCTCGGGAAATTGCTTCGGATCCGCGGCGGCCTCGAACACTTCGTGGCTCATGAGACCCGCGGTCTGGTGGTTGCCGTGGCCGTCCCGCTGCTTGCCGTGGAAGCGCGAGATCAGAATGTCGGGCTTATACAGGCGCACCACGCGCACCACGTCGCGCAACACGTTCTCTTTGCCCCAATGTTCCAGCGTTTCATCCAGCCGCTTGGAGAACCCGAAGTCCGCCACGCGGGTGAAGAACTGGTCCACGCCGTAGTAGCGCCCGGCGGCGAGCAGTTCCTCGGTGCGCACCACGCCCAGCGCGTCGAACAACTCGGAGCCGATGAGATTCGCACCGCCTTCGCCCCGGTTCAGTGTCAGCAGACCGGTGCGCGTCCCCTGGTTGCGGGTCAGCCACACGAGCATTGCGCCGTCCTCGTCATCGGGGTGGGCGGTGGTGTGCAACACCGTAGCGGTGGTGCGAAGCCGGAGCAGGGAGCGCCACGCGGCCGAAGATCCTTCGTTGATGGCGACGGGCTGGACTTGCGCGCAAGCGACAGCCACCAGAGCGGGGAAAAGGAGGCCGGTTTTCATGACAGCGGAATCATAACAGATCGATGAAGGAACTGACCGCGAAAATCGCGTCGCGGTTACAGCCCTCGCCCGCAGGAATCAAAAGCACCGGGCGGGCGGACCGGCCGCCGCCCCCCGGCGCAAACAGACCCTCAGTCGTCGGCGCGCACCCAGCCCGAGGCGTAATTCTCCGGCTGTCCGCCGAAGTTGTGGTATGCCGTCTTGATCTTGTCGAGCGAGTCCGCGGCGAGCGGGTTCCGCTTGTCCTTCGGGTTCAGCCCGTACAGTTTCGCCGCGGTCAGCCCGAAGATCTTCGCCTTGTCTTCCTTCGTGATCTTCTTGTAGCCGAACTTCTCGCACATCTCGTCGGAGATCTGGAACCGCTTGAACGCGTCGATCACCCACTGCGGCGAGCCCCACCACAGGCAGTCCGTGCCCCACACCACGTGGTCCGCGCCGTACACCTTGATGTTCTTCCCCATCCCGTGCATCGCCATCACCGGGTTGGCGATCACCAGCGGCCCGAAGAAGCTGCCGATCTCGCAGTAGACGTTGTTCATCTTCGGATTCCGGATCTTGATATCCATCAGCGTCTTGTGCCACTCGAAATCCCCGGTGGTGGCGTCGTAGTACTTCGGATCCTTGAACTCCGGCTCGTTCACGCCGTGCTTCAGCGCCGAGTGGTACACCACGAAGTTGCAGTCCGGATTGCGGAGGGCGGCTTTCTCGACATCTTTCGGATTGGCGAGGTGGCCGAGCGTGCGCGACTGATAGCTGTAGCCCTTGTGCGTGGAGATCAGCTTGATGCCGCGCTTCTTCGATTCCTCGATGAACCACTGCGCGTTGTCGTCGTCGAGCTGGAATCCACCGCCGGAGCGGCCCGGATCCGTGTGGCAGTACCACTTCCAGCTCTTGATGCCGTACTTCTTGATTTCGCGCTCCATCTGCTCGAGAGTCGCGGCTTTGTCCATCGAATTGGTGGCCTTGTCCCAGTAATGGTTCGGGGCCAGGTTGCCCTGCGGCACGGCGCGCACGCTGCCGCCCGCCAGACCGTTGATCTCGCTCGCGGCCTTCGACATCAGCCAGCTCGGCAGAATGCCGCCGCCGCGCGCCCGGCCTTCCAGAACATTGCCCGCGTCGTCCTTGTTGCGCTCCCGGCCCGGCACGCCCGAAATCACGCAGATCGCGGTGTCGGAGTCGAAGTACATCTCCTTCACGAAGTTCTTGAACGAGTAGGACTCGGCGTCGTCCTTCAGGTTGAAGCCCATGTTCTTCATGAACTCGTTGTTCCGGAAGTTGAGGGCAAAGCCGGCCGTGAAGTGCGCCTGCAGGTCGATGATGAAGTACTCGGCCTTCGGATACTTCTCCTCGCTCGCCGCGGGCTCGAAGGCTTCTTCGGGATCGACATCGAAGTTCTGTCCGAATACCTGGTTCGATGCCAGCCACACCGTGGCCAGCCCCATCGAGGTCCGCATGTAGTCGCGGCGGTCCAGCCCGACTTTCTTCGCGTTCGCCGCGCCCATCTCGCCAATTAGGTACTCGACGCTCTTCTGTTCGCCGGTCTGCCGCCGGGGAATGATCTCCTCGTTCGAAACCATCTGCGTGGGCATCGGCGAATCGACACCCTTCTTCCGGTCGCGGTCGCCTTTACGAATCCACATGCGCAATCTCCTTCATGTCGTGATCTTCTAATACGAAAGGCCAGGAAGCGTGCTTCCTGGCCTGCCTGTCGCTACCCGCTGCTACGCCCTTGAGGATCAATTGCCTCCACCCACCGCGGTGGCGGACTTCTGACCGTCCACGCGCTCAGTGACGTAGTCGAACCATCCGATCATCATTTCCTCCCAGGTCTGGTCGCCCCAGCGGACTTCCTTGGCCGGATCCGGATTGTACTTATTGTTGGCCGAATTGTCGAAATGCGCAATGCACTCCAGCTTCGTCCCTTTCGGCAACACCAGATTCCGCGCCGGCTGGTACAGCAACTGCCAGTTGAAATCATACTTTGGAACCGACAGCAGCACTTCGCTGCGGCCGTCCGGGTAGTGGGCGATGTACTTGAAGTCCTTGCCGCGCACGTGCATGTGCGGCATCAGGTCCACGATGCGGACATCTTCCTTCGCCGTCCAATACGAACGGACTTCGTGGGCATCCGCGTGGGGCGGGATCTTGAACCCGGCGTTGATCGCCATCCCGGTCTGCACCGTCCGCGTAACCGGACCCTTGGCGAAGCGGAGGCCGATATGGCTCTGGTCCGTCGCCGCTTTTCCGTTGGTGGTGTAATGCAACTGGAACACGAGCACGGCCCCGGCCGGGATCCGTTTCGCCGTTCCCACCGGGAACTCCTTGGCCTGCTCGCCCGGCGCGTACCCGGAGAGTTTGTCCCAGCCGCCGCCCACGCCGATCTCGCCGCGCTGCACCAGACCGCGCTTCTCGGTCTTGGCCACGAACGCGATCACGTGGTGTACCACGCCGCGGTTGCCCGGACGGATCTCCGCGGCTTCAATCCACTTGTCTTCGGTGAAGTTCGTCGGCACGATCATGTACTGGTAGGGCACCTCGCCCGACGCCGGCACCGGGTAGCTTTCGGGCATCGTCAGCACCGCGTCCGGCTTGCCGATGGTCCAGCCGGTTTCAAACTGCGGCGGCGCCGGCATCTCTCCGGGACGGCCTTCCGGCGAACCGGCGTTCACCCAAGCGACCACCGTGTTGATCTCGTCCTCGGTCATGCGCCGGCTGTTCTTGAACTCGCCATGCGCCGGATCCGCCAGCCACGGAGGCATGGTGCGGGCCACCACTTTCTCCTTGATCGCCTTAGCCCACGGCCGGACTTCCCTGTAAGTGATCAGCGACATCGGCGCCGCTTCGCCGGGCCGGTGGCACTCCACGCAGCGGTTGTACAGGATCGGCGCGACGTGCTTGGTGAACGTGACTTTCTGCGGCGGCGTGGTGTTCCCCGCCGCGGCAATGCCCAGGCCCAGCGTGAAGACAAAGATCGAGCGCATTCCGTAAGCCTCCTGACGGACTTGTAGTGGATAATAGGTCCTGCAGTCACGCGAGACAAGGGGGCGAACGTAAAGAAATGTCATCAAGTGCTTCATTTGCAATACCTTCCACGGCCCGGCGCTGGGTGCTGGCCAGCCGTCCCGTGGGTCTGCCCAAGGCGGCCGACTTCCGGCTCGAAGAGGCTCCGCTTCCGGAACTAAAGGACGGCCAGGTGCTGCTCGAAACCCTGTGGCTCTCCGTAGACCCCTACATGCGGGGGCGGATCAGCGGCATCAAGTCCTACGCCGCGCCGGTGGAGATCGGCGGGACCATGGTGGGCGGCACAGTTGGCAAGGTCCTCGCCTCTAAGTCGGACCTGCTCCAGCCGGGTGACATGGTAGACGCCTACGCCGGCTGGGTATCGCACGCCGTAATGGACGCCAGGGGACTGCGCAAGCTCGACCCTTCGATCGCGCCCGTCGAAACCGCCCTCGGTGCGCTCGGCATGCCCGGACTCACCGCGTACTTCGGCCTGATCGACATCTGCGCTCCGAAGGCGGGCGAAACCGTGGTGGTTTCGGGCGCGGCGGGAGCGGTCGGCTCGGTGGTCGGCCAGATTGCCAAAGCCCTCGGCTGCCGCGTGGTCGGCGTCGCGGGCGAGGACGACAAGCTCGCCTGGCTCAAGGAACTGGGCTTCGACGCGGTCTTCAACTACAAGACCGAAAAGGACTACCGGGCTAAGTTCAAGGAGTTCTGTCCGAACGGCGTGGATTGCTACTTCGACAATGTCGGGGGTCCGATCACCGACGCCGTCTGGCCGCTATTGAATGTACATGCGCGCGTATGCATCTGCGGGCAGATCTCGCAGTACAACAACACGCAGCTCGAGATGGGCCCGCGCAACCTCGGACAGTTGATCGTGTCCCGGGCGAAAGTGCAGGGCGTCCTGGTTTCGGACCACGCAGCGCGGTTCCCGGAAGGGCTTAAGGCCCTGGCCGGGTGGATGAAGGAAGGAAAGCTGCAGGTCCGGCAGACGGTGGTCGAAGGGCTCGACAAGATGCCGGAGGCTTTCATCTCGATGCTGCAAGGGGCAAACACGGGCAAGATGCTCGTGAGAGCATAGGCCTTTTTCAGGACCACTGCTCGTCCGATAATAGGAGAGAGGTCGTATGGCGAACGTTCACGATGTTGCAAGCTACATCCTAAACAAGAAGGGACCAATGACTGCGATGAAACTGCAGAAATTGGTCTACTATGCGCAAGCTTGGTCCCTCGTTTGGGACGAACGTCCGCTTTTCGACAGCCGTATCGAGGCGTGGGCCAACGGGCCCGTCGTTCGCGATCTGTACTCGGGTCACAAAGGCATCTTCGAGCTGAAAGATTGGCCGGACGGGCATATTGAGCGGTTGGACGACAAGGCCAAGGAGACCATCGATGCCGTCCTGGAATTCTACGGAGACCGGCCCGCTCAGTGGCTGAGTGACCTCACCCACCAGGAGGCTCCCTGGCGACAGGCTCGCGAAGGTATCGCGCCGAACGGTCCGAGCGAGCGGGAGATCACACCAGCATCCATGCACGAGTACTACAGCGGGCTGTAACTCGACATGGGCAAGAAGCCGAAGACGGAGTTCTCTCCGAAGACCGAGAAGCTTCCCCGCCTTCAGTCAGACCCTGAGGGATTCCACAAGAGAAATCCGGCATAGCGGCTTCGTCGCCTGGAACTGGCGGATCCCTTTGGCTGGCACGCCGTCTCGAGAGAGACTCTCCTGGACGTTCATGCCAAGCTGTCGGACTTCGAAACCATGACTTGGGCCGAACTTCTCGGCGGCAAACAGAACCACAATGTTTCGGTGAGCGACTTGTGCAAGGCGGCGAGACAGAGGCTCGAAGAGATCGGCCAGGACGATATCGATGAACTGTTGTCGCTGCGGCTTTCCGGCAAGGAGCGCGTGTGGGGGATTTTATCGGAGGGAGTGTGCACCCTCCTTTGGTGGGATCCCGAGCATCAGGTGTGTCCTTCCGTGAAGGGCTGAGTATCGTCCTGGCGGACCTTCAGAAAAACACCCGCAGCCGGACCCCGGCGCTCCGTGGCGCCACCACCCGCGTACCCACGAAGATCGACTGGAAGTTGTACAACGCCGTGGCGTTGGTCAGATTGTTCACCGTCGCCACCACTTCCCAGGCACGCTGCCCGTCGCCGCGCGTCCGCGTGTAGCCAACGGCCCAATCCGCTACCGTCCGGGAACGTACCCGCGCCGGGTCGGACCCCAGATTCACGCGCGGCAGCAGGTCCGCGTAGTCCGGATCCCGCCGCACGGCCGCCGGATCCGAGGGATTGCTCACCAAGCCGCTGTCGTAGCGGACCGTCGCCGAGGTCCACCAGCGGCGAGTGACGTTGTACACCGCGTTCGAGGCGAGGCTGAGGGTCTGGTCATGGTCGATGACGAACGGACCGGCGGTCAGCGCATCGATCGCCGCCGCCCCCAAGAAGAGGCCGCCCGTGAAGGGCGGCGTCACCACCACGCGATAATGCGTCGCGGCCACGGTGGCCGAGAACCGCCGCCCGGGAAACAACTGCACCCGGCCCTCCGCGCCGTTCACCCGCGATCGCGCCAGCGAAGTCGGGAAAATAATGCCCGTGTTGAAGAAGTTGTCGTTATCCTGGAGGTCCGTGGACTTCTTGTGGTAGTACGTGGCCGACGCGACGCCCGCGCGTCCCAGCGACTGCTGCACTCCCGTTTCGTAAACGTCCTGCCGCTCCGGCCGGATGAAGCGGACCGCGCCGCCCAGCGCTTCCCGCACCTCGGGCGGCGCCAGCACCGCGGACTCCGGGGCGCTCGCCATCAGCAGGTTCTCGTTCGGCGGCGTCTGGTAATTGCGGTTGTACGAGGCGCGCAGCACCGTGCCGGTCTCGCGCAGGTGGTAGCTGATCCCCACGCGCGGCTGCCATTGCGTGCCCCGCACCAGAAAGCGGTAGCTGTCGAACCGCAGCCCCAGCGCGAGCTGCCAGCGCCCCAGCCGCCATTGATCCTGCAGGAACCCGGAGGCCAGGGACCCGGCGGCGCGCTGGGAGAACTCGAAGTGCCGGCCGCCGCGCGTCAGGTCGAACGCTGCCAGCGACGGATTGTAGTTCTCGCCCGCCGGATCGTTGAACGCCGGGTTATTGATCGCGAACGTGAAATGCTCCCGCACCGGAAAGCGCTGGAAGTCGGCGCCCCCGCGGATCGTGTGCCCGCCGGACACGCGGTTGAGCCGCCCGCCGAAGTTCCAGGTGGTCAGCCGGCGCGCTTGGGAGGCCGTCACCGGCGTATCCCCGGCGCTGGAAAGCAGCGCAGCGAAGGCATTGCGGAAGCTGCCCTGCGCCTCCACGGTGGTGCGCGCGTCGAGCGTGCGCGTCCAGCCCAGCGAGGCGGACAGATCCTCCAAACGCTGGCGCTGGTCCTGCCGGTTGGCGTGCTGCGAGCGCAGATTCGCCAGTTGGAAGGAACTCCGCCCGGCCATGAGACTGCCCCGGAACACGTCGCGCCCGCCGGGGTGAAAATCCCCGCGCAGAAACGCACGCTGGCCGTTGCCTCCGTTGTGCAGGTTGGCGAGCGACACCGCGTCCAGGAACCGGTTGCTCTTCATCGCCGAGAACGACCCGAAGTAGCCGAACCGGGAACTGCCCCCCGACACTTGCGTAAGGCTCGCCAGCGTGTCGAACTGATCCCCGCCCAGTTGCGTGCTCCCCTGAAACCGGCGTCCCGACGCCAGGCCCGTCCGCGTCGTCACCACGGCGACCGCCGAGACTTTGTTGCCGAACTCCGCCGGCACGTTGCCCGTGTACAGGTCGAGGCTCTCCACCACCCCCGGATCCACGGCGTTGGCGAAGGCGCCGGTCAACTGGTCGCTGATGGGCATGCCGTCCACCACGAAGGTCATCTGGTTATGCGCCCCGCGCGGATGAATCGCCCCGTTGGCGTTGGCCGCAAATCCGGGCATGGTCAGCAGTACGCTTTCCAGCCCGCGCGCACCCGGAGCGACCGGCATCCGCTCGATAGCCTTGATGTTCAGTTCGGCGCGTGTCCCAGTAATCGCGGGATCCAGAATCACGGCGCTGTCGGGGACCACGGTGATCGACTCCGTGGCACCCGCCAAGCGCAGCGCGAAGTCGGCCTCGAAGGGGACCGCCGTATGCAGGTCCACCGTGCGCCCTGCGGCGGCCAGCCCCGGAGCCTCGGCGCTGAGCCGGTAGTTCTGAAACGGCAGGTTCGAGAAGACGTAGCGGCCATCGTCGCCGGTAGCCGCTTCGCGGCGCAAGCCGGTGGCGGGGTTCTCGATCCGGATCACGGCGCCGGAAACCGGCCGGTCCTGCGGGTCGGTGACCCGGCCGTGGACCGAGGCGGTCCCCTGGGCCAGCAGCGCAGCGGTCGCGAGCAGGTTGACCAGGATTAGTGAGGCGAACTTCAGCATGCTTTGACGGCGACAGTTAACTATAGCTAACTATTGCCGCTCCGTCAACCCCGCCGCCCCCGTCCGGCGCGCGCAGACGCTCCTAAGAAACTGTTCTTACGGAACTTAGCTGTCACGCCCGGGAACCGGGCGGACGGCGATCGGCAATCCCGCGGCGGACCTTCCGCAACCTGTTAGAATGGCCTCGCCGTGACGGGACTCACCGCTTACTCCACCTACATTCCACGCCACCGCCTCCCGCGCGAACTCCTCGCCCAGGCCTGGGGCGGACGCCCTGCCGCCGGCGTCAAAGCCGTCACCGGCTACGACGAGGACCCCGTCACCATGGGCTACCTCGCCGCCCGCCAACTGGGCTCGTTCGATCGTTTGCTGTTCGCGTCCACCAGCGCGCCGTTCTGGCAACGCTCCAGCGCCGCCCAGATTGCCGCCGCATGCGATTGTGACGCCGCCGTCGGCGCCGCCGATTTCGGGGGATCCCTGCGCGCCGGGACCTCCGCGCTCCACGCAGCGCTCGACGCCGTCGCGGCCGGTTCGGCCCGGCGGGTCGCCGTGGTAGCCGCCGAGCAGCGCGACGCGGATCCCGAGTCGCCGGAAGAGGTCCTTTTCGGCGACGCGGCCGCGGGCGTCACCGCGGGCAGCGAGAACGTCCTCGCCGAACTGATCGCCCGCGCCTCCCGCACTTCCGATTTCCTCGACGAATGGCGCCGCGACGCCGACACCACCGTCAGCAGTTTCCCATCCCGCTTCTCCACCAAGCACGGCTACGAGGACGTTCTGATCGCGGCCGCCCGCGCCGCCCTCGGATCGCATACCGTCACGCGCGCCGTGCTCGCCTCGCCCGACGGCAAGGCGCACCTCGGCGCCGCCAAAGCGCTCGGCCTGAAACCGGAGCAGCTCGAGGATCCCCGGCTCGCGGACATCGGGATCACCGGCGCGGCCCAGCCGCTGCTGCTGCTCGCCCACGCGCTGGACCGGTCCGCGCCCGGCGACCTGATTCTGCTTGCCGGCACCGGCGACGGCGCCGATGCTTTCCTGTTCCGCGTCACGGACGCGATCGCCGCCCACACGCACCTCCGGCCCGATCCGCGCACCATCCCGTACCGCAGCTACCCCGCCTGGCGCAAACTGCGCGAGTACCTGCGTACCAACGCCGCCGGACCCGAGGTTTCGAACGTCTTCTCCAAGCGCGAAGCCGGCATGAACGTCCGTTTCCACGGGACTTTCTGTCCCGCCTGCGGCCTGCTGCAGTTCCCGATGGCGCCCGTGTGCGAGCGGTGCCGCAACGCAGAGGGGTTGGAGGAGCGGCCGCTGGCCCACACGGGGCGGCTCTTCACCTTCAACCAGGACCACCTGTACGACTCGCCGGTGCACCCGAACGTGCTGTGCGTCGTGGATCTCGACGGCGGCGGGCGCGTGCTCTGCCAGATGACCGACTACGACGGCAAGGTGGAAATCGGCATGCCGCTTGAGATCGTGTTGCGCCGCATGCGCTCCAGCGCCCGCCAGCACCATTACTATTGGAAGTGCCGCCCGGCTTAGGCGGCACGTTTCTCAAGTGGAAGGTCCGGCCGGCCTAGGCCCTCGATGAAGTCCCTGATCGTCAACGCCGACGACTTCGGATTCACCCGCGACGTGAACGAAGGCATCGTCGAGGCGCATACCCGCGGCATCCTCACGGCCACCACGCTGATGGCCAACGGCCAGGCGTTCGCGCACGCCGTGGAACTGTCGCGCGCGCATCCGGGGCTGGACATCGGCTGTCATCTCGTGCTGGTGGGCGGCGACTCGCTGGTGACCGGAGAAGCGCTGCCGGCCACCGCGGCAAAGATGATCCCCGCGGTGCTGCGCAAGCGCCTGGACCCCTACCGCGAGTTCAAAGCCCAGATCGAAAAGATCGCCGCCGCCGGCGTCCGGGCGACCCACCTCGACACACACAAGCACACGCACCTGTTTCCGCCGGTGCTGGACGCCGTGGCGCGGTTGGCGAACGAGTTCGGGATCCCGTGGGTGCGGCGTCCGTTCGACTTTCCGCTGGCCGCCGGCGGCGTGCCGTTGGTCCGCCGCGCCGTGACTTTCTCACTGGGCGCGCTGCGGAGCCGTTTCTACCGCGTGCTCACCGCCAGGGGCTGCCGGTTCACCGACCACTTCGCGGGCTTCGCGATCACCGGCGCGTTTACGGCCGGGGACCTGATTGCGTTGATCGGCGCGCTTCCCGCCGGGACCACCGAGTTCATGTGCCATCCGGGCCGGCTGGGCGAGGAGTTGCGAGCCGCCCGCACGCGCCTCAAGGAGTCCCGCGAGCAGGAGCTGCGCGCCCTGACGGACCCCTTGGTCCGGGAGTCGCTGCTCCCCAACGGGGTGCGGCTGGTCACATTTCGCGACCTGCAGGGGTGACAGACCGGTCCCGTGCGCCGTCTACCCCCTACAGGAGCAACCATGACCCGCCGAACCCTCTTCTCAGCACCGCTTCTCTGCGCCACGCCGCTGGCCTTCGCCGCAGATGAAAACCGCAAGCCCGTGAGCGCCGCGTTCCCTTCCCAGGATACTGAGCACGCCCGGGAGATTGTCGGCCTTTCGCACACCAACTTTCCCAAGGTGAAGGAGCTGGTGGAGAAGCGCCCGGCGCTCGCCAAGGCGTCCTACGATTGGGGGTTCGGGGATTGGGAAACCGCTCTCGGCGCGGCTTCCCACGTGGGCAACCGGCAGATCGCCGAACTGCTGATCGCCGCCGGCGCGCCGCCGACACTTTTCTCGGCAACGATGCTCGGCCAGCTCGACACCGTCAAGGCGCTGGTCGCGGCGTCGCCGGGCATTCAGCGGCAGCACGGGCCGCACGGGATCACCCTCCTCGCGCACGCCCGGGCGGGAGGCGCGGCTGCGAAGCCGGTCGTCGAGTACCTTCAAACCCTCGGCGACGCCGACCAGCCGGTGCCCACCGCGCCGCTGAGCGATGCCGAACGCCAGTCGATTCTCGGCACCTATTCATTCGGAGACGCGCCCGCGGATCGCTTCGAGGTGGAGATCACCCGGAACGGACTCATGATCAAGCGCGCCGGGGGCGTCGGCCGGGGGCTGAGTCACCGCGGGGAACTGGCTTTCTCGCCCGCCGGCGCCGCAAGCGTGCGGATCCGCTTCGAGGTCGACAACGGCAAGGCGAAGGCGCTTTCCGTCCTCGACCCGGACCTGGTGGTCCGCGCGGTGCGCCTCTGACCCCCGGTTTTTCGCGACAATAGCGGCGATGCTCCGCGCTCTGTGGCTTTTGCCCGTCACCCTGGCGGCGTCCGCCGAGGACCTTGCCTCCTGGGGAACGCCACGGATTCTGCCCGTCGCCGCGACGCTGCATCACGTGCAAGGCATCGATGTGGACGGCACGTCGCTGTGGATCACCAGCGTGGATCGCGCGGCGCGCAAGGGCTGGATCCATCTGGTGGACCTGCGCACGGGCGACCTGGTGCGCGAAGCGGAAATCCAGGAGGGCGAGCGGTTCCATCCGGGCGGCATCTCCGTGGATACCGATTCGGTGTGGATCCCGGTGGCGGAGTACCACCGCGCCGGCAAGACCACGGTGCAGCAGCGGGACCGCCGTACGCTGGCGCTGCTGTCGCGGTTCGAGGTAGCGGACCACATCGGGTGTGTGGCTGCTTCGCGGGATGCGCTCTATGGCGGCAACTGGGACAGCCTCCGGATCTATACCTGGGATCGGTCGGGGCGGGAGCTGGCCCGGAAGGACAGTCCCACCGGCACCGCCTACCAGGACCTGAAGTTCCTGCGCGGCAAGCTCGTCGCTTCCGGCAACCGCGACCGCGAGTCCGGCGCCATCGACTGGCTGGACCCCGTGACCCTCGCCCTGGAGCGGCGCATCACCGCCGGCAAGACCGATCGCGGCGTCCGCTTCACGAACGAAGGCATGACGATTCGCAGCGGCAAGCTGTACCTGCTGCCGGAGGACGGCCCCTCGCGGCTGTTCGTCTGGGACTTCCGCTAAGCGCTACCGCACGAAAAAGCGGTCGAACAGGACCCGGGTTTGCGCGCGGATCTCCGCCAGCCGGTCCGCCACCGGCAGGCCGTGCAAATGGGCCGGCGTCCACCGGGTGACCAGCTCCGTCAGCGCCTCCAGCCGGACTTCCGAAGCGGGCAGTGCGTCCTCGGCCTGGCCCGACAAGACCCGCAACCCGTGGTCGAGCGCACGGTAGAAAGTGGCGGCGTCGCGCAGGAAGTTCGCCGACACGCGGTCGAGACTTCCGTCCTGCTCCAGCACGTCGATGCGGTCCGGCGTGTTCAGCACCTTGTAGAACACCCCCGCGGACTTCAGGCGCAGGTACATCAGCAGGAAGTCGATGTCGTAGAAGCCCCCGGGGCCGGCCTTCAGCGGATGCGACGCGCCCTGTTCCTTTTCCAGCCGCAGCCGCATCTGCCGCAGGTCCGTCCGCGAGCGCCCGCCCTGCCCGTAGCGCCGCCAGTCGACCTCCTGCAGGCGATGCAGGAACCGGGTGCCGGCGGCGAGGTCGCCGGCCACGGCGCGGGACTTCATGTACGCGATGCCCTCCCACGCCTCCGCCGAACGCTCGAAGTACTCCAGGTACGCGCTCGCGGTCTGTACCAGTTCGCCTTCGCGCCCGGCCGGACGCAGCCGCGTATCGACGGCGAACAGCGTTCCCTCCCCGGTGTAGGCCGTGAGGATGTCGATCAGCCGGCCCGCGACGCGCGTCCAGAACAGGTGCTCGGCCGAGTCTTCGTCCGGCAGCACGAACACCAGGTCCGCGTCGGAGCCGAGGTCGAACTCGCGCATGCCGAGCCGGCCTAGCGCGATCACCAGCAGCTGGTTCGCCGGCGCGTATCCGGGCGTCTTTGGCGACTTCGCGGCCAGCGTGTGCTCGAGCGCCGCGTGGTAGGCGGCCTGGATGACGCTGTCGGCCAGTTGCGAGGTCTCCTCGAGCGTTTCGAAAACGGGGCGGGACCGGCAGATGCTGTCCGCGAGGATGCGGAACACCCGGCGCCGGAACGCGACGCGCAGCGCGGTGGGATCGGCGGCCGGCTCTGCCGTCCGGGAGGACTGCAGCTCCGCAAGCAGGTCCGGAAAGCGGATCAGTTGTTCGCCGAGATAAACGCTGTGGTCGAAGATGTTGAGGACGTCCGCGGCCAGCGCCTCGTCCTGATCCAGCGTCTCCAGCCACTCGGACGCCGTGGCGATCCGGTCGAGGAAATGCTCGAAGGGCCGCTGGCCCAGCCGCAGGTTCGCGGCGGCGATGGCCGCGGCCAGGCGCGGGGAGCGCTGATCCAGGCTCCGGAGCAGGTTGCCGGCGGCGGCGCCGGGGTCCGCCGGCGCGGCCGGAGCAGCGTTCTCCCCGCCCTGCTGGGCGTGCACCACGCGGTCGTACACTTCCGTCACTTCCAGGAAATGCCGCGTCAGCGTGCCCAGCAGCCAGCCGCCATCGCGCTGCGGTGTCGAACGATCCTCGGGCATCAGGCGCGCCAGCCGGTCGAGATCCGCGGCGGTCTCCGGCAGCGTGTGGGTCTGCCGGTCCTCGTCGAACTGCAGCCGGTGCTCCAAATGACGCAGAAACTGGTACGCGGACGCCAGGCGTCCGTACTCGGCGTCCGAGAGCAGTTGCTTGTCGTGCAGGCGGGACAGCGCGAGCAAGGTGCCGCCGTGCCGCACCCAGGCTTCGCGGCCGCCGTACAGCCGCTGCAGGCACTGGACCAGAAACTCGATGTCGCGGATGCCGCCGCGGTGCAGCTTCACGTCGATCGCCGAGGCTTTTCCCTTCAGCTTGCGGCCGGCCAGCTTCTCGTTCAGGCGCTCGCGTGTCGCGCTCATCGTCTCGATGGCGCTGAAGTCGAGCGAAGTCGAGTAGGTGAGCGGCTCCACGAAGTCGAGCAGTTCGCGGCCCAGTTGCGCGTCGCCCGCCGCCACGCGAGCCTTGATCATCATCTGCAGTTCCCAGTCCCGGGCGCGCGATTCGTAGTACTTCTTCATGCCCTCGAGCGAGAGGCACACCTCGCCGAGGCGTCCTTCCGGACGCAGCCGGAGATCCACGCGATAACACAGCCCTTCAGCGGTGTAGGTGGAGAGCAGCGCCGTCAGCTGGTTCGCAACGCGCTTGTAGAACTCCTTGTTCGTGATGGGCGCCGCGCCGGAGGTATCGCCGTTGGCGCCGTAGAGGAACATCAGATCAATGTCGGAGCTGTAGTTCAGCTCCGCGGCGCCGTGCTTGCCGAGGGCGATCACGGCGAAACCGCACTCCGCATCCTCGGTCCGGGGGACCCCGAACTGCGCCACCAGCGCCTCCCGGATGCGCCGGAAGGCGAAGTCCACGATGACGTCGGCAATCTGCGACAGCTCCGCGGTCACCTCCGACAGCGTCGCGTAGCCGAGGACGTCGCGAATCAGCACCCGCAGCAACTGCCGCCGCCGGAACTGCGCCAGCACCAGGGGGCTGGGCAGGCCGGAGCCGGCCGCCTTCGCCAGTTCTTCGGTCATGGCTTCGGGAGACAGAGCGCGGTGCAGATATTCCGCGGTCACCAGTTCCGTCAGCCAAGCCGGATGCTGCACGATCTCTTCGGTCAGAAACCGGCTGTAGGACACCACCGCGAAGAGGCCCGACAGCGCCAGCGGCGAAACCAGGAGGGATTCGAACGCGCGCGGGTGCGCGGCATGCAGCGCGGCCAGTCCGGCGAGTGCCGCGGAAGGATCCGGGCTCGCGCCTAGCCGCGCCTCCAGGATCGCCAGGAACTGCGGCGGAATGCCCTGCCCCAGTTCCGCCAGTTCGCGCCGCGCGCGCGCGGGATCCCGGAAGACGAGTTTCGCCAGCGCGCTCAAGCTGCCGCTCCATCCAAGTCGATCCGGTCACCCGCAACGATGCGGCCCGGTTCGAGCACTGCGGCATAGAACCCGCCGAAGCCCCACACGGGAGACTCGGGGTCGCCGGCCTTTACCCGCGCGTCGTACAGCGCCTGCTGGATGCCGGGTCCATAAGGATCCAGCGTCCGGCACGGCACCCGCGGCTTGGTGAGCTCCAGCAGCACCTCCCCCGCGCGGTAGCGCTGCCCGGCGCGGAAGGCGCGGCAATCGAGCCCGCGCGTCGTGAGGTTCTCGCCCAGCGCGCCCGGGAACACCGGGAATCCCGCGGCCTGGAGCTGCTCCAGCACTTCGGTGGCAAGCAGCAGCAGCGCCTGCCGCGGGCCGCCGTGGTATCGCTTGTTGCGCCAGTCGTCGCCGGTGATTCCGCGGCCGGTCACAAGCGCCGCGGAAATTTCTTTTTTGGGGATTCCCCCGCGGGAAACGTTGATTTGCAAGACAGTTCCGGGCACTTCCTTCATCTTAGCGGCGAGTTGTCCGCGGCGGATACGGGTTGACGCAGGGCTAACTTCGAATCGCTCTTAGCCATGCCGCTCTTCGATCCCGGACAGCTCGCGCGCACCCGCATCGCCGGTCCCCTGGAGGACCTGCTGCGCAAATCCCCGGACACCCGCCACGCGGTGGTATTCGAGCGCAACGTCGCGCATCCGGAAGCCGCGCGTTTGATCGCTAAACTCACCGGCGGCCGCGCGCGCTTCTCCGCGGGCGGCCACTACGCCTTTGCGGCGCTGACCGCCGCCGAGATCCGGGGGATCCTGCAGCGCGACACGGCGCGCGCCATTCACCGTGTGTGGCCCGATTTCGAGGTCCAGGCCACCGGCTGGGACTCGCTGACGGCGGTGAAGGCGGACGCCGCGCAGCGCGCGTTCGCCGCCACCGGCGCGGGGATCACCTGGGCGGTAGTCGACAGCGGTATCGACGGCCGGCACCCGCACTTCGCCCGGCACGGCAACCTCGCGGGCGAGCATTACGACCTGACCGGCGGCGAGCTGCGCGCGGTGACGCAACCGGAGGACCCCGCCGGACACGGGACGCATGTGGCGGGCATCCTGGCGGGCGAACTGCCCGGCGCGGCGGCGGCCACCGTCGAGGAACGGGACGAGCACGGCGAGGTGCGCCACGCGGAAACGCCGATCCAGCACCCGCGCGGCGTCGCGCCCCAGTGCCGCCTGGTGAGCTACCGGGTGCTGGACGAAAGCGGCCGGGGTCCGATGAGCCGGCTGATCCAGGCGCTGGAGCACATCCACCAGCGCAATGCCCACGGCCGGCGCCTGGTGATCCACGGCGTGAACCTGAGCGTCGGATACGAGTTCGACGCGGAGTGGTTCGCCTGCGGCCAAAGCCCTCTGTGCATCGAGGTAGACCGGCTGGCGGCGAGCGGCGTGGTGGTGGTGGTGGCGGCGGGCAACACGGGTAATGGCGCGGCCCTGAGCATCAACGATCCCGGCAACGCGGAGCGCGCCATCACCGTGGGATCCACGCACCGCGACATGCCGCACGTCTACGGCGTCTCGTACTTCTCGTCCAAAGGACCCACCGGCGACGGGCGGCGCAAGCCGGACCTGGTGGCGCCGGGCGAGCGCATCGTCTCCTGCCAGGCCGGGACGCGCGGCTACGCCGAGCGTTCCGGCACCAGCATGGCCGCGCCGCACGTTTCGGGCGCGATCGCGGCCTTCCTGTCGGTGCGGCCCGAGTACGCCGGCCGCCCGGACGAAATCAAACGGCTGTTTCTCGCCAGCGCCACCGACCTGGGGCGCGAGCGTTACTTCCAGGGCGCGGGGCTGCTCGATCTCCTGCGCGCCCTTCAGGCGGTGTGAATCTTTATGAAAGTCCCTTACTGCGAACTCCACTTCGACGCGCAAGGCAAGCTCAAGAACAAAGTGACCGTGCCCGCGGTGAAAGAAATCTTCTGTTTCGCGCACGGCTGGAACACGTCCGTCGAGGCTGCGCGCGGCCTCTACGAGCGCTTCTTCGCCGATTTCCCGGAAGCGAACTACGCCGTGGCGGGCATCTTCTGGCCATCGCTGGAATTCGGCGGCGGCGCGGCCTGGCGTCCGGAACTGCGCGCGCTCGCGGACCCCGAGGACGGCGTCGAGGACCTGATCCGCCGCATCCCCGAAGGAGCCGCGATGATGCGGCCCTCGCAGGCCCTGAACCTGCTCTCGTACTTCCGCATGAAGCACCGCGCCGGCGTGGTCGGCGCGCAGGGCCTGGCGCCCGCGCTGGCCCGGCTCACGGACCGGCGGGTCCACTTGATCGGCCATAGCTTTGGCGCGCGCCTGGTAACGGCGGCGGTGCAGGCGTTGCCGCCGTACGTGAAGCCCGCCAGCCTCACGCTGTTGCAGGCGGCGTTCTCGCACTTCGCCTTCGCCGAGAAGTTCGACGGCCGGCGCGACGGCGCGTTCCGCGCGGTGGTGGCGGAGCGCAAGGTGGACGGGCCCATCCTGATCACGCACACGCACGCCGACAAAGCGGTGACGCTCGCCTATCCGGTGGCATCGCGCGTGGCGGGGCAGGACTGCGCGTCCCTGGGCGGCGAAGCCGACCGCTACGGCGGGCTGGGCGCCAACGGCGCGCAGCGGACCCCGGAGCGCGTGGCGCTCGCCCTCGGCCCGGGCGGCACCCGCTATCCGTTCGCGCCCGCCGTGCCGCACAACCTGCGCGCCGAGGGCATCATCCTCGATCACGGCGACATCGCGCGTCCCGAGGTCGCCTGGGCGGTGTGGCAGGCCGCGCGCGCTACTGATGCTGGTCGATGAGGATCGTGTTGCCGTCCGGATCCTTCAGCACCAGGTGCGCCGGACCCGAGGTCCCGGTGGTCTCTTTTTCCAGCTTCAGCCCCTGCGCCTTCAGGGTCTTCTCGATGCCGCGGGCGTCGGTGGGGTTGAAGGTGAGGATGTTCTGGTCGAACATCCCCTGAAACAAACCGATCTTGGCCTCGCCATGGCCCATGATCAGCCAGTTCTGCTCCTGTTTGCCGTCAATCTGCTGGAAGCCGAGCTTCTCGTAAAAAGCCCGCGACTTCGCGAGGTCCTTCACCGTGAGGCTCACGGAAAAACGGCCGAGTTCCATCTTCGAGTGTCCTTTCTGAGACGCGGCGGGGATCACCGCGAGCGCGCATAGTCCCATCCACAGCCAAAGGCGGTTCGTCATCCGCGAAGCTCCTTATCTCTTTCCGCGCGCGGGCCGGAACGGCCGCACCGGCACCCGGCCTTCGAGGTCGTAGTTGTCCCACCCGAGTTCGAGCGGGGATTGCAGGAACACTTCCAGCGCCGGACCCTGGGTAGGCTCGTAGGCTGAGCGCGGCAGCCAGTTCTTGAACAGGTAGTTCCAGGCGCGGTCGACCTCCCAGAGGTCGCCGCGCACGGGGAGCACGGCGTCAAGCGACGGGGCGAGCGTCCGCACGCCGACTTCGCCCTCGCCGCGCACGCCGTCCGGGATCGTGAGGCACAGGTCGTAGCGGTACTTGTCGAGCGGCGTGATCTCGGGGTCATCCTGAGACATGCCGATCCATTGCCCCTGATCGAGCAGCCCGCGCTGGCGCGCCCACCCGGCCAGCGTTTCGAGCGCGGCCGGGAGTTTCTCGGGCTGGAACGAGTCGTAGATCCGGACATAGGCGATCCGTAGCGCGGGACGCGGGACGACGCGCACCTCGAAGTCGCGGCCCTCGTCCTCGGTCAGCTCTTTCAGATAATATGGTGATTGGAAGGGGCGTTCTTTCCCGATCTTGCTTTTCCGCCAGTACTCCTCGAGGTCGAAGGCGCGCGGGTTCACGCCGAGCCGCTTGCGGAACACCCGGGTGAAGTTAGCCGACGTCCCGAAGCCGCAGTCGAGCGCGATATCCGTTAGCTTTTTTTCCGGCCGGTAGCGCATCAGGAAAATCGCCTTCTCGACGCGCAGCCGCGTGACAAACTCCTGCAGCGTCTCGCCGAACTGGGCGCGGAAGACGCGGTGGAAATGAAACGCCGAGAACCCCGCGGCGCGCGCCACCTGCTCCAGCGACACGTTGCCGTCCAGCCGTTCGGCGATGTAGTCGACGGCCCGGTTCAGCCGGTCCAGGTATTGGTTGGGCACCGTCAAACTCCATGCTAGAGCAATCCGCACAGGCACTCCGGTAGACTGAAAGATAACTGCCATGCCTGCAACACTTGCGCCTACGGCGCTCCAGATCCCGCACTCCCGCATTCGCGAGCTCGCGGAAATCGCGATGGGGATGCCCGGGGTCCTGAAGCTGTACTTCGGGGAATCGAGCCTCCCCACGCCGGACTACATCAAGCGCGCGGCGCAAAAGGCCATGGCCGACGGCTACACGTTCTATACGGAGAACGCCGGCATGCCTTCGCTGCGGCAGGCGCTGGCGCGTTTCTATCACGAAAAGCACGGAGTGACGCTGGATCCGTCGCGGGAACTGATCGTAACGGCCTCCGGCGTCCAGGCGCTGAATCTCGCTATCCGCTGCGTTATTGACCCAGGTGACGAGGCGCTGGTGCTGACGCCGGCCTGGCCCAACGGCTCCGCCATCGTGCGCATGTTCCACGGGATCTCGAAGGAGGTGGCGCAGCCGCTGTGCGGCAAGCGTTACACCATCGACTTCGATGCTCTGGAAGCAGCGGTGACGCCGCGCACGCGCCTGCTGATCTACACCTCGCCTTCGAACCCCCTGGGCTGGACCGCCACCGACGAAGAACAGACGCGGCTGCTGGAGTTCGCGCGCAAGCACGAACTGTGGCTGCTCGCCGATGAAGTCTACGAACGCCTCTGGTACCCGGACGGCCAACCCCTGGGTACCGCCGTACCCACCATCCTCAAGAAGGCTACCCGGGAAGACGCCGTGATCGTCTGCCAGAGCTTTTCGAAGTCGTACTGCATGACGGGCTGGCGGCTGGGCTGGATCGCCTCCCGCGCGGACCTGGTGGCGCGGGCCACGCCCTTGAACGAATTCGTGGTTAGCCACGCGCCGACCTTTACGCAGAAAGCGGGCGAGACAGCGCTGGTGTGGGGCGAGGGTCCCATTGCCGATTTCGTCACCAAGCTCAAAGCTAATCGCGACTTCTGCCTGGCGGCGCTCGAAAAGATGCCCGGCCTCACCGTGCCGAAGCCCGAGGGCGCCTTCTATCTGTTCCCGAAGGTGGAGGGCGTGACGGATTCGTTCGGGTTCTGCAAGCAGATCCTGATGGAGACGCAAGTCGGCCTGGCACCCGGTGTAGCGTTCGGCGCCGGCGGCGAAGGGTCCATCCGGATTTGCTACGCGGCGGAGCGCCCGATCCTTGAGGACGCCATGGCGCGGCTGACGCAGTTCATGAAGGCGCGCGTCTAGCCGGCCAGCAGGTCTTCGAGTGTGCGGAGCCCGGCGGCGAAAGGCTCCGGCGGCGTCAGCAGGCTGAGCACCAGATACGCTTCGTTTGGGAAGTCGTAGAAGAAGCCCGGCTGCACCAGGACGCCACGGTCGAGTAAGGCGAGCGCCCACTCCTGTTCGGTGCGCGTGCGCGGCACGGCGACGGTCGCATACCAGCCGCCCTCGAGTTGGAGCGGCGGGAACTGCTCGCGCAGGCGGGCGAGATTGGCGGCGGTGCGCGCGCGGATCTGCCGCTGCACACCCTCCCCCGCGGCAAGCAGGCCGCCGAGGGCGAGTTGCGCCGGCGTCGCGACGGGCAGATACGTGTCAGCGATCCACTCCAGCCGGGCGAACGCGTCCGCCGAATTCGAGACGATCCAGCCGAGCTTGAGTTGCGGCAAGCCCGCGATTTTCGACAGGCCGCTCATCACGAAGACGAGCGAGCCCGCGACGCCGGCGAGCGTCGTGACGCGGTCCGCCGCGGCGCCGAACGGGTAGTCCGCGAACACTTCGTCGGAGATCAGCGCCAGGTCGTGCCGGCGGGCCAGTTCGCAGAGGCGATCCAGTTCGTGGCGCTTCAGGAACGAGCCCGTCGGGTTGTTCGGATTCACGGTGACGATGGCGCGGGTGCGGGGCGTGATGGCAGCCTCGAGCGCGCCGGTATCGACGTGCCAGCCGTGGTCGTAGAACAAAGGGTACGGCGTGACGCGGACGGCTTCGAGGCCGGCAAGGAACTCGAAGAGCGGATAGGAAGGGCGCGGGATGAGGACCTCGTCGCCGGGGTCGCAGAGCAGCTTGAAGCACCAGGCGTAGGCGTCCGAGGTTGAGGCAGTCAGGAGGATCCGGGACGGATAGACGGGGACGCCTCGCGCCGCGTAGTAGGCGGAGACCGCCTCGCGGGCGGCCAGGAGGCCCGCGGGGTGGGGGTCATAACTTAAGCCGCGGGGATCGGCGAGCGGCATGAGCAGGTCCGGAGGATAGTCCAGGCCGGCGCGGGTGGGGTTCGATTCGGTGAGATCGAGCACCGGGAGTCCGGCGGCGCGGCGGCGGGCGAGCGCTTCGGACAGAGGGTTCGGCGCGGCGTCCCACGACAGCCGGTGAGAGAACATGCGGTGCTCAGGTGCATTATACTGAGCGGCCGATGTCTAACCATCCGAACCCCGCGCCGATTTTCCAAGCCATGCAGGCGTTTCAGCAGACCGCGGCTTTCCAGGCGGCGGCGGAACTGGATCTTTTCACCGCCGTCGCCCAGGGGGCGAACACCGTGGAGGCGCTGGCGGCGGCGTGCCAGGCGGCGCCAAAGGGGATCCGGGTGCTGGCGGACGCCATGACCGTGATGGGCTTTCTCGAGAAAGTGGGCGGCGTGTACTCGCTCGCCGCCGGCACCGCGCCATTCCTCGATCGCCGCTCCCCGGCGTACCTGGGCGAGGCGGTGAAGTTTCTGCTGCACGCTGGCGTGCGGCAGGGGTTCGAGCGGATGACCGACGTGGTGCGCCACGGCGGCTCGCTGCACGGCGAGGGGACGGTGGAGCCGGAGAATCCGGTGTGGGTGGAGTTCGCGCGGCACATGGCTCCCCTGGTGGGGGCGGCGTCGCAGTTCATTCCGAAGCTGCTCGGACCTTTGCCTGCCGGGGCGCGAGTCCTGGACATTGCGGCGGGGCACGGGCTGTTCGGCATCGAGGTTGCGAAGGCCAACCCGGGGGTCGAGGTGACCCAGGTGGACTGGCGAGCAGTGCTGGAGGTGGCCGAGGAGAACTCGCACAACGCGGGCGTGGCAGACCGTGTGCGCAAACTCGCCGGGTCAGCCTTCGAGGTGGAGTTCGGCGCCGGCTACGACGTCGCGCTGGTGACGAACTTCCTGCACCATTTCGATGCGCCGACGTGTGAGGGGCTGCTGCGGAGACTCCACGCCGCGCTGAAGCCCGGAGGCCGGATGGTGACGCTCGAGTTCTGTCCGAATGACGACCGCGTGACCCCCGCGCAACCGGCGTGGTTCGCGGTGCAGATGCTGGTAAACACGCGCGCCGGGGACGCGTACACAGTAAGGGAGATCAGCGAGATGGCGCGCAACGCAGGATTCGGCGCTTCCACGGCACACCCGATGGAAGGGTTGCCGCAGACGGTCATCATTTCTTCTCGGTAGCCGTGATGGCCGCGAGCGTCCCGCCGTCGGTCTTGGTGAACATCATCTGGATCGTCCGTCCAGCAGATTTCGCCTGGAGGACTTCGGCGCCGGGCGTGGCCGCGCTGGAGTCCACGTCGAAGCCCGCCTTGCGCAACTCATCGCGGTAATAGGCGGAGACCTTCTCCAGCGGGTCGTTCATGGTGACGCTGAAGGTGTATTGCGCCTCGCCCGGCCGCTCGGTGGAGCCCAGGCCCTGGGTCGCCGCGCCCGGATAGGCCGGGATCCAGGCGGGCAGGCGCGCGGACGTACCTATCCGGACCTTCTCGCCGCCCGATTCCGCCTCAATGCCGCCCCCATCCTTGTCCCGCACCTTGATGGTCGCCTTCTTGCCTTGCTCGTCGACCACCACCAGTTCCTGCTTGTCGGGGTCGAAGCGCATGGTGGTTTCCTTGCCGGTCCGTTTGTTGCGGATGACGATCTCACCCGAGGCGTCGTCGGTGGAGACGATCTCGGTGTTGGGATCGAGCGCGGTCGCCATCTTGGCGGCGGCGAGCGCGGGGTTGGTCTTGAACAGTTCGGCGTCGATCCCCGCGTTTTTCACGCGCTGGAACAACATGAATCCGGCGAGGCCAGAGCCGGCCACCACCAGCAAGACCAGACCGAGGCAACTGCCGAGGATCCACCACAGCAGGTTGCTTTTCTTGGGAGGCGCGCCGGAATCATGCGGGGACATGCCCCAATCATACAGCGTGTAAAATGAGCGGACATGATGCACTCGGCCTGGGAAGGCGTGAAACTGGAGACGCTGAGCGACGTGATTTCGCGGCGCGTGGTGACGGGCGAAAAGGCGATGCTGGCGCAGATCTACCTGAAGAAAGGCGCGGTGGTGCCGGAGCATCATCACGAAAGCGAGCAGATCACCTGGGTGATCGAGGGCGCGCTGGAGTTCGAGATGGAAGGCAAGAAGTTCGTGGTGAGCGCGGGCGAAGTGCTGCACATCCCCTCGAACGTGCCGCACAAGGCGGTGGCGCTCGAGGACACACTGGACGTGGACGTCTTTTCGCCGATCCGGCACGACTGGGTGCAGGGCACCGACGACTACCTGAGGAAGAAGTAGATGGACCTGGGACTGACTGGACGGGTCGCGATCGTCGCGGCCGGCAGCCAGGGCTTGGGCCGCGCCACTGCCGCCGCGCTGGCGCGGGAGGGAGCGCGGGTGGCGATCTGCGCGCGGGGCGCCGCGGCGCTGGAAAGCGCCGCGCAGGAGATCGGCGCCGGCGTCCTGACGGCCCAGGTGGACGTCACCGACGAGGAGCAGGTCCGCGGCTTCGTGGCGCAGGTGCGCCGGCAGTTCGGCACGGTGGACATCTGTGTCACGAACGCCGGGGGTCCGCCCGCGAAGACCTTCGAGGCCACGACCGTTGCCGACTGGCGCGCCGCGATCGATTTGAACTTCATGAGCACGCTGTTCTTTGCGCGCGAAGTGCTGCCGGAGATGAAGCGCCGCGGCTGGGGGCGGCTGATCACGATCACCTCGGTGTCGGTGAAGGAACCGATCGACAGTCTGGTGCTTTCGAACGCGGTGCGCGCCGCAGTGGCGGGTCTCGTGAAGAGCCTGGCGAACGAATACGGCGCGTACAACGTGCTGGTGAATAACGTTTGTCCGGGGTATACGAAGACGGACCGGCTGGCCGGGTTGGCGCAGGCGTTGGCCGAGGCCGGGGGCGCGCCGGTGGATGACATCGAGAAGCGCTGGACCAGCCGCGTGCCCCTGGGACGCTTGGGGACTCCGGAGGAATTCGCGAGCGTCGTGGCGTTCCTCGCGTCCGAGCGGGCGAGCTACGTGAACGGAGAATCGATCGCCGTGGATGGCGGCTACGTCAGGGGGATTTTCGGTTGAAGCGCTTGCTACTGTTCGTCTGCGTGTGCGCCGCCGCGCAGACCCGGGATCAGAAGGTGGCGGCGGCGGCCGAGGCGATGCGCGCCCGGCTGGTCGAGACGCGCCGCGACTTCCACATGCACCCCGAACTGTCGAACCGCGAGGAACGGACGGCGCGCGTGGTCGCCGAGCGGCTCCGCGCCCTGGGGTTCACGGGCATCCGGACGGGCGTCGCGAAACATGGCGTCACGGCTTTGCTCACGGGCGGGAAGCCCGGGCCCGTGATCGCGGTCCGCGCCGACATGGACGCCCTGCCGATCCAGGAGACCAACGAGGTCCCGTACAAGTCCCGCAACCCCGGCGTGAAGCACGCCTGCGGACACGACGCGCACACGGCGATCCAGTTGGGCGTGGCCGAGTTGCTCAGCCAGATGCGCGCCGAGATCCCGGGGACCATCAAGTTCGTCTTCCAGCCCGCCGAGGAAGGCGCGCCGCAAGGCGAGGACGGCGGGGCGTCCCTCATGATCCGCGAGGGCGTGCTGGAGAACCCCAAACCCGAGGCGATCTTCGGGCTCCACGTCGGCGCGCAGGAGCGCGCGGGGCGGATCGCCTACGCTTCCGGACCCTTGTTGGCGTCGACGGATTCGTTCGCCATCACCGTGGACGGCAAAGTGACCCACGGGGCGTATCCGCACACGGGGATCGACCCGGTGCCCATCGCCGCCGAGATGATTCAGGCGCTGCAGACCATCCGGCGCCGGATCATTGCCTCGCAACCCATGGTGCTCACCGTCGGACAGATCCACGGCGGCACGCGCAACAACATCCTGGCGGGCGCGGTGCGCATGGAAGGCACGCTGCGCACCCTCGACGAAGGCGTCCGCGAGGACGTCAAAACGCACATGCGCCGCCTGGTAAAGGGGATCGCCGAGGCCAACGGCGCCACGGCCAAGCTCGACTTCTTCGACGCCGGCAATCCGGTCACCTATAACGATCCGGCGCTGACGCGGCGGGTGGTCCCGTCGCTGCAGCGGGTGCTGGGCGAGGCGAACGTCAACGTCGCGGAGCCGCAAATGGGCGGCGAGGACTTCGCGTATTACCAGAAGGTGGTTCCGGGATTCTTCTATTTTCTCGGCGTCGGCAATCCCGCCAAGGGGATCACCGCCATGCAGCACACGCAGGACTTCGACATCGACGAGGACGCCCTGGTGCTGGGCGTCAAGGCGATGGCGACGCTGCTGCTCGACTACCTCGGCGCGCGGTAGCCGGGTCCGTTTGACGGGTCCGTTTGACTCCCACTCCCGCGCCCGTCATACTTGGATGGCGCGATCAATCCGGATCGCCCTTCAGTCGCCCCGCAGCTAAGACCGGGCGCCTCCACCAAACCCTCTTAGTGATGTTCTCTGGGAACCGAGGTGGGCGTGCCCTTTCACACATTTATTCTGCGGAGCTTCAATCGAGCGTCGATCTGGCGCGATGCCCCCGCAACGCCAGGAATTTACGGCCTTTCCAACGCCCGCGAGTGGATCTATGTCGGCGTGAGCGACGACATCCGCGGGGACCTGCTGCGCGAGCTGGAAGCGACGTCCTCCCAGGTTCTGGAGCGCAAGCCCACGGGCTTCACCTACGAGCTGCTGCAGCCGGGCGATCGCGAGGCGCGGCAGAATCAACTGGTCAAGGAGCTGGAGCCGTACTGCAACCGGCTCCAACGCCAATGAGCAGCCTGATGGGTTTCATCCGCCGGATCGATCCGGACCGGGCCGGCGGCGTGATCCGCTGCGATGACCGGCGCGACATCCCCTTCGCGCTCACTGAGATCCTCGAGTACGACGCAGTGCTGCTGGCCGTAGGACAGCGGGTGATCTTCGCGCTGCATCCGGCTGGGCCGGCGCGGGCCATAGACATCCATATCCACCGGCTCAGCTCCTCGGCTCCTGCCGTCGCGAAGGAGCGGGAGTTGCGTTTCCGCGGCTTCGCGCACGCCGCGGGTGCGCGCGAGTACCGTTTCGAATGGGTGGCCAACGGGGAAGCGCCCCGGGCCGCCGTTGTGCGCGTGGACCTGGCGCTTTTCGTCCGGCACCACGTGCGCATTCAGGAAGGTCCGGCGCTGTGCGCGTTCTGTGTGGCCGCCGCGCCGCAGCTCACGGTACTCGAACTCACCGACCAGGATTTCCGGGACTTCATGGCGCGGCAGCCAGCGCCCGGGATACGCGGCGCGCCCAAACGAAGCGCGGCCGCGCGGGCCACGACGGCGTAACGCTAGTCGGCCACGGGGCTTGCCTGGCGGGTGAGCAACTTTCCGCCCTGGAGCACGAACTCAACCGGATCGTCCGAGCCGGGATTCTCCGTCACGATCCGCGTGATTGGACCGAACACCTTGCGCAACTCGTCCGGCGTGCAGGTGGGCAAATACGCGTGCATGACCCGCGGATCATAGAAGCGAAACAGTAGCTTGCGGCCGCTTTCGTCGCGGACCGTCAATAGCCGCCGCAGGTGTTTGCGCAGGTCCTGCAGAGTCGTATCGGCGCGCAGGAAGATCCCCCAATGGTTGCCCCACGCGGCCTCCAGCAACTGCCGCGCGCTCGAGTCCTCGTAGTCGAGTTGGACCAGGTGCGGCGCGGCGGCTTCCAGGTCCGGGTGGAGTTCGCCCAGATACAGGCAACTCGAGTTCAGATAGGAGTTCACCAGCAGACCGTAAACCGCGCGGTCAATCGCGCCGTCTACCACGGCCCAGATGCGGTGCCGGGAATCGGCGCCCTCGGGCCAGAGCGTGCTGCGCAGGCTGTCGATCTTCAAGCGGCCTCTCCCTTCTGTTTGTCGCACACCTCGCAGAACGGCACGCCCAGCGCGGCGGCGCGGCTGAGCGTGCCGATCTGGACCGCGATATCGATCGGATCCTCGAACGTGGGCGGATCCGGTTCGACGGGCACCGGGGCAATGCCGGACGCCAGGGCCTGTTTCTGCCGCTCGCACTCCTCGCAGAAGGGGGCCCCGGACTTCGCGGCCTGGCGGAGCGCCGCCGCCTGCAGCACGGGGTCGTGCGTCGGCGGGAAGGTCGGCTCCTCCTCCACGGTGGCCGGACCGCCGCTCTGCGCCATCGCCGGCCGGTTCTCCGGCGGCGTGGCGTCATCCACCCCCGCGATGATCCCGCCGTAATGCGACTGGTTCATCCCGACCAGGATCCGGCCGGAGTCGACCATCCGCGCCAGCTTTTCGAGCAGTTGCTCGTCGGATTCCCCGGGCAGGGCCGTCAGCATCCGGCGCACGGCGTTCATGGCCGCGGGATTCGCCTTCAGGCTCGCGAAGAACGCGGCGGGGGATCCGGCAAAGGTCGGCACCTGATGCCGCCAGAGGAGCTGGTACTCACGGCCGGCCTCCCGAAAGCGCATACTAGATCCTACTCCGAAAGGTGTCATTCCGGGGACCCGGCTGCGCGCTATGCCCGCCCTCAGTTTTTAGGAGACCGCAATGCTGACAATTCGACGGAAGCAAATGGAGGAACTGGCGGATCGCCAGGTCGAGAACTTCATTATCGGACTGGAGGCGCGGTGGCCTGGAACGCCCGTCCGGGAATCCGTCCAACTGGCGCTGGCGAACGGAATCTCGCTCCAGAAAGACGTGACCCGCTTCGTCGAGCTTCGGGCCGGCAACCCGGACGCGGTGGACCAGGCGCTCGCGTCGGAGTGGGGCCGGGGCGTGATGAGCGATCCGGAACTGGGAAGTCACGCCCGGCTCCAGTTCGTGCATCTGCAGGTGACGGGAAGGAAGTGGGAGGGAGCCGATGTCTAGTCCACACGTAACCCAGCCGCAGCAAAGCGGGGCTCTTGGACAGACCGCGATCAAATGCCTGTACGAGCAAGGTAAAGGCTCGATCACGGTGTCCGTGGCCGAGGTCGTCGGCACGAAACGGAACCCCGCGAACGGCGTCAACGTGGAACTCCTGGACCATGGCGGCACGCTGGTGATCACCGCACCCACGACCAAGTGGGGGTTTCGGGGCTTTTTTGGGTTGGACCCGGGCCAGTACCGGGTGCGGGTTGCTTTGGACCCCACGAAACTGGGCGCGACGCACGGAGTTCAGGGCGCCGCGGAACAGGCGGTCATCATCGTCGCGGATGGCGAAGCCTCGGCGGATTTCGTCCTGACGCGGCAGGCCCAGCCGAGAGTCCGGCTGAAGCGCCGCCGGGACGGCGCCGGCGTGGAGCACGTGCCGGTGACCCTCGGAGGCAGCGCCTGCACGGACACCGACAATCAAGGGATTTCTGCGCTGACGGACGCGAACGGCATCCTGGCGGGGCAGCACGCGGTTACGTTCGATCTCACGGGTCCGCAAAGGCATTCCTACTTCCTGCTGAAGAACGATCCGATCGACGTGAAGCCGGCATCCGCCGATACGTTCGACTTCGTCGCCGGTGAGCGGGCCCACCCCAAGATCAAGGTGGTGTTTCATGGGACGGCGAACGGCGTGCCCGATATCAGCGTGGTGCTGGACGCGGTGAATCCGACGGGGGACGCCAGCGACAAGACCGACCTGGGCAAGACGCCCGCCGTAACGGGGCTGGTGGAGGTGGCGGCGGCGACGCCGGGCATCATGCCGGGCACGTACAGGGTCACGCTCACGATTCCCGACGAGGTCAAAGACGGGTATCTGCTGGTGAACCCGGCGGCGACAATCGATGTGCCGGATGGTGGAACCGCGACGTTCACCTACGAGGTGCGCCAGATCGGGGCGCTCCAGGTGCGGGTGCTGCGGCATGACGGCAAGCCCCTCAAGGGGGCCGCCGTTACGTATAAGCTGACGGGCCCGACGCCGAAGAACGCGCAGCCCCTGGATACGAAGATCCGGGAACTGAGTATCGGGGATTACGAGGTGGACATCGACAACCTGGCGAACGTGCTGACCGCGCAGAAGGACCCCTTGAAGGTCCATGAGAAATGGCGGATCGGGCCGAGCAAGGACGGCAAGGCGAAGCTGAAAGTGACGCCGGGCAAGACCGCGGTGGCCGAATTCCTGCTGACGAAGTACGAGAAGATCCAGTTCGTCGCGTTCGACATTAAGCCCACCACCGAGACGTCGAAGACCGGCACGAAGGTCTACAAGGGCGCCAAGAAGAGCGCCACGGATCTGCGCAAGCGCATCCTGGTGATGAAGAAGGCCATGGACACGGCGTTCAAGGAGGGGTCGATCGACCACGGCGAGGAGGTGCTGAAGGTCTTCATGGCGCCCGAGTTTTACTTCCGGGGAAGAGAAGGCGCCTATCCGTTCGAGATGATCCCGGACATTATGACCAGCCTCGGCAAGACCGCCAGGGACGCGAAGTTCAAGGACTGGCTGTTCGTCTACGGCACGGCGATCGGGTACCTGAAGCACGGCGAGGATGCGACGCACAAGGAAGTCCACGAACTGGCGGTGACCGCCCAGGTGGGGGACGTCATCACGGTAAAAGACACGACCGGCTTCTGCCAGCGCATCCCCGCGGTGCAGGACCTGCGTTTCGACTGGACCGTGAAGCAAGGTCTGATCACTTCCCCGGTGCTGGCCTGCGCGCCGGGCGCCCCTGGGTTCTTCGATCTCACGTTGCAAGGCGGAACCGTCATCGACACCACGCAGGCGATCAAGCTCGAGGAGCCGGTCTCGACCGAGATCCTCAACGTGGCGCTGGTCCAGAAGGGCGGCTCCGGCGGCAGCGGCCTGCGGGAAGCGATTATCTACAAGGAGTACGTCTCCTCGGTCGATTTCATCAACACCAATTACTACGGGGACCGCCGACTCGAAGTCCATGGCCAAACCCGGACGGGGATTCCCACGGCCGGGTCGAAAGACATCTTGGGCACCACGGCGCCGAATACCTCGGAGATCAACAAGAGCGGGCTGGGCGGCGGCAGCGTCTTCATGGTGGACGGGATCACCTTCGGCCTGGAAGTCTGCCTGGACCACATCTACAACAAGCTGTACGACTTCTACGCCAACTCCGCCGAGAACGGAGATCCGAAGGTACAGGTGTTCTTGTTGCCGTCGTGGGGAATGCGGCTCCAGCGGGGTCCATGTTCCGGGCTCCCCAACGCGCTGCTGTTCAACGTGGACGGGCCGGAGGGCTCCGAGGTGGCGGTACTGCCGAACGCGGTGACGTTCACGTGTTGGAGGTGTGGCTCAGTCTCGAACAACCCCGGCACCTGCGCGACAACCCACCGCTGGACCTGCACCACCGACACCCACAAGCACGAGCACATTCAGCCGCAGGCCACGGCTCTGCCGAACTGCGTCCATTGCGGAGCCGCATTGCAGCAAGCCCGGCTGTGCGCAGCAGCATTGCCGGCCGTCCACAACGAGTTGGTGCTCGCTGGTAACTGCAGCGTCTGTGGCGGAGCCGGCGTCCCAGCAAACTACTGGTATTGCGATCAGCATGACCAGCGTTCCACGGCGGCGGGTAACTGCGTGTACGGCGATCCGTTAGCGGCGGTGCCCACCGAACTGGAGCAGGATTTGAACGCGGTGAACCCTTCGGGACCCGCCAAACAAGTCAGCAACGTGCGCGGCATCTTCAACAGTGCCAACCAATCCGACCTGTTCGAGAGCAAAGGCGCGATCACGGTATACCCGGTAAAGGACGTCCCGCAGGCCGAGATCGTGTAGCGCCTGCTATCCTCGTCGCATGGCGGTTCGCATTGCTGTCATCAGCTTCCTTTTGTGCCTCGTGCTGCTGGGACAGCAGACGCCGGCTCCGGCCAAAGACCCCGCGCCGCAGGTGCTGGACCGCGGCGCCGCCATCGCTACCGCCGTCGGCACCGTTACTTCCACGGCGATCTCGCCGCTGGCCGGGGTCTGCGCGCTGGGCATCTGGGAGTACTGGAAGACACCCGCGGACCAACGCGCGAGCTTGCCGTTCTGGGCCTTGCCCGTGTTCTGGATCCCGATCGCGATCCTGCTGACGCTGATCTTCCTCAAGGACACCATCGGCAGCGTCGCGCCGCTGCTCAAGAAGCCGCTAGACGCCGCCGAGGTCCTGGTGGTGAACAAGGCGGCCGTGCTGCTGGCCGCGTTCCCGGTGGTATTCCACGTGGTCGCCCGCGCCTTCGGCAAGAGCTCCATCGGAGAGCTGTTCGCCGCGCTCGATTCCGTGGTGTACGCGGCCTCGGGCCCTGCGTCCACGCCGCCGGGTGATCAGGCGCTCGCGCTGGTGCTGGCGGCCGCCGGCGCGGCGGCGACCTTCGTGGTCTGGATGGTGTGGCACGCCTTCGATGTGCTGGTGCTGCTCAGCCCGTTCCCGCTGCTGGACCTGATGCTGAAAGCGATCCGTGTGGCGGCGTTTGCGGCGCTGGCGGCGCTGACGGTGTGGTCGCCGTGGCTGGCACTGGCGGTTTCCGCAGCGGTGATTGTCGTGTCGCTGGTGCTCTTGGGGTGGGCTTGCCGCCTGCTGATCTACGGAATCGTCGTCTCCTGGGACCTGCTGGGCGTGATGGCGCTGGGGCTGCGCGAAGTGCCCAAGGAGGGAGATGCGCTGCGGGCCTTCACCGACCGGCGGATCCACGGGTTGCCGAAGCGGACTTGCGGCACGCTCTCCCGCGCCGCGGACGGGCGGCTGGAGTTCCGCTACCGGAGCTTCGGTCTCGCGCCTCGCAAGCTGACGCTGGAAGAGAGTTCGCGTTACGAAGCCGGACGCGCGCTGCTGCTGCCTGCCGTGCTGCAGCCAGAGAAGGACAAGTTCCGGATCCTGTTCCGCCTGGCGCCGCGCTACGTAAAGAGCGAAGAGCAGGTGCGCGAGGTGCTGGGGCTTAACGGGGTCCGCGACATCCGCTGGGGGTCGGGGTTCCGCGAGTTCTGGCGCTGGATGGTGGACGAGGATCCGGCGGCGGCCTAGCCCAGTAATCGCTCGCGCGCGGCGTTGTACTCGCAGCCGAACAAGGCGATCAGGGCCAGCAGATACATCCAGACGATGAGGGCGATCGCCGCGCCGATGCTGCCGTAGAGCACGTTGTACGTCGCGACGTTGCGGACGTACCAGGCGAAGCCGATGGTCACCGCGAGCCACAGCAGCGTGGCGAGCCAAGCTCCCGGCCAGACGTGCTTCCAGGCCTGCTTGCGCTTCGGCCCGAAGTAGTACAGCAGCGCGGTGGCCGCGGAAATCCCCGCGAACGAGACGGCGTACCGGGCCAGGCTCCAGATCACCTTCACGCCGCCCTGGAGGTCTTCGCCGGCGGGCAGGAGTCCCAGCCATTCGCTGAGTTCCCGTTCCGTGCGGGAGCCGAAGACGATGAGCGCGGACGCGCCGACCACCGGCAGCGCCGCCCCGAAGACCAGCAGAATCGCCACCACGCGCTGCCGCCAGAAGGAACGTCCGGTCGGCAAGCGGTAGATGGCTTGAAAGCCTTCCATCAGACTGGCCATGACGCCGCTGGCGGCGAGCGCCGAGACGAGGGTGGCGCCGATCAGCAGTCCGATGGGACGCTCGCCGTCGTGCGCCAGGTTTCGCTGGACCAGTTCCTCGGTGCCCGGAGGAACCGCCTCGAACAGGAAGTTGGTGATAATGCGCGATACCTCGCCGGCGTTGGCCTGCACCAGGATCGCGGTGAGCGAGGTAAACACGGGAAAGAACGCCAGCAGGGCCGAGTAGGCCGCGCTTTTGGAGAAGCCGATGAGCCCGTCCTCATAGCTGCCGATCAGCGCCTGGCGCAGCAGCCAGAGGAAGCGCCGGTGCGGCGGCAGCGGCGTCAGGTAGGTCCGCGGGGAGTCGTTCGCCATCTCGGCCTCTGTTGAGAGTACCCGACAACCGCGTCTCTACGCAGCGACGCGGCGCCGACGGGCCAGCCAGACGGCGGCGGCCATCGCAGCGGCCAGCGTGATTCCGCTTGCGGCGCGGGTCACCTTCGCCTCCACGCCGCCATCGTATTCCAGCCGTATCTCGCACGGCCCGTCGCAATCGGGGCGAACCGTCAATTGCGCGAGGCCGTCGCCCGCTGTCGGCCGCGGTGCGCCGCTGACCGTAGCGTTCCAGCCCGGGTGATAGGTGATGTGCGTGGAGACCACGTGGCCGCGCGGAACGATGCCCCGCACCAGGGCTGTGTTGCGATCCACCCAGGTCCAGGCGAGACCCGCCTCGGGCTCGTCCAAGGCTTTCGCGTAAGCACCGATCTCGCCCAGGTCGAAGAAGTTCCCCGGAGGCTTGCGAACGAGATGCTCCTCGGCGACCGCGGCGGCTAGCGAGCGGTGCGCGCGCGGCACCGAATAGATGGAGGTGTCGTCCTCCCGCCACAGCAACGGAAACAGCTCCGCGAACTGCGCAGGATCCTCGAAGGGCCGCCAGTACTCGGGACTCCGGGGGCCCGGCACCACCAGGGCGTCCACGCCGTAGGCCTGTAGCCAGACTTTGGCCGCCTCGGGCAGCCCGGTTCGCGGTTTCAGGTGCGGGATGCCCCAATGCGCGGCCTGCATGACTACGGAAGGCGTGGTGGGGAACGATCCGCCCAGGAACTGCTCCTGGGCGGTGAAGGCGTTCATCCATTGTCCCGTGCTGCCCGGCGCCATCACCCGCTGGTCAGGCGCATTCGTGGCAAGCCATGAGGCAACGCGGAACTCGATCGTCTGGCGGTGATCGGAAGGGACAAGGATCTTCTTCGCATACCGGCGGTGCGTCTTGACCTGAGAAACGACGGGGATGACGAGCAGCAGCGCGGCCGCCACGCGCCAGCGTTTCGGAGTGCGCTCCAGCCGGTGGGCGATGGCGAAGGTCACCAACAGGACCAGCATCGCATCCAGCTCGATCTTATACCGCAGGCTTTGCGGCACGAAATGAAGATCCCAGCGCCCCAGAAATGGGATCGCGGCGAACACGAAGCTCGCCAACATCAAGAAGCGCAAATGCCAGGACCAGCGCCGCGCGAGGAACGCCAAGGCCAGCACGGCCGCGGCAACCAGAACCAGCGTCGCGGCCGAGGTGGCCGTCCACTCCGAAGCGGACGAGAGGTTCGCGTTGCGGCGAATCACGCGAATCAGCGACGGCGGCGAGAATGGCGAAACCACCAGGTACGCAGAAACGCCGCATCCGGCTAGCCACGCCAAACTGCGGAGCCGGCCGCCGTCCGGCCAACTCAACCACACCAGAGCGAGTAACATCGCTCCCACCGTGCCGCCGAACGGGCTGGTGAACATGGCGAGGCTCAGGAACAGCCCCGCCACCCAGAAATACAGGCGGTTTCCGCTCAGCCCCCGGATCAGACAAAGCGTCGCGAGCAGGAGGATCGCCAGCGCCAGTTGATGCGGGACTTCGTCCCAGGCGAAAATCAGCAGGATCCGGCGCGTATCCCCAAGCGAATACCAGGTCCGGTCCTGGTCCGGCGCGAACAGGTGCGAAGGGGTCAGGAGCGAATAGCCAAGAGCAGCGACGAAACTCCACCAGGGGCGGCGGGTGATCTCCGCGCCAAGCCAGTAAAGCGCCAGGGGGCCCAGGCAGAACACGAAACCGGCGACGGCTCCGAAAGAGCGGCTGAAGGACCAGCCGGTGACGTCCGCTGTCGCCCGGATCAACGCGGGTACGCCAGGTGAATAGGCGTACTCGAACGGCATCCCGTTGTACGAATAGCGCCACCACTGGGGCGTCCAGTCGAACGACGCCAGGCGAGCGAGGCCCGTCCAGAAACCGTGCATGGACTGCATCTGCCCGAAATCGTCCAGGAGGAAAGCCTCCCGGCACAGGTAGACATTCAGCCAAACCAACAGGACACTCGCGGCCAGAATCGATAAGCGTTCGCCGGGTTTCACGGGATCAGACCTCACGGTAGCACGCGAGCTACGGGAGCCAGTCCGCCCGACTCTGCCGGAGCGAGCGGCCCGAGTTCCCGTGCTATTCTGAGAAAACTCTGATAGAGGCGCGGAGGTCAGAAGTACCCGGCCGGCAGTTCCGGCGAGCGCGGACGGCCCGGGGAAAGAGACGAGTAGTATCCTCCGCCGAGGCCGGCAGCTTGCTCGTGAGCCGCGCGGTTGGGGCGACCGGAGAAGACCGGCGCACTGTCATTCGGTTCCGCGGTGGAACGAATGGAGGGCTATCGGGTCCGGCACGGCCGTCCTGGCGGTGCGGAACCGGTGTCCTTTTTCCAGCTCCCCCGGGATTGGTTGTGCGATGCATCCATTCGAGCTGACGCGAGCCTTGATCGACATCGAGTCCGTCACGCCGCGCGAGGAGCGGGTCGGTGAGTATCTCGCCGCGCACGTGGGCGGCCTCGCCGACCGTTACCGGGGCCGCGTCGAAGTGCTGCCGGTGGAGCCGCACCGCAACAACGTGCTGGCGACGTTTGGCGATCCGGTGGTGACCTTCTCGACGCACATGGACACCGTGCCGCCGTTCTTCGCCTCGCGCGAGGACGAAGCGCACATCTGGGGCCGCGGGGCCTGCGATACGAAGGGCATTATCGCGGCGATGATCCACGCCGCGGAGCGCCTGCTGGCGGACGGAATGCGCGGCGTGGCGCTGCTGTTCGTGGTGGGCGAGGAGCGGAACTCGGCGGGGGCGTACGCGGCGGCGCGGGATCCGCGCGGATCGCGTTTTTTGATCAACGGCGAGCCGACGGAGAATCTCCTCGCGCTCGGGTCGAAGGGCGCCCTGCGGTATGAACTGCGGGCGCGGGGCCGGATGGCGCACTCGGCATATCCGGAGCTGGGCGAGTCCGCGATCGAGAAGCTGCTCGACGCGCTGACGCGCATTCGCGGCATCGGGCTGCCCGAAGATCCCGTGCTGGGCTGCAGCACGTTGAACATCGGCACGATCTCCGGGGGGCGCGCGCCGAACGTGATTCCGGACGAGGCCAAGGCCGAACTGTTTTTCCGGCTGGTGGATGCGGGCGAATCCACGCGCGCCGCGGTGCAGGCCGCGGCCGCCGGCGTGGAGGCGCAGGAGGTCCTGTGCCTGCCGGCGCTGCGGCTGGGCGCGCGGCCGGGCTTCGCGACCACCGTGGTGGCATACACCACGGACATTCCGGCGTTCGGCGGCGCGTGGGGCGAGCCGTTCCTGCTGGGCCCGGGGAGCATCCATGTGGCGCACACCAGCGAGGAGCGGATCCCGAAACGCGAACTGCTCGACGCCATCGACATCTATTACCGCCTGGGAAAAGAGTTACTGACGCAATGATCCGACCGATGGAAGTAGGCGTTCTCGGCGCGACCGGCATGGTCGGCCAGCATTTCGTGAAGTTTCTGCGGGAGCACCCGTGGTTCCGGCTGACGTGGCTGGGCGCGAGCGACCGTTCGGCGGGGAAGAAGTACCGGGAGGCGACGGCCTGGCGCCTGGACGGCGGCATGCCCGACGGGGTCCGCGAGCGCGTGGTGGAGGAGTGCAAGCCCGGCAACGCGCCGAAACTGGTGTTCTCGGCGATGGATGCGGGAGTGGCGACCGAGATCGAGCAGGAGTTCGCGCGCGCCGGCCACTGGGTGGTTTCGAATTCGCGCAACCACCGGATGGAGGCGGATGTCCCGCTGCTGATCCCGGAGGTGAACGCGGATCACCTGAAGGTGGTTCCCGCGCAGCAGCGGGCGCGCGGCTGGAGCGGCGCGATCGTCACGAACCCGAACTGTTCGACCATCGTGCTGGCGATGTCGCTGGCGCCCCTGCAGCCGTTCGGGATCCGGCGCGTGGTGGCGGCGACGCTGCAGGCGATCTCGGGCGCGGGGTATCCGGGAGTCGCGTCGATGGACATCACGGCGAACGTGATCCCGTACATCGGCAGCGAGGAAGAGAAGATGCAGCAGGAGACGCAGAAGATCCTCGGGCACCGGGTGGGCGACCGGCTGGAGGCGCTCGGGGCGCGCGTCAGCGCGCATTGCAACCGGGTCCCGGTGGTGGACGGACATACGGTGGTGACGTCGGTGGAACTGGAGCGAACGCCGTCTGTGGGGGAGGCGATTGCGGCGATGCGAGCGTGGCGCGGGCTGCCGCAGGAGCGCGGGCTGCCGAGCGCCCCGGCGGAGCCGGTGCAGTATCTGGAGGCGGCGGACCGGCCGCAGCCACGCCGCGACGCGGAGCGCGACCGCGGCATGGCGGTGTTCGTCGGGCGGCTGCGGGAGTGTCCGGTATTCGGATTGAAGTACGTCGCGCTGGGGCACAACACGATCCGCGGGGCCGCGGGCGCGGCGGTGCTGAATGCGGAACTCATGGTGTCGGAGGGCATGCTCGATTGATCGTGATGAAGTTCGGCGGCACGTCCGTCGAATCCGCCGAAGCGATCGCCCGCTGCGCGTCCATCGTCCGGGACCGGGCCGGACGGCGTCCGCTCGTGGTGGTGTCGGCGATGGGCAAGACGACGAACCGGCTGCTTGAGATCGGGCACACGGCGGCGGCGGGGGACCGGGCACGGGCGCTCGAGTTGCTCACGACGCTGCGCGAGTTTCATGCCCGGGAGTCCGGCGCGCCGGAGATCGTGGAGGAATTTTTCCCGGATCTCAGCGAGCTGGTGCACGGCCTGGCGATCCTCGGCGAACTGACGCCGCGCGTGCTGGACGCGCTGGCGAGCTATGGCGAGCGCCTGTCGAGCCGGATTGTCGCGGCGCACTTTGCGCGGCTCGGGCTGTCCGCGGTGCACGTGGACGCGCGGGAGGTGATCGTCACCGACGCGCGTTTCACCCAGGCGGCTCCGGACTTCCCGGAAACCTACGCGCGGCTGGCCCGGACGCTGCCACCGCTGCTTGCGAGCCATATCGTGGTGATGGGCGGCTACATCGGCGCGACGCCCGACGGCTTGACGACGACTTTGGGGCGCGGCGGGTCCGATTACACAGCGGCGATCGCGGGCGCGGGGATCGGCGCGGAGGAGATCCAGATCTGGACCGATGTGGACGGCATGCTGACCGCGGATCCGAGAGTGTTCGCCGGTGGCCACCGCGTGCGCGTGTGCTCGTTCAACGAAGCGGCGGAGCTGGCCTATTTCGGTGCGAAGGTACTGCATCCCGCTACGGTGCTGCCCGCCATCGAGCGGGACATCCCGGTGCGGATCCTGAACTCGCGGAGGCCGGAGGTGGAAGGCACGGTGATCGTCTCCGCGCCGCCGGCGAGCCGCAACGCCGTGAAGTCGATCGCCTGCAAGCGCGACGTAACGGTGGTGAACGTCGTCAGCACGCGGATGCTGGGGGCGCACGGTTTCCTGCGGCGGATCTTCGAAGTTTTCGATCACCACGAAACGGCGGTGGACATGCTGGCGACCTCGGAGGTGAGCGTTTCGCTGACCATCGACAACACGGAGCGCCTGCCGGCCATCGAGGCCGACCTGCGCGGCTTTTCCGAAGTGTCGGCCGAGGGCGGCCAGGCGATCGTGTGCCTGGTGGGCGACGCCATCGGCGCGACGCCGGGCGTCGCCGGCCGCGCGTTTCAGGCGGTCCGCGAGCTGAACATCCGCATGATCTCGCAGGGTGCCTCGGCGCGGAACATTGGCTTCGTGGTCGCCGGCGGGGCGGTGGCGCGCGCGGTGGAACTGCTGCATCATGAGTTCTTCTCCGATCTGGACCCGGCGGTGTTTGCATGAAGATCGCGATTGTCGGTTACGGCAAGATGGGGCGCATGGTGGAACGCGCGGCGGAGGCCGCGGGACACGCGATCCACGCGCGGATCGACGCGGGCGACGATCTGGCGCTCGCCGCGGGCGCGGACGCGGCCATCGAGTTCACCGAGCCGCGCGCCGCGGTCGCGAACATCGTCCGGCTGGCGGAGCTGGGCGTACCCGTCGTGTCCGGCACCACGGGATGGCTGGACTCGCTGGGCGATGTAACCGCGAAGATCGAGCAGCAGCGCGGCGCGCTGGTCTGGTCGGCGAACTTCTCGATCGGCGTGAATCTGTTCGCGCGGCTGGTCGAAACCGCCGCCGGACTGTTCGCAGACCATCCGGGGTATGAGGCCTGGGCCTGGGAGATCCACCATTCGGCTAAGAAAGACGCGCCGTCGGGAACGCTGAAACAACTTACGGGCGCGATGCGCGCCGCGGGCTATACGCGGCGGATCGATGAAAGCTCCAGCCGCGCGGGAGCGGTACCGGGGACGCACGAGATCGGTTTCGACGCGGCCGAGGACACGATCACGCTGCGCCACACGGCGCGCAACCGCGAGGGCTTCGCGCGCGGCGCGGTGAAAGCCGCGGAGTGGATCCGCGGCAAGCAGGGCGTGTACGAGTTTCGCCAGATTCTGTTCGAGTAAGGAGGTCGCATGACGTTTCGAGGTTGCGGTACCGCGCTGGTGACGCCGTTCCGGCAGGACGGCGCGCTGGACGAGGAGTGCTTTCGCGCGCTGGTGCGCCGGCAGATCGATCTCGGCATCGACTTTCTGGTTCCCTGCGGCACTACTGGCGAATCGCCGACATTGACGCGCGCGGAGCATCTGCGCGTCGTGGCGCTGGCGATCGAAGAGGCTAAGGGCGAGGTCCCGGTGCTCGCGGGAGCGGGCGGCTACAACACGCACGAGGTGATCGAACTCGCGCGCGAGATCGAGAAACTGGGCGCCAACGGGCTGCTCTCCGTGACGCCTTATTACAACAAGCCGACCCAGGAGGGCTTGTACCAGCACTACCACGCCCTTGCGGCGGCGGTGCCGCTGCCCATCATTCTCTACAGTGTGCAGGGACGCACCGGCGTGAATCTGGAACCCGCCACGCTGAAGCGCCTTGCCGCGATCGACAATATCGTGGGCGTGAAGGAAGCCTCCGGCAACATCGCGCAGCAGGCGATGGTTCTGCATCAAGTCCCCGAGGATTTCCTGGTGCTTTCGGGTGACGACGCGATCACGATCCCGTTGATCGCACTGGGCGGGCAGGGGCTGATTTCCGTGGCGTCCAACGAGATCCCCGCGCAGATGACCGAACTCGTCGCGCACGCGCTTGCCGGGGATTTCGCCGCCGCGCGGCGCGTGCAGCACAAGTACCTGCCGCTGATGGAGGTCAACTTCGTGGAGTCGAACCCGATCCCGGTCAAGGCCGCGATGGCCAAGATGGGCCTGCTCGACGCCGTCTGGCGGCTGCCGCTGTGCGCGCCGAGCGCCGCCAACGCGGCTCGCATCGAGATGGTGCTCGCCGCGGCCGGACTGCTGGAGGGCCGCACCGCGCATGCAGGCTGAGATCGAAAGACTCTTCGACGAGAAACCGCCTGCCTACACCGAGGAGCACTTCTCGCTGTTCCAGCGCTTCAAATCCGCGCTGAACGCGGGCGTGATCCGCTCCGCCGAGCCGGACCCCGCGCAGCTTTCGGGCTGGCGAGTCAACGCCTGGGTGAAGAAGGGTATCCTGCTGGGATTTCGTATGGGCGCGATCGTCGATCTCTCGCTCGACCGTTCCCGCCAGCCCTACTTCGACAAGGCTACGTGGCCCGTCAAGCAGCTCGAGCCGGGCGACGGCGTGCGGATCGTTCCCGGCGGATCCTCAATCCGCGACGGCTGCTTCGTCGGCACGGGCGTCACCTGCATGCCGCCGATGTTCATCAACGCGGGCGCCTATGTCGGCGACGGCACCATGGTGGATTCGCACGCGCTGATCGGGAGTTGCGCGCAGGTGGGCCGGAACTGCCACATCTCGGCGGCGGCGCAGATCGGCGGCGTGCTGGAGCCGGTGGGCGCGCTGCCGGTGATCATCGAAGACGAAGTGCTGGTGGGCGGCAATTGCGGCGTGTACGAAGGCACGGTGGTCGGCCGGCGGTCGGTGCTCGGCAGCGGCACGATTCTGAACCGCTCGACGCCGGTCTACGACCTGGTGCGCGAGCGCGTGTACGCGGCGACGGACGACCAGCCGCTGGTGATTCCGCCGGAGGCCGTGGTGATTGCGGGTTCCCGCGCCGTAACGCAAGGCCAGGGCAAAGCGTGGGGCATCTCGGTCTACACGCCGGTGATCGTGAAATACCGCGACGCGAAGACCGACGCGAAGATTCAGCTCGAAGACCTGCTGCGGTAGGCCGCGCGCAACACCGTGAGCGTCTCACCCGCCGCACGTTCCCAAGTGAATTCACGGGCGCGCTCGCGGCCTTCGATAGCCAGCTTGGCGCGCAGCCCCGCGTCGCCAGTGATCCGCTCCAACGCCTCGACAAGAGAGTCCGTATCCGCTGGCGGAAACAGAAGCACGGAGCCGCCGGCCACCTCCTCGAGCGGCGGAATGGCCGAGCACGCCACCGGGATCCCGGCCGCCATCGCCTCGAGCACCGGCATCCCGAACCCTTCAAACGTAGACGGGTATACGAAAGCCCAAGCTCGCTCGTACAGTCGCATGAGTTCCTCGCGCGGAATCCAGCCCAGCAGCTCCACGGCGTTCGCAAGGCCCAGTTCGGCGATCCTCCGTTCCAGTTGTTCCGTGAAGAAGCCCCGCATTCCCGGGATCACCAGCCGGAACTCCGGACGTTTCGCTCGAAAGCCCGCGAACGCCTCCACCAGCCGGGCGAGGTTCTTGTGCGGATGCAAGGTCGACACACACAACAGGAACGGAGCGGGATCCTGGCGCTTCATTTCCAGAAAGCGCGGATCGACGCCGTGGTGAACCACCGAAGCCTCCTTGCCGTAGAACAGCTTTAGATCCGCCGCCGTCGCGTGTGAGACCGCGATCAGCCGCGTGCTGCGCCGCGCCGCGGCTCCGAGCAGGAACTGCCACGCGGGCCGGTCGAACCAGCGAAAGTACTCCGGATGCCGCAGATGTTGCAGGTCGTGGAAGACCGTCACCGACGGACACGGCGCCGCCAGCGGCATAGTGAACCCCGGGTTCAGCAGCACGTCGATCCCGTCCCGCCGCAGCGGCAGGCGGAATTGCTCGAACAGGATCCGGGCCGGGCGGTTCTGGGCGCGCACCGGCATTTCGTGCACCAGGAAGTTGGGCGCGCGAGGGCCGAGTTCGGACCCGGTCTCGCGATTCGTGTACAGGACGTACTGGTTCTCGGGGTCTACCGCCGCCAGCGCGTCCAGCAGGTGGCGCAGGTAGATCTCCGTGCCGCCGACGCCTCCAGGGATGAGGTACAGCGCGTTGACGCCGATGCGCATGATTATGGGGCCTACGGCCGCAGACGTTGCAGCGCTTCCCGCGCGGGCTGGTTGTTCGGATTGATGGTGGCCGCGCGCTGGTAGGCCTCCACTGCTTTGGCCATTTCGCCCTGCATCTCGTACGCCGCGCCGCGGTATAACGCCGCGATGTCCGACACCGGCTGCAAGCGATCCGCCGCGTCGAGCGCCTCTAGCGCCCCTGTCACGTCCTTCTTCTTCAGCAGCAGCATCGCGACCATCGAGTAGCCGTGGGCCTGTGGCTCCAACTTGAGGGCTTCGTGCATCTTCCCGAGCGCCGCGGAGTCATCGCCGGCGCACGCCAGGGCCAGACCCCAGTCGACCAGCAAGTCGTACGCGGGCGCCTGCAATTTGGAGGTCTCCTCGAACGCCCGGACGGCTTCTGGACAGCGGCCCCGCTCGAACAGTGCGAACGCGTACTGAAAATGCGGGCGGGCCTTGCGCGGCGATTTCTCTTTCGTGTCAGTCCACAAGGCGAGAGAATCGCCCCACACGGCGGCGCGTTGATACGTGGCGGCGCCCAGCACGCCGCTCAACGCCAGCGCGAGCGACCCCAGGGCGGCGACATTGAGCGGCAGCCGCCGCACCCCCTCGAGGGCGATCAGCAATAGCCCGAGAAACGGCAGGTACAACCGCCGTTCGGCCAGCGGATCGCGGATCGGAATGAACGACGACGTCGGCGCGAACAGCAGCAACGCCGCGGCCAGCCCGAACGCCGCCAGCGGGACCTGCTTCCGGAAGTACCACGCTGCGCCGGCGGCCGCCAGCAGCGCGAGCAACCCGAAGGCCGTCCCGTGGTCTATCACGGAACGCGAGAACGGAAAATCGGGGTCCGCGTTCAGACCCACCGGCAGCACAAAGAGCCGCGCGTAGGTCCACAGTGCCCGGCACTGCGTAAAGAAGTAGTCGGACCAGGAGATTCCTTTCATGCCGAAGCCCGCAGTGTCGGCGCGCAATAGCAAACGCCCCAAGAAGGCCGCAGCGGCCGCTCCGCCGATGGCCAGTGGAACATACAGGCGCCAGTTCCGGCGGACGCCGCCGGGCGAGAACCACAGGTCCGTCAGCAGAAGCAGGGCGGGCAGCGTGACCGCGTGCTCCTTGCTCAACGCTCCCAGTCCAGCCAGCACCAGCACTACCGCGGCGGTTCCCCAGGTCGCGGCCTCCTCGCGCCGCCACAGGAAGCACGTGTATGCGCCGAGGAAAAAGAACAGGCTCAGCACCTCCGTGCGGCTCGAGATGTAGGCGACCGATTCGGTGTGTACCGGGTGGAACCAGAAGACCGCCGCGCCGCACGCCGCCAGCAATCGCGCCCGCTTCTCGCCCGTCAACTCCAGCAGCTTCCAGAGACACAGGCCGATCCAAAGACCGTTGCCAAAGTGCAGCAGCACGTTCAGAACGTGATAGCCGAACGTATCGGGCCCGGAAATGCGGAAGTTCGCCCAGAACGAAAGCTGGGTTACCGGGCGCGTCGTGTTCTCCAGCCAGCGCCCCAACGGGCGATTCGGATCTTCCGTCGGGCTCGCGAAGCCCGCCGCCAGGTCGTCCAGCAGGAAAGGGCCGCGCAGCGCCGGTCCGTAGACCTCGAAAAGCAGAAACAGCACCAGCGCCCCGCCCAGGGCCACCTGCCACCAGGCGACGCGACGCGGGACGGCAACCTCCGGACTCTTAGTTTTCTTGTCTTTCATCGCTTCGGTTTTGCAGTTGGAATTCGAGGATCGCCAGACGCTGCGTCAGGGCGATGTTGGAGTCCTTCAGATCGGAGATCAGCATCGAGAACCGGTAGAATACGCCGAGAAATACGAACGCCGAAAGCAGCAGCAGCGCCAACGGACCTTCGTTGATTCCGGCGGCGCGCGCCACCCAGTCCAGCAGGCTCCGCCAGCGCGACAGCACCAGCAAGGCCACGCCCGCCACCAGCCAGCTTACCGAGTACTCTACCCGGATGTGCTGCCGCCGCAGGCTGGCTAGTACCCAGATGATCAGGGCGATGCTCAGCAGGCTGATCAAATCCAGAAAGCGTTCCATCAGGCGGGCTCCTCCTTGCGCCGCTTGCGCTGGTCGAACTTGAGGATGTTCACAAACACCCCCAGCAACACATGCACGATGTAGAAGAGCGACTTCATGGCCGTGATCGAACTCCTCCCCGTCCGCCGCGGGCGCATCGTCACCGGCACCTCGCGGAACCGGAAAGCCTTGCGCTGCAGGACCACCAGGGTTTCGATCTCCGGATACTCGAGCGGAAACGTCTTCGAGAACACGGCTAGTGCACGGCGATTGACGCCGACGAACCCCGAGGTCGGATCGTACACGGGCTGGCCGAGAATCGGGCGCAGCACCGCGCGGAAGAACCGGACCCCCAGGCTCCGCGGGCCGCTGGTTTCGCCCGCGCCGCCCGGCACGAAGCGCGACCCGATTGCCATCTCGCAGCCGGTGGAGCGCAATGTCTCGAGAATCGCCGTCACGAAGCGCGGATCGTGCTGGCCGTCGCCATCGAGCCGGATCACGTAGTCAAAGCCCAGTTCGAACGCCAGGCGGTAGCCGGCCTGCACGCAGCCGCCGAGCCCCAAGTGGTACGGCAGGCTCAGCACTTCCGCGCCCGCGAGCTGCGCCACGGTTCGCGTGCCGTCCTGCGAGCAGTCGTCTGTCACCAGCACCGGCACGCCGGGTAGAACCGCTTGGACTTCTTCCACCAAACCACCGATGGCGGCCTCTTCGTTGTACGCGGGAATCAGGATCAGGAAGTCCCCGCGGCCGGATGCCGGTTTCACAGTTCCGCCACCTGGCGTAAGCCGATCCGGTGCCGCGCCAGCAACCGGGCGAACTGCTTCGGATGCAGGCGCGCCCGGCGCTGGATGTCCTGGCGCTGCCGCCACAGCTTTCCGAGGCACCGCAGCGTCTGCAAGTGCGCGCGCCACACGATCCCCGCCAGCGAGCGGCGCGGCCCCGCGTACTCCGCGCCGATGCCCTTGCCCCGCAGCATCGCCGCCGCGTGCCAGAAGTAGCGGAGCGCGGTCCAGAAAGGCGCCGCGGCCAGCATCCCGGCCGGGAAGTTCTTCACAATCGTGAACAGCCGGTTTCGCTCGACGAAAAACGCCTTCAAGGGCGAGGCGCGTCCCGCGGACTGCGAGTAGCGATGCTCGACGACGGCATCCGCCACATACTCGCATTCCCAGGCGAGCCACCGCGCCCGCAGCCCCAGGTCCGTATCCTCGCAGTACAGGAAGAAATCCTCGTCGAAGCCGCCCGTCTCTTCGAGCAACTCGCGCCGGTACATCGCCGCGGAGCCCGAGGGTAGCAGCGCCTCGCGTGGCGCGACGGACCCTCCGGCCCTCGCTCCGTGTCCGCGCTGCTTGCTGGCGCCGTCGCGCGCGATGGACATGCCCGTCGAGTCCAACTGGTCCTGCCCGGCCAGCCGCACCTGGCTGGCGCACATGCCGAGATCCGGATGAGGCTCCATCGCGCCGACCAGCGCCTCCAGCCACTTGGGGTCCGGTACCGCGTCGTCGTTCAGGGCTGCAACGAAGGGCGAATCCGTCTCGCGCCACGCCTGGTTGATGGCTTTGCCGAAACCCGCGTTTTCCGGGTTCGCCACAAAGCGGACTCGCGGATGGAGCGCAGCCAGCGCCGCAGTCAGGTTCTGTCCGCTGTTATCGATCACGATCACCAGAAAGTCCCGGAACGTCTGACCGGCGAGGCCTTCGAGACAGGCCTCCAGCGGCTCGCCAGCCGCCAGCGTAGGCACGGCGACGGTCACTTTCGGGCTCGGCAAGCAATCAGTGTAGCAAGCGCGGCTTACACTGGGATTTGCGTCCCGAAGATTTCGACCGCATTGTCGCAAGCGCCGTCGCCCGCATCCCGGCGCGCTTCCGCCGCTATCTCGAGAACCTGGTGATCGCCGTCGAGCCCGAGCCGGCCGACCCCGGGCTGTTGGGCCTCTACGAGGGACAGCCCCGCACCGTCCGCTCCGTCAGTGACCCGTTTCGCATGCCCGACCGCATCACGATCTATCAAGGTCCGCATGAGCGGATGTCCCGTTCCGTTCCGGAGCTGGAACAGCACGTCTACGATACGGTCTGGCACGAAATCGCTCACTATTTCGGCTTGGACGAAAACGAAGTCCGGCGGGCGGAGCGGCGGCGCAGCCGCCGCCGCGGCTGAGCCAGGCCCTACCGGCGCAACTCGAACTTCACGTCGATCACCGTCATCACCTCCACCGGGTTGCCGTTCAGGCGCGTGGGCTTGTAACGCCACTGCTCGACGGCGCGGCGCGCCGCATCCGCGAGCTGCGGGTCGCCCGTCACGAGTTGGAGCGACGCCACCTCGCCCTCTTTGCTGAGGATCACCTCGAAGCGGACCAGGCCCTCAAGCCCCGCGGCCTTGGCCTCCGCCGGATACACTGGCGTCACCTTGTGGATCAGGTTCGCCTGCTGGACGTTGCCGCCCACCCGAATCCGCCGTGGCGGCCCCTGCCCCGGCAGGGCGCGGCCACTCCAGTGAATCTGCACCTGCTCGACGTAGTCGGTTTCGGCGGGCTCGAACTTCCAGGCGAGCACAGCCGTCACGGCGGGCTCGGCCAACTCGGGCGGACCGCCCAGCGCCTGCGCGCTGACGACGTCTCCCTGTGCGCTGATTTTCAGCTCCAGCGCCACCGTGCCCGGCGTGGCTCCGCCATCGAGCGTCATCGCGGGGCGGGACCGGAGCTTAGGACCGGCTTCCACCCGCAGGCCGGCACGGTCGTCCGCGCCCGCCGCCGCACACACCAGTAGGAGCACGCAAGCCAGAGTCCGCATGGCTCCATGCTGACCGTGGCGGCAGGCAGAGTCAAGCCGCCTCGTGCAAGACCGGGCTTTAGGCTACAGGCGGCTGCCTGCAGTCGCGGCGGCCGCTGCCGGCTTCGGAGCCAGTTCCTTGCTTCGCTCTTCCAGATGTTCCTTCATCTTGAGATGCGGCACGCCCTCGGTCCACCACTTCGGCGGCATCCGGTCGTTCAACTGGTTCTCGAAAAACTCCCGCATGCGAACCGTATAGTCCTTCATGTTCTCGGGCTTCACAAGCCCGTGGTTCTCGCCCTTGTACTGCAACATCACCACCGGCTTCTCGAGCCGCCGCAGCGTGTTGTAGTACTCGATGCCCTGCGTGAAATCCACCGCGCCGTCCTTGTCGTTGTGGAGGATCACCAGCGGCGTCTTCACGTTCTTGGCGTGGTACACCGGCGAGTTGCGGACGTAGGCCTCCGGGTTGTCCCAATAGCCCGAGGTGAAGCGGCCCTGGCTGGACTCGAAGATCGGCTGGTTCGCGGACCCCGTGTTCCAGTAAATAGAGCTGTACATGCTCACCATATCGGTGAGCGGCGCCCCGGCGATCGCCGCGCGGAACGCGTCGGTCTGCGTTACCAGGAACGACGTCTGGTATCCGCCCCAGGAGTGCCCGTGCAGCCCCACCTTCTTCGGATCCACGACGCCGGTCTCCACGGCCGCTTTCAGACCCGGCAGCACGCACCACACGGCGGACATGCCGGGATCGTTCAGCTTGTAGACGATATCCGGCGTGAACACCGCGTAGCCGTTGCTAGTGTAGTTGGCGATGTTGAAGCCATTGAAGGCCGGCATCGAGTAGTTGTTCAACTGCTGGGACAGCTTTTCGTAAATGTAGACGATCGTCGGATACTTCTTGCCCGGCTCGTAGTTCGCCGGCAGATAGAGGGCCCCCTGCAGGTTGTCGCCCTTGGCGCTGACGTAATCGACCAGCCGGGACCCCTTGGACCAGAGGATTTCCTTCTGCTGCGGATTCGCGTCCGTCACTGACTTCGCGTTGGCCAGCGTGGCGTCCGAAACGCGATAGTTCGGAAAGTCCTGCGTCGTCTCGCGCGTGGAGAGGTAGACCTCGGCGTCCTTCGCCTTCAGCAACTGCCCGTAGCGCGCGTCGTCCCACGTCAGCATCTTGACGCCTGTCTTGCCCGGCTCGATGAGCGCGATGCCGCTCTTCTTGGTCCATTCCCCGTAGGCCTCGACGTACATCGGCTTGGCGAGGTCGATCCCCTTCTCGTCGGGATCCAGACGGTAGCGGCGCTGGTAGCGGACCTTGTCTTTCTTGCCGTTCGCGGTGAGGTTCACCCCCGCCCCTCCGTGCACGGGCGCCTTCCAGATGTCCCAGTCGTCCGAGAGCAGGACGAAACTCGAATCGGCGCTCCAGCCGATTACCTGCGTCGGCGGCTTCTGGACGTTGTGGTCGTCCTCGGTGTCCCAGAACGTGGCCGGAATGTCCTTGGTGATGTTGTAGGACTTGCCGGTGCCCATGTCGAGGGTGTAGAACGCACCGTCGTCGTAGTACAGCAGGTGCGTCCCGTCGGGGGACGGTCCCATCGACCAGCGCGTCTTCTTGAGCGCCAGCTTCCGCTCGCCGGTCTCGGGGTTCACCGCGTAAACATCCTGGAGCCGCTGCCCGCCCAGATTCGAGGCCAGTTCATAGGACCGCACGTCGAAGCCGACCGCATATTTGTGATAGGGCTGCATCGCCACCTGCCGCACTTCCTCGTCGGCGAGGCGCAGGAACTTCTTGTCGGCCACGCGGTACAACGCCAGGTAGCTGAAGTTCTTGTCCTGGTTCTCCTGCACCTGCTGCATGGACTGCAGGCGCTTGTCCTTCCAATGCCACAGGACCAGATCGGCGATCTCCGGCTCGTCCTTCGGCGGCTCCGGCTTGGTCGGTTCGGGCTTGGCGGCATCGGCTTTGGGAGGCTCGGCGCCCTTCTTCTTAGGCTTCAGTTCGGCAAGGCCGAAAGTGACGGCCGCCAGATCCTTGCGCCACAGCGGGGCGCGATTGGCGCTCAGGGTCATGCCGCTGGGAAACGAGGAGTCCTTCGCCGGATCGAAAGTCACCTTCTGCGGCCAACCGGTATTCGAGAACCCGCGGAACGCTACCAGCGAGTAGACCTTATCCTCCCAAGCCTTGTCCTCGACGCCGCGCAGCACGGCCAAACCGTCTCCAGTTTCCGTCCAGGAAACCTGCTTGTAGACGGCCTTGGCGCTGTCGAGCGCCAGACTCATACCTGACTCCATGTTGCGCAACTGGATCCCGTTGCCGGCCTTATCCTGCGCATCGATCAGAAAGGCCAGCCAGCGCCCGGCCTTATCGAAGGCAAACTCGGAGACGTTACCAAGATTCGTCTCGGCGCCGGAGGCGAGGTCCACCAGCAGGAGATCCGAGCCCTGAGGGCGGTCGTCCTGGGCGGGGGGCGCGCCGGGTGCCGCCGGCGCGGGTGGCGTCGCCGGGGCCGCCAGGTGCCTGTGCAACGCGATGGCGGTGCCGCGCTCGCCATTGAAGGACATGCGGCGGATCTTCTCGTACTCGGTCTTCTTGTTCGTCGCGAGTTCGACGACCACCGCCTTCGCCTGGATCGGCTTGCGCTGCTTCTTCAGTGCCTTCGCTTCCTTGGCGGAAGGGTAGGACAGGAACGCCACGTACTTGCCGTCGTGGGAGAGGGCAAGATCCCGCGGCGCAGTCACCGGCTGGAAGGGATTGAACTGCAATGCAGGCAGTTCTCCGGCGGGAAAGCGCTGCTCGGCGCCGTTCTTCAGGTTCTTGACGACTATTTCGCCGTCGCCTTCACGTGGAGCCAGTTGATAGGCGAACCACTCGCCACCCGGCGACACAATCGGCGAGCGGATACTCCTCCACTTCAGGATGTCGGCCAGTTGCATCGGCCGGGCGGCGGAGCTTTCGTCGGCGGCAACCAGACTCGCCGCCGAGATCAGAACTGCAAGACACCAGAACTTGCGCATGTTCCGGATCGTAGCATGGGCAGATTCCCTCGGCCACGCGCACACCACATATTCGCAAGTCGCTATGTGATTGGCTGGTGGCGTCGGAGTTTCCGCTGGCCGCAGAACGGAACACCCCGCCGGCCTCCGAGGTCCGGCGGGGTTAAGTCTATTGTTTTTATTTGTTTCTAGGGCTGCAGACCCGGCGTTTGGAAGCCAGATCTTGGCCTTCACGATCCGCCTTGGGGTCCGCGTCCGGCCCCCAATCCTCCGACACTGCTACTCGCGCGATCGGACGGAAAACCGGGTCAAATGAAGAAAACTTACGGAACTTCCCGCTCCAGGAGGAATCCAAGCTGTTGATATACTGGAAAGAAGCGCTCCCGCGACAGATTCAGTTTCAACCCTAGAAGGAGTTCCATGACCAAGCGTAGTTTTGTACTGGCCGCCCTGGCGGTGATCGTGCTGGCCGCGATCCCGGCGATGGCCGCCAACCCCAATTTCAGCGGCGAATGGAAGATGAACGCCGGTAAGAGCGACTTCGGTCCCATGCCCCCGCCCGAGAAGATGCTGCGAAAGATTGAGCAGACCGAGGGCTCCATTTCGCTTACCACCACGCAGAGCGGCCCCCAGGGCGAGCGCACCACTAACACCACCTGGAAGACCGACGGTTCGGACCAGACGGTGAAGATGGGCAATTCCGAAGTGAAGGGGACGGCGAAGTTCGAGGGCGGCGCGCTGGTGATCACCAGCAAGCGCGAAGTGCAAGGGATGGAGATCGGCCAGAAGGAAACCTGGAAGCTCTCCGAGGACGGCAAGGTGATCAATATCACCAACCAACTCTCGACGCCGCAAGGCGACTTCGAGGTCAAGATCGTGCTGGAAAAGCAGTAAGGTTCAGGAGGATAAGAGAAACATGAAGAGACTGTCGCTGTTCCTGATGGTGCTGGCGGTGCTGTTCGCGGCGACGAGCGCGACCGCGTTCGCCAAGCCGAATTTCACCGGCGAATGGAAGCTGGACGCGGACAAGAGCAACTTCGGCCCGATGCCGCCTCCCGACAAGTTCAACCTGTCCGTGAAGCACACGGATCCGGAAATCGAGATCACCACGGACCAGGCCGGCGCGCAGGGCGAGGACAAGTCCACGGCGAAGTACAAGACGGACGGCTCCGAGTCGGTGAACCAGATGCGGGGCATGGACGTGAAGAGCAAGGCGTCGTGGGAAGGCGACAAGCTCAAGATTGCGGCCAAGCTGGATATGGGCGGCACCGAGATCACGCTCGACCAGACCTGGATCCTGAGCGAAGACGGAAAGACGTTGACGAACGCGCTGAAGATCAACTCGCCGCAGGGTGAGTTCGAGATCAGCTACGTGTTAAAGAAGCAGTAGGGCTTCTCTTGGGAAAGGACCGAACGGCCGCCCCTGGAGACGGGGGCGGCCGTTCGTCATTCATGGCGAAACTGGCATGGCAAAACTGGCGCTGGTATACGGGATGCGATTGCTGCCCGCGGACGAGCTGGAGACCGTGGGCGAGGCGGAGATCACTTTGAAGAGCGGCAGGAAGGCGCATGTGACCATGCACCTCCTGGAAGGTGGAGAACAGGAGATCCGGCGGCAACTGGAGCAGTCGCTGGACGCGTTCTTCGAATTCTATCCGGAAATCTGAGCCCGCGCCGGGAGGTTATGATCGTTCATGCTTAGCCTCGCGATCCTGACACTGGCGGCGCTCGATGCCGATGGCGACGGACTGCCCGACCGCCTGGAGCAGGCCCTGCTGGAGCAGTTCCCGCCGCGTTTCCGGATCAGCCGCAATGAGTGCGACGGCCTTCCCGCCGCGATGGAACCCGGCGCGATCCACCCGCGCGCGGCAGCCCGCAACGGGACCATCTACGGACGGGTGGCCCCGGCGGCGCGCGCGGGCTTCGTCGAGGTGCAGTACTTCCATCTGTGGGCGCGCGATTGCGGCCGCCGGGGCCATCCCCTGGACGCCGAGCACGTGACGGCCCTGGTCCGCCTGGCGGACCGCCAGGCCGTGCACTGGTACGCCGCCGCCCACGAAGACACCGTTTGCGACGCGGCGAACGCGGCGCCGGCGCGCGCGGTGGACGCGGAGCGGCAGGGACCCGTGGTGTGGATCTCGGCGGGTAAGCACGCCTCCTTCCTGAGCCCAGAGCTTTGCGGCCGCGGCTGCGGCGGAGATCGCTGCGACGCGGGGCTGCCCCTCGAGCCTCGGCGGATCGTGAACCTGGGCGAGGCCGCCGCTCCCCTCAACGGAGCGGCGTGGATCCACTCGCCGCAGTGGACTCTGGCCGCCAAGCTGCGTCCGGACTTCACGCCGCAGTTGCTTGAGGAATTGGATCGCGCGGGCGGCGTGATCACCTGGACCGCTCCCGCACAAGGCGTGATTCGCGCCGGCAACGCGACCGTCGAAGGCATCGCCACCGGACAGCGGGAAACCGGCGAGGCGCTGGATACCGCCGGCACACAGACCGACCAGGCGCTGGCCCGCGCCGCGGAGAGCGTCGACCAGAGCCTGCGGAAGTCCTACCGCTCGGTCCGGGATTTCTTGCGCAAACGCCGCCGGTGAACTACCGCCCCGGCGCGGCCGCGGTGCTGGACTCCGGAATCGCGGAGCGCGGAAAGCCTTCCGCCTCCTCCACGATGTACAGGGGCCGGTCCCGGACTTCGTCCGAAATCCGCGCGATGTACTCCCCCAGGATCCCGAGGGTGAGCAGCTGGGCGCTGCCTAGGAACAGAATCGCGACCATCAGCGACGCCCACCCCACGATAGTTACGTTCTCGACGAACCGCAGATACAGCACCCACGCCAGATACAACAGGCTGAGCAACGCCCCGGCAAAGCCGCACCATGTGGCCATTTTCAGCGGCACCGCCGAGAAGGACGTGATCCCGTCGAGGGCGAAGCGGATCATTTTCCGGAGCGGATACTTGGTCCGGCCGGCGGCCCGTTCCTGGCGGACGTAAGGTACCCCGGTCTGGCGGAAACCCACCCAGCTCACCATGCCGCGCACGAAGCGGCGCCGTTCCCGCATGGCGCGAATCGCCGCCGCCGCGCGGCCGCCCAGCAGCCGGAAGTCACCGGCGTCCGGCGGAATGTGCACTTGGGTCAGCCGCTCGAGTAAGCGGTAGAACAGCATCGCGGTGGACCGCTTGAAAACGGATTCGCCCCGTCGCCGCTCGCGAACCGCGTAGACGACTTCGTAGCCCTCGCGCCACTTCGCGGCAAGATCCGGGATCACCTCGGGCGGGTCTTGCAGATCGGCATCGATAAGGACGATCGCCTGGCCCGCGGCATGATCGATTCCGGCAGTGATCGCGACCTGGTGGCCGAAATTCCGGGAGAAGCTCAGCAGCTTGACCCGGGCATCGCGGCGGCGGAGGTCTTTGAGAATCTCGAGTGAACGGTCCCGGCTGCCGTCGTTGACGAACACGATCTCGGAGGACCCGTCCAGTGAATCCAGAACCTGCGACAATCTTGCGTGGAGGCGCGGCAGCACCTCTTCCTCGTCGCACACCGGAACTATGACGGAATATACGACTGCATTTGGCGGGCCAACCTGCACGATCACTAGTGTACTCTCACGAGGGAACCGGACCACGTGAACGGCCCGCGCACGGATGGGATGGAAGCGGCCTCGCCCGTCACACACCGGACCGCCTGGATCGCGCTCGCGTTGTCCGGGTTCGCGGCGCTGGCGCTAGTACATCGGTTCGTGAACACTCCCGCGATGATGTGGCCCGACAGCTGTTGCCAGGCGTACTACGGCTGGCGTGTCGCCCAAGGGGACATCCTCTACCGGGACCTGTGGGAGCCGCACCCGCCCGGCGCCATCGTATTCTCCAGCCTCTTCCATCTGGCGCTTCCGAACAGCGACCTCACGTTGAAGTTGCTCCTCCTCCTGGTCGCCTCCGCCATCGGCGGCCTGGTCGCGGATGCGGCGCGGCGGTTCGCGCGCGTAGGCTGGCCGGAGGCGGTTTTGGCCGGGGTCCTGATGACCCTGGTGCAATACACCGCGATCCTGGCGTTGCGGCCCGAGGCCACCTTGGCGTTGGGCAGTTTGGGCGCAGTGCATTTCGCGCTGCGGGCAGTGCGCGCCGCGCACCCGTCACGGTGCCTCGTGTTGGCCGGCCTGTGCGCCGGAACCGCCCTGGTCAGCAAACCCGGGGCAGCGGCCGCCTGGGTGGTAGCCCTCCTGGTAGCCAGCTACGGCGCCGGATCTCTGCGGCCGGCCCGTGGCGCGACTTTCGCCGCAGCCAGTGCGGTCTTGCCCGCTCTCTGGCTGCTCTGGCTGATTGCGACCGGAAGTCTACCGGCGGCATGGGACAATATCGTCATTTACGGCCGGGCGTACTTCCCGCCGGTTACCGAACAGACCATCCGGAAAGCGGCGGAAGTCGGACTGGGTTCCCCCCGCGGCCTCCTCCTGCTCACCTTGTTCGGCTTGGCGGGTGCCAGCGCCCGGGTGTGGTGGCCGGCGCTTGCGGACAACATGCTGGGGCGCGGCTGCCGTCTCGTCTTCACGTTCCTGTTCGTGATTTGGCCAGTCTTGGAAGCGTTAGTGACGATTCCGCAGAGCACAGTGTTCCCGTACATCTTCGACAACTTGCACACCTGTCTCGCGTACTTGGTGCTGTTATCCGGAATGGCGCTGGCTGGCGAGGCTGGCGAGGTGCCTATGCCGGCCGCGGCGCGGATAGCCTCAATCGGAGGAGCGGTGCTGACGGTTCGGATGACGGGTGCAGCTTCGGAAGCAGGCGTAGCCGTTGTTTTGGGCGCGGTGGCAGCCCTGCTGGCGGCCGTCCGCTCGCTCTCCGCGCGCGACCTTACCTTGCTGGGTCTCTCCGCTTCGTTGCTGGCGTTCCCCCGGGCCTTCGAAGGACGAGTGTTGCCACGACCGGCGGAATGGACATCCTTCCGCTGGTGGACCAGCCCGGAGGAGCGGTTCGCCCGCGACAAGCTCGCCCGGCTGAAAGAGCGGGCGGGAGGCAAGCTGCTGGCTTTCACGGCGTGTCCTTCGCATGCGTACTACGCGGAGTGGGAATTGGCGCTGCGGTACCACGTAGTGTTTCCGATCTATACGCCAGCGGGATATGGAAGTTCCGCGCGGTGGCGGGAAGTGATCCAGGTGATCGACCGCCCGGACACGCACATCATGCTCGACTGGCCGCAATGGTACGACGTGACCCGCGACGATGCCGTGATGCGCGCCCACATGGTGCCCGAGTACTTCGAGGCCTTGGAACACCTTCGGCAGAAGTTCCGGTTGGTGAAGACGGTGGACGTCGGGTACGGTCCGCTGCGGATCTGGGCAGATCAGGCGAGCGAGACCGCGGCGGTCGAGATCCTGCGGTAAGCACCAAGCTTGCCGTGCCGGCCCGGCGGGAGATCCGCTCGGAGGAAGGGCCGTAACAGTATCCGCCGAGAAGTGGAGTGCCGCCGTTTCTTTTCCTTAGGGGTCAGCTACAATACCGCCCATGCCGACGCGACGCGGATTTCTAGGTGCCTGCGCCGCGGCCGCGGCGCACGCGCAGACCCGGCCCTTTGCCGGGCGAACGCTGGTGATCGTCACCGCGCACGCCGACGACTTCACGATCTTCGCGGGCGGAACCCTCGCGAAGCTGATTGACGACGGCTATACCGCGCACGTGATCCGCATCACCAACGACGAAAAGGACTCCTGGGATCTGTCGGCCGGCGAGACCAGCCACCGCAATACGCTCGAGATGCGCGCCGCCGCGGACATCCTCGGCGTGAAAGAGATCCACTCGTTGGACTTCCGCAACGACGAGCTGGATCCGGTGCCGGAGACCGAAATCCGGGCGCGGCTGGTCTTCTGGTTCCGCAAGCTGAAGCCCTGGACCATCTTTACCTTCGATCCGTCGGCGAAGTACGAGGAGAACCCGGACCACAAGAAGACGGCGCGGGCGGCCGAGGACGCGGCCTGGAACTCCGGCGTCCACCTGGTGTTGCCGGAGCACTTCTCGGTGGGCCTGGGGAAATGGACCGTGCTCGATCGCTACTACTGGGCGCGGCAACTGGACCGCGACGACGCCAACAAAGCCGTGGACATCGGCGCCACCATCGACCGGAAGATTCGGGCGGTGCAGGCGCACAAGACGATGATGCGCCACGCCGCGCATCAGTTGAAGGCCAAGCTCGCCCAGGCGGGTTTGCGGCTGCCGCTGCTCGACACGATCGACGAGGCGGCGGTGAACAAGCTGGTGGACATCCAGACGCGGGAGCGCGCGGAAGCGATCGGGCGGCGGCACGGGATGCGGTACGCCGAGGAGTTCCACTATGTGCCGCTCGCGGGCGGGTATGTGGAAAAGAACGCGATCCCGTTGCGCTAGCGACTAGTCCAACGCCGCGAGCACTGCCCGCACCATCGCCTCAGGACCCAACTCGTAGTAACGGTATAGATCTGCCCGTTCTCCCGACTGCCCGAAGTCGTCCACTCCGAGCGCCTGAACCGGGGCGCCGAAGACGCTCCCCAGGAACGACAGCGCATGCGGATGCGCGTCGGCCACCGTGACCAGCGGCACGCGCCGCTCCGCGGGCGGGATCAGTTGCTCGAGCTGGAATGCCGTGCGGGCGCGGCGCGCGCGGCCCCATTCGCGATGCAGCAGTCCCGCGGACGTGACGTTAATCACGTTCACGAAGACGCCGTCCGGCTCCAGATCCCGCGCGGCTTCAAGCGCCAGCGGCAGCATGACACCCGACGTGAACAGATTCACCACGTTCTCGCCGGGCCGGTAGCCGGCCTTGGCGGAATGATCGAGATACCGGTAGCCGCCGGCGAGCACCTGCGCACGCAGGTCCTCGGAAGGCGCCGGTGCCAGCTTCTGTTCCTGGGGCACGGTCGAAAGCCGCAGGTAGAAGCACTCGGCGGACTCGCCGTGCAGGATCCGCCGGATCCCGTGCATCAGAATCCAATCCACCTCCTGGGCGAAGCACGGCTCGTAAAACGTCAGCCGCGGCATCTCAATACCGATGGAGGGCGAGTAGATCGACTGGTGCGCGCCGCCTTCGCCGCTCAGGCTGATGCCGGAAGGCGTGCCGGCGAACAGGAACCGCGCTCCGTTGTAGACGGCGTAGTTCAGCGCGTCGAGCCCGCGCGCAATGAAGGTGTCGTAAACGGTGCCGATGGGGATCAGGCGCTCGCCGAAGAGATCGCCGGAAAGCCCCAGCGCGCCGAGCATCAGGAAGAGGTTGTTCTCGGAGATGCCGAGTTCGATGTGCTGCCCCTGGGCGTTCTGCCGCCAGTTCAGCAATAGCTGCACCGCGTTCTCGCGGAAGAAATCGATACGGTCCTCGGGAAAGTAGACCCCCGCCTTCTGGATCCACCCGCCCAGGTTCGTGGAAATGGCGACGTCCGGGCACGTCGTCACCAGGCGCGCGCGCAACTCCGGATGCCGCGCCAGCTCGGACACCAGGTTCCCGAAGACCTGCTGCGTCGAGGTGGAAACCGGATAGGTCGCATTCAGCGACGCCGGGACCTCCGGCAGCGCCCGCGGCGGCGGCGCCGGCACCCGCAACCGCTCCGCCATGCGCCCGGCGAGCGCAGCCTCCTGGGACTCCGGCGCGAAGCCCGCGAACTCGCCGCCAGGCGAGATACCCAGGTCCTCGCGCAACGTCTCGATCTGCTCGGCAGTGAGCAGCCGGGAGTGGTTCAGTGGATCGCCGGCAGTGGGCAGGCCCCAGCCCTTCACGGTGTACGCAATGATGACGACCGGGCGGTCGTGCACCCGGTCCGCCTCGTCGAAGGCGCGCAGGATCGCTTCCAGGTCGTGCCCGCCGAGGTCCGCGATCAGCGGTCGCAATTCGGCCGCGGGGTAGTCGCGCAGCAGACCTTCGAGCGCCGGGTCGAGTTTGCCGTCCGGACGCGCCAGCCGCGACCGCACCAGTTCCGGGTCCGGAGCGCGGAGCAGGCTCTGGTACTCGTCGTTCGTCATCAGGTCGATGCGGGAGCGCAGGCGGTCGCCGCCCGGTTGGGCGAACATCGTCTCGAGCTTCCGGCCGTACTTGATCTCGATGACATGGCAGCCGAACGCGCGCAGCATGTTCTCGACGGTCTGCACGCGGCCGTTCGGCACCACGCGGTCCAGGCTCTGCCGGTTCAGATCCACCAGCCAGATGACGTCGCCCTGCTGCTGCAGGGTGTCCTCGCCAAGCGCCTCCCAGACATTGCCTTCGTCGAGTTCGGCGTCGCCGATCAGCGAGACGAAACGGTGGCGGCCGGGGTAGGCGAAGTGGTCGGCGACGTAGCGCCGCACCAGCGCCGAGAAATTCGGGATCACCGCGCCCAGGCCCACGGAGCCGGTGGAAAAGTGCACGCCGTCGGGGTCCTTCGTCCGGCTGGGATAGGCCTGGAGGCCCCCGAAGGCCCGCAGCTCCGTCAGGTATCGCGCGGGCAGGTTGCCGAGCAGGAACTGAATGGCGTGGTAAACCGGCGACGCGTGCGGCTTGATGGAGATCAGGTCGCCGGCGCGCGCTGCATGGAAGTAATAGGCGGTAAGCAGGCTGACCACCGAGGCGCAGCTCGCCTGGTGGCCCCCGACTTTGATGGAATCGTTCGATTCGCGGACAAAATTCGCATGGTGAACCAGGTAGGTGCTCAGCCAGAGGACCTTCCGCTCCACCTGGCGAAGCAGGTCGAGTTCGGCGGCGGAAAGGCCGGAGGTCGAAGAAACGCCCGGGGATGCCACGAGGTCCATCGTACCCCGTTCCCTTGGGGTTTATACTTTGATTACTGGGAACCTCATGAGTCAAGTCCTGCGGTGTCAAGGACACGACGGTGGCGTCGACCTCAGCACCAAGTCTGCGGTCCCCGCTCACCTGCTCGAACTCGCGGCCTCGCGGACGACCATCATCGCGGCTTTGGGCGCCGTGACGGTGATCGCCATGGCCGGACTCACGGAACTGCTCCGTCCCGAGCTTTCGCTGCTCAAACGGCCCATGCCGTACGTCGCCAACTTTTTGTTTTTCGAGGCGATCCTGGTTGGCTACATCCTGCTGCAACGCTTTTCGCCCCTTTCCACCTGCCGCCTGGTGGACGCGAGCAACGCGCTGCAGATTCTGGGCGCACTCTCGACGGCGGTGTTCGAGCATTCGCTGCCGCTGGACCCGGACACCGTGGTGCAGGGCATGTCTCGCGTCTCGCTGTGGATCGCGTTCTTCGGAGTCCTGGTTCCCAGCGCGCCGGCGCGCGGCGCCGTGATCCCGTTGCTGGCGGCGTGCATGGAGCCGCTGGGTTACCTCATTGCCAGCGTGGTCTACAATTACCCGCCGCCCGCCTGGAACCAACTGGTCCTGTTCATGCTGCCGACGTTTCTCATGGCCGGTTGGGTGATCTGGTTGAATCGCCGGCTGTATCGCCTGGAGATGGCCGCCTGGGAAGCCCGGGAGCTGGGCAGCTACCGTCTGGAAGCTCCGATCGGCCAGGGCGGCATGGGCGAAGTATGGAGCGCGCGGCACCGTTTGCTGGCACGCGACGCCGCCGTCAAGCTGATCCGCCCCGAGATCCTGATGAACCAGGGAAGCCGCCAGGCCGAAGTCGCGCGCCGGCGTTTCGAGCAGGAGGCGCACGCGATTGCGAACCTCCAGTCGCCGCACACCATCCAGCTTTTCGACTACGGGATCACCGAGGACGGCAGCTTCTACTACGTCATGGAGATGCTGAACGGGCTCGACCTCGAGAGCCTGGTGAAGCGCTTCGGTCCCCTGCCCGCCGAGCGGGTGATCCACATCCTGCGGCAGGCGTGCAACTCCCTCGCCGAGGCGCACCGGCGCGGCCTGGTGCACCGCGACATCAAACCGACGAATATCTTCGTGTGCCACCTGGGCGTCGATTTCGACTTCGTGAAGATCCTCGACTTCGGGCTGGTGCGGAACTTCGACGCCGTGGACCGCAGCCGCATGACGCTGGAAGGAACGGCCACCGGGACCCCGGCCTTCATGGCGCCGGAGATCGCGGAGGGCGCCGAGGACTATGACGGGCGCGTGGACCTCTACGGACTGGGCTGCGTTGCGTACTGGCTGCTCACCGGGACGCTGGTCTTCCCGGAGGCCAATCCCATGGCCACAGTGGTGGCACATCTGCAAAAGACGCCGGAACCGCCCTCATCGCGCACCGAGATCCCGATCCCGCCGGAGTTGGAGCAGATAGTACTGGCGTGCCTGGCCAAGAAGCCCGAGGAGCGGCCCCAGTCCGCGGAGGAACTGGACGCGCTGGTCGGCAGTCTTCCGCAAGCCGCCCGGTGGGGGCGTGAGACGGCGGAGAACTGGTGGAAGGCGCACCTGCCCAGCGAGTCCGCGATGATCGAGGCTCCCGCGCTCGAGTTAGCCAAGTGACTCTGGCCGCGCCCCGCCTGCTGGCCCTCGCGATGGCCGCCGCCGGCCTGATGATCTCGTATCAGGCCTCCAGCAAGGCCCTGCGCGACGCGCTGTTCCTCACCCACTTTCCGCCGTCGCTGCTGCCGGCCATGGTCCTGCTGGGAGCGCTGTTCTCGATTCTGCTGGGCCTGGGCAGTTCTGCGTTGCTCGCGCGCTTCACGCCCGCGCGGGTAGTGCCGCCGCTCCTGGTGGGCAGCGGGATTCTGCAACTCGCGGAAGCCGTGACGCTGGACGCGAACCCGCGGGTCTTGTCGGTGCTGGTGTACCTGCACGTGCATGGCCTGGGGGCGGTGCTGCTCTCGGGGATGTGGAGCGTGTTCAGCGAGCGCTTCGACCCGCGGGAGGCCAAGCGCAACTTCGGGAGGATCGCCGGCACAGGCACGCTCGGCGGCATCCTCGGCGGTGTCGCCACGGCGCGCATCGCGGGCGCCTTCGGCGCCGAAGGCGTGCTGTTCACGCTGGCGGCGCTGCATTTCGGCGCCGCCGCGATCCTCCATCCCCTGCGGGGACCGCGCGCCCCGCGGCGCACCGGCGCCGAGGAACTGCTGACGACCACCCAGGCGTTCGCCCGCGCGCCCTACCTGATCACGCTCGCGGCCCTCGTCCTCACCGCCACCGCCAGCGCCGCGCTGCTCGACTTGCAGTTCAAGACGCTGGCCAGCGCCTCCATCGGCAAGGGTCCCGCGCTGATCGCGTACTTCGGCTACTTCCAGGCGGCCACCCAGGCGCTCGCCTTCTTACTGCAGGTATTCGTCAGTGCCGTGGCGCTGGAGAAACTCGGCCTGGGACGCACGGTGGCGGCGATGCCGCTGGCCGTGATCGCCGGCGGCGCGACGGCGGCGGTCGCGCCGCAGTTGGCCGCGGTAACCATCGGCCGGGCTCTCGAAGCCGTGCTGCGCGGTTCGTTGTTCCGCGCGGGCTACGAGCTGTTCTATACACCCGTGCCCGTGGCGGAGCGGCGGAGCGCGAAGTCCACTATCGACGTGGGCGCGGACCGCCTCGGCGACGCGGTCGGCGGCGGCATCGCCCAGTTCCTGCTCGCCTTCGGACCTTCCCGCGCCGCGCTGCTGCTGCCGGCGGCGGCCGCCGCGTTGGGCGCCGTAGCCCTCTACATCACCCGGCGGCTGGACCGCGGCTACGTGCGGGCGCTGGAGACCAGCCTGCTCAACCGCGCCGTGGAACTCGAGCTGCCGGATGCCTCCGACAGCACCACCCGCACCATCCTGCTGCGGACGCTGCCCGCGCTTCGCGTCGCGCCGCGGCCGCTCACCACCCGCGGGCCGCAACCGGCGTACGCGCCCAGGATGATCGCGGATCCGGTGCTGGTACAGCTTGCGGAGCTGCGTTCGGGGGATCCCGCGCGCGTCCGCTCCGTTCTCGCCCGTCCGGATCCGCCCGATCCGGTGCTGGTTCCCCAACTGATCCGCCTGCTGGCGTGGGACGAAGTGGTCAACGACGTCGCCCGCGTCCTGTTGCAGTGGACACCGGCCTTCATGGGGCAATTAACCGACGCGCTCGTGAACGGCTCCGAGGAATTCGCCGTGCGCCGCCGGATCCCGGCCATCCTGGCGTCCTCGGACGCTTCCCGCAGCATCGACGGACTGCTGCGCGGCCTCAAGGATGCGCGGTTCGAGGTCCGCTACCGGTGCGCCCGCGCGCTCGACGCCATCGCCCGGCGTAACCCGGACCGCAAGCCTCCGCCGGAGCGGGTGCTGCCCGCCGTTGAGCGCGAGTTGTCGCTCAGTCGTACGATCTGGGGCGCACACCGGCTGATCGACCCCACCGAGTCGGCCGACGGACTCGACACCGGCGACGCGGCGCACAACCAGGCGGGCGAGCCGGATCGCGGCCTGGAGCACATCTTCACCCTGCTGGCGCTCATCCAGCCGCGCGAACCCCTCATCGTCGCCTATCGCGCGCTACGTTCCCATGACAAATACATCCGCGCCCTGGCGCTCGAGTACCTCGATAGCACGTTGCCGGAGAGCGTCCGCGAGGGACTGCACAAGCTGCTCGCGGTCGCTCCGCTCGAGACCGTCCGGCCGGCCGAGCAGGTCTACGCCGACCTGATGAAGTCGAAAGTCTAGATCTTCTTCTCTTTCCACTTTCCGCGCCGGAACGCCAGGACCCCAAGGACCGCCAGCAGCGACTCCGCCAGCGGGATCGCCGCGAACACCCCCGTGGTCCCGAAGCCGAAACGGTGCGCCAGCGCGTACGCCAGCGGAATCTGGAACAGCCAGTAGCAGACGAAGTTGATGATCGTCGGCGTCAGCGTGTCGCCCGCGCCGTTGAACGCCTGCACCATCACCATGCCGTAGGCATAGAAGACGTAGCCGTAGGAAACGATCCGCAGGCAGGACGCGCCGAAGCGCATCACCTCCGGGTCGGGCGAGAACAGCGCGATCAGCGGCTCCGCGAACAGGATGAACACTAGCCCGGTCAGCCCGAGGAACACCATGTTGTACACGCCTGCCAGCCATACCGACTTCTCGGCGCGCTCCGGCTTGCCCGCGCCGAGGTTCTGGCCCACCAGCGTTGCCGCGGCGTTGCTGAGTCCCCAGGAAGGCAGGATCGCGAACACGATAATCCGGATGGCGAGCGTGTAGCCGGCGATCGCCGCCGCGCCGTAGGTCGCGTTCAGGCGCACAAGGCCGATCCAGCTGGCAACCGCGATCAGGTACTGGAAGGTGCCGTTGAGGGACGTGCGGAACAGGCGCCCGATGACGTCCGGCACGATCCGAAAGTGCCGCCGGGCCAGGACGATCCGGTGGTTGCCGCGCGTCAGCATGTAGAGCTGATAAGCCACGCCGACGCCCCGCCCGATCGTGGTCCCAATACCGGACCCCATCACGCCAAGCTCCGGAAACGGACCCAGCCCGAAGATCAGGCACGGGTTCAGGACAATGTTCACCGAGTTCGCGATCCACAGCGTCCGCATCGCGATCGCGGCGTCGCCCGCGCCGCGGAAAGCCGCGTTGATCACGAACAGCATCATCACCGTGGCGGAACCGCCCAGGACGGCGCGGGTGAACCCGGAGCCAGTCTGGATAATGCCGGGGGTGGCGCCCATCAGGCGCAGCAGATCCGGCGCAAAGAAGATGCCGATGCCGCCGGCGATCGCGGCCACCCCGAGCCCCAGCCAGATCGACTGCGCCGCGGCGACGGAGGCGGCCTCCGGGTTCTTCTCACCGATCCGGCGCGCCACCATGGCCGTCGTCGCCATGCTGACGCCCATCGCCACCGCGAAGACCAGCGTCAGCAAGGACTCGGTCAGCCCCACCGCGGCCACGGCGTCCGGACCCAGCTTCGCCACGAAGAACGCGTCCACGATGGTGAACAGCGACTCCATGACCATCTCCAGCACCATCGGGATCGCGAGCAGCGTGATCGCCATGCCCAGCGATCCGCTGGTGAAGTCGCGCTCCGTGCCGATGAGGGCTTCCTTAAGCTTGGGCAGAAACCCGTGCTTGTGTTCTTTTTCGAATGTCGATGTTTCCATGCCGTCTCCCAGAGTTGGAGGCAGCAATCGGATGAGGGACCCGAAGGCTTGAAGGCAGGATAACAGGGCCAGAGCCGGAACGCTACTTTCTTCGCACTTTTTGCTTCGGCGTTCGCATATTCACCTGGATGATTCGACTTACGCTCGCCGCCCTGATGCTCGCCGGAGTCGCCGCGGCCCAGCCGCGCATCACCGGGATCCAGAACAACTACAGCTACCTGCTTCCCGGCACGCCGAACTACGCGATCGCCCAGGGCGCCATTGTGGTCCTCTACGGCGCGAACATGGCGCCCGCGGGACTCCTGCAGCAGGGCTTCAACCCCGCGCTGAACCGCAATCTCGGAGGCGTCTCGATCAAGTTCACGGCCGGCGCGGTCACCACAGAGGCGATCCCGTACTACGTTTCGCCGGGGCAGATCGCCGCCATCGTTCCTTCCGCGACGCCGGTGGGCGCCGGATCCATCACCGTCACGTATAACGGCCAAACCAGCCCGCCGTTCCCCGTCACCATCGTGCAAAGCGCCTTCGGGATCCTGACGCTGGGCGGCAACGGGCTCGGCACCGCGGCGGTTTTCGACCAGGGTTTCAACTACATCAACTTCGTGAACTCCGCGAACCCGGGCCAGGTTGTCTACTTCTGGGGTACCGGCCAGGGTCCGGACCCCAATGACGAAACCCGCCTGATTGCCGCGCCGCAGAACCTCGGCAATCTACCCTTCGAGTTCTACATCGGCAACAAACCGGCGCGCGTGCTCTACCATGGGCGCTCCCAGTTTCCGGGGCTCGACCAGATCGCAGTGGAGGTTCCGGCGGGCGTGGCGGGCTGTTACGTGTCGGCCTACGCCAAAACCGGCAACATCATGAGCAACTTCGTCAGCTTTCCGGTGGCCGCATCCGGGCGCGTCTGCCAGGATTACTTCTCCTCCACGGCGGACGTGCAGCGCCTGCTCGGCACCGGCAAGACCGAGATCAAGGCGGGCTGGTACTACCTCGGCCGCTTCACTTCTTACTCGCCCGCGATCGCCGGGCAGCCGCCGCGGACCACGATCACCGACGCCGCCACCGCGCAGTTCATCAGCTACACCACCTTCGATTTCCACAACTGGGGTGGCGTCGGCTGGGCGGCGCCGGGCTGCATCACCAACGCCTACCTTTCGAACACCCCGTTCAGCCCGCCCATCGCCAAGCGGCTGGACGCCGGGCCGTCCGTGACGTTGACCCTGCCCGGCGGGGCGACCCGGACCCTCGCCCGCGCGCCGACGGGATCTGAGTATGCGTTCACCGTATCCGACTCTACTCCCGGAGCGCAGTTATTCATCCCCGCCGCAGGCGGAGCGTTCCAGTTCCGCGCTCCTGGCGGCGCCGACATCGGCGCCAACGAGGGGCTGCTGTCATCCACGGCCCCGCTGACCTGGAACGAGCGGCCCACCTTGACCGCGGTAAACCGCAACGGGGATCTCACGGTAACGTGGCGCGGCGGCACGCCCGGCAGCTTCGTCCTGATCCAGGGCGTCTCCACGGATGGGCGGAATCCTTCCTTGGTGACGACGTTCGGCTGCACCGAGCTCGCCGAGGCCGGCCGGTTCACCATCCCCCGCGACGTGCTGGCCTCCATGATTCCCAGCGCCGAGGTCGCGCCGGGCTTTTTCACGGGGCAGTTCATCGTGGCGAACTATTCGCTCCCTGCGCGATTCACGGCGCCTGGCCTGGACCACGGATCCATCACCTGGTTTACGTGGGAGACCATCACGGTGAACTACCGGTAGGACTCATTCCACCGGGTGACCCAGCGCGGCCGCGTTGTTGCGAATGCGGATGTCGCGCGTCACGATCGACGGCAGCTGCGGCGGGTCGCCGAATCATAGCCACATGTGGCCACAACACGCGATTCCCTTCGCGCTGCGCGAACGCGGCCCTTGAAGGGAGCCGGATCCCGTCACCGAATCAGGCGGATCTCGATCCCGAGGTCCGGCAAGTCCCGCCAGCGCGACTCAGCCGTAAGGACCGTTCGCTTCAGGTGGCGCGCGGTCGCCAGACACGCCCGGTCGCCCAGTGAGAGCCCGTGCGTCCACGCCAGCGCGGACATGCCGGCTGCTTCCCGCGCAAGATCCTGGCTCCAGGGAACGATCACCAGGTCCAGATCGTCAAGCGTTCGCACCGCGGCGTCCGGATCTTCGCCCAACCGGACCTGCTTGGCGATCACCTCGGAGTAATTCACCGCCGACATGGCCGCCTCGCTGAGAGCAGCTTCGGTGACGGCGGCGCCCGGTTCCTCGAACAGTGAAGCCAGCAGGGCGGAAGCGTCGATAACAAAGCCCTTGGCCATCTACCGATCCAACTCTTCCACTTCGCGGCGAGCCTCAGCCCGCCGCTCCTCCAGGAAACCGTCTACCACCGATTCGTTTGGCAGCTTGAGCCTGCGGAGGCGTTCGCGCCCGCGCCGAAGAGCCTCCTCCCGCGTGTGAATGCGCAACTCGCCGTCCTCGACGCGGAGGATAAGATCCGTATTTTCAGTAAGTCCTAGTTCCCGCCGGACCTTCAACGGGACCAGGACCCGGCCCGCCCGGTCGATTCTGGCAGTTGTCACCACGCTGCCATTATCTCAGAAAACGCCGGCTTCAGAAATTCTCCCAACCTGCGATCACTCCCCGCCGCCCGACGGGATCGCTTCCTTGCTTTCCTTCGTCCGGTACTTCTCGAACCACGCCATCAGGTAAAGCTGCTGCGCGATCTGGTGCGAAGGACGCCGCCAGCCGTGGAACTCCTCGGGCATCCGCACCAGGAGGGTATCAGCCTTGCGCACCATCTTCAACGCGCGGTAGAACTCCTCGCTCTGCGTCATGGGCGTGCGGAGATCGGCTTCGCCGGTCATCACCATCGTCGGCGTCGTCACGTTCGCGACGTAGGACAGCGGCGACCGCTTGAAGTGGTCGCTCGGGTCCTCCCACGGAAACTTCTCGAACTGGTAATACCAGCTCGTGCCGTCGGTGTTGCCGACGAAGCTGTGCCAGTTGATCACCGGACGCATGGAAACGGCGGCCCGGAAGCGGTTCGTGTGGCCGACGATCCACGCCGTCAGCACGCCGCCGCCGGAGCCGCCGCACACGAACAGGTTGTCCTTATCGATGAACCCCTTCGCCAGCGCGGTGTCCACGCCGGCCATCAGGTCGTCGTAATCCTTGCCCGGATAGCTGTACTGGATCCCGTTCACGAACTCCTGGCCGTAGCCCGTGGATCCCCGCGGATTGGTCCATAGCACCGCGTAGCCGTTGGCGGCCCAGTTCTGATAGGCCCAGTTCCAGCCGACCGTATACATGCTCCACGGCCCGCCGTGGATCCACAACACCATCGGGTACTTCTTCGCGGGATCGAAGTTCGCCGGCTTCATCAGCCAGCCCTGGACCTTCAGCCCGTCAGGCGCGGTGTACCACATCTCCTCCGCCTCGGCCAGCTTCACGCCGTCCAGCACGTCCTTGTTGACGTCCACCAGCACCCGCATTTCGGTCGGCCGGTTGATCGCGAAGTACACCAGCGCGCCGGGATCCTTGTAGCTCGACCGGATCGCCGCCGCCGTGCCGATCCTCGAAATCGACATCTGACTCAGCACGTGGATGCCGCTGGAAATCTTCTTCGGCGGCGCGGCAGGATCCTTGACGCTGACGAAGTACGTGTTCTGCTCGCCCTTTTCCTGCATCGAGTAGAAAACGCCCGAGGAATCCTCGCTCCAGGTGACATCGGAGGGCGAGCTCGGCAGGCTGGCGGCCCAGACGCGCTTGTTGTCGCCCGTGACGTGCATCAGGTGGAGGCTGGCGATATGGTTCGTGTAGTTCTTCTGGTCGTAGCCCGTGTAGGCGATCCACTTGCCGTCCGGTGACGCCTGCGGATTACCGTCCGGACCCTTGCGGTCGGTCAGCGTCTTCACTTCCAGCGTCTCGACATTCACCGCGTACACTTCGCTATCGCCGCGCAGGTACTCGGCGTCCGGTTTTCGGATGCCGGAGACGAAAATCGTCTTGCCGTCGCCGGACCAGGAGCCGAGCTGGTGACTGTAGTTCCCGGACGTGATCTGCCGGGGCACGCCGCCGGTGGCCGCGTCCACCACGAAGACGTGCGTATAGCCCTTCTGCGTCGGACCCACGCCGTCCTGCCCCCAGGACGGACGGTCGACGATCACCGCGCCCCGGGCGAGCTGCGCTCCCCGCGGCGCCCGCGGCAGCCGGATCGGCAGCACCGGTGACTCGTCCTGCAGGAACATCGTGAACGCGATCTGCTTGCCGTCCGGCGACCAGCGCAGGGTGCCGGGGTTCTGCTCCACGCGCGTCAGTTGCGCGACGTCCTTGGTGTCAGCCCACATCACGTGGATCTGGTTCGTGCCGCTGCGGTTCGACAGGAACGCGATGCGCTTGCCGTCCGGCGACCACACCGGCGAGGAGTCCCGCCACGGCCCTTGGGTCAGCTCGCGGAGCCGTTCGCCCCGGGGGTCGACGATCCACAGGTTCGACGCGTTCTGGTCTTTGGAGATGTCCACGTAGCCGCGGGAGAAAACGATCTGCGAGCCATCGGGCGAAATGTCGGGATTCGAGAGGCTCTCCATCTTGTAGAACGTCTCTTTGTCCAGCAGCTTGGACTTCGGCTGGGCGCCGAGCGCGAGCGCCGTGAGGGCCAGGGCCGTGCAGTGGCGAAGCATGGGCGGTCTCCTATCGGGTACAGTCAGCTACAGATGACGGGCGATTTCCAGACGCTGGTGGTTACCGCTTCCGGCGGGGGCGTGACCATCCAAATGCTGCCCCCCGACTATCGTACCCTCGCGCGCCGGTGGATCGGCGTGGCGGGCCCGGGCGCCGGTCCCCGCTGGTATCGCGACACCGTCCTGGACCGGGACCTGCCGGTCTCCACCCGCTACGTCTCCCTTCGCTACCTCGCCGGTGATCCCCACCCGGAGAGCGCCGCGGTGCTCGGACAACTGGCGGTGAGGGACGGCGAGGACGTCCGGCTGCGGTGGGGCGCCCTGTTCGCCCTGTGCGGCGCCGGCGGACCTCTCTCCCTGGGTTCGCTCGCCGGCACTTTCCGCCGCCGGACCCCGCACCGCGTCCGCTCCGATTCACAGGAGTTGCCGCTATATCTGTGGGCCTTCGATTTCCTGCTTTCCATGCCGGAGGCCGGACCGTTGCTGGAAGCGGTCGCCCGGGACGAGGAAGCGCCGCCGCCCAGCGCGGCACAGGCGGCCCTGGCGCTCGCCCGCCTGGACCCCGGGCCCTGGATCGCCCGGCTCCGCGAGGTAGCGGAAGGCCGCGGCCGCCCGGCGATCCGCAGGCACTGGGCGCTGCTCGCCCTCGACGAACTGGTCCACAATCCGGTGCTGCAGGGCGTGGCGCCGGACCCGGCCGGGATCGCCCGGCGGATCTCCGCCATGCGCGAGGATCCCGCCGAGGACCCCGAGGTCCGCGACATGCTCCGCTGGCTCGCGACGCCCAGCGGCAAGACCCTGCGGGTGGTCGATCCGGACGCCGCGCCCGGCCCCGATCCCGGCAACGGCGGCGAGCAGCTACAATAGGACTGTTTGGCAGATACCAACGTAAACCTGCAGGCTGGCGCAGCCATGCCGGCCGCTGAGGCGGCTCCGGTCCCGGCGATCCGCCCGGAATTGCACCGCGGCACCATCGCCGAATGGACCATCACCATTCTGCTGCTGCTCTTCGGCACCACCACGCTGGTGCAGGCCTTCGTGATCCCCACCGGATCCATGGAGGACACCCTGCTGATCGGCGATCACCTGCTGGTGGACAAACTGGCCTACGCGCCACCCGGGCCTGTCTCCAAGTACCTGCTGCCGTACTCCGACGTGAAGCGCGGCGACATTATCGTCTTCCGCTACCCCATCGACATCAAGCAGACCTTCGTCAAGCGCGTCATCGGCGTCCCCGGGGACCGGATCCGCGTGGTCAACAAAGAGGTCTTCCTCAACGGCGTCAAGCTGAACGAGCCGTACAAGTACCACAAGACCGACTACATGGACTCCTACCGCGACAATTTCCCGGGGGAGCCCAACGTCCGCCTCTTCGAACCGGCCCAGGAAATGCTCTCGCGTAACGTCCAGGGCGGCGAGGTCGTGGTTCCCGCCAACAGTTTCTTCGCGATGGGCGACAACCGCGACTCGTCGCTGGACTCGCGCTACTGGGGCTTCGTGCCGCGCGAGAACATCGTCGGCAAGCCGCTGATCATTTACTGGTCGTACGACGCGCCGACCGAACGGCTGGCGTCGAACTCCATCGGCATCGATCACATGCTGGATCTGGCCCAGAACTTCTTCACCAAGACGCGCTGGCGCCGCACCTTCATGCTGATCCACGGCCACGCGATTCCGTAACGTCATGTCCAAAGCCAATTACCACGGCCTGATTCTGGCCGGCGGCCGGGGCACGCGCTTCTGGCCGCGCTCCCGCCGCGCGCGGGCCAAGCAGGTCCTGAACTTCTTCGGCGAGCGCTCCCTCATCCAGCAGACGGTCGACCGCCTCGCTCCGGTTATTCCGCCCGAGCGCCTGTGGGTGCTGACCAACGATCACCTGGTGGACGAAATCCGCCGGCAGTTGCCCGGCATCCCCGCCCGGCAGATCGTTGCGGAACCGGCACAGCGCAACACCGCTCCGGCGATTGGACTGGCGGCGCACATGATCGCGAGCGTCGATCCCCGGGCGGTGATGGGCGTCTTCCCGTCCGATCACGTCATCTCCCGGGACGCCGCCTACCGGAAGCTGATCCGGCAGGCGCTGGGCGCCGCCGCCGCGGGATCCATGGTGGTGCTGGGCATCGAGCCGCGCTGGCCGGAGACCGGTTACGGCTATATCGAGTTCGGCGCCCGGGGGTCCGGCGCGATGCCCGTGAAGAGTTTCCGCGAGAAACCCGATCTCGCCACGGCGAAGAAGATGTTGCGCGCTGGGCGCTTCGCCTGGAACGCCGGCGTGTTCTTCTGGCCCGCGGCGACCCTCCTCGATGCCTTGCGGCGCCATCTGCCGCGCACCGCCACGCTGCTGGCGGGCCTGCCGCCCTTCGGCGCGCGGGACTTTCGCGCCCGCCTCGCCGAGGTGTACCCGCATTGTGAAAACATCTCCATCGACTACGCCGTGATGGAAAAGGCTCCCGGGGTAATCGGATTCGCCGCCGGCGACATTGGCTGGAACGATGTCGGCTCCTGGAACGCCGTCTACGAACTGGCCGCGAAAGATAGCGCGGGCAACGCCGGGCGCGGCGAGACGGTGTTCCTCGAAAGTTCGGGCAACTACGTGGACGGCGGCCGCAAACTGGTGGCGCTCGCCGGCGTCCGGGATCTGGTGGTGGTCGACACCCCGGACGCGCTGCTGGTGGTGGATCGCAAGCAGGCGCAGAAGGTCGGCGACGTGGTGAAGCTCCTCGAGCGCTTGAAGCGCGACGAAGTGCTCTAGTAGTCCTTCAGACGACCACCAGCGCCAGCCCCGGCGCGATGCGCCGGAGATCCGTGGGGTCGCTGGTCACCACCGCTTGTCCGGACCTCACGGCGCAGACGGCAACGTGTGCGTCCACGATATCGCCCGTACCCGTGCGCGCCAGCACCAGGCCCACCGCCGTCGCGTCCGGTCCATCCAGTGCCACCAGGTCCGTTCCGGGCTGCCGCATCAGCCGGGCGAGGCGTGCCTGCCGCGCCGGGTTTCGCATCGCCTGCGCCAGCGCGGTAGCCGGGATCGTGATCCGCAGGCCGAGTTCCCGCGCGCGCGCCAGCAGCGCCAGCACGCGGCGATCGTTCCGGTCCAAGGCGATCAACCCGCCGGCATCGAAGGTGATCCCGCTCATGCGGCCTTCCGCTTCCGCGGAACCCGCGGCCGGGGCGACAGAATCGCGTCCGCCCAGGCGCGTTCCTTCTTGGTGAGGGGCCCCCCGGTTTCGCGCAGCGCCCCGTTGAGCATTTCGCGCCAACCGGCCGCGTCCGACAGGGCGACCTGCACGGCATGCTTGACGAAGGCGGATATGTTAGCCGCCTCACCGGCGTCCACGAGAGCGCGGATCTCCCGGATCTGCTCGTCGGGCAGGGTAACGGTGAGCTTCACGGTCGCCATACCGAAGACCATACCATGCCGGAACATCACTCTGGAGTTGGTCCCAGGAGCAAACGCGTTGGTAGAATATCGACGAGGATGCATGGCCTCGTCGCATAATCCGTCCACTTCCATCGAGAACTGGCCCTGAGGCGAAGGAACCCATGAGTCATTGCCCAATCTGCGGCGCCATCCAGGACTCAGGCACGGGGGATTACCCCTTCCTGGAAAGCGGTCTGGACAACGTGGTCCTCGAGGGCGTGACGTTCCTCGACTGCCCGGGCTGCGGCCAGCAGGAGGTCGTACTCCCCCGGCTCGCCAGGATTCACGGGGCCATCGCCCAAGCCCTCGCCAGCAGCCCCGGCCGGCTGTCGGGGCAACAACTGCGGTTCTTGCGCCATCACCTGGGGCTCACCGCCGAGCAACTCGGTTCGTATCTGCACACGGACCGCGACGAAATCTCGCGATGGGAGTGCGGCGAGGATCCGATTGCCCCGGCCACGGACCTCTTGTTTCGGCTGCTCGCGGCGGCCCTGGATCCCGAACTGCGCTCCACCGTTTCCGCGATCGCGGAGTATTTGCCCCACATTTCCGATGACACGGGCGAATATTGGGACCTGCACCTCGACGCCGCAACCCTCACCTGGACCTTCGTGCGCAACCCCGTGGCCGCCTGAGTCCGGCTAATCCTGACGCAGCGCGCGGATCGGATCTACCCTGGATGCGCGCCGCGCCGGGATCCAGTTCGCGGTCAGCGCCACCGCCGCCAGCACTCCCGCCACGGCCGCGAACGTCAGCGGATCTGTGGGCGAGACGCCGTACAGCATCGAACTGATCAGGCGCGCCGCCAGCGCCGCGCCGATCACGCCGACGCCCAGCCCCAGCCCGGCGAGCCACGCGCCCTGGCCGAGCACCAGCCGCAGAATGTCGGCCGGCTTCGCGCCCAGCGCGATCCGGACCCCGATCTCGTGCGTCCGCCGTCCCGTCAGATACGTGATCACGCCGTAGATCCCGATCGCGGCCAGCACCAGGCCCAGCGCCCCGAAGGTGCCCAGCACCGCCGCCAGCGCCTTTGCGGGCAGCAGTGCCGTCTGCATCCGTTCGGCCAGCGTCCGGATATCCACTGGCACATTGCGGTTCACCGCCTCGAGTTCGCGCCGCAACACCGCGCCGAGCGCTCCCGGATCGCCCGTGGTCCGCACCACCAGCGTCACCCGTTCGAAGCCGCCCCGCGACTGCTGGCCCGCTTCCCAATAGTAAGGGCGCGGATCCTCGCCGAGCGTCCGGTACTTGCCGTCCTTCACGACGCCTACGATCTGCATTTCGTAACGCTTCCGCTTGGAAAGCCCCCACAGGCGCTTGCCGAGCGGGCTCTGATTACCGAAGTACTTCCTCGCGAAGCTCTGGTTGACGATTGCAACCCGTGGCGCCTTAGCGTTGTCCTGATCGGTAAACTCGCGGCCCGCCAGCACTGGCACGCCCAGCGCGGCGAAGTACCCGGGGCCGATGGCGCTGGTGTCGATCTCGGGCAGATGATCGTCGTCGACCTCGGGTTGTCCCTCGATTGCAACCTCCGACGTGCGGATCTCGAATTGCAGGGGCAGCACCTCGGTGAGCCCGGCGGCTTCCACGCCCGGCAACGCGCGGATGCGCTCCAGCCCCACACGGAAGAAGTTCTCGCGGTCCGCGGCGGGGAACTCCCGTTCGGGCATGCTGATTCCGGCGGTCAGGCCGCGCGCCGGGTCGAAGCCGGGATCGATGGCGTTGGTTTGGGCCAGGCTGCGCAGGCACAGTCCGGCGCACACCAGCAGCACGGTCGAGACGGCGACCTGCGCCGTCACCAGGAACCGCCGTGTCCGGGACCGCGAAAGCCCCGCTCCGGCGGTGCCTTCCTTGAGGGCCGGCACCAGGTCCAGCCGCGACGCCCGCCAGGCCGGCCCCAACCCGAAGATCAGGCTCGCCAGCACCGCCGCGCCGAACGCGAACGCGGCCACCCGGTAGTCGGCCGAGAGGTCGACGTAGATCGGGATCGGTGCGAACTCCAGGCGTCCGCTCAGGAAGCCGCCGAGCCACGCGGCGGCCGCGAGCCCCGCGCCGCCCCCGGCCAGCGCCACCAGCAGGCTCTCCACCAGGAGTTGCCGCAGGATGTTCCAACGCCCCGCTCCTAGCGCCAGGCGGACGCCGACCTCCCGCCGCCGCGCGTCCGCGCGCGCCAGCGCCAGGTTCGCCATGTTCGCGCAGGCAATGAGCAGCAGCAGGCTTACCAGCACCAGCAGCACCGCCGCAAAGGCCTGCACGTTCGCCCGCACGCCGCCCGGCAACATGCTCACTTCAGCGATATTCACGTCGCGGCCCTTGTTCGTCTCCGGGTGCTCGGCGCGCCACTGCGCGGCAATCGCCTGCAAGTTCGCGAACGCCTGCTCCCGCGTCACTCCCGGCTTCAAGCGCCCGATCACCCACATCGACCGCCCCTCGCGGCTCTCCACCAGCCAGCGGCTGTTGCCCGTCTCGGCCACCGAATGGATCGGCACCCAGACGTCCGGCACCAGGCCGACCATCGTTCCCTGGAACTTCTCCGGAGCGACGCCGGCGACGGTGTACTTCGTCCGGTTGAGCGTGACCACCTTGCCGGCGATCGCCGGGTCACTTTGGAACTTGCTCCGCCACAGCCGTTCGCTCAGCACAGTTACGGGCGTCGCGCCGAAGCGGTCGTCCTCCGGGGTCAACAGGCGGCCCAGGCGCGGTTGGACCCCGAGAGTCGCGAAGTAGTTTCCGGTGGCGTACTGCCCCAGCAACTGCTCGCCGGGGCCATCCGCCCCCATCCGGACCTCCAGCGCATTGAACAGCGCCACCGACGAGAAGACCTGGTTGCGGTCCCGCACGTCGCGGTAGTCGGGATAGCAGAAGGGCGAGAACTTCGAGAAGTCCCCGAGGCTCTCACCCTGCGACGTTTCATACACTTGCACCAGTTCCGACGGCTTCTCGACCGCCGGCGGCCGGAACAGCAGCATGTTCACCAGCGCAAAGACGGTCGTGTTGGCGCCCACCCCGATGGCGAGCGTCAGAACCGCCACCGCGACATAGCCCGGCGTCTTGCGCAGTGTCCGAAAGGCGTACAGCAGGTCCCGTCCCAGCGTTTGCATGGAGTTGGATACGACGCCGCGGCGGGAAAAGATCCCTTGATCTCCGCCCTTCAGGACTTCCAGGCCGACCAGGACACCACGCCGAGTTCCGGACGCGGCGGTTCGTCAAGCAGGGCGATGTACTCGAGCAGGTTGTCCTCGGAGTCGCGGAAGTAGACCGCCGCGGCCGGCATCCACGCGAGCACCACCGGCTCCGCGAACGGCTTGCCCTCGAAGTCGAGCGGCTCGATACCTGCCGATCGGAGTCGAGTGGGCGCGGCGAGCACGTCCGCGAGCGACGCCGCGAAAGCGGTGTGGTTTGAAGGGAACGGCGCGCTCACGTCCTGCTGCCAGAGGCCGAGCATGCTGTGGCCCGGCGGGCCGATCCAAAAGAAAGCGACGCCCCGCTCCGGGAACTCGCGCGCCAGCGTCAGCCCCAGCTTGTCGCGATAGAAGGCGATCGCGCGGGCCAGGTCCCGCACCGTCAGGTGGGCCTCGTACAAGCGGGCGGTAGGGGTCACAGGGGATCTCCTTCCAGGATCACGAAGGCCATGCCATAAACGTGCGTATGCGTGAGGGACAGCGCGACGCGCCGCACGCCCAGCGCTCGGGCGATCTCGGCGGCTTTGCCGTGGAAGGTCAGCGTGGGGCGTCCGCTGCGCTCGCGGACCACCTCGAAGTCGTGCCAGCCGACGCCGCGGCGCCAGCCGGTCCCGATCGCCTTCATCCCGGCTTCCTTGGCCGCGAAGCGAGCCGCGTAGCGTTCGAACTTGTTCGCCTTGCTTTCCGCGTAGGCGATCTCAGCCGGCAGGAAAACCCGCTGCACGAAGCGTTGTCCGTAGCGCGTCATGGCGGATTCGATGCGGTCCACCTCCGCCAGGTCAATTCCAGTGCCGAGGATCACAGCCTTCAGTGTGCCATCTGTTACCCTGGGTCGCGATGGCCACTGAAGCGGTTCCCGTGTCGCGCGTTTCGGCCCGGATTCCCATTCGGACCACCCTGCCTCTGCCCAAGTTCGAGCCCAAGTCCGGCATGGCCCGCTGGATGATGGGCGGCGAATCGGCCGAGGAGCATGAGTCCCACCACGGCACCTATCCGTGGTGGAAGGTCATCTGGCTCACCGGCGTCGATTACTTCTCCACGCTGGGGTACCAGCCGGGCATCGCGCTGCTCGCCGTGGGCGCCATTGCGCCGCTGGCGACCGGATTGCTGGTGCTGGTGACGCTGCTCGGCGCCGTGCCGGTGTACCAGCAAGTGGCGCGGCGGTCGTTCGCGGGCCAGGGCTCGCTCGCGATGCTGGAGACCCTGCTCCACGGGTGGAAAGGCAAGCTGCTACTGCTGATCCTGCTGGGATTCGCGGCCACCGACTTTGTAATCACGATGACCCTTTCGGCGGCCGACGCCGCCAAGCACGCGATCGAGAACCCGTATCTGCATCCCTACCTGGGCGATGCGCAAATTCTCCTGACACTCGGGTTGCTGGCGCTGCTCACCGGCGTGTTCCTCGCCGGATTCGAAGAAGCGATCGGCTTCGCGACCTTCGTCGCCATCCCGTACATCCTGCTGAACGTTGTCGTGCTGGGGCGCGCCCTGGTGGAGATTGCCCACCACCCGGAGGTCATCCCCAACTGGCGCCTGGCCCTGGAGGCGAAAGGCGACTGGACCGCCGTGGCGCTGCTGGCGGCGATCGGCTTCCCGAAGCTGGCCCTCGGACTCAGCGGCTTCGAAACCGGCGTCTCCGTGATGCCGCTGGTGGACGGCGGGGAGAAAGACGAGCGCCGCCGGCGTGGCGGCGTCACCGTGCCGGTCGGGCGCATTCGCAACACTCACCGGCTGCTGCTCACGGCGGCGCTGATCATGAGCGTGCTGTTGATCGCATCCAGCTTCGCTACTACGCTGCTCATCGCGCCCAAGGATTACCAGCTCGAGGGCAAGGCCAGCGGACGCGCCATCGCGTTCCTGGCGCACCAGTTCTTCGGCGACGCTTTCGGAACGGTCTACGACGTTTCCACCATCCTGATTCTCTGGTTCGCGGGCGCTTCCGCCATGGCTGGGCTCCTGCACCTGATTCCCCGCTACCTGCCACGCTTTGGCATGGCGCCGATGTGGACCACGTTTCGGCGTCCGCTGGTGCTGGTCCTGTTTGCGATCTGCATCATCGTCACCCTGGTGTTCCGCGCTAATGTCGAGGCGCAATCCGGCGCCTACGCCACCGGCGTGCTGGTCCTGATCCTGTCCGCCGCCGTCGCGGCGTCTCTGGCGCTGAAGCGCGAGGGCAAGCGGGGCATGAGCCTCTATTGCGCCCTGGCGGCCGTCCTGTTCGCCTACACCCTGGTCGACAACTCCATCGAGCGGCCCGACGGCCTGATCATCGGCGCCTGTTTCATCCTGTTGGTGCTGGCGGTGAGCGCGGTGAGCCGTTCGCTCCGCGCCACCGAACTGCGGATCCCCGGCGGCTACTTCGTCGACGAGGCGTCCCGCAACCTCGCCTCCGAAGTGGTGGGCAAGAGGGTCCACCTGGTGCCGCTGAAGACCAATAGCCTCGAGGCGCGCACCAAGAAACGCGCCGAGATCCGGAAGTACTACAAGATCGACGGACCGGTCGCGTTCCTCCACGTCAACCTGATCGACAACCGCAGCGAGTTTCTCTCGCCCATCGACCTCGAGATCCGCCGCGAAGACGGCGACTTCGTCATCGAGGTGTTCGGCGCCATCGCCATCGCCAACACCATCGCCTACGTGAGTGAGCTGCTGGACCCGGTCTCCCTGTTCCTCGGGCTCACCCGCGAGAACCTGATCCAGCAGGCGGCCCGTTTTCTGTTCCTCGGCGAAGGCGAGACCGGCTTGATGGTGTACGCCATCCTGCTCCGCTATTGGGAATGGACTCCGGAAGACGACGTCCGCCCGCTGATCTTCCTGATGTCGGACTGATGCTGCTGTTCCTGTTCGCCGCTACCTTCCACGACGACGTGCTGCCGGTGCTCGAACGGCGCTGCCAGCCGTGCCATCGCGCGGGCGAGATCGGTCCCATGGCGCTAACGACCTACGCCGAATCCCGGCCGTGGGCCAAAGCCATCCGGGAGCAGGTGCTGCGCGGCCGGATGCCGCCCTGGTTCGCGGAGGCTGGGGGCCCGTTCGCAAACGATCCGCGCCTAACGGACACCGAGAAGCGCGTGCTCGTGGATTGGGCGGACGGCGGCGCTCCCGCAGGCCCGCCCCGCGCTTCCCGCCCGTGGACGCCGGGGTGGCAGATCCCGCCGCCGGACGCCGTGGCCGCCATGCCGCGTCCCTTCGCCGTGCCCGCCCGAGGCGCCGTCGACTACCAGTTCTTCGTCGTCCCGCTCGGCTACGCGGAGGACCGCTGGGTGACCCATGCCGAGATCCGCCCCGGCGAGCGCCGCGCCGTGCACCACGTGGTCGCCTACGTCCGCGAGCGCGGGGATCCGTGGCCCGGGAACGGCCGCCGCGTCACCACCAGCGACATCCTGGCCATCTACACGCCCGGCCAGCCCGCCTTCGCAGCGCCCCCAGGCATGGCGAAGAAGATCCCGGCGGGCGCGGACCTCGTGCTCCAGATCCACTACACTGCGTTCGGCAAGGCGGCCGCGGACCGGACGCGCGTCGGCCTGCGGTTCGCCCCGGCGGCTCCCGCCCGGCGCGTCCTCACCCTGCAGTTGAACAACGCCGCGTTCCGGATCCCGCCCCACGACCGGGCGGCGCGCGTTTCCGCCACCGGCACCTTGCCCGCTGAGGTGATGCTGCTGTCGATGTTCCCGCACATGCATCTGCGCGGCGTGGCCTTCGAGTACGAGATCCTCGGCGGCGAAGGCCGCGTCGAAACGCTGCTCCGCGTGAAGCCCTACGACTACTTCTGGCAGCTCGACTACCGGCTGGCGGCGCCGCGCGTGTTGCCCGCCGGAACGCGGCTGCGCGCCACCGGCTGGTACGACAACTCGCGCGGGAATCCGCGCAATCCCGATCCGGAAGCCGAGGTCGGCTACGGGGAGCAGGCCTGGGAAGAAATGATGATCGGGTTCTTCGACGTCGCGGTCGACCCGGCGCTCGACAAGCGGGCGTTGTTCGACCTCCGCCGCTCAAACCCCGTGCCTTAACCCCCTGCCTTAGCCGGTGATGCGGCGCGCGCGCGCGAACACCGCGTGCAGCATCTCCCGCGTCAGCCGCCCGGTGGACGTATTCTGCTGGCTCGGGTGGTAGCTGCTGACCAGGACCGGATGTCCGGCCCCGGTGACGTGCTCCCGATCGTGCGCGAAAACGAATCCGGCGCGGCTGGCGACTTCTCCTCGCCCCTTGAGGACCTCCAGGTAATTGTCGAAGGCGAGCTTCCCGAGCGCCACTACCACGCGCACCCGACGCAGAAGGCGAAGTTCGCGCTCCAGATAAGTTCGGCAGGCTTCGATTTCCGCGCGTTCCGGCTTGTTGTCCGGCGGCGCGCAACGCACCGAGGCCGTGATATACGCGCCGGTCAGGCGGAGCCCATCGTCGCGCGCCGTGCTGGCCGCCTGACTCGCGTAGCCGGTTTCGTGGAGCGCGCGAAACAGGAAGTCTCCGGAGCGGTCCCCCGTGAACATGCGACCCGTGCGGTTGGCGCCATGGGCCGCCGGCGCCAGTCCCAGGATCAGGAGCCGCGCGTCCGGGTCGCCGAACGGCGGCACGGGCCGGCCCCAGTAGGTCCATTCGCGGAAGGCGCGGCGCTTCACCGCGGCGACGCGGAGACAATGCTCGCGCAGACGGGGACAGCGTTCGCAGGCGACGATCTCGCGGTGCAGAACAGTCAGCGCATCGGCCACGCGGCTATTTTAGCTGCCGGCGACGCGCTGGCCCAGTTGGCGTAGAGACTGCGCCATGGGGTCCGCCACCCACGTGGGCAGCGCCCCGTCGGTCGGCGTCAGGACCTGGCCGAACAGGCTCACCAGATCCGGATCCCGCCAGCCGCGGCGGGATTCCTCTTCGAGAATGTCGATCGCCTGCTGGTGCGACATCGCGGGCTTGTACGGGCGCTCCGTCGTCAGCGCGTCGTAGATGTCGGCGACCTGCAGAATGCGGGCCAGCAAGGGAATCTCCTCGCCCTTCAGACCGTCCGGGTAACCGGAGCCGTCCCACCGCTCGTGGTGGCTGCGAATGATCGGCAGCACCGGCGCCAGCGTCCGCATCGGCCGGCAGATCTCCTCGCCGCGAACGGTGTGGCTGCGCATCACGGTCCATTCCTCGGAGGTCAGGGAGTCTTCCTTGAACAGGATCGCGTCCGGGATCGAAATCTTGCCGATGTCGTGCAGGTAGCCGCCCCGATGCAAGGCCACTAGGTCCGACTTGGGCAACCCGAGCCCGATGCCGAGCGCGATCGAGTATCCGGCCAGGCGCTCGCAATGCGCGCCCGTGTGCTTGTCGCGCGATTCGACGGACCGCGCGAGGGCAAACAGGATGTGCTCGGCTTCCTCGAGCGAATCGATCAGAGCTTTGTGCCGGAGCATCGCCCGGATCCGGGCGCGCACCACCGGCGGGTGGAGCGGCTTGATCAGAAATTCGTCGGCTCCCGAATCGATCCCCGCGATTTCGTTTTCGGGTCCCTGAACGGAAGTGGCCATCAGGATCGGTACCAATTGGGTACGCCGGGACGCCCGCATGTGCCGGCAAAATTCGGGACCGGACATCCCCGGCATCACCAGGTCCACGATTACGAGATCGACCTTTTCCTTGTCCAGGATGTCCATGGCCTCGGCGGCGCGCTTCGCCTCGAGGATCCGGTAGTCGGACGTCTTGATCATCGCCTTCAGCACCCGGCGGTTCAGATCTAAGTCGTCCAAAATCAATATGGTAGGCGCGGCAGCCGAATCTTCGAGCGCGCTTTCCCACCCGGTCAGGAGCGGCAGATCGACGGTGATGCCCTGTGTCTTCACCGAAATTCCCTCGCCCGTTACTCTCAACGGGCCGCGATCCCCGGCTCGGCTCTCGCGCCCCAGCCGGAGGTTCCTCGCCTGGCACGACCGCCAGGCAGCCTCTTATCCGTTCCATTGCAACTATCGGTCCAGGCAGCGAAAACATTTAGGGGGATTCGTGTCGGAAAAATGAGGTACCCGCTGTACACGGCAGGGGATACCTTCCGCCTCCCCGCATGCTTGCGTTGCCCGGCCGCCCCACGCGAAGATGGGATCCATGAAGACTCTGGGAGCCCTGTTCGCCATCTCCGCGATCCTCTCCGCCGCGCCTCTCACCAAGGCCGAGCGCAAGGCCGCGATCAACGAAATGAAGCGCACGTCGAAACTGTTCCACGCCGCAATGAAGAGCGTCTCCGACGCGCAATGGAAGTTCAAAGCCGGTTCGGCCTGGAGCGTCGCCGAAACCGCCGAGCACATCACCTTGAGCGAGGAGACCATCCCCGGGCTGATTCCGCAGGCGCTGAAGACCCCGGCCAAGCCGCCTGCCGCCGACGCCGCGCAGAAGGACGCTACGATTCTGAAGATGGTGCCGGCCCGCGACCAGAAGGTCCAGGCTCCCGAACAGCTTAAGCCCACCAACAAGTGGCCCGACAAGAAGGCCATGCTCGCGGAGTTCGACAAGCGCCGCAAGAAGAACATGGACTACGTCGCTACCACCCAGGACGACCTGCGCGCCCACGCCGTGCCGCACCCGATCCTCGGACCGCTGGACGGCTACCAGTGGCTGCTGTTGACCTCGGCCCACACCGAGCGTCACGTGAACCAGATCAAGGAAGTCCAGGCCAACGCCAACTACCCGAAGAAATAGGACCATGCCTCAGCTCACAGCGCAGGATCGCGAGTTTCTGATCGGCCAGCTCGAAGACTCGAGCGCCAAGTTCCTGGCGGCAATCGACGGATTGCCGCCGGAGCAGTGGAACTACAAGCCGGATCCCGACACCTGGAGCGTCCAGGAGAACGCCGATCACGTCGTCGTCGTCGAGCGGCGGCTCCGCGGCTTGATCCGCAAGATCCTCGCCGAGCCGGCGGCGCCGGAAAAGGCCGCCGCGGCGGCCGGCAAAGAGAAGGTCCTGCTCCGCGCGGTGCTCGACCGGTCCCGGCGCGTCAAAGTGCCGGAGCCGATGGAGCCCACCGGCCAGTCCGCCACCCCGGAGCAGATCGCCGCGCTCTTCCGCGACGTCCGCGCCGCCACCATCGATTACGTCCGCAACTCCCCGGATCCCGTGCGGCATCACTTCGCGCCGCACTTCGTCCTCGGGGACCTCGATGGCGCCCAGTGGCTGCTCATGATCTCGCTCCACACCGCCCGCCACGTCCTGCAAATCGAGGAAGTGAAGGCGTCCGCGGGCTACCCGGCTTAGCGCCGGCGGAAGCCGAAGGTCCCCAACCGCACCCGGGCCGGAGCGGACTCCTTGACGTAGCCGTCGAGGAACGCGAGGCTCGCCTCGCACAGGCGCGCATACGCGGCCCTGCTGTCCGCCGTATCCGCCGCGGGAACCACTTCGCCCGCCTGCCAACCCCAGAGCGACGTGAACTGCGCGTGCCGCAGCTCCGGCATCTCTCCCAGCAACGCCGGACCCCGGTGGTGCTTCTCGAAGTACTCGAAGTTCTTCGCCACCTGGCGAGTCGCCAGCGAGTCGGCGACATGCAGGTAGGCGAACGTCGCGCGGGCGGGATCGAAGTGCGGCGAAGCTTCCAATAGATCCTTGCCGTACTGGTAGCCCGTAGCAGCGTCCAGGCTGAGCACCGCAGCGATGCGCGGATTGCGCATCGCGAATAACGCGGTGGCGATGCCTCCGACGCTCCAGGCGGCAACCGCGGACTTGCCGTCCGACACCGAGGGATCCGCCTGTAGCGCGTTGTAGGCGAGCTGCAGATCCTCAAGCTGGTAGAGCACGCCCCGCTGATCGAAGCTGTGTTCCGCTCCGGCGCGCGGCGGCGGTGAGGGGATCGCGGCCGCTACGTAGCCGTGCGTGGCGAGCCATTCGCCCATCGTGCTGTACAAGTACGATGGCGCCGTCAGCCCCGTACCGAAGAGCACCAGTGGATAGCGCCCAGGGGAGCGCGGCAGATTCCGGCGCGCTCCGGCCGGCCGCGCCAGCAGCCGGTCGAGCGCGGCGTCGTCAAAACCCGGGATCCGGCGCAGCGACTCCCGAAGCTCGGTCCGCACGCGGCTCCGCTCGGCTTCCGTCACCCGGCCCGCGGAATCCGGCAGCGCGTTAGCGTCCACATAATCGCCGAACCGGACCCCTGCCCCGGAACCCGGACGCGCCGGATACCAGAGCAGGATGCGCACGCGCCGCGGAGCGGCGTCCTCGAAAGGCCGGGCCGCGTCCGTCGCGTCCAAAGTGACAAAACCAGCGGCATGGGGACCCGGCGCCGGGAAGGTCCCGGCTTGGACTAGCGTCAGCGTAACCAGCAGCGGGGCGAGCATGGCGGCCAGTCCTAAGGACGGCCGCTTGATGAATTGGTCTTGCGGGAACCTACACGTACCGCCACCTACCGGACTTCTCGTCCCACAGGACCTTCTTGCCCGCCCGCAGCGACAGCGTCGCCATGTGTCCCGTAAGCGCCCCGAAGTGCCCCGCCGTCACCGGCGCCACCACCTGCGCCTTGCCCCGGATCGCGTCGAAAAAGTTCTGGAAATGCGCACTAGTGGACGCATCGTCCTCACCGGGCATCGCCATCGCGATCGGCTGCCGCGCCTTCACCTTCTCCGGCGGGTTGCCGCCGAAGCGCTCCGGTGAGTAGTTCAGCGTCGTGCGGTTCATCACTTCCAGCGTCCCCTCGTTGCCCAGGAACTGCTCGCCGAACCCGAACCAGTCGTTGCCGAAATAGCAACTGTAGTTCAGGTGGAATCCGTTCGGGTATTCGTAGATCGCGCTGAGCGTGTCCGGAACTTCCCGGTCGTCATCCGCGTCCTTCCACCGGTACACCCCGCCGGACGCCATGCACGAAACCGGCGACGTCTGCCCCGTCACGAAGTGCGTGATGTCCGTCTGGTGCACCAGCAGGTCCGTCTGGATGCCGGCCGAATAGTCCCAATACAGCCGCCATTGGAAGTAGCGCCGCCGGTCGAACGGACGCTTCGGCGCCGTGCCCAGAAACCGTTCCCAGTCGGTGTTCTGCGAATTCGAGTCCGCCGCTACCGGATACCGCCACGCCGGGTTCTCGTTCCGGAAATTGCGGTACCAGAACGCGCGGACGTAATGCAGCTCGCCGATCACGCCCTGCTCGATCAGCCGCTTCGCCTCGCGATACAGGCGGCTGGAGCGGTTCTGCGTGCCCACCTGCACCACCTTGCCCGACGCCTGCGCCGCGCGCACCATCTCCGCGCCTTCCTCGATCGTGTGCGACAGCGGCTTCTCGATAAACACGTGCTTGCCGGCCTTCAGCGCATCCAGCAGCATCCGGTAGTGCAGGTGCTCCGGCGTCGCGATCACCACCGCGTCGATGGACTTATCGGCCAGCAGCTCCTTGTAGTCGATGTAGACCTTCGGTGCGGCGTTCTCCTTCGTCTGCACCTTGTCCTTCGCACGCAGCCGGTAGCCCTCATAGGTGTCGCAAATCGACGTGATGGTCAGGTTCTCGCCGGTCGCGTACACGCGGTCCACCAGGTAGCCGCCCCGGCGCCCGACGCCGATCACGCCCAGGTTCAGCCGGTCGTTCGCGCCGAGCACGGGTAGCGCCGCGGCCGCGGCTAGAAAGGTTCTGCGGGTAGTCACGGGGCTCAGCGTAGCGCACTTCGACGCCGCCGGGGTATGCCAAACTGAAGGCTCGATGGCGCTGGTCGAGTTCCGCGACGTCTCGTGTTCCCTGGGCGGACGTCCGGTGCTGCGTTCCCTGTCCTTCACCGTCGACCCCGGGGAAACCCTCGTCCTGCTCGGCCGCAGCGGTTCCGGCAAGACCACCGCGCTCCGCCTGATCAACGCCATGCTCGCACCGGACTCCGGCGCAGTCCTCGTCGAAGGCCGCCCCACCTCCTCCTGGGACCCCATCGCGCTCCGCCGCCGCACCGGCTACGTCATCCAGGAGGGCGGCCTCTTCCCGCACTTCACCGTCGCCGAGAACGTCGGGCTCATCCCGCGCCTCGCCGGCTGGGACCCGCCGCGGATCCGCGCCCGCGTCGATGAACTGCTCGAGCGCGTCGGGCTCTCCCCGCGCGACTACGCCGCCCGCCGCCCCCGCGAGCTTTCGGGCGGCCAGCGCCAGCGCGTCGGCGTCGCCCGCGCCCTCGCCGCCGATCCTCCCATCCTGCTCTTCGACGAACCCTTCGGCGCCCTCGATCCCGTCACCCGCGCGGACCTCCAGCGCGAGTTCCGCGGCCTCTCCCGCGATCTCGCCAAAGCCTGCGTCTTCGTCACGCACGACATCTCCGAAGCCCTGCGCCTCGCCACCCGCATCGGCGTCCTCCGCGCCGGCGCGCTCGAAACGCTGGCCACGCCCGCCGAATTCCGCCGCGCGGCGACGCCCGAAGCCGCCGCGTTCCTCAGCGCCCTCTCCGAGGACGCGCCATGAGACCCGGCCTCGCGGACTCCATCCTCCGCGCCGCCGGCGAGCACCTGCTCCTGGTCGGCATCGCCGTGGCGCTCGCGGTCGCGATCGCCGTGCCCGCCGGCATCGCCCTCTCCCGCCGCCCCGCCTGGCGCACGCCCGTGCTCACCCTGGTCAACGTCCTGCAAACCATCCCCAGCCTGGCCCTGTTCGGCTTCCTGATCCCCGTGCCGGTGATCGGCGGCATCGGCAAGACCACCGCCGTGGTCGCGCTGGTGCTCTATGCGCTCTTACCCGTGGTCCGCAACACGCTCACCGGGATCCTGGGCGTCGATGCCGCCGTCCGCGATTCCGCCGTCGCCATGGGACTCACCGATCGCCAGGTGCTCCGCCTCGTGGAGCTGCCGCTCGCCGCCCCCGTCATCCTCGCCGGCGTCCGCGTCGCTTCGGTGACCACGGTCGGCACCGCGACCATCGCCGCCGCGGTGGGCGGCGGCGGCCTCGGCGACCTCATCTTCCGCGGCATCGCCACCGTGGACACGCAACTCATTCTCGCGGGCGCGGTGCCGGCGGCGGCGCTGGCGCTCTTATTCGATGGAGGGCTCGGATGGATCGAAGCCAAACTGGCGCGCTCCTAGCCGCGCTGCTGCTCGCCGGCTGCGGCGCGCGCGACCGCATCGTCGTCGGCTCCAAGAACTTCACCGAGCAGCTCATCCTCGGCGAGATCGTCGCGCTGCACCTTGAACAACGGCTCGGCGTCCCCGTGGAACGCAAGCTCAACCTCCAGGGCACCCTGATCGCCCACACCGCGCTCACCGCCGGCCAGATCGACCTCTATCCCGAATACGCCGGCACCGCCGTCGCGGCCGTGCTGAAAGAGGAGCCCCCGCGCTCCGCCCGCGCCGTCTACGAGCGGGTCCGCGACGAGTACCGCCGCCGTTTCGATATCGAATGGATGGAGCCGCTGGGCATCGACAATTCGTTCGCGCTCGCCGTCCGCGGGGAGGACGCCCGCGCCCGGTCGCTGAAGACCCTCTCCGACGCCGCGGCGCTGCGGAACTTCTGGAACCTAGGCGTTGGCAGCGAGTTCCTGGACCGCCGCGACGGGCTCCCCGCGCTCGCGCCCTACGGTTTCGCCTGGGCCGGCCCGCCGCGCACCATGGACCTCGGGCTGCTCTACGCCGCGCTCGAGCAGCGCCGCGTGAACATCGTCGCCGGCAGCGCCACCGATGGACTGCTGGCCGCCAAGGACTTCGTGGTGCTCGAAGACGACCGCCGCGTCTTTCCGGCGTACGAGGTGTGCGTGGCGGCGCGCGCCGACGCGCTGGCCCGGCATCCGGGCTTGCGCGAGGCGCTCGCCGAGCTGAGCGGCCGGTTCACGAACACTGAGATGCGGAAACTGAACCTCGCCGTGGACGGCGCGCACCGCGATCCGCGCGAGGTGGCCCGCGAGTTCCTCGCCACGCCGCAACAGAACCCCGAACGCCAGTGAGGGGCAAAGGGGGGGGTCGTTTGGTAATTTTTGTGCATTCGATTGGGCAGCGGCCACTTGGCCTTCGCGGGCACCTGGGGGTCCGGGGGCGCGGGGAGTCTCGGTCCGTTCCTGAACGGAGGGTGGCGGATAAGTGGCGTCACGTGTTGTTCTCTCTAGAGATACGAGTGTTTTCGGTTTCGAGGAAGCTCGGCCAGCAGGGAGTTCGTTCGGTAATTTCTGCGCAATTGGTTGGACGGGCAAGAGTTCTTGACGCGGGTCCGTCCGGATGTGAACGTCCTGGGTGACCCAAGCGCCTGAGGCAGAGGCGGGTAGAGTTCGTTTGGTAAATCTTGTGTATTGGATTGAAAAACAACCACGTTGCACTCGCCGACGTCCGTGTTACGTGGTGCGTTTGGGAGCATCCCTGAGGCTCGATCGCTCGTGGGCCGCGCGGGTTTTCCTTAGGTCGCTTCGGAAGAAACCGGATTGCGGTCGCACTCCCGGGTCCGGAACAACCACTCATGACCGTAGGGTAACTCGGGAAGTGGATGGCCATGCGGGCGTGAACCGAATAAGGCGATCCGATTCAACGACATAGAAATTCTTCGAAGGTTGTGACTGAAATTCGGCTATCGGGTATCGTCGAGCTGCTCAGCACCAGGGTCGCGTGGTTTCTAGATGCTTCGGATCTGTTGTGCTACGCTCTCTAATCAGCTTTGCTGTGAGGCGACGTGGCGTTTCAACCTCATGAATCCAGCGACTTATTGCTGGCACAATACCGCATGTGGATCGACAGCGGGGACGAAACGGCCTGGGCGACGTTCACTGCATTGGCACGCCGATACATCACTGCCGGCGTGTGGCGCGCGGTTAGGGAGCGTGGCGGTCGAGAAGCAGATGCGGTGGACGATCTTGTGCAGGAGACCTTCCTTAAGCTGTTCTCCGAGGACCGCGCCGCCTTGCGGCGGCTGAACGCTGCGCAGCCCGGCGTCCTAGTGGCCTACCTGAGAATTGCCGCCCACAACGTTGCGCGAGACCACTTCCGGTTGCGATCGGCGGCAAAGCGCGGCCGAGGTGAACCAACGGCGCTGGAGGAACACTCGGCAGTTGCTCTGGACCTGGAGGAGGATGTCGCCCACCGCCTCTTTCTGCGTCGCGTTGACGAGTGTCTGGACCGCTCAGCCGCTGAGCCTCGCGAACGCGCGATTTTCTGGCTCTATTTCCGCGAAGGGATGACGGCCAAAGCCATCGCCTCCGTTCGCGGGTTCGATCTGACCTCGAAGGGCGCGGAAAGCGCCCTGCTTCGCCTCGTCAAACGAATTCGCGACTGCGTTGCAGGAAAAACCCGTCCGCTTCCGTCTTCAATGTCGGGGGAATCGCCTGCATGAGCGGCAACTCCCATCTTTCGTGGCCGGATCTGGAGGCCCTCGCGGCCGGCCGGCCGGTTCTAGCCGAAGTCGCGGACCATGCGCGGGCCTGTCCGGATTGCCGCGCCACGATGGAGTTTCTAGCCCAATTGAAGTCCACCACCGTCAGCAAGGCCCCGGCGTCAGACCAATGCCCCGATCTTGCGGACCTGGCGCGGGCGGCCGCCGGCGCGGGTGAAGCTCCAGCGAGTCTTTGGAGACACCTTGCAACTTGTTCCGAATGCGCCGAGCTGCTGAAAACCGCGATTCAGGCGTCCCCGGAGGAAGACGTTCGCCTGCCTGCAAGACGCAAGGGCGTCAGTCCACTCCAGTGGGGAATCGCGGCGGCCGCGATCTTGGCGCTGGTTGCCGTTGGGTTGGGCGTTCGGGTGTGGCAGGGTTCGCGCTCGCCTGGGGCGCTTCTGGCGACGGTGTACACGAAATCTCGACCGTTCCCTTATCGCCTGCCCGACGCAGGTTACGGCCCGGTGCGCCAGCAGCGCGCAGGCGAGTCTCGTTTCGCGCGTCCAGTGGAACTACACGACGCGGAGGCTGAGATTCGCCGCCGGCTGGAAGCTGGTGCGCCAGACCCCAACGTGCTCCTGTGGAAAGCTCGTTCCGAGCTGATCGAAGGGCAATACCAGGCCGCGATCGAAACCTTATCACGGGCCGCGGACGACGCCGGAACGCCGGACATCTGGAACGACCTGGCGTGTGCCTATGCTGTCCGGGCGGGCGTCGAAAAGAGGCCAGAAGACTATGCCCATGCCGCGGAGTTGCTGTTACGGTCACTCCGCCAGGACCCGCGGCAGCCTCGTGCCCGCTTCAACCTGGCGCTGATCTATCAGAGGATGTGGCTGTTGGATGACGCGATCACCTCTTGGAGAGCTTTCCTGGAATTGGACGGTTCCAGCGGCTGGGCCCAGGAGGCCCGCGAGGCCCTTGCGGAGGCAGAACGTCTGAAACGGGAGAAAGAGGCCCGCCGGGCGATCCCCGCAAGCCCCGCGCAGTTTCTTGCGGAACACCCCACGGCCATCGCATGGAACCCGGAACCTTACCTCGAAGTGGCGTGGACGTCATGGCTGTCGATGCGCCGGGACCCCTACGCCGATCACGCCGTCGCCGTCGTCGCGGAATCCGCCCGCCAGCGGCATGGAGACGGCACTCTGGCTGCGGCCCGGACCGCCACCCCAGGCGCGTCCGAGGCTCTCTCCCAAGCGATTCGCGCCAACGCCGCGGGCGTCCACGAGCGGGCGCTGGCGATGGCCACGGAGGCTGAGCGCGATGGCAACCCGCACCTCGCCGCGCGCGCCCGCGCCGAGAAGATTTACGCCGCACAGCGATCGGACCGCGTCGCCGAATGTCTCGCTTGGGCGAGTTCGCCGATGCCCGCCGATGCCGTGTGGCCCCGGCTACAGTCTCAACTCGACGCTGCGGTCTGCCGTGGTAAAGCCGGCCAGCCGCGTCAGGCGCGGGACGAGCTGCTACGCACCATCGCCGAAGCACGTCAGCGTGGCTTCACGCTGCTCGAAAGCCGGGCCTTGGGCCTTCTGAATACGATCGAGGTCACGCTGGGTGTTAGCGGACCGGTCTGGGCTAACGGCGTCGTGGCACTGGAACGGTACTGGATGGAGCCCCACCTTACGGTGAACCGTCTGCATCAGGCGTGTTTCGACCTGAGCGCCGTCTCCCGGCAAGCCGGCTGGGGGAACCTCGCCGCAGTGCTCGCCGCTGATTATGTCGAAGCCGCCCGCCTGATTCCCAACCGGCTGATGGAAGCGCTCGGGGCATTGCAGCATGCTGCGCTCCTCGAGGAGAACAACGATCTCGCGGAAGCGTACCGACGGTTACAATCCGCCGGCGAGCTGATCGCGTCGCTGGAGCCGGGGCCAGCTCGCGATCTGTACCAGACGGAGGCCAAGGTTGCCATGGCCCGGGCGGAGGCCCGCACGCAACCGCTGGAAGCCCTCCGGGAACTCGCCGGAGTGGAAGCGAAGCAGATCCGCAGTCAATCGCTTGCACGCCGATATAGACAGGCCCTGGGCCACGCCCAATTGTCGGCGGGCCGCGTCGTCGAGGCGCGGGAGACACTGCAGTCGCTCCGCGTTGAGATGTTGCGCGACCTGCCGCCGCGCAAGAGCCTGGACTGGGCCGGCGTCCTCGCCCCCTCGTTTCGGCATCTGGTCGGGATCGAACGGCGCGCCGGCGACCACCCTGCGGCCTTTCGCTTGTGGCAGGAGTTTCAGGCGGCGGCCTTCGGCCTGGAATCACCTAACGACCTTTCTCCGGCCCGCGGCGAAGCGTTCGTGGTTCTCCTTGCGCGCGAGGATTCCGTAGAAGGGTGGGTCCGTGACGACGCGGGGTTGCAGCCCTTCTCGGCAACTGCACCGCTTCGAGACCTACGGCGGGAATCCCTGCGCTTCGCGGCCGACTGCGCGGGAGCGGACTCGTCTCCCGAAGCTATCCGGGAGTCCGGCCGTCGGCTGTTTGCCCGTTTGTTCGGCGTGGCTGGAAAGCGCCTGTCGGCCGCGCGGCGCTGGGTAATCCAGGCGGACCAGTGGCTGGGCGCGATCCCATTCGAAGCGCTTGTGGCAGCCGACGGTAGATTCGCCATCGAGTCTCGAACCGTCTCGTACACACGGGCGCTGGTGGCAGGACCGGCAACGCCGCCCTTTCGCCGCGTGCTGGCTATGGCGGCACCCGCTGCCACCGGCCCGGGCGGCGAGCACCTGCCGGTGCTCGAATCGGCGGAGCGGGAGGCCGCAGAGGTCGCCGCTCGCTGGGGAGGTGTACCGATGTCATCGCCCGATCCCGGAGTTCTCGCCCGAGCGCTGCCCGATCGCGACCTGTTCCACTTCGCCGGTCACGGCTGGGCGAACGCCGGAGCGGGCGGGCTGTTGACCGGGGGCTCGATCCTGTTCACGAGCGGTGACCTGGAACGAGTGAGCCTGCCCCGCGGATCGCTGACCGTGCTGTCGGCGTGCCTCACCGCCGCCGACCCTGGTCGCGGTCCGGTGGCGCCGGACAGCCTGGTGAACGCCTTTCTGCTGGCAGGCGCCGGGTCGGTTATCGCAGCGCGCTGGCGAGTGGATGGCGAGGCAGCGCGGCGGCTGATGACCGTTCTTCACGACGGAATGGCCGCGGGACTGACGCCCGCGGACGCGCTGGCGGAGGCCCAGCGGCGACAGACGCGGTCTGCCGGATACGCACACCCACGCCATTGGGCAGGTTTTTCGCACTTTGCGGCAGGAGTTTCGCCCGCGGGTGCGTCTTTGCACGCAGATCGACAATAGAGGAGGTTCGGCTTGCCACATTCCGTTTACGTGATCCTGCACGGCGCGTTCGCATTCTTCGAGTATGACGACAAGATTTTGGTGCGGATGGCGGAAACCTGCGATCACCGGTACGAGGTCTGGATTCCATTCGAGCCGCCAAAGAACATCGGGGGTTCACCACGTCTCGTGTTGACCGGTGTCACCGGCGGGGACAAGTCCCTGGTAGATCGATTTCGCGACGAGATGGTCTACCTCGCCGGCGCAGGGCCTTCAGCGGTGAAAGCAGCCGCTGAGGTCGTCCTTCCGCGTCCGATTTCCGTCACGACGCTGCTGGGCGAGGCACTGACGCCGCCACCCACGGTGACGGGCCAGCCGCCCGTCCAGATCCCCAGGAACTTCGCCGTCAAGTGGCTGTTGGAGTACAGCGCGAACGGCCAGCCGCAACTCGGGGGTTATCTGCTCAAAGACACGGTAACGATCATTGCGGGCCCTTCCGGGACGGCGAGTCCCGGACACGGGACGCACGCGTTCGCGGAAACGATCAAGCAGTTCCACGGCTACTCCGGGGTGTGGTCCATGTCGCCGGGCGGGGTGCCGCGGATCTTGTCGGATCCGCCCGGTTGCAGCCCGTCCGGCGGCTCGAAGAACTCCGGGAACTGCGGCTGCTGAACTGAGCGGCAGCGAGTCGGCGGCGTCGCCTTCGGGCGACGCCGTTTTTTTTGAATCTCGGAAGTTCTACGAAGGAAACTTCCGCTCGCTGACGTCTCCCTCCAACAACCGAGACTGGCCGAAAGAGGGATATCAGATGCGCTTGGTGTTATTGCTTACTGCTCGTTATCGACTGGGCGAGGCCGCGTGCCCCTCTGAGATCACGAGAAACACGAGCAGCCAGCTTCAAGTGATGACCTTTCTCAAATGGTTGCAGGCTCTGCTAAACGGATGCCCTATATCCAATGATATTGCTTAGGGGTGACAAGTTCGATCCCGGACCGGCCTGGGACTGGAGCCTGCTGGGATTGCCGGAGTTGGAATCATGATTCCAACTCGCCGATGGGTGCTCGCTATCGGTGTGCTGATCGCCGCCGTGGCTGCCTACTACGTCTTCTCGGCCGGCTGGCTGAAACCTCCCACCAAACCCCTTCAGGCCGATTGTCCCGGGAAGGCCGACGACAGTGCCCTTTTGAGAGGATGCGTCTCGAATACGACAGGCCGGGCCGTCCCGCGCGCGGACGTGAGGCTAGGGTTGTATGACGAGAAAGGAGTGTTGGTCTATAAGACTTCAGCGCTTCAGTTCTACGCTCTGGGCGCCAGTTTTAAAGTCATGCCCGGACAGGTGCCTGTGCTGCCGAACGTCACGACCGGGCGAGTCACCGTCGAGGCGCCGCACCATCTGGCGACATCCGCCGACCTGACCGTCCAAGTCGACGTGGCGGCGAACAAGCTGACTTTCGCGCCCAATCCGCTCTGGCTTCCCTTGACGCCAGTCGAGCCACTCCTGACTCTGTTGTTTTTGGTTCCAGGCTTGGTCGGCGTAATGCTCTCGGTGCTGTATCTCAGCACTTCTATGCTGAAGACCGAGAGCTCGGTGATGTATTTTGCCGCCACCGTATCGGTGGCCTGGACAGTCAGCGCTCTCGGCATGATCGGGATGTTCCTGATCTGGGGTGACTATCTCATTCCAACCTTCTTCCTGGACACCTACTTGCCGGTTGGCGTCGTGGTGTTTTCCTACTTGGGAACGCTCACGTACGTGGCATTCAGTCTCGTAGAGAAGCCGGATGGGTTCTTTGATGAGAAGAACCCCTTGCTGTGGCAGCGGCACATCCGCGTCGTGGGAGGGAGGATCTTGATCGGGCCCTACGTGAGCGCTGTAGCCTATCTGGCGTTCCTGTCGGCGTTTCCGTCGCTCGGAACCGGTTCCGGCGCCTTGCTTTTCGCCTTCGTCAGCGGACTCTATATCAAGCCGGTGCTGGAGGCGATCCAGGGAATCGGCCTGCGAATGCTCTCCGCCGAGAGCCAGCAGAAGGTCGCCGAACGGTTGTTGCGTTCAACTGCGCCCGAAGCTCCCGCCCAGCCGACGAGCGTTGCTTCGTGGGTGCCCAATCAGGCCCTGATCGACGCTGTCCAGCGCGCAAAACAGGAACTGCTGGCGAAGGCGGAAGTGGCGGGAGTCGTGCCCGGCCACACTGTGGATATGACCTACGCGATCCGCGTCTACGTGTACCGGGGCGACGTTTCCGCCACGCTACCTGCATCCATGCATGGCTTCCCGCTAGACGTGACGCCGATTCCGCCTCCGGATCCCCGCCAACCCTGCCGCCCAGTACTATCTGTGCTGGACTGGCCTAAGATTCAACGCGACCTGCTTGGCGAGGGCGGCATCGCAGCGGACTCGGGCGTGCGCTGCCAGCGTTCCGGCGACTTGGTGCTTCTGGCGGACCCGCTCCAAACCCTCTTCAAGCCTGGTGCGGCGTTGTTTGACGTTGCCACTGCTGTTCACTACGTCAAGCCGGTCGTCGATGACCGGGCCGACTTCTTCTTCTTCCTGATCGATCCCGGCTCTAAATTCCCGCAGGTCGGCAACTATCACATCTGCATCTTCAACGACACGCAAGGCACCAACTATGCTCTGCCCGGCAATCCGGGTTCGCACGCGCCCGCGGACCGATTCGGCAGCGCTCGGCTTCGCGCCGTAAACATTCTTGGATACTATCCGTGGACGATGCGCAGCCTGCTGCATGAGATGGGGCATCATTGGTGCGCCTACGCGACGTTCCGCGACTCCACCCAAAGCGCGGATTCACACCAACTTCTGATTGGGAGTGGCCAAGGGCAATTCAGCCAGGACCGGATGCACTGGGGCCTTCAGTTCGACGCGGGCCGGTCACCCATAGATTATGACCAAGTGGAATGGCGCCCCGGCCCGTCGGGCAAGTTCATCGGCTATGAGTTGGAACAGTTGGACGACAAGGACGAGTTCTCTTACTGCCGGCTGGACCTCTACCTGATGGGCTTGATCCCGGAGGCCGAAGTCGGCCCGCTGCGGATCATGGGAGACGCAGAGACGCAGGAACTGATTGATGGGCGGATCCGGAGAGTTCGATCCACGGGGAAGATCATTTCCGTTAGCGACGTCATTCGGGCATGCGGAGAGCGAAAGCCGGCTTTCGAACCGCGTGTTCCCGAGTATCGCGTGGCTTTTGTACTCGTCAGCAAGAGCCTGGGAGTAGATGTCCGGCTCGCCGAAGCGCGCCGCCTCGCCTTCGCGAACGGTTTCGAGAAAGCGACCGGATCGAGGGCCAGAGTTACTACAAGTCTAGGATAGGGAGGATGGCATGAGGCTACGCCGCATCACAATTCTACTTACGCTTTTTCTGGGGGCCGGGCTTGGCATCCAGGGCCAGAGCTGCAATGAATGCAGCCCGAGCAAGAAGACGCTGGATTCCATCAAAGCGACGGCGGTTTTTGACGCCAATACAGGCGAACTAAAACAGGGCGGTCTGCGCTTCCGCCAGACGGACAACGTCCAGATCGTCATTGATGGGAAGAATCCGTACAAGTACGCCTACCGAGTAACCATCCGGTCCAGTTCGTTGGAGAGCGGTATCGCGCGAGGCTTCCTCGGGCTGATTCCGGGCTTTGGCGATATCGTCGATCTGGCCGTCAGCGGGAGCACGAAGGCAACCGGCGCCGCGAAGGACTTGCCACCGAGTTGTTCCGGGCTTTCGTCATTGCCCGACGTTGCGGTGCTGAGCCAGCGCATCAAGGAGCAGGCCGACGCTTTCAAGACCCTTTACGCGAGTTACGAGAGCTTCTACAAGGAGACGGATAAGGAAACGCTTGGCGCGGCGTGTGACGTCTGCAAAAAAGCCGACGCATTGGATACCGCGCTGGGAAAGCGTAAGAGCTTCTCCGAGTTCGAAAAGCTCATGCAGGACTTCGGTACGAAGCTGGAAGAGCCCCTCGTCAAGCAGCACAGGCAGGATCTGGCGGCGCCGGCCAAACAACAGTGCGTGGCAGACCTCAAGACGTGGCAGGGGCCCGAAAAACTGATCCTGTCGCTGGATGCCGACAAGAAGATTTACGATGCAGTACTGCCGAAAATGAAAGAAGCCGAAGCTGCCTTCAAGGCGATGCAGGATGTCATCGGCTCGGTCCGCGCGGACGCCAACGCATTCTGGGAGCGGCGTGTTGTGGCGATCCCGAACGAAGCCACCCAAGTGTCGGTGAGCATTGCCCGGAAGAATCTCCGCGACAAGGATTCGCAGTTCACCGAGGTGGCCGTGCACCAGGTCCAGGTCGGCTCGTCGAGGCTGCACCTGACAGCGGGCGTCGGCTGGAGCACCATCGACAACGTGAAGATTGTGCGCGTCCCCGGCACGGAGGGCACGAACGCCGTTCAGCGGTTCGGCTACCAGGAGAATTCGAAGTTCCGTCCTTCCGGCATCGTGAACCTGAACATCCCAATTTGGGACCTCGACAAGTCGAAGACCACGACGCTGGGGCCGGCGCTAGGGCTCGTCGTGTCGGGACGAGGGGAAAGCGCGCAGGTCGAGTATTTCGGCGGCCTGGGTTTCGGATTCAAACAGGACCTGGTCTTCCTGAACATCGGTTTGCACTCGGCGAAGGTGCCGAAGCTCGCAGGGAGCTATAAGATCGGGGACATCGTCCCGTCGACGATGGCCGATCCGCTCCCCATTCGCTCGGACTGGACGCCGGGGCTTATGTTCAGCATCACAGTGCGGCTCAGCCCGCGGTAGCAGCGTGCGCGGACGGCACTAGTGTCGTGACCGCTTGAATAGATTGAGTTGGCGGTGAAAGACATTGTCGGCGTCTATGCGTGAAATTGTCCAGTTGATCTTCACGCGCTTCCGATTGATTGACTTATTCCAGGCACGGCTTTCAGTGCGGATCTCGCGCAGGGTGGCGATTCGACGAGGATTGTGGGGCTGTTCGTAGGGCCGAAGGGACAGCCTGAAGCGACGACTTCGCGTTGTCGCAACTCATTCATAACACGACGGATACTTCCTAGGCATGAACCCCACACACCCGCTACGATCCGCTAACCCCTTCCCCTGCAACAACGCCGACTCGCCCGCCGGGGGCTCACGGACCCGGTGCGTCAGCCGGCAATGGGCGCAACCCCAACCCTGCGGTCGAAGCCCTTGCGCTGCCGTGTTACAGTACTCACGAGACTTCGCTGACGCGGAATGCTCGGGAAGGCGGTGCAATTCCGCCACTGCCCCGCAACTGTGAGCGGCATGTTCGAACGACCGGAGCGCCACTGTCCCCCGGCGGATGGGAAGGCGGCTCCCCGCAGGCCGAGCCGCGAGTCAGGAGACCGGTTCCGTGTTTTCGTAAGTACGTTTCGAGGGGGAACGTGCGAACCATCCTGCTGCTGACGCTGGCGGCGGCGCTGAACGCCGCGCCGGCGCGCATCGTATCCACCACGCCGGGCATCACCGAGATCCTTTACGCCCTCGGCCTCGGCGACCGCGTGGCCGGGGTCACCGATTACTGCCACTATCCGCCCGACGCCCTGCGCAAGCCGAAAATCGGCACCTACACCCAACCGAACCTCGAAGCCATCGCGGCGCTGCGTCCGGACCTGGTGATCATCCAGGTGAACCCGATCCAGTTGGGCGCGAAGCTCCGCGCCCTCAAGCTGAACGTCCTCGAGATCGACCACGACAACGTCGACCGCCTATTCGCCTCCATCGGAGCCGTGGGCCGCGCCGCCGGAGCCGGAGACGCCGCGCGCCAGTTGACCGCCCGCCTGCGCGGCGACCTCGACGCGATCCGCATCCGCGCCGCCGTCCTGCCGCGCCGCAAGCTGATGTTCCTGGTGGGGCGCTCGGCGAACTCGCTCGAAGGCATGATGGCCGTGGGCGGGTCCTCGTACCTGAACGAGCTGATGGAGCTGGCGGGCGGCGAGAACATCTTTCGCGGCGCCGTCGCGGCCTACCCGCGGATCTCGATCGAAGAAATCCTGGCCCGCAATCCCGACGTCATCGTCGACATGGGCGAGATGGCGGAAACCACCGGCGTAACGGCCGCGCAGAAGCAACGAGTGGTCCGGCTGTGGCAGCGGTATCCCACGCTGAAGGCCGTCGCCGGCGGCCGCGTGTATGCCGTGGCCGCGGATATCTTCGTGGTGCCGGGTCCGCGGATCGTGGACGCGGCGCGCGAGTTCGCGCGCATGCTGCACCCGGAGGTCCGCTGGTGACCTTTGCGCTGGAGAACGTCGCGGTGCGGTACGGCGCGCAGCCGGTGCTCCAGGTGGACCGGCTCGCGATCGGGGGTCCGGCGCTGGTGGCGGTCACCGGGCCGAACGGCGCGGGCAAGTCCACGCTGCTGGGCGCGCTCGCGGGGTTGCGCGAGCACACCGGGACGGCCCGCTACGGAGAGCGGCCGGTGGGGAGTTGGCCGCGCCGGGACTTCGCGCGGCACGTCGCGGTGGTGCCGCAGGCCGTGCGGCTGGACTTTCCGTTCCGCGCCGAAGAAGTGGTGCTGATGGGCCGCACGCCGTACGCGGCGGGCCTGTTCGAATCCCCGGAGGACCGCGCCGCCGTGGACCGCGCGCTCGCCATCACCGACAGCGCCGCGTTTCGCGACCGCGACTTCCGCTCGCTTTCCGGCGGGGAGCGGCAGCGCGTGGTGCTGGCGTCGGCGCTGGCGCAGGCGCCGCACGCGCTGCTGCTGGACGAGCCGACGACGTACCTGGATCTGGAGCACCAGGTCTCCATCTACCGGCTGCTGCGGGACCTGGCGCGGCAGGGCCTGCTGGTGATCGCCGCGACGCATGACCTGAACCTCGCCATGACCTACGCCGACCGGGTGATCGTGCTCGACCGCGGGCGCGTCGCGGCCGACGGCGGTCCGGTGGAGGTGCTGACCGCGGACCTGCTGGCGCGCGTCTTCCACGTCGAGGCGCGTTTCGCGACGGGCGCCGCGCGGCCCTGGATCCAATATGCGGGCTAACCGGTTCTGGATCGCCATCGGCGTGTCGGCGCTGTGCTGCCTGGCGGCGGCTGTGGCCGCGCCGCTCATTGGTGCGACGCGGCTCGACTTTGCCGGCGCGTTCGCCGGCCTGTCGCCGGACCACGAGATCCTGTTCTATGCCCGCCTGCCCCGCGTGCTGCTCTCGCTGCTGGCGGGCGGCGTGCTGGCCGTTACCGGCGTGATCTTCCAGTCCGTGCTGCGCGACCCGCTGGCCGAGCCGTACACGCTCGGCGTCTCGAGCGGCGCGGCGGTGGGCGCGGTGCTCGCCATCTGCCTGGGCTGGACCGGCTGGGCCGGACACTCGGCGGTGGGGCTCGCTGCGGCGGCGGGCGCCGCCGCTGCGCTGCTGCTGGTGCTCGCGCTCGGTTTCGAGGGACGCCGGCTGTCCTCGTTCACCTTGCTGCTGGCGGGCGTGACGGTGAACAGCATCTGCCTTGCCCTCATCCTGCTGCTGCACAGCCTGTCGAGCTTCTCGCAATCGTTCGCCATCACGCGCTGGCTGATGGGCGGGCTGGACGCCATCGAGTACCCGCCGCTGGCGGCGCTGGCCGTGCTGGCGCTGCCGGTGGTGGCGATTCTCTTCTGGCGCGCGCGGGACTGGAACCTGCTCGCGTTCGGCGAGGACTGGGCGGCGACCCGCGGCGTCTCCGCGTCGCGCATGGCGGTGCTGGGCTATGTCGCGGGATCGCTGCTCACCGGCGCCATCACGGCGCTTACCGGCCCCATCGGCTTCGTCGGCCTGGTCGTGCCCCACGCCCTGCGCCTGGTGACGGGCGCCGACCACCGGATCCTGATCCCATGCTCGTTCTTCACCGGCGCCGCGTTCCTCGCCATCTGCGACACCGTGGCGCGCACCGTGCTGGCACCCTCGGAGATCCCGGTCGGCGTGGTGACCGCGCTAACGGGCGGGCCGGTGTTCATTCTGCTGCTGCGGAGCCGGAGGCGCAGTCTGTGGCTGTGACCGGCGCGCTCGGGTTTCTGACGGTGCTGCCCGTGCGCGGCGATCCGGGCAAGGACGCGCCCTTCTTTCCTGTCGTTGGCGCGCTGCTCGGGGTCTGCGGCGCCGGGATGTACCTGGCGGCCGGAGCCAGTTCTTTCGCCGGCTTGCTGACGCTGGCGTTCTGGACCGCCCTCACCGGCGCGCGGCACGAGCGCTCTTTTGCCGCAGTGGCCGGCGGGGGCCTGCGCGGCGCGCTCGCGGTGGCGATCTCCGTCGCAGCCCGGTGGCAGGCGCTGACCGGCATTCCCGCACTGGACCCCGCGCGCTTCGCGCTGACCCTGGCGGCAGCTCTGGCAGTCTCCCGCGCCGGCATGATCGCGCTGGCGTGGATCGTCAACCCGGTGGGCGAAGGCGCCGGCCGGAAGCTCGCCGAGAGCCTCCCGTCGACGCGCGCGGTGCTCGCCCTTGTGCTCGCGATCGCGCTGGCCCTGGCGGCCGGCCTGTTGTCCGGCTTATGGATGCTGGCCGCGGCGTACGGCGTGGTGCTCGCGGCGCGCTGGTTCTTCTCCCGTAGCCGGGGCGGCGTCGACGCGGAGTCCCTGTTTGCCGCCGGCTACCTGACGGAACTGCTGGCGCTGGCCGCGGCGAAGTACGCCAACTGAGCGGTGCACTACGATGGCAAAGGAGACCGGCACGGCATGATCATTCTCGACGGCGCTTCCCTGACGATCGAACAGGTGGTCCGCGCGGCCCGCGGCGGCGAGGAGGTGTCGATCTGCCCGGAGGCCCGCGCCCGCATGGAGGCTTCGCGCGCCGTCGTGGAGCGCCTGGCCGCCGGCGACGAGCCGGTCTACGCGGTCAACACCGGCGTGGGTCTGCTGGCCGACGTCCGGGTGCCGCCCGAGGACCTCGAGGTGCTGCAGCGCAACGTGGTCCGCTCCCACGCGGCCGGGGTCGGCGAGCCGCTCTCGCCGGAGGCCGTGCGCGCGATGATGCTGATCCGCGCCAACGTTCTATGCAAGGGCTACTCGGGCATCCGGCCGGCCGTGGCCGAGCGTCTCTGCGACCTGCTGAACCGCCGCGTCACGCCGGTGGTCCCGTCGCGCGGCAGCGTGGGCGCGTCCGGCGATCTCGCGCCGCTGGCGCACATGGCGCTGGTGCTCACCGGCGAAGGCGAAGCGTTCCACGCGGGCCAGCGGATGCCCGGCGCGGAGGCGCTGCGCCGGGCGTCGCTCGCGCCGTTGACGCTCGCCTCCAAAGAAGGGATCTCGCTGCTCAACGGCACGCAGGCCATGCTCGCGGTGGGCTGCCTCGCGCTGGCGGACGCCGAGCATCTCGCCGCCGCGGCCGACCTGGTGTGCGCCATGGCGCTCGACGGGCTGCGCGGCACGCCCCGCGCGTTCGATCCGCGCATCCACGCGATTCGCCCGCACCCGGGCCAGAAGTTGTCCGCCGCGCGGCTGGAGCATCTGCTCGAAGGCTCGGAGATCCGCGCGTCGCACGCTACGTGCCGCCGCGTGCAGGACGCCTATTCGTTGCGCTGCGCCCCGCAGGTGCACGGCGCGGCGCGCGACGTGCTCGCCGAAGCCCGCCGGGCGTTCTCGATCGAGCTGAACTCGGTCACCGACAATCCGCTGGTGATCGACGGCGAGATCTTCTCCGGCGGCAACTTCCACGGCCAGCCGCTGGCGCTGCCGCTGGACGCCATGGCGCTCGCGCTCGCGTCGCTGGCCGGGATCTCGGAACGCCGCATCGACCGCCTGGTGAATCCCGCCCTCAACGAGGAACTGCCGGCGTTTCTCGCGAACCACCCCGGCCTCGAAAGCGGCTTCATGATGGTGCAGGTGACCGCGGCGGCGCTGGTGGCCGAAATCCGCGTGCTGGCCACTCCGGCGTCGCCCGGCTCCATCACCACCTCCGGCAACAAAGAGGACTTCGTCAGCATGGGCATGACCGCCGCGCTCAAGCTGGCCCAGGTGCTCGACCTGGCGCGCCATGTGCTCGCCATCGAGGCGCTGGCCGCCGCGCGCGCCCTGGACCTGCTGCGGCCGCTCCGGTCCAGCCCGGCCATCGAGGAACAGCGCGCGCGCCTGGCCGCGCTGACGCCGCCGTGGAACGGCGACGCTCCGTTCTCGGAGTCCATCGCCGCCGGGGTGCGCTGGCTGGGGGACGCGGCCGTTTAGAGCGGCTTGTACGCGTCCTTGTCCAGGTTCGGGAACGACACCTGGCAGTTGCCCGGATCGATGTTCTCGATGCGCGCCCGGCCCCGCTCGTCCAACGTTCCTTGGTCCACGGTAGTGCCGTCGGGCAGCGTGACCAGGTACACCTCGCCCGCCACCGGCTTCATCTGCTCGTCCACCAGCTCGATCTCGATCCACGACGTCTTCTTCTGGTTCTCCGGCGCGTTGGGCTGGTGCGTCAGTGCGTCTACGGGCACCATCGCGCCGGTTTCCGACGCCGGCGCCACCGCCATCACCACCGGCGCGGTGTCGCTTGCGCCCACCAGGCTCTCCAGCGCCGGCACCGGCTTCACCGGCGGCTGCGCTTGATACGCCTGCACCGCGATCCCGGGGTCGGCCTGCGCGGCGTCCAGCGCCGCCGTCGGGTTCAGCGGCGTCACCGGATTGCCCGCCGAGCCGCTGAGCGCCGCGCCCCCGCTGTTGATCATCACCATGGTGCCCTTGATCTGGATTCCCGCAGCGTTGATCGTCACAAAGTTGCCACCCACCTTGATGGTGAGCCCGGTCACGGCCTCCACCACGACGTTGGCGCCCTTCAGGTACAAGTTCCCGGTGGTCTGCTCGCTGTGGTTCGCCGAGAACACTTCGATAACATCGCCCGTCACCTGCAGGGTGTTCGATCCGGTGACCTTGGTGGTGCGCTTGCCGGTGACCTGGGTGTGGAGGTCGCGACCGATTTTCTCCACGCGGTCCCGCACCGTGTCCGTGTGTTCATCGCGGGAGACCTTCTGGAACCGGTCGCGCGTGACGACGAGGTGCCGGTCCTGCCCGATCCACTCCTTCCGGTCGTTCTTCACCCGGATGTCCATGTCCTTCTCGGCATGGAAGAACAACTGCTCGGAACCCTTCTTGTCCTCGAAGCGCATCTCGTTGAAGCCCTGCCCGCCCTTGGAGCTATTGGTCTTCAACGTGCTCTTGGTCATTTCGCCCGGCAGCGTGTAGGGCGGCATGTTGTCCGCGTTGTACACGCGCCCGGTGATCAGCGGCCGGTCCGGATCCCCTTCGAGAAAACTGACGATCACTTCCTGGCCGATGCGCGGCAGGCTGAGGAAGCCCCACTTGGCGCCCGCCATCGCCTGCGAAACCCGCACCCAGCACGACGAGTGCGCGTCGAACAGCCCCGCCCGGTCCCAATGAAACTGGACCTTCACCCGCCCGTACTCGTCCGTGTAGATCTCCTCGCCCGCGGGACCCACTACGATCGCCGTCTGCGGACCCTTCACCACGGGACGCGGCGTCATCCGCGCGGGGCGGAACTTCCGCGACGCCGGCATGCACTGGAACCGGTTCTCGTAAGACTCGGCCTTTTCTTCGTTCGAGCGGAAGCCCCGCTGCTGCGCCTCGTGCGTCACGGACACCAGCACGTAAGCGGCGTTCTGCGATTGCGTGGGATGCTCGGAGAGCGTGAACTTGAAGCCCGCCTGAAATGCCCGCACGTCGCTGTTCCCGGTGATGACCTCGTAGCCCGTTTCGCTCTCCTCCATGCGCGTCCGGGTGAGCGAATCGCCCAAACCGCGGTCGGGAAACCGGCCCGGGTAATCGAACAGCTCGTACTGCTTCATCGACGGCGTCACCGACGGCGACACCGACACCAGGTAGTTGCGCGGGGTCTTGAAGTTGAAGTCCGCCTGGCTCCACTGCCCGGGGTGGATCATGGTCTGGCGCACCCAGTTCATGACGGTGTCTTCGTCGCGCAGCCATCCCTGCCCTGAGTTTGGCTCCCACCGCACCGTGTTCTGCACGGGGCAGTCCTTGTGCGCGGTGGGCGCATCGCCCAGCAGCATTTCGTGCTTCGCGCTCGCGTGGTCGAAGGCGTACCAGATGCCGTACTCCTCCATCAGCCGCGAAGTGAACGCGAAGGTCGTCTCCCGGTACTGCACGCAGTACTCGAGCGGGCTGTACGTCGCGGTCAGGCTGTAGACCACCGGCAGCATCGTGTTGAACTGCTTGAACACCTGCTGCAAGATGTCGCTCACGGACTTTTCCTGGAAGATCAGGCAGTCCGAGGTCAGCGTGAGGAACCACAGCCACGGCACCATCGTGGCCTCGTAGACGGGATAGCCTTCCAGGTAGTCGCTCCGCTTCAGAAACCGGTTGATGTATCCGTTGAAGTAGCGCTCCGCCTGCCCGTCCTTGTGCCGGATCCGCACGGTGACGTTCTTGCCGAGGATCGCGGCGACATCGATCGCCGGGTTTTCCGAAATCAGTTCCAGCCGGAACTCGAACAGCTCCGACAGGGACTCCGTGCCGCTGAACCCCGCCACCAGCAATTCGTTCGCGCCCAGCGGCGTGTCGATCTGGATCAAACGGTCGTCCTGATTCAGAGTAGGCACGGCTACTTGACCCCCATCGGATGCCACTTGCGCGCGTGGTACTCGCGGATCGCGGCCTGCCCGGGCTTACTGCGCAACACCTCGTGCACGATGGCGGCCTGCTTTTCATCCCAGCCCAGGTCCTCCTTGTAGCATTCGCCGGCGGCGTTGTAGTCGTCATCCGCCAGCAGCAGGTACCGCGACCAGCTGGGCCGCTCCGCATCCCAGTCGATGGGGATCTCAATTCCCAGGCAGTGCTGCACAGTGTCCACGAACGCGATGTTGTGCTCCAGGCCCCAGGCGGCGTTCATGGCGAGCACCCGCTGCCAGCCCTCGGCCCGCACCTTCGCGTCCGTCGCCGCGTTGCCGTCGGCCACCGCGCGGCCCTTGCTCAACGAGGAGAAGTTGGCCCAGCGGAACTGCGTGCCGGGATTCCCGTACTGGCCCTGGGGATCCTTGGTCCCGGTCTCCATGATGTAGCCCTTGGCTTTCCACAGCCAATCCGCCTCGAACTGCAGGATCGGATTGTCCAGCTTGATGAACTCGCCCCACACGTCGTCACCCTGCCCGGCCGGCGGATCCTCGCCCTGGGGACCGAACAGCGCCCACGCCACTTCGCGGTGCAACTGGGCATCACCGACATCCCGGAACACGATGCGTCCCGTGGGCGTCATGTCCGGAGTGAACTCGATCAGGAAGTTCTGCGCATTCGGGGACCCCATCTGCAGGGCGTAGCGCAGCATGAACAGCGCCTTGGCCACTCCCAGCGCCTTGGCGTAGCCGTACAGCCACAGCTCTCCCCAGGCGACGTCGACGTGCAGCGCGTCGTAGCGCGGCTTGAGATCCGTGAACTTGCGGTCCACATAGGGAATGCTGAGCGGCGGGAAGTAGAGCTTGCTCTTGTCCAGCACCGAGAGGTCGCGGACCTGGAAGCCGTCGCCTAGGTGGAGCTTGCCTTGCGTCGAGGGGATGTCCTCGGTGACGCTCAGCAGCTCCTTGAGCACCACCAACTGCGGATCGGACGCCGGGTCATGCCCGATCTTGTTGTCGATGAACCAGATCAGGTCGCTGCGCAGGCAGGCGTCGATGCTGTTCGCCTCCAGCTCGTCCTTGTCGCCGTTGCCCTTGCCCTGGTACTGCTTGCCGATGTACTCGACGCCTACTTTCACCGAGTAGCAGTCTGTCGCCGTATGAAAGTCGAAGTGCTGGCCCAGCAGGCTGTCGGCGGTCTCGTCGAGTTCCTTCTCGCCCGCGCCCCACGGCCAGATCCACAGGTCGCCGGTAGCCTCCACCCGGTCGATCGCCACCGACCCGGGCTGCGCGCCCTGCGCCGGCGGCCGCCAGGCGTGATCCTGCCCCTTTTCCTTCACCCGCGAGATCTTCACCACGCAACTGCGGGACGCCGTGTTCCACATGTCCCACGTCTTGGAGAGCTGGATCAGGCGCGTGCCTCCGACGCTGGTCTTCTCTTTCGTGCCGATGGCCCGGGTGTCGCCGCCGTTGTCCTTGGTGTTGTAGGGCATCACCACGAAGGTGTCCAGGTACACCGAATTCAGCGGCAGATTCGCGGACACCTGCCCCGGGCTCGACATCGCTCCCAGCGCCCCGGTCTTCTTCGGCTGCCACGGGCAGTCGCGGGACGAGCGGATCACGAGATCGTCGGGCTCCAGATCCGGGAAGAACGCCGCGGTCAACTTCTGGAGATCCGCGGGCTTGGTCCCCTGGCACACGAAAACCTTCGCCTTGTTCAGCGGCATCCGGTACAGCCCCATCTGCCGCTTCTGGTTCGTGCGCCGGAACAGCTCGAGGTTGTACAGCGTCTCGTAGGTCAGCCAGTGGTGCTGCGCGTTCTTGATCGTCGCTTCCGCGTCCAGCCGCACCACGGCCTGGGCGATCTTGCCGGCCGTCGAGGGTCCGGTCAGCACCGGCTTCTTCATCCGGGCGGCAGGATCCGTGACGTTGACGCGCCGCACTTCCTTTTCGATCTCGTCCGCGCCTTCGAACACCCGTAGCGTGTACACCGCTCCCAGGGGCGGCGTCACGGCCATGGACCCCTCGGCCGCCAGGTTGTCGAACTTGGTCGTCGAGTCCTGTTCGATCTCGATCCGGGTGGCGGGACTGACTCCCGACACCTTCCATTCCAGCGTGGTCTGCTCGCCCAGTTTGACCCGGTTCGGTGTGACGGCGTAGCTGTCGATGCTCGGCATGCCTTAACGATTAACCCTCGAAAACTTCCTTCAGCTTCTGTTTCGTCGCCGCGTCCATGTCGCCCGTCACCGGCAGATCCTGGTCGGCCTGGAACTTCTCGATCGCCTCCACGAAGTCCGGCCCCTGTTCGTCGTCCAGTTCGCCGCTGAAAAATCCGACATTCTTCAGCCGTTTCTTGATCCCGACCAGCGTGTCGATCGGATCCAGGTAGCCGATGGCGAGGGTAAACATCATGCCGTTATCCAGCGTCACCTCGGCCGACTCCAGATTCGGCGGCACCGGGTGGATCAGCATCCCGCTGCCGTCCGTCGTCCCCCGCTCCACATGACCATCCAGGTCGATTAGATAGCCCATGTTCTTCGCCGGCTCGCCCAGGCACCAGATCTGCACCCGCAGCGTCTCCGGAACGCCCTTCCGCTGGAACCGGTGCCGCTGCTCCGTCGCCCGGGGATACTGGACGATCCGCTTGTCCGGGATCACCACGATGTCGCCCGGCAGCAACACGTACGGGTCCTTCCGCTCCAGCTTCAGCTTCTGATTGTCCGGGAAGTTCCAGATCGTGTCCGGGTGAAGTCCGTACCGGAAGGCGATCTTCGCGATCGAATCTCCCTGCTGGACTTCGTACTCAATCGGCATGCGCGTCCCTCTCCCTGAAGGCGACAATCGGGACCTTCGACTCTAACAAAATCCACTCCGGCGCATCCGGCGAGCGATGGTAACTTGAAATGAGTGCCGCCGCCGTCCCGCGCCCTCACCGTCAAGCAGTTCTTCGGACGCACTGGACTCCTGGCCCAGTGGCACCCGAACTACGAGTTCCGCCCGGGGCAGCTCGACATGGCCGAAGCCGTCGCTGACGCCCTCAAGGACAACCGGCACCTGATCGTCGAAGCCGGCACCGGCACCGGCAAGACGCTGGCCTACCTGGTGCCCGCCATCCTCTCCGGCAAGCGCATCGTCATCTCCACCGGCACCAAGAACCTCCAGGAGCAGCTCTACTTTAAGGACATCCCCTTCCTCAAGCAGCACCTGGGCGAGGATCTCCGGGTCTGCTACATGAAGGGGCGCGGCAACTACGCCTGCCGCCAGAAGATCTACGACGCCGAAAAGGAACCGATCCTCGAAGGCCTGGAGGAAATTTCCGACTTCCAGGTGATCCGCGATTGGGAAAAACGGACCGAAACCGGCGATCGGGCCGAAATCCGCACGCTGCCCGAGTCCTCCTCCGTGTGGGCCAAGCTCGACGCCCGGCGCGATCGCTGCACCGGCCAGAAGTGCCCGCAGTTCGAGCGCTGCTTCCTCACCGCGATGCACCAGCGCGCTCAGGAATCGGACATCATCATCGTCAACCACCACCTGTTCTTCGCCGACCTGGCGGTGAAAGAGGCCGACTTCGCCGCCATCATCCCCGAGTACGCGGCCGTGATCTTCGACGAAGCCCACGAAGTGGAGGACGTCGCCGGCCAGTACTTCGGCATCTCCATTTCGAGCTACCAGTTCCTGGACCTCGAACGCGACATCTTCTTCCTCGCCCAGCGGAAGAACCAGCTCCTGCCGGAACTCGACCAGGCGCTGGCGACCCTGCGCGAGAAAAGCGATGCCTTCTTCTCCCTGTTCCTGGTGCCCGAGGGCCGCTCCTCGTTCCGCGCCCATGCGTCCTTCGCGGAACAGCACGAAAAGGAGTACCGCGACCTGCTGCTGATCCTGGAGATCGCCGGCGCGCACCTCCAGTTGATGCAGGACGTCGAGGAAACCGCGCCGCTGTTCCGCCGCATCCAGGAACTTAGCCAGAAGCTCCAGATCTGGATGCAGGGCAACGACAAGAGCTTCGTCTACTGGATCGAGAAGCGCGGCCGCGGCACTTTCCTGCAGGCGACGCCGATCGAAATCTCGAACCTGCTCGCCCAGCGCCTCTTCGACACCGTGGACTCCGTGATCCTCACCTCGGCCACCCTGGCCGTCGCCGGCGGCTTCGAGTTCGTCGAGAACCGCCTCGGGCTCCGCGGACCCCGCACGCTGGCCGTCCCCAGCCACTTCGACTACCCGGCGCAGGCGCTACTCTACGTGCCCCAGCACCTGCCCGACCCCCGCAACCTCGCCTATACCCGCGCCGCCGCCGAAGAGATCACCCGCCTGCTCGAAGCCAGCCGGGGCCGCGCCTTCGTCCTCTGCACCAGCTACGCCCAGATGCGCCAGCTCCACGACATCGTGTCCTTCGAGATCCCGTATCAGGTGCTGCTGCAGGGTACCGGACCCCGCACCGCCTTGCTCGAGGAGTTCCGCTCCACGCCGAACTGCGTCCTTTTCGCCACTTCTTCGTTCTGGCAGGGCGTCGACGTCCAGGGCGAGCAACTGAGCTGCGTGATCATCGACAAGTTGCCGTTTGCGGTCCCCAGCGACCCGGTGGTGAACGCGCGCGTGGAAGCCATCCGCTCCGACGGCGGTAACCCGTTCTACGACTATCAGATCCCGCAGGCGGCGATCGCCCTCAAGCAGGGCTTCGGACGCCTCATCCGGTCCCGCACCGACCGCGGCGTGCTCGCCCTGCTCGACAACCGCATCACCAAGCAGCGCTATGGCCAGGTCTTCTTCGACAGCCTGCCCGAGTACGGCTTCACCACCAAGTTCGACGACGTGGCGCGTTTCTTCGCGGTACCCTGACGGACATGCGCGCGCTCTGGCTGTTCGTCCCGCTTTTCGCCCTGGCGCAGCCGCAGGCGCCGCCCTCCCACGCCAACTTCGAGCGCGACCTCGGGGTGAAGTGCGCTCACTGCCACAACCCGGACGACTTCCGCGACCCCGCCAAGCCCCAGCATGACCGCGCCCGCCGCATGCAGGCGATGGTCGCCGGCCTGAACGCCGGACCCTTGAAGTCCCTGGGCGGAGTCACCTGTTACACCTGCCACCGCGGCCTCTCCCGGCCCGAGCGCATTGTCCGCACGGCCTGGGAGAACGTCGCGATCCAGTGGCCTTTCAGCGCCGCCGAGTCGCACAAGATGTCGATGAGCGTGTACGCGGCGTCCCTCGGGGTCCGCTGCGCCCATTGCCACGTCGACGAGGACTGGAAGAACCCGGAGAAGCCGGAGCACGCCACCGCGCGCCGGATGATCGCGATGTTCGAGGAACTCCCCAAGTACTTCGAACCCGGCCGGACCCCGGTGTTCCAGTGCTTCACCTGCCACCAGGGCGCCTGGCGTCCCGTCCGCCAACCCTAGGGCAGTGCCTCCGGCATCAGCCGCTGGTAGAGGAACGCCCGGGCCATCCGCATCCGGCGATCCACCGTCGCTTTCGACGTGCCGAACAGTTCGGCCGTCTCCTCGGCGCTGCAGCCCACGAGAAAGCGGGTCTCGAACATCTCCACTTGCTCCGGGTCCAGAGCGGCTAACTCACTGAGCGCCCGGTCCAGATCGACCAGTTCCGGGCCGGCCGCGTTGCACCACGCGAGTTCGTCGTGGAGCGGGACGAACTCCTGCCGGCCCCCGCGCTTATCCGCATGCGCCGTTCGCGCGTGGTCGATCAGCGCCCGGCGCATCAGCCGCGCGCAGGCGTTGTAGAAATGCCGCCGGTGCTCGAACCGCGGCTCCCGTTGCGCCATTAGCTTCAGGAACAGCTCGTTCACCAGCGCCGTCGCCTGCCAGGTATGGCCAGGGCGTTCTCCGCGCAGAAACGCGCCGGCGATGCTGCGCAACTGGGGATACACCGACGGCGCCAGGCGGTCGAGGGCATTCTCGTCGCCCCGGGACCATTCCTCCAACAGTACTGTGATGTCCTCGCCCACGTTTTCTAGATTCTATCCCCGCCGGCCCCAGCACCTTGATTCACACCGGCCCGCTTCTTCGCCAATTGGACCGAAGCCGGACGCTATCCGGCCAAACGAGGCTCCTATGTCGCTCCCGAAGGCTTTCCCGGTTCTGCTGGTCGATCACGAGGCGCTGAAGAGCTTCCTCTTCTCCGTCGCCGTGGCCATCGCCCACGATCGGGCCACCTCGATCTCCGAGTCCAACGAACTCGGCATCGCGGTGCCGAGTCCCGTCAACGGCCGCCCGGTCAACGTCGGGATGGTCTACAAGTCCGCGGACACGGATTGGGATCCTCAGCGCACCAAGACCACTGCCCTGCTGCTCTACGGCAAGTACCTCGAAATCGCGATGCGGAACCTGGCGGAGGGGGCGCCTTCTTTCTACAGCTTCTACAACCGGCTGAACCGGCTGCGGAACGAGGCGCGGGCCAGCCTCCGCGCCAAGTACGACGAAATCGCCAGGCAAAACCGCCAGTCCGATGACCTCGCGTGGCTGGGCGCCTCCATCGCGGATCAGGCGCGCTCGGTCGGCACGGTCGTCATGGCCACGGCGGGGTGTTTTGTGGCAGTTACCAGCGCGCCGGCCGCGGGCTCCGCGGCGGGCGTGTACCTGGTGTTCAAGGTTGGCACGGCGATCGCCGACAACGGCATGAGCTGGAAGAACGCCAAAGCGGTGGTGATCGGAAATCCCACCCCGGGCGAGGCCTCCATCGGCGAAGGGACGCAGAAGCTCATTGACAGCGCGATCGAAAAAGGCCGGACCGCCCTGCAGGGCAACTATGACCAGGCCAAGAGCTGGTCCACGTATCTGGAGGAGAACGTGCGCGAGCGCACCGCAGAGCTGGCTCGCATGCGCCGCGGCGGTTGGGAAAGGGTCTCGCCGCAGCGGTACCGGGAGGCCTGGCGCGCCCGGGAACACGTTCAGGGCATGGCCCAAACAGCCGGCAAAGACACCTTGCGGGCGGGCGGCAGCGTCGCGCGGTTCAGCTTCCTGGCAGGCAAAGTGCTGCCGGTGGTGTCCTGGGCCGGCGACCTGGTCTCCGAGTACTCCCGGAGCCTCACCGTGCAGGACGAGATCAACCAGAACCGGTAGTTTGCGGCATCCTATTCCCATGACCCCGGCCGAACGATGGCGGCATGTCCAGCAGCTCGCGGAAGAGGCCGAGTCCTGGCCCTCGCCCGAGCGGCTGACCCGCCTGGCGGCTCGCGAGCCTGATGCTTCGCTGCGGGCGGAGGCGATCGGTTTGCTCGCCGCCCTGGCCGCGGAGAGTTCCGCCGAGCCCGTGGCCGCCGTCGCGACGCCGGAGATTCCGGCGCAGATCGGCCCCTTCCGCATTACCGGACTCCTCGGCTCCGGCGGGCGCAGCCTGGTCTATGCCGGCGAGCGGACCCTGGAGCATGCCACCCAGCAGGCCGCCGTCAAAGTGCTGCAGGAGCATCTGATCTCTCCCGAGGATCTGGACCGGTTCCGCCGCGAGCAGGTGGTCCTCGCCTCCATGGAACACCCGGCCATTGCGCGCTTCCTCGATGCCGGCCGGGACGCCTCGGGACGCCCGTACCTAGCCATGGAGCGCATCGACGGGCTTCCGTTCGACGCCTATTGCGACGCGGCCAGCTTGTCCATCGCCGCCCGTATTCGCCTGGTGGTGGCGGTTGCGGACGCGGTGGCCGAGGCCCACCGCCGTCTGATCGTCCACCTGGACCTCAAGCCGTCGAACATCCTGGTGGACCGGCGCGGCCAGGTAAAGTTGCTCGATTTCGGCACCGCCAAGCTCCTGCGCGCGGAAGGCGACCTCACCACCACCCGCCAGCTCACCCCGCAGTACGCCAGCCCCGAACAGCTCCGCGGCGAAGCCGTGTCCACGGCCTGCGATGTCTACAGTCTGGGACTGGTCCTGTACGAAGCGCTCTGCGGCGCGTGGCCGTTCGCGAGCCGCCACTCCCTTGCCGCGCTGGCGGAACGAGCCGCCGGCGCCGCCACCGTCCGCCGTTTCGAAGTCAGCGCCGAGGCCGCGCGGAAGCGCGGCGCCACGCCGGGCCAGCTTGGGTCCCTGCTTCGGGGCGACCTGGATGCCATCGTCCGCAAGGCGCTCCAACCGGAGGCCGCGCGCCGCTACGCCTCGGCGGAGGACTTCGCCCTCGATCTCCGGGCGTACCTGGAGGTCCGCCCCGTCCGCGCGCGCCCTCCCGCGCTCGGCGACCGTCTCTTCAAATTTGTGCGCCGGAACCGTGTGGTGGCCGGCGTCGCCGCCGCTGCTGCCGTTGCCGTGCTGGCCCTCGGCAGCTACGCGCTGGCGGAACAGCGCCGGAGGCTCGCCGAAGCCGAACGCGCCCGCGAAACCGCGCGATTCCTGTCCTGGATGCTGGAGAGTTCGTCCGTCTTCTCCTCGGGACGGACGCAGCTCACCCTCGCCGAACTCGCGGAACGCGCCGCAGCCCGCATCGCCCGGGGCGACGGCCCTCCTCCCGTGGTCGCCGCCACCATCGAGACGCAGCTCGCCCGCCTCCTGCTGGACGGGTCCAAGACGGACCTCGCGGAGCAGGTCGCGCTCCGCGCTGCCGACCGTGCCCGTCCCACCGGGGACCCGAACGCGCGGCTGGGCACCCTGCACTACCTGGCCTACATCCGAATGTGGCGCGGGCACTGCGCGGACGCGGCGCTGCCCTTCAGTGAAGCCGATCGTCTGGTGGCCGCGGAACGTCCCCGGATCTCCCCGGTCACGCTCGTCGCGTACCTCACCACGCGCTCGCAGGCCAAGTCGCGCTGCGACGGCGATCTCGCGGCCGCGGCCGACCTGGCCGGGCAGGCGCTCGCCGCTTCGGACGCCGTTTCACCGCGGGACCTTCCCGTACCGCCTGGCCTCCACCGCGCCTCTATCTTGAACATCTACGCGAGTGCCTCGCTGCGCGCCCAGCGGTACGCCGACGCGCGCCGCGCGGTCGCGGAGGGTCTGTCGCTCGCCGCCGCCCATCCGGACGGCAAAGGCGTCCGGATCGCCCTGTTGCGGACTCGTCTCGACCTCGAGAACGTAGCCGGCGATCCCGCCGCGGCGTTGGCGGGCATTACCGAGGCCGCCGCCCTCGCGCCGGGCGTCGTGAATCCCTACGAGGAGATCCGCCTGCGCATCATGCTCGCGGCGCAGCTCGCCCGAACCGGCCAGCGTGAGGCGGCTACCGCCCGGGCCCGCGAGGGCGTCGCCGAGTACCGGCGCCGCGCCGCCGAGGTCGGTCCCGGCGGTTGGATGCTGCTCACCAACGCTGCCGAAGCGCTCTCCCGCGCCGGCGCCTGTCAGGACGTGTTCGTGCTCTACCGCGAAGTGGACCGGGCCACCGGCGGCGCCATCCCACGCGACTGGCTCGCGAACCGCTACGCCGCGGAGGCGGATTGCCTCGCCGCTACCGACCCCGCCGCCGCCTCGCGCCGCGCCGCCCAGGCGCTCGAGACCCTTTCCACCCTCCTGCCCGCAACTTCGCCCCGGCGGATCCACTTAGAGCGGCTGCGCGACCGCGGTCTGCCGCCGCCCGCGGCGTCGAAAACCCTTCCCTAGGTGCAGGTCTCGCTGATCCGCTTGGAATATCTCCGGCCCTCCGGGGATCTTCGATCAGGCCTGCCAGGGCTATAGTGAAAGGAAGACACGCCATGCTGATCCGCAAAGCCCGCCCCTGGGACATCCCCGAACGCGACCTGACGCCGGAGTCCGCCTACTGGAACCGCCGCGAGATCCTCGCTGCCACCGGCTTCTTCGGCGCCGCCGGACTCCTCGCCGCGGCCGCCCCCCGGAATCCAAAGTACACGCTCGACCGGCCAATCACGGAAGAGGCCGCGGCCACGGGATTCAACAACTACTACGAGTTCGACGCCGAGTCCAAGGAAGGCGTGAAGGCCCTCACCGGCAAGTTCGTCACCGCGCCGTGGAAGATCGAGGTGAAGGGGCTCGTGAACAAGCCGCAGACCTTCGACCTCGACGACCTGCTCAAGAAAGTACAGGTCGAGGAGCGAACCTACCGCTTCCGCTGCGTCGAGGCCTGGTCGATGGCGGTTCCCTGGACGGGCTTTCCGCTCGCGGAACTGATCAAGCTCGTCGACCCCAAGCCCGAAGCGAAGTTCATCCGCTTCCAGACCGCCTACCGCCCCGACCAGATGCCCGGTATCAAGAAGTACAACTGGTATCCCTGGCCCTACTACGAAGGCGTGCGGATCGACGAAGCCCGCAACGACCTCGCCTTTATCGCCACCGGACTCTACGGCAAGCCGCTCCCCAAACAGAACGGTGCACCCTTCCGCATGGTGTTCCCCTGGAAATACGGCTACAAGGGCGCCAAGAGCGTCGAGAAGATCGAATTCGTCGCTAAGCAGCCGGAGACGTTCTGGAACAAGCTGCAGCCGCAGGAGTACGGGTTCTACTCCAACGTGAACCCCAAGAAGCCGCACCCGCGCTGGTCACAGGCCACCGAAAAGGTGATCCCGGTTATGGAACGCCGCGCCACTCTGCTCTACAACGGCTACGAGCAGTTCGTGGCGCCGCTTTACAACGGCGAGGAGTTCTAAGCCCTCGCGCGGCGGCGGATGCCGTGCGGGGCCACGTTATACTGCGGAACATGGACGCCAGCTACCGCGAGCGCCTGAAGAACGAACTGGCCAACCATAGCGGCTTCCTCGCGGGACGCGAGTCCGAAACCGACGTCGTCCGTTTCGCCCAGCGCGTTTCGGCTTACGACTACGCGATGCAGCAGTACTCGCCGTACATTCTGCGGCACATGCCGAACATCAATGTCCAGCACTACATGCTGCGCCGCGGCGAGGTCGGCGGCGCCCCGCCGCGGGTGCTCAGCCTCGGCTGCGGCACCGGCGACTGGGAGTTCGCCGTCGCCCGCGAAGCTAAGGACCGGATCGCGTTTGAACTCGTCGACCTCAACGAACACCTGATGACCTCCGCCAAGCGTCTGGCCGCCGCCGAGGGACTGCCCCTCACCACCCGCGTAGGCGACGTCAATACCCTGGTCATCGAGCCCGCCGCCTACGACTTCGTCCTGTGCCGCAGCAGCCTCCACCACTTCCTCGAACTCGAGCGCCTCTTCGGCGAGATCCGCAAGGGACTGCGCCCCGGCGGAGCTTTCATCGTCATCGGCGAATGGGTGGGCCGCAACGGCCTCCAGCTCTACCCCGAATCCGAGCGCGCCGCCCAGGCGATCTTCGACACCCTGCCGCCGCGCCTCCGCCGCGATAATTACAGCGGCCGCATCGACGAGCGCGTCCCGAACATCGACCACAGCGTGGATTCGTTCGAGGCTGTGCGCAGCCAGGACATCATGCCGCTGCTCCTCCGGTTCTTTGAACCCGTCGAGTACGTCCTCTTCGACGCCTACGTCTCGTTGCTGCTCGACTTCCGCTACGGCCCGAACTACAACCTCGACGACCCCGAAGATCGCGCCCTGGTCGCGAGCATCGTGCGCAGCGATTGCGCCGCCATCGAGAGCGGCACGCTGCGCCCCACCGCGATGTTCGGCATCTACCGCTGTTAGCGCGCCGGCAGTTCCTCCAGAATCCGTCCGAACGACTCCACCAATTCCCGGGCGTCCTCCTCGCGCAGCGCCAGCGGACCCCGGATCTTCACCACGTTGTGCCACGGGCCGTCCGTGCCCAGCAGGATCCCCTCCTCCCGCATCCGGAGCGCCACATATGCCGCTGCCTCCGCATCCGGTTCGATCCCGCCCCGGACGAACTCCACGCCCGCGAACAGCCCGCTGCCGCGCACATCCCCGATCTGCCGATACCGGGCCGCCAGCGCCCGCAAGCCCCCGAGCAACTCCTCTCCCACCGCAAGCGCCCGCGTCTGCAGGCCTTCCTCCAGCGTCACCCGCAGCGTCGCGTGCGCCGCCGCCAGCGCCGCCGTGCTGCCGCCGAACGTGCTGAAAAACTCCATCCCGTTGTCGAACGCCGCGGCGATCTCGCGGCGGCAGACCACCGCGCCCAGGGGATAGCCATTCGCGATCGGTTTGCCCAGCACCACGATATCGGGAACGACGCCGTGCCCCTCGAATCCCCAGAAGTGCGTGCCCAGGCGCCCAAACCCCGTCTGCACTTCATCCGCGATCGCCACCCCGCCCGCCGCGCGCACCCGCCGGTAGACCTCGGCCAGGTATCCCTCCGGCAGCAGGATCTGCCCCGCGACGCTCGGGCACGTCTCGGCAATGTAGCCGCACAGGCGCCGCCCGCCCAGCCGGTCGATCGCCTCGCCCACGCGGGCGGCGTACTTGCGGCCCGCCTCCGGATCCCCCGCGCGGAACTCGCCCCGGAAGACATCGGGGATCGGCGTCTTGTGCACCCAGTCCGGCGCCCCCGCGCCGCCCGGACCGTCGTGCTTGTACGGGCTGATGTCGATCAGCGTCGTCGTGTGGCCGTGGTACGCCGCGTCCAGCACCAGCAGATCCCGCGCGCCCGTGTACGCCCGCGCCAGCCGCAGCGCCAGTTCATTGGCCTCGCTTCCCGACGCCGTGAAAAAACATACCGTCAGCGGCGCGGGCAGCGTCCGCGTCAGCGCCTCGGCATAGTCCGTCAATTGCCGCTGCAGGTACCGCGTGTTCGTGTTCAGCAACGCGAGCTGCTCGCTCACCGCCTCCACCACCCGCGGATGGCCATGGCCCACGTGCGGCACGTTGTTGTAAGCGTCCAGATACCGCCGCCCGTCGGCGTCATACAGATATTGCATCCAGCCCCGCACCGCGTGTACCGGCTGGCGTCCGTAGGCGACGCTCAGGTTCCCTCCCAGGTGCTCCCGCCGCGCCGCCGCGATGCTCTGCGCGCCCGCCCGCGGCTCCGGTTGCGGCACGCGCAGGATCAGATTCGGATCCGGGCACAGGCTCAGCCACGTCGCACGCTGGCTCGGCAGCGCCGTGCCGTTGTAGTTGCAGGGCACGTCGAGCAAATCGACGATCACCTGAAAATGCACGTGCGGCCACCAGCCGCCGTTCTCGTGCGGCTCCCCCAACGTCCCGATCCGCGCGCCCCGCCGGATTTTCTGGCCCGGCGTCAGCCCCTCCAGGGACTGGCGGCTCAGGTGCCCGTACAGCGTGTAGAACGGCGTGCCCCCCGCGTCATGCCGCAGCACCACCACCGGACCATAGTCGAGCGGCGCGTCCGCGTCCTCGAACCCGTGCACCACGCCGTCCAGCGGCGCATAGATTGGCGTGCCCGCGCCCGCCGTGCAATCGATCCCCAGGTGCAGCGTGCGCCGCTCGCTCGCCGCGCCCGCGAACGCCTCGGTCGTGTACAGCACCCGGCATTCGCCGTAGCCGCCCACGCCGTAGTCCGCTCCCGCCGCCGCGATCCGCTCCGCCAGCCGCCGCGCCAGCGGCCCCGGTGCGTTCCGAGCCGCGTCGGAACTCACCAGCGGACTCTCCACGCTCAATTCCAACGGCGTGCTCCGCCGGCCCTCGCCCAGCAGCGCCGCGAACTCCGGCTGCGCCCGCAGCCACGCGACCACCCGCCTCGCCTCCGGCACGGGATCCAGACCGCACGCCTCCCGGATCCGGTACCAGGCCAGCCGCGGATGCGTCCCCGCCAGCACCGGCAGCGCCGCGCGGATCGGCTGCTGGCTGATCCCCAGGTACGCATCGTCCGGACGCTCGGCCTGCTGCCGCGCCGCGATGCACGCGCTCATGCACAGCCGTATGCACGCCAGGCTGTACAGCGCCGGCAACTCGTCCTCCGGCAGCGGCCGCACCCCGTGGTACCCCCGCACCACATCCAGCATCGCCGCCACCGGATCCGGCATCCCCAGGCCCGCGTACGCCATAGCGACCGCCAGATCGTTCAGCGTGTGCGTGTAGACCATATCGCCGAAGTCGATCCACCCGGTCACCCGCTCGCCGTCCGTCAGGATGTTGAAGTCGTTCCCATCGTTGTGGATCGCGCTCCGGCGCAGCCGCGGCAGCAACGGCGCCGCGTGTTCTTCGTAGACGCGGCGCAGCGCGTCGATCCAGCCGCCCGTCGCCGCGTCCCGGATTTTTCCGCGGTGCTCGTCCAGCACGCGCGGCGCATTCGCCAGGTCCCAGTGAAAGTCGCGGTGTAGCGCCGGGTGATCGAAACCCTCCAGCGCCTGCTGGATCCCCGCCAGCGTCGCGCCGATCTCCCGCCGCAGCGCCGCCGTCTGGCGTTTCCGCTCTCCCACCGGCTGTCCTGGAAGCAGGGTGAGCAGGCGCACCAGCCGCCCCCGCACTTCGCCGATCGCCTCGCCGTCCGCCCGCCCTGGGATCACCCGCGGACACATCCCCGTGCCGCCGAGCCGCTCCAGCGCGGCGTTTTCGGCTTCCAGCATCGCGCGGCTCTCCGCCGCGTTCGAGATCTTCAGGACGTAGCGCGATCCCACGCGGAAATTCTGGTCGCGCTCGCTCGGCAGGGGAAGAATCTCTTCGCCCGTGACGCCGAACCGCTGCTGCAGGATCTCGCGGGCCTCTGCGATGGAAAACACCCGTGAGTGTAGCATTCGGCCCCGGGCCGGATCATGCTACGTGTCGCGGTTTGCGTTCTGGGCGATTTTTTCGTCGAGTTTGGCGAGGAAGACGCGCATGATTTCGGGGTG
>CAYYID010000004.1:0-137555 GCA_964471915.1 uncultured Solibacteraceae bacterium | reverse complement strand
ATGAAGCTGGCCGAGTGGGGCCGCAAGGAGATCGGGGTCGCCGAGCACGAAATGCCCGGCCTGATGTCGATCCGGCGGAAGTACGCCCCGGCGAAGCCGCTGAAGGGCGTGCGCGTCACCGGATCGCTGCACATGACGATCCAGACCGCCGTGCTGATCGAAACCCTGATCGACCTGGGCGCGGACGTGCGCTGGGCGAGCTGCAACATTTTCTCGACGCAGGACCACGCGGCGGCGGCGATCGCGGCGGCGGGCATCCCGGTGTTCGCCTGGAAGGGCGAGACGCTCGAAGAGTACTGGTGGTGCACGCTGCAGGCGGTGACGCATCCGGACGGCAAGGGTCCGCAGCTGGTGGTGGACGACGGCGGCGACGTGACGCTGCTGATCCACAAGGGCTATGAACTCGAGAACGGTTCGGACTGGGTGAACACGCCGTCCGAGAGCCACGAAGAGAAGGTGATCAAGGACCTGCTGAAGAAGGTCCACGCCGAAAACCCGAAGTTCTGGCACAACGTCGCCAAGGAATGGCGCGGCGTGTCGGAAGAGACGACCACCGGCGTGCATCGCCTGTACAAGATGAAGCAGGAAGGCAAGCTGCTGGTGCCGGCGATCAACGTGAACGACTCGGTGACGAAGTCGAAGTTCGATAACCTGTACGGCTGCCGCGAATCGTTGGCGGACGGCATCAAGCGCGCCACCGACGTGATGATGGCGGGCAAGGTGGCGGTGGTGTGCGGCTACGGCGACGTGGGCAAGGGTTCGGCGCACTCGCTGCGCGGGATGGGCGCGCGGGTGATCGTCACCGAAATCGACCCGATCAACGCGCTGCAGGCGGCGATGGAGGGCTTCGAGGTCACCACCGTGGAAGACACGCTCGGCCGCGGCGACATCTACGTCACGTGCACCGGCAACGTCGACATCCTGACCTTCGAGCACATGCAGAAGATGAAGGACCAGGCGATCATCTGCAACATCGGGCATTTCGACAACGAGATCCAGGTGGACCGGCTGAACGCGCAGAAGGACGTGAAGCGCACCAACATCAAGCCGCAGGTGGACATGTACACGTTCCCGAATGGGAAGAGCATGTTCCTGCTGGCGGAGGGCCGCCTGGTGAACCTGGGCTGTGCGACGGGCCATCCGAGCTTCGTAATGTCGAACAGCTTCGCGAACCAGACGCTGGCGCAGATGGACCTGTGGAAGAACCGCGACGTGTACAAGGTGGACGTGTACACGCTGCCGAAGCAGTTGGACGAGGAAGTTGCCCGGCTGCACCTGGAAAAGATCGGCGTGAAGCTGACCACGCTGTCGCCGAAGCAGGCCGAGTACATCGGCGTGCCGGTGGAAGGTCCGTACAAGCCGGAGCACTACCGGTACTAGTCTCGCGGCGGATCACCGCCTCACTGGCCCCCGGCTCCGCCGGGGGCTTTTTCGTTTCGGGCTTTGGGGCCGCCCGCCCATGTCGTGATGGAGTACCGCGACCAACTGGCCAGCGGCAAGCTCGACGGCCCCATCCGCACCGGTTGGGACCTGAAGCGCAACGTCGCGATCTAGCGTTCAGCGGCCCTGGATCTGGACCAGTTGCTTCTCCGGCTCGGGACGCGCCACGGGCGGAATCGTCTGCGGATCGCGGAAGAAGTCGAAGAACGAGACGTAGTGCACGCAGGAGACCGTGCAGTACGGAGCGCAGCCCTTCTCGGTCAGGTACTCGCGGCGCAGATCTTCCTTGCTATACTCCGCCACGGGCTTGCCGGGATAGCCGCGCTGCTGCGAGCAGTAGTGCACCAGGCCGTCCTCGCAGACATACAGGTAGCGGGCGCCGGCGCGGCACCGCCAGTCGATCTTCTCACCGTTGGCGATGGCGTCCTGGAAATAGGCGTTGAAGCGCGCGAAGTGCCGCTTGCGGCCGCGGTTGAACTCGTCGTAGATTTTGCGCTCGCGCTCGGCGAGCGGCTTCAACTGGCCGTCGCTGTCGTGGATGATGCCGAACGTGGACGAGAAGCCGAGTTCGACGGCCCGCTTCGACACCGTCAGGGCGTCTTCCGGATGGCGGATGCCGCCCCCGACGACGCTGTTGATGTTGACGTGGAACAGCGCGTGCTCGGCCAGGATCTGCAGTTTCTTGTCGAGCACCTTGAGGCTCTTCTTCGACACGTCGTCCGGCATGACGTTGTCGATCGAGATCTGCATGTGGTCCAGGCCCGCGTTATTCAGGCGGCGGACGCGGTCCGGCGTGAGCAGATAGCCGTTGGTGATCATGCAGGCCAGGACGCCGCGGCGGCGCATGGTGGCGATGATCTCGTCCAGGTCCGGGTGGAGCAGCGGCTCGCCGCCCGACAGGGTCAGGATGGTGGTGCCGAGGTCGGCGAGGCGGTTGACGCGCTCCACCATGACGTCGGTAGGGACGGGCTTGGAATAGTCGTCGTACTCGTTGCAATAGGTGCAGGCGAGGTTGCAGCGCCGGATCGGGATGATGTGCGCCATCACCGGGTGGCTGGACGACAGCGCTCCCTTGGCGATCAGGCGGAGTTCGCGCGCGCGACGCCCCCAGGATCTCAGTTTTCGCTGTGCGCGGAAGCCGAAACCGGACATAAGGTACGAACCTTACACATTAAAGCACACTGGCTCAAGGGATTCCGAGTCAGGCGGCCCGGATGGCGAAAATCGCGGGTCGAGCAACGGCATCCGGGGTCCGGGCGGGGACGTTGCCAGGTAGAACAGAGCGCCATCCTGGCTCGACCGCCGCAAGTCCCGGAGCCGGCCCGGACGGTTGACAGAGCCTCCTCTCGCCCTCGACACTGACCAACATGGCCAGATCGGCGAAGCCGGCCGCTCGCAAGACGATCGATGTCATTCCCATCGAACAGATCGCCGCAAGCATCTATCTGATCCGTGGCCAGAAAGTGATGCTCGATGGTGACCTGGCCGCGCTGTATGGCGTCGCGACGAAGGTCTTCAATCAAGCAGTCCGCCGCAACCAGGACCGCTTTCCCGAGGACTTCATGTTTCAGCTCGACGACGAAGAGGCTAAGGCTCTAAGGTCACAACTTGTGACCTTAGACGGCGGGCGTGGCCGTTATCCGAAGTACGCGCCTCTGGCGTTCACGGAACAGGGCGTGGCCATGCTCTCCTCAATCCTCAGGAGCAAGCGGGCAGTTCAGGTGAACATTAGCATCATGCGAACCTTCGTCCGCATCCGCCATGTTCTGGCTACTAACGAGGAGCTGGCGCGCAAGGTGGCCCAGCATGACCGGCAGATCGCACTGCTCTTCGAGCACCTGCAGAAGATGCTCGCTCCCCCTCCCGTAAAGAAGAAGCCCATCGGCTTTTCACCTCCGAGAGAATAACGGCGCCAGTCTCGGGTAGCCCGGTCACCCGTGGCGGATCACCAGGACGTCGCCGTCCTTGACGATGTATTCCTTGCCTTCGAGCTTCAGTTGCCCCTTGTCCTTTAACGCCCCATAGCCGTCGGCGTCGACCAGCAACTGCCAGTTGACGACCTCCGCGCGAATGAACTTCTTCTCGAAGTCCGAGTGGATGGCGCCGGCGGCCTTGGGCGCGGTCGAGCCGATGGGGATGGTCCAGGCGCGGACCTCGGTGTCGCCCGCGGTGAGAAACGACATCAGCCCCAGCAGCGTGTAGGTCGCGTTGATCAGGCGCTGGAGCCCGGATTCCTTGAGGCCATAGCTCGAGAGGTAGTCGGCCTGCTCGGCGGGGGCGAGTTCGGCCAGTTCGGCTTCGATCTTGCCGCACACGGCGGAGACGGCCACATTGCGCTTACCCCGGAAGTGGCCGTCACGATACTTCGCCTCTACCTCGTGGAGCTTCGCGGCGTCCTCTTCGCCGAGGTTCAGCACGGCGAGCAGCGGCTTCTGGGAAAGGAACTGGAAGCCGCGGATCTTCTTTTCCTCGTCGGGCGTCAGCTCCAGCTCGCGCAGCGGCTTGTTCTCTTCGAGCAGCGCCTTGCAGCGTTCGAGCAGGGCGAATTCGAGGTCGAGATCGGCGGAACGCTGCTTCTTGCGGTCCTTTTCGACGCGCTCCATGCGCTTCTCCACCACCACCAGATCGCTGAGGATCAGCTCCATCTCGACGTCCTCGAAGTCGCGGATGGGATCGACGGAGCCCTTCTCGTGCGGCACGGTGTCGCTCTCGAAGACGCGCAGCACGTGGGCGAAGGCGTCGACCACCCGGAGGCTGGCGAGGTAGCTGGGGTCCCGGAGGGCTTCCTTGGAGATGCCGGGGACGTCGAGGTACTCGACGGTGGCGTAGGTGATCTTGGGCGGCTGGAAGATCCTCGCCAGGGCGTCGACGCGGGGGTCCGGGACCTTGGCCACGCCGAGGCGCACTTCCATGGAGCCGACGCGTCCGGATTCGTGGACGCCGGTAAGAATCGTGAACAGCGAGGTCTTGCCGGTCATGGGCAGACCGATGATGGCGGTTTTCATGAGGTTCGGTGAGTCGCGGACTTTGGCCCCCGGCTACCGCCGGGGGCGCGGAGGCGCCGCCAGTTCGCGGGGATCTTGAGCCCCCGCCGGTAGGCGGGGGTCAAACACCGGTGGCAGGCGCCTGTCAGCTTCGCGATCATTTTAGAGTGGCACATCCACCAGGGTCAGGATCTCCTGCAGGATGCGCTCCGCCTGTTCCGTACTGCGCGAGCTGACGGCGAGGCGCGAACTGAGCGTCACGCGGTGCGCGCAAACCGGAAGGGCCAGGCGCTTGATGTCGTCCGGAATGACGTACTCGCGGCCCTCCACCAGGGCCAGCGCCTGGGCCGCGCGGAACAGCGCCTGCGCCCCGCGCGGCGAAACCCCCAGCGCCAGCGATTCGTGAGCGCGCGTCTTTTCCACGATGGCCAGCAGGTAATCGACCAGCGCGTCGTCGCAGCGGACGCGCACCACGGCGTCCTGCAATTCGGCCAGATCGGGACCGTTCAGAACGGGCGCGGCCGCGGCGCCGCGCGAGGTGCGCGCATTGCGCAGAATCTCGCGTTCCGCCGCGGGCCCGGGATAACCGATGCGGACCCGCATCAGGAAACGGTCCAACTGGCTTTCAGGCAGCGGATACGTGCCGTGGTGCTCCACCGGGTTCTGCGTGGCGATCACCATGAACGGCTCGGCCAGCGGGTACGATTTGCCGTCGACCGTCACCTGCTGCTCATTCATCGCCTCGAGCAGCGCGGACTGCGTCTTCGGCGTGGCGCGGTTGATCTCGTCGGCGAGCACGAAGTTCGCGAACACGGGCCCGGGCTTGAACTCGAAGGCCTGCGCGTGCGTGTTGTAGATCGTCACGCCGACGACGTCCGAGGGCAGCATGTCGGCGGTGAACTGCAGGCGCTGGAAGCTCCCGTTGACGGCTTGCGCGAGCGCGTGGGCGAGAGTCGTCTTGCCGACGCCCGGAACATCCTCGATCAACAGGTGCCCGCGGGCAAGGAGGCACGCGGCCGCCAGCCGCACGACCTCCGGCTTGCCGCGGAGCGCCGCGTCGAGGGCGGCTTCCAATTCGGCCAGCTTGGTGGCGAGGGCCGGCTGGGCGTACACTGTATCCCGCTGGGCCATCATTGTCATGATAACGAAATCCCTTCTCTACGCGTTTTTGGCGAGCTGCCTGCTGGCCGCGACGCCCGAACAGGAAGTGCGCGCGGTGCTCGAAAAACAGAAAGACGATTGGAACCGCGGCGACGTGCGCGCCTATATGCAGGGCTACGCGCCCGACACGATCTTCGTCAGCACCGAAGTCGCGCGCGGCGCGGGTCCGGTATTGGAGCGGTATTTGAAGAAATACCCGAATCGCGAGGCGATGGGGACCCTGACCTTCTCCGAGATCGAAATCCGGATGCTGGGCGCGGAGCATGCCAGCGTCATCGGGCGTTGGGCGCTGGCGCGCTCCGCCGGCGGCGGCGGCAACACGGGCGGGCGGTTCACGCTGTTGCTGCGCAGGACGGCGGACGGCTGGAAGGTGATGCTCGATCACACGAGTTGAGACAATGCGGATATGGAGATCCTGGAGCAACTGACGGCGAAGCTGCGCGATCACTACCCGGCGAGCCTCGTCTCGGTGGTGCTGTACGGGTCGGCGGCGGCGGGTGATTACGACGGGCCGTTCTCGGACCTGAACGTGCTCTGCGTGCTCAAGGAGATCGAGACCCGGGAGCTCACCGAATCCGAGGTGGTGTTCCGGTGGTGGCGCGAGCAGGGCAATCCTTGGCCGCTGCTGTTCACGGAGTCCGAACTCGCGGCGAGCGCGGACGCCTTCGCCATGGAGTTCCGCGACATGCAGGAGCGGCGCAAGATCCTGCACGGGCCGGATCTGATCGCGGACCTGCAGATCGACTTGCATTACTACCGCGCGGAGATCGAGCACGAATTGCGCTCCAAGCTGCTGCGGCTGCGGCAGCAGGCGGCGGCGGTGCTGTCGGATCCCCCGAAGCTGCTCGCCTTGTGCTGCGATTCGGTGGCCACGTTCTGCGTGCTGGGGCGGCACGTGCTGATGCTGACGGGCGAGCCGGGACACTGGCGGAAGCGGGACGTGGTGCGGGCGCTGGAGCAGGCGCGCATCATCCGGGCGGAGCCGTTCGCGAAGCTGCTGGACTTCCGCGAGGGGCGTACGGCGGACGCCCGCGTGGTCCCGCTGTTCGAAGCGTACCTGCGCGAGGTCCGCAGCATGGTAGAGTTCGTAGACAAGCTGGCATAAGCCCCGGAGACCTCCTATGAAAACCCTGTTAATCGTCGTCGGCGCGCTGGTGGTGCTCGGGCTGTTGCTCGGGATGCCCCTCATCGGCGCCCGCAACGAACTGGTAACGGAACGCGAAGGGATTAACGGCGCGTGGGCGCAGGTGGACGTGGCCCTGCAGCGCCGCGCGGACCTCATCCCGAACCTGGTGGAAACCGTGAAGGGCTTCGCCGCCCAGGAAAAGTCGGTGATCCAGTCGGTGGCCGACGCGCGCGCGGCGCTGGTGGGCGCGAAGAACCCACAGGAAAAGATCGCCGCGAATAACGCGCTCGATTCGGCCATCGGCCGCCTGCTGGTGGTGGTCGAGAACTACCCGCAGTTGAAGTCCAACGAGAACTTCCTGCGCCTGCAGGACGAACTCGCCGGCACCGAGAATCGCATTGCCCAGGAGCGGCGGAAGTACAACGAAGCGGTGCAGAAGTACAACACGCACATCGACCTGTTCCCCGCCAACATCGCGGCGTCGCTGTTCGGCTTCTCGCGCAACGACGCCTACTTCAAGGCCGAGGCGGGGTCGCGGGAAACGCCGAAGGTGAAGTTCTAGCCCGGCGCCGCTACTTCTTGGGCATCGCGAGCACCTCGGTCCGCATCGACGCCGCGTTCTTCTTCGCCAGCGCCTGATACGGCCCCGCGATCCCGGCCGACTGGTCCGAGAACTTGATCCCTTCCTGCATCAGCGCCTTGTTCTTGGCGGTTTTTCCCAGGTTGTAGTTCGCCACCCCGAGATAGAACGCCGCGGGACCCAGCATCGCGGCGTCCGTGCCGATGTGTTCGAGCGCCGCCCGCAGGCTCTTATCGGCGTCCGCGTAAGCCTTCTGGTCAGCCTGCACCACGCCGGCGATCCAGTACCCGCGGCCGAGCGCCGATTTCTTCTTCTTCTCCCAATCCGCATCGGCCATGCCTTCGGGCTTGGCTTTGGCCTGCATCACCTCGGTCAGCTTGCGCGCATACTCGAGCGCCTTCTCTGGCTGCTTGGCGCTCATGGAGCCGTCGGCGAGGATCAGGAGGATGTCCTCGTTGGCGGGATCGTGCGCCACGCGCCGCTCCGCGGCCGCCAGGATCTTCGGTGCCTGTCCTATCTGGCTGAGCGCGTACACGTACGGACCGAAGAGCTGGCCGAGATACTGGCTCTTCGGATTCAAGCCCTCGACCGCCTCCACCAGTTCGACCGTCTTCGCGGGATTGCCGGGCTGCAGGGCCAGCGCGTACATCGCGTACTCGGTGTACGTGTCCACCTGTTTCGCCCAGTCGACGCGCTGTTGCCAGCTCTGCTTTTCGGCCTCGGAAGCGGGAGCCGGCGACGCCGCCAGCTTGCGCGCAGCCTCCGACGTGGCTAGCGCCCACTTCTTTAACTCGTCCGGATCCTTCTTGGCTTCGGCCGCCTTCAACTGGTCGTAGGCTTTCTGCAACTCGTCGGCCTGCTGCGCCCAGGCGAGCACGGGCGCGAACAGCAACGTAATGCAGAGCAAGAGCGAACGCATCGAATCCTCCCGAGCCCCTGATTATAGCTCCGGCAGCCGGGCGCTCACCGCGAGGGCGCGGGCGCCGGCATTCACCGGGCCCGTATTCTCAGAGAGCTTCCTTGCGCTTCAACGCGGCCGCCTTGGCCGAAGCGAGCAGCGGCGCGTACATCCTGGTCACCGCGCCGGCGATCCGCTCGCCGGCCTTGGCGGGCGTGCCGCTCGCAAACGGCGGCTGCGGGTCGTATTCGAGGTTCAGCTCAAGCGCCCGCGCAAAATCCTCGCCGCGCAGCTTCGCGGCGATCTTCAGGCCGAAGTCGATCCCCGACGTCACCCCGCCCGCCGTGATGCGGTTGCGGTCCTCCACCACGCGCGCCTCCACCGGCGTCGCGCCGAGGTCGGCCAGCACTTCGCGCACCGACCAGTGGCTGGTGGCGCGGTAGCCCTTCAGCAGACCCGCCGCGCCCAGGATCAGCGAGCCCGAGCACACGCTGGTCACCCATTGCGCGCTCTTGCCCTTCTTCGCCAGAAACTCGAGCACCGCCGGGTCGGTCATCAGGCGGACGGTGGGTCCGCCGCCCCCGGGCACGAACAGGATGTCGAGAGGCTCCGGGCAGTCGTCAAAGGTCCACCCGGGCACGAGGTTCAGACCCGAGTCGGTCACGATGGGATCCTTGGTCTTCCACGTGAGCACCGCCTGCGCGCCCATCATCCCGAACACCTGTTGCGGGCCCACCAGATCCAGCGCCGTCATGCCGGGATAGGCGAGCATCGCGATCCGCTCCGGCCTCTCGGGCATGGTGTGCGCCAGCCCGCCCATGTTCATCCCCCGTGGCTTCGCCGGCGCGGGACGGTCCTGCGCCGCTCCTGCCGCGGCGGCCAGCATGCCGGCTCCGAGTTCTCTTCTGGTCAATGGATGATCTCCTCTTCGAAAATCTAGCCGAAGGCTACCGCTCCGCTGCCCGTCCTTGCAAGTGCGGCTTTCCTTACGACGTCATCTTCGAGAAGAACACCAGAATGTCCAACGGCTCGGTAATGCTGTGGAACCGGTGCTCGACTTGCGCCTTCACGAACAGCACCGAGCCCGGCTCCACCGCGACCTCCTCCCCCCCGGCCCGGAACCGCGCGCGGCCCGAGAGGACATAGTAGATCTCGTCTTCCTTGTGGGGACGCTGCCGGTCCTCCGCGCCCGCCTCCAGCGAGTACATCCCGAGGTACATGGTCGCGTTGTCGAAGAACTGCAGCCACGGACGCTTCGCGGCCTTGCGCTGATCCAGCAGGTCCCTCGCGGGCCACGCCGCGAACGATCGGCCCTTCCCCTCCTGCGCCTTGCCCACCCGCACCGCCGCCGCCGCGGCCGCCAGCGGCAAACTCCGCCTGGTTACGCCCATCTCCTGATTCTCCTTTCGCTTAGAAGGATCATAGCCCGCCGGATGCACGGGCGAAAGAGTCTTGGGGCGAAGTCGATTCTGCCTGAAATCAATCACTTACGATTTTCCTTGCGCTCCGATACCGAAGTGATATCATTTCGATAGCAACAGGAGATCACATGAAAGAGAAAGTCGTAGGAACCGTATCCGGTGTTTTCGCCCTATTCGCGATGCTGATCATTCTCGGCGTCTGCGTCTGGGGATTCGTGAACCTAAAGGAACTGGCGCGCTCCGAACGCGGGGGACCCGCCCTGGCGTGGGCCGTCGTCCTGCTCGTGGACGTCATCTGCCTAACCGGCCTTTTCGGCGTGCAGCCGAACCAGGGCGCGGTGCTGCAGTTGTTCGGCAACTACGTCGGCACCGTCATCAAGCCCGGGCTGCACTGGGCCAACCCGTTCTATTCGAAGAAGCGGGTATCCCTCCGGGTGCGCAACTTCGAAACCGCGAAGCTGAAGGTGAACGACCACGACGGCAACCCGATCGAAATCGGCGCCGTGGTGGTGTGGAAGGTAATCGACACCGCCGAGGCCGCCTTCCAGGTGGACAACTACGAGGAGTACGTCCACGTGCAAAGCGAAGCCGCGCTGCGGAACCTGGCGACGGCCTACCCGTACGACGCGCACGAAGCGGGACAGAAGTCCCTGCGCGCGAACACCGGCGAGATCGCCGCGCACCTGCGCGAAGAGATCCAGGAGCGGCTGCAAGTCGCCGGCGTCGAAGTGGTGGAAGCGCGCATGAGCCACCTGGCGTACGCGCCGGAGATCGCGGCGTCGATGCTACAGCGGCAGCAGGCTTCGGCGATCATCGCCGCGCGGCAGAAGATCGTCGAGGGCGCGGTCGGCATGGTCGAGATGGCGCTCGAGATGCTCTCCGCCAAGAAGGTGATCACCTTCGACGACGAGCGCAAGGCCGCCATGGTCTCGAACCTCCTGGTGGTCCTCTGCGGCGAACGCGCCACCCAGCCGGTCGTCAACACCGGTTCGATCTATCACTAAAGTGGAAAGGGACTGAAGCCCATGCGCAAGAATTACCCGTTGCGCATCGACGGAGCAGTACTCGACGCCGTGCGGCGCTGGGCAGACGATGATCTGCGCAGCCTGAACGGGCAAATCGAGTATCTGCTCCGTGAGGCTTTGCGGAAGGCCGGGCGCGGGGTCAGCGCCGCGCCGGCCGCCGAGGAACCGGAACCGGGCGGGGAGAGCTAGATTTTTCCCGCCCTTAACAAACTTTGGCCCCCTTGCGGCGTATATATAGGCATGAGGGCGACGATGCGCAAACTGGTTCTGGCGCTCGGGCTGCTGACCGTGCTGCTGGGAGCGCGGGCGGCGAGCGCGGGCTCCTGGATCCCGCGCCCCGTCTGCCGGTTCATCGACCTCTATCAGCAGGCGTCCCAGACGGACGCTGGGCTGGTGGAGCGGCTGCTGTACATGGTGGTGCTCACCGGCAGCAGCGCCGCCGACTGACGATCCTACGGCTGCTCGCCCCGCCGGACCCCAGCATCGCCCGTGTCGATCCCAAGTCCGCGCGAGCAGCTCAAAACCACGGCAGCGGATACCCCTGCTCCCCCACCGGACCCCCGAGCCCCTTCTTCAGAATCGCCCGCTGGTGCTCGTCCAGATCCTCGTGCGTCACAAACCGGTCCGGCTTCCCGGGACGCCGCGGCTGCAGCCGCGCCACCCAGATCGCCAGCGCCAGCGCGAGCGCCAGATCGTCATGCCCCGGCGCCGCGATGGTTACGTTCCCCGCCTCCGTAAAGTGCCGCTCCAGCGCGCACACCTCCGTGATCAGCGCCTCGCGGTTCGGCAGGCTCGCCGGCAGGAACAGGACCCCGCTCTCCAGCGCCGTCTCGATCCCCGCGATCAGATCCACCTTCCCCACCGTCTCCGCGTTGGACTTCGCACTCCCCGCCGCGATCGTCAGCGGAATCATCCGGCCCTTGATCCGTTCCTCCAGGATCATGTCCCGCACCGGCCGCCCCAGCCCCGTCGCGTCGAACGCCAGCCGCAGGTTCCCGTCGAACGCCACGTGGTCCGCCAGCATCGCGATCTCGCTCACGATGCGCGTGTACGGCGTCCCCAGCGGAAACCTCTTGCAGTCCGCCACCGTGTACACCGTCACCTCTGGCCGCTCCAGCGAGTACGGATCCCGCTTCTCGCCCACGTACCTGTGCCCCGCCAGCAGCACCAGCGCCGCCGGATCCCGCGACTGCCCCAAGTCCAGCCCCGCGTTGTACCACGTCCCCGTGTGCGTCCACGGACCCGCATCCCGGCCCGAATCCCACGGATTCGCCGACTCCGGCATCTTCGGCACGCGCCACGCGTACTTCGGAAACGCCGGAAACGTGTCCGTCACCAGCGCCTCCAGCCGCTCCCGCGCGAACACCGTCTGCGCTCCGGCCTGGAACTCGCACAGATACTCCTGCCGGAACTGATACTCGCCGCGGTGCAGCCGTTCGTTGTCGAGGAACGTCTGGCTGATCCGCGGACACTCGGTGGCTTTGACGGAGATCCGCTCCGCCGGCTCCGGCGACATCCACTCGCGGTAGAAGAATCCCCGCGGCCCGTCCGGCGTCGAGAGCAGCCACACGTGCCCGGCCGTCGTCGCCAGCATCGGCATCAGCGCCTGATAGAGTTCGTCGGGAATCCGCGCGGCTTCATCGCAGATCAGAAAGGTGACCCCCGAAATCCCCCGGATCGTATTATCCGAATTCGGCAGCGCGACTAATCGGGAGCCATTCTCCAATACCGCCGAATGCGGATTGATCCCGTCTTTCTTGTGATTCACTTGGGCTTTCGCGAGACTCTTCTTGCACTTTAAGAAGAACTCCGCCGCCTGCCGTTGCGACGGACTCGCAATCACCACCATCGCCTCCGGCTCCGTCAGCGCGTGGTGCACCGCCTTCACCGCCGCCGCCGTGGACTTCCCCCACTGCCGCGTGCAGTTCAGAATCACCCGCCGGGCTTGGGTGGTCAGCAGCCGCGCCTGGTGCTCGTCGGGTTGAAAGCGCAGCGTCTCGCGCGCGAAGGCGAGGATGTCGCTGGGGCCGAGGATGGATTCGAGTTCGTTGCGAAAGTTCATGATGATGCTCCTTAGTTACGCGGGCAGCTCCCGGAGTTTCGAGAGGATGGAAGCCGTGGCTTCGGGATAAGGTTTAGTGGCCGTGAACAGCAAGTTCTTGAGGATGGGCCATTCGCGGTGGTTGGTGATGGAATCCCGGGGGTCCTCGCGGAAGGTGGCGAGCGGGGGGAGTTCGTTTGGAAATTTTGGTGTAAGAGGTTCGCGCGGCTGGCTTTGTTCTGCCGGGCTTTGCCCGTCGCTGGCGCTCGGGGTTCCGAGGGCTTGCCGCTCCCTGACGGTCGCGGCTCCGCTTGCGTCCGGGTTTTCAGGGCCGCGAGCGTCAGCGAGCGGCAAGCTCCGGGAGGGCGCCTCCATGCCGAAGGCGTCGGGGCGGAGGCGCTGGAGTTCGCGCAGGTGCCGGAGGTAGCTCCGGCTGATGGCGACGCCGTAGCGGTGGAGCAGTTGGAGCACGCCGTCGGGTCCGGCGTTCTGGATGAAGGCGCGGGCGAGGGGCGCGTAGGCCGGATCCACGTCGAGCGATTTCGGATCGGTAAGCAGCGTGAGAACCGCCTTTTCGGTGTGGCGGTGGCGGAACTTCATCCACTTATCCCAGACCATTTCTTCGAGGATGTCGAATTCCCAGATGGTGCGGGGCGGATGTTGGGAGAAATAGCACTCGCGAAGTTGCGCGAAGGCTTCCGGGTTCTCGTTGGGGAGCAGTTGCTGGGCCTGGAGGCCGTGCTTGGTCGCGTTCTGCGCGGACTTGGCCTTGCCCTCGGGGGTGCGGGGTCCGGTCGCGCTGTTCTCGGTCATGACTCTGATTCCTCCTGGTTCACCCGCCGCCTGACGGGCGGCGCGTTGTTGACCCGCCAGCCGGCGGTTGCGATGTCAGGGTACGGGGTTGGTCAACGTGACCCGCCAGGTCGGTTTCGGCAAGTAATTGAAAAAGCGAGAGATTGAGATTTTCGTCAGGCGTGACAGCGCGGTGTGGGCGGATGCGGGAGGAGGAGTACACTGGTGCTGGAGGACACGAAGGTGCCGTTCGAGAGGATCTCCATCGACCCGACTATCTGCCACGGCCAGGCGTGCGTGAAGGGCACCCGGATTCCCGTCCACCAAATTGTCCGAATGCTGGCGAATGGTGACACGGTGGAGGACCTGCTGGCCGAGTATCCGTCGCTAGAGCGCGCGGACATCATGGCGTGCCTCGACTATGCGGCTGAGCTGGCCGAGGAGCAAGTGACGCCGCTGCCAGCTCCGGGCCGCTGACGGATGCGGATTCTGGTCGACGAGAACATCCCGCGCATGACCGTGGGCCGCTTGAGCGAACTGGGCCACGACGTCAAAGACATCCGCGGGACCGATGAAGAGGGTCTGGCGGATGCGGGTCTCTGGGACGTGGCGATGCGGGAGAGCCGTCTGCTGATCACAACCGACAAGGGTTCACGGAGTACCGTGCCGCCAGCCACTCGGGCATCCTCATTGTGCGGCTGCGGCAGCCCAACCGCGTGAAGATCCACCAGTCAGTGATGCTGGGAATCGAGCGGTTCGGCGACGGAGAATGGGCTGGGCTGCTGGTGGTGATCCGGGACGCGACCATGAGCACTTCCCGGGCGGGCGGCCCCGTGGAGCGGTAGGTCGGGCTCACGCCGTGATCCACTTCCGCCGCAGTCGGCCTGGCGGTGGGGTCCATTCGGGGGGCTGCCGGTAGCGGCGACGCACGGTGCGGCAAGGCGCAGACTTAGGGTGAAGTTTTCACGAAATCTGAGAAAGACTCGTCTGTCCCAGCTCCCCAGCTCCCCCCCAAGCTCCCCCAGCTCCCCCGCAAGTCCTCTTGCCGAGCGCTTTCCAGCGAGCGGTCACCTGTCCCTATTTTCCGTGTCTTAGCATTGGGGTGCAGTCCAAACTGTCCCTCGAAGCCCACTAAAAACCTCTGATCCCTGCCAACGCCGAGCAGTGGTTCTCACTCAGAGCCCGCAGGGACCGCCGATGAACCTCCCCTTCATGCCGGTGCATGTGGCCTTGTCCGTCTCCACGCAAACACGCTGGCCAGTGTGCGGATTCGTCACCAGGCATGCACCAACGGGCGATCCCTGTGCTACAGCTGCCGCAGCGCCGCGCTTCACGTCGGCAAGATACTTCGTCAGCGATAGGGCCCGTACTTCGATCTTGGTCGCTGCAGCTTCACTTGTGGACTGTTTTGAGACTGTCTTCGTTTTGTTGCGCTTTCTTGTATCTGCCATCGTAACTCCTCAAGCGAATTTAGTGGTTGAAGGCAAAACCAACGTTCACTGTGTAGAAATTTCTGCGGAACCGGGGCGGTGCATTCCGAACGTAGTCGTCAAAACCGGAAACCGAGAAGCTCAGTCCTCTCCACACCGGAAATCGGAGATCTGCCACCGTGCGAAACTGCCAACTAGAACGGCTCTCTGCCATCGGAAGAACTAGAAAGAAAGCCTGAGTGAACTTGGCCACCTTGACGTCTTGGTAAAACCTCTGTCCGACAAGAAATGCGGCAAATCGCTGACGGTCTTGACGGAGGAACTGTTGATCCATATAGCGCATCCCACCGACAAGGGAGAACGTCTGGGTCACGGAGCTGCTTCTCTGGCGCTCAACTAGGCGCGCGACCAGGCCTCCTCCATACGACTGCTGGAGGCGCATTCCCAGGGCGTTGTTGTGATAGAGTTCGCCATCTATTGCAACGAAGTACTTCGTCCCGGCTCCCAATGCAAACATCTGTTCAACTTTTCCCACATGGCGGCGTGAAATGTTCACCGGTGACGTATCAGTCTTCACAGCATCGTAGAGCGTCGCGAAGTCTACGAGAGTACGGGTGTTTCGTCGCGCTGCTGGAACAAACGTAAGCGAAGTGGACGGCAGCACCCTCAACTGACGGCGTGTAGCTGACTGGAGCATCCCTTCGAGCCTAAGTTCAGATGTCAGCCCTGGGGTGAACTGTGCCCGCATCACACATGAAAGCGAAAACGCACAGACGAAGACAGTTATGATTCGCATTCTGGCCCCTTTTCCCGGTTTGTGTCCCCGAAGGAGGCTGAAGTTGGACTGGTCATAGGGACGAGGCTCTTTCCTTTCACACCAGTCCGCCCAGGGCCTGAACTGATGAATCGCCGCGAGCACAGGTGACAGTTAGGCCCGAGCGAATCCTCCGACAACGACCAAGCTGCGACCGACCGAGTCGAAAATATTCTGGGTGAGATTATGCAATAACTTATCCAAGAAATCAAGGCCACTTTGACCAGAGGAGACGCAGACACGGGGCAAACCCGTGTCAGACGGGAGTTTCTCGGATTTCATGAAAACTCCATCTCGTCCGCGGCACGATCCAGCAGCATGCCGCGCTCTGCCGGATCCCATTCTCAGCGGAGCAGCTTGACGCAGTTCGGCGCGAAACGCTGGAGTCGGTCGAGAAGGGCTTCAAGCGACACCTTCCGCGCTGCTGCCTGGGCAGCCAGCTTCTCCATAAACAGCTCTTCGTTGCAGTGGAACTGGTGCACCAGGAAGTCATCCGGGGTCAGGATGTCGAGGTCATGTGGCTGGGTCGATTCCGGCCGGAAATGCTTCGCGTTGTGCGTGACGATGGCGTGCGCACCGCAGCGCACCGCCGCCGCGAGGACGTGGCGGTCCTTCGGGTCGTTCGTCATTGCCCCAACGAGGTACTCGTAACCGGTGACGCTGGCGTCCTCGAACGCGGATTCCATGGCGACAATCCGCCGCTCCGCCTGCGCCGGCGCATAGCCCATCCGCTGCAGCGTCGAGCGCAACTCGCGCATAATGTCGGCGGACCACTTCGGAATGTAGAACGCCGGATCCTCGGCGAGGCGCAGCAGCGTATCGCACAGCGGCATGGGCGCCAGCACGCAGGTGTCGAGAACCGCGACGTAGGCATCACTCCGTGCGATCATCCGGCGGCTCCCGATCGTAGAGGCCATCCTCGGCTTCGGCCCGCGTCAGGTCATCGAGGATCTTGCGCCGGTTCGAATCCCGTTTGGCCTTGTACGCCAGGAGGTCGCGGACGTAAACGCGCCGGTGCGTGCCCACCATGTGGTGGGGCACGTCGCCGCGCTCCAGGAGCTTGATCAGGAACTGCCGCGAGACGCCGAGCATCCGCGCGCCCTCCACCGTGGTGAGTTGGCCGTCATTTCGGACGATGGCGACAGACTGGCCCTCGCATAGATCCGCGACCAGCTTCACGAGAAACTCGTAGAGGGAGACCGGCAGGCTCTGCGTCTTGCCATCCGGTCCGACTAGCTTCGCCCGGCTTCGCTGAATCTTTTGATAGAGTTCCAGGACCTGTTTCTGGTCGGTCTCCGAGATCGCCAGCGGTACTTGGGTCTCTTCCTTCCGCAGCATGCTGAGCCTCCGAAGGCTAGTATATGCTTTATCTGACTCAAATGCTATATCTGTAAACAGGCCCGGCGAGCCGAACAGGACCGTCGCGGGCGAGCTGATCGGAAGACCATTTGGTTGGCGCAGGAAGATCAGTCCCACTTCATCCGCGGGCCGGCGCTTCCATTCGGACCTACGGCTGCTTGCGCAGCACCCGCCCGCCGCGTGCGGAAGTCAGTTGCCCGTTCTCCACCGCCAGGACCCCGTTCACCAGCACGAAATCGATCCCTTCGCTGAACTGGTGCGGCTGCTGGTACGTGGCCACATCGCCGACGCGGGCCGGGTCGAAGATCACCAGATCCGCCGCCATGCCTTCGCGGATCAGTCCGCGGTCGCGGAAGCCGAACGTCCGGGCGGGCAGCGAGGTCATGCGGCGCACCGCGTCCTCGACGGTCAGCACACCGCGGTTCCGGACATATTCGCCGAGCACGCGGGCGTTGGTGCCGTAGCTGCGCGGGTGCGGCACGCCGATGCCGAACTCCTGGATGCCGCCGTCGCTGGCGATCGCGGTCCACGGGTAGCGCAGGATCCGCTCCACGTCCTGGCCGCCCATCGAGTGGTAGATCATCTGGGCGCGGCCGAGCTGCATCAGGTCGAGGATCGTCTCGGCCTGGTTCTCGACGGTCGCCTCGCGGCCCATCAGCTTGGTGATCTCGGGGATGGTCTTGCCTTCATATTCGGGCTTCGGGCGGAAGCGGCCGACGAGACAGAACTGGTAATCCGGCTGGCCGAGGTCGGCGAGCAGCTTCAGCATCTCGCGCTTGATCTCGCCGCGCGTGGACTTGCTCTCCAGCCGCGCGCGCACCTTGTCGTCGCCGTCGGCCAGTGCCCAGCTCGGCAGGCGGATCCCGAGGTTGGTGCTCGAGCGATCGTAGGGATACTGGTCGACCACCACGTCGACGCCTTCACGCCGGTACTTCTCGATCAGCGCGAGCGAAGCGTCGCTGGCGCCCCAGAGCTTGCGGTTGTCGATCTTGAAGTGCGAGAGCTGGACGCGCATGCCGGCTTCCTTGCCGACGCGCACGGCTTCGTTGATCGCCTCGGTAACGCGCTCGCCCTCGTCGCGCATGTGGCTGGCGTAGACGCCGTTGTACTTGGCCGCGGCCTTCGCCAGCGCGACCACTTCGTCGGGGTTCGAGTAGGTGCCGGGGATGTAGATCAGCCCGGTGGAGAATCCCACGGCGCCTTCGCGCATGGCCTTTTCGACCAGCGCCTGCATGCGGGCGATCTCTTCCGGCGTGGCCAAACGGTTCGCGCGGCCCATCACCTCGCTACGCACGGTGTTGTGCCCGATGAGCGAGGCGACGTTCAACCCCAGGCCGGTCTTCTCGAGCTTCTCGAACCAGGGGGCCAGTTGCAGCTCGGAGCCGCCGCAGTTGCCGGTGACCACGGTGGTGACGCCGTCGCGCAGGAAGTTATCGCCGCGCGGGACCTTCTCCACGCCGCCCTCGATGTGCGTGTGCACGTCGATGAAACCGGGGGCGACGATGCGCCCGGCGGCGTCGATCGTGCGTGCCGCGCTACGTCCGTTCAGCGCGCCCACCGCGGCGATGCGGCCGTTCTTCACCGCGACGTCCCCGCGGAACCAGGCGTTGCCCGCGCCGTCCACCACGCGGCCGTTGCGAATCAGAACGTCGTAATCCTGCGCGAGCGCCGCGGCCGCGGCGAGCACCATCCAGAGCTTCATGTCCGCTTATCCTGCCAGAAACCGCAGCGCGGTGGAGAGGTAGTCCTTCATCTCGTTGCGCTTCACCACGGCGTCCAGGAATCCGTGCGCCAGCAGGAACTCGCTGCGCTGAAAACCCTCGGGCAGCTTCTGGCGGATGGTCTGCTCGATCACGCGCGGCCCGGCAAAGCCGATCTGCGCGCCCGGCTCGGCGATGTTCAGGTCGCCCAGCATCGCGAAGCTGGCCGTCACGCCGCCCGTGGTGGGGTCCGTCAGGATGCTGATGTAGGGCACCTTGGCCTCGTCGAGCTTCATCAGCGCCGAAGAAATCTTCGCCAGTTGCATCAGGCTGATGGCGCCTTCCTGCATCCGCGCGCCACCGGAGGCGGAGATGATGATCAGCGGCGCACGCTTGGCGATCGACCGCTCGATGGCGCGCGTAATCTTTTCGCCGACCACCGAGCCCATCGAGCCGCCGATGAACTTCAGCTCCATGGCGCAGATGTGGACAAACCGGCCGTCCAGCTTGCCGCCCGCGGAAATCAGGGCGTCCGAAAGCTCGGTGGCCTTCTGCATGCCGGCCAGCCGGTCCTTGTAGGACTTCGAATCCACGAAGGACAGCGGATCAGTGCTGGTCATCGCGGCGTCGTATTCCTCATACTTGCCGTCGTCGAAGAGCAGGTGGAGGCGGGTGCGGGCGTCGAGCCGGAAGTGGTGCTCGCACTTCGGGCACACCTGGTGGGTCTCGTCGAGCGTCTTGCGCCAGATGATCTGCCCGCAACCGTCGCACTTCAGCCAGAGGCCTTCGGTGCGTACTTTGTGCTCACCTTCGGGGTCGCTCTGCGCGCCGGTGGATTCCCTGCGAAACCATGCCATGCGTAATTACTTACGGTAGCACGCGTTCAAGGGCGTTCGCCGCGCGCCCGGCGCGCTTCGATCTCGTCGAGCACCGCTTCGCAATCGGCGGCGGATTCGACGACGTAGTGCGCGCCGGCCGCCGCCAGCCGGTTCCGCGCGCTGGTGACCAACGCCTCGCGGTCGCCGGGCGAGAGCGCGGCGAGTTCAGCCTGGGTGAGGCCGGTTTCGTTGCCGGTGCGCGCGACGGCGATGGTCCACACGCCGGCGTGACGCCCCTCGTCGATGTCGCTGACGGTATCGCCGATCTTCACCGCGGCCGCCGCCGCGCTCACCTGGAACTGCTGCAGCAGGCTCCAGAGCATCCACGGGTGCGGGCGCCCGCCGCCCACTTCCTCGGGAGTACGCATCGCGTCGGCGGTGAAACCCTGCCCGGCGGCGCGCGCGGCCAGCGGCGCCAGCATCTCGCGCGTGTAGCCGGTGGTGGTGCCGATCTTCAGGCCCCGGGCGCGCAGGCGCCCGGCCAGTTCCGCCACCCCGGGGATCAGGTCCGTGTGCGCCACGATCGCCGTCATCTGCAGGGGCACGAAGTCCGCGTACAGCGCCTCCAGGTCCACGCCCGCGGGCAGCAGTTGCCGCAGGTGCTCCTTCTTGGGCAGGCCCATCGGTCCCCGCGCCCGCTCGCGCGGCATCGCGACACCGTGCCGCGCGAAGGCCTGCACTACCGCCTCGATCGGCGCCTGGCAGCCATAGTCGGCGAGAGTGCCCGCCCAGTCGAAGATGACGGCTTCCAGTTTCATGACGCGAAGGTCCTTTCGGCAAGTCCAAACGAGAGGGTCATGCCCGCGCCGCCCAGCCCGGTGAGCACCGCCACGCCGGGCGCGGGCTCAAGACGGACAAACGGCCGCTCCGGATGCTTGGCGTAGACACCGTGCCAGCGGCGCGTGATCTGCGTGTCCTCGAGCGTGGCGAACGTCGCGAGGTAGTCGAGGATCAGGCGATCGATCTCGGGCTTGTCGAAGAAGTCCACGTGGTCGCCGTACTCGTGGGAGTCGCCGATCTTCAGCTCGCCGGCGGGAGTTTGGGAGACCATCACGTGGATCCCCCAGTGCGTGTACTCGGGCATTTCTTCGGCGATCCGCGCCGCCAGCGCGGCGCGCGAGGGGCACAGAGCGAAGGAGCCGTAGAAACACAGGGTGAGGCCGCCGGCGAGCGCCGGGCCAAGGCGGAAGTCCGCTCCGGAGGCCGACATCATCTGCAGCTTGCAGCGCGTCATGCCCGCCTGGCGGAACAGCTCGGGATAAAGCAGCGCAAACTCGTCGCCCGAGCAGACGACCACGCGCTCCGCCTCCCATTGCTCGCGGGCGGACTCGAGGCGCGGCAAGTCGATGGCCCGCACCGGCGCGCCGAAGCGGAAGACCACGCCCTGCTGCGCCAGGTACTCGATGAGGCGGGCGTTGGTGCCCGCGGGATCGACGGTGATCTCGCCGGGGCTCCACAGCGCGCCCAGCAGTCCTTTGCGCCGCGCCACGGGACTCAGGCGCTCGACGCCAGCGGCGTCGATCCAGGCGCAGTCATAGCCGAGCGCGGGCGCCGCGGCGGCGAACTCCTGGCACACGGCGGCTTCGTCGCGGCGGTAGGCCAGATGCAGGGATCCGGTGGCCTGGTAACCGATGCGCGCGGCGGTCAGCGCTTCCAGCCACAATTCGCGGCTGCGCAGCGCGAGCGCGTGCATCTGGCCGGCGGGCTGGCCGACGGGCCACAGCAGTCCGAAGTTGCGCAGGCTGGCTCCCGCCGGGCGAGGATTCTTCTCGAAGACCACCACGCGCTTCCCTGCCCGCACGGCCAGCCAGGCGTGCGCCAGGCCGGCGATGCCGGCTCCGACCACCGCCACATCCGCGATTCGTTCGCCCATTCGCGAACCATCCTAGCGTGCCGGCCCGCGGACCGTCATTCACGAAACCGTCATTCGGCCCCGGTGACCGGTCGCAGTGGTCATCTGACCAGTTTGCTACGATGTCCTTATGAAGACCCGGCTCATGACGGCCACGGAGTTCAAGGCCAAGTGTCTCGCCGTGCTCGCGGAGCTGGACGCCGGGGGCGCGGGTGTCACGATTACCAAGCGCGGCCGTCCCGTCGCCACGCTGCAGGCCGCCGCGCGGGGCGGCCTTGCCTCGCCCGCGGGGATGTGGGCCGGCGCCGTCCGCCTGCCGCGGGACCTGGTTACGCGCAACGCCGCAGACCTGTGGGAAGCGGTCCGCCGGGGCCGATGAAACCGGGCCTGCTGCTCGATACGCATGTCCTGCTGCGCTGGCTGGCCGAGCCGAAGAAGCTCTCGCGGGAGCAGGCGCGCCGCCTCGATCAGGCGCTGCGGCGCGGCGAACCCGTTGCCATCAGCGCCATCTCGCTGCTGGAGATCGCCCTGCTCATGAGCGACCCGAAACCGCGCGCGAGCGTTCCGCTCGCGGACCTGCTGGCGCAGGTCGAGGCGCAGCCGGCGATCCGCATCCTGCCGCTGACCGGGGAGGTGGCGGCCGAAGTCGCCGCGCTGGGCGACGCGCTCCGGGATCCGGCGGACCGGACCATCGTCGCCACGGCCCGAGTGCTGCGCCTCACCCTGCTGACCTCGGACACCCGGATCCTGGCGTCGGGCCTGGTTACGACCATCGACTAGGGGTCCGACCCCTGCCCTGATTCACGCGCTCGTCACAGTGGTTCGCTACACTCCCGGTTCATGCGCGCGCTTGTCGTTCTCTTTGCCCTACCCGCCCTGGCCGCCGATCAGGTGATTCTCATCGGCGTCGACGGGCTGGCGCCGTTCGGCATCCAGGCGGCCCGCACGCCGCGGCTCGACGAAATGCGCCGCCGCGGCGCCTACACGTGGCACGCCCGCGGGGTAATGCCGACGTCGTCGAGTTCCAACTGGGCCTCGATGATTATGGGCGCGGGTCCCGAGCAGCACGGCGTCACCTCGAACGACTGGAAGCCGGACAAGTTCGAGTTCCCGCCCGTCTGCCGCGGCGCGGAATCGATCTTCCCGACCGTCTACGGCGAACTGCGCCGGCAGCGCCCCGCCGCGAAGATCGGCATCTTCCACCATTGGGACGACTACGCGCGGCTCGTCGAGAAGTCCGCGCCGAGCGTGGTGGAGCGTCATGCTACCGAAGCCGCCACCATGGAGGCGGCGGTCCGGTATTGGAAAGCGGCGCGGCCGGAGCTGCTGTTCGTGCACCTCGACCATGTCGATCACGCGGGACACGAAGCCGGCTGGCGGACCCCGGAGTACCGCGCGGCGGTCGAGGAGGCCGACCGGCTCATCGGCCTGATGCTGGACGCGGTCCGCGACGCCGGCGCCTGGGACCGGACATTGATCCTCGTCTCCGCCGATCACGGCGGTGTCGGCAAGAAGCACGGCGGTCTCTCGATGGAGGAACTCGAGATCCCGTGGATCGCGGCCGGCGCGAACGTCCGCCCGGGCGTCGAGATCACGGATCCGGTGAACACGTGGGATACCGCGGCGACCATCGCCTGGGCGCTGGGGCTCCAGCCCAATCCGTGCTGGATCGCGCGGCCGGTCCGCAGCGCTTTCGCCAAGTAGATGGTTACCGGACGAGTCGGAACCCCGGCTACTGGTTCACCCGCACCATAAAACTGTCGCCCGAATACATCCGCACCACGCGGCCGTTCTCCTCCACGAACCGCACGATCTCGCCCACCGCGCCGCCGCCCACCGGAGCCTCCATGCGGAACCGCCCGCCGCCGACGGGGATCAGCCGCGTCTGCTGCGTGGGGTTCGGTCCCGAGGGATCGAACATCACCAGCCGGTTGTTCAGCTCCACGATCTCTGAATCGCTGAACGCGTTGCGGTACACGCCCACGAACCGCTTCCACGACGGATCCCATTCGAGCGGCTTCTCGGCGGGCTTCGTGGCCTTGGCGACGGCTTCGCCGACGATCTCCATCAAGCGCTGCGCCAGGTCGGAGGGGTTCGAATCGTCGCCGTTCGTCAGCACGATCACGCCGACTTTTTCGTCGAGCTGCATCGTGGTCTGCGTCTTGTAGCCCGGGTACGACCCGCCGTGGCCCACGTAGACCTTGTCCTTGTCGCGGTTCACCGCGAAGCCGATCGCGTTGCCGCGGGTCCAGTTGTTTTCGAGCATCCGCACGCGGTGCATCTCGCGCAGCGACGACGTGTTCAGGATCTGCGCGCCGCCGGTCTGCCCCTTGCGGAACTGCAGCGCCACGAACTTCGCCATATCCTCGACGGTGGAGGTGATGCCGGTCGCGGCGGCCATGGAACGCGCGTCGACGAAAGGCATTCTCTTGCGCGTGCCGTCGGGCAGGCGCCGCCCGTAGCCGACGGCGAGGTCCGGATCGTTGCGGTCCACACTCGAACTCTTCATGCCGAGCGGGTCATAGATGTTCTTCTGCACGTAGTCGCCGAACTTCATGCCGGACACCGCCTCGACGATCTTCCCGGCGAGCGAGTACGCGAGGTTCGAGTACTTGAAACGCACCTGGGGCGAGTAGATGGCCTGGTGCTCGGCGACGTACTTCTTGAGGCCTTCGTCGTCGGGGAAATTGTAATCGGACCAATGCGGGCCGGCTTCGCGCGGCAGGCCGGAGGCGTGCATCAGCAATTCCTCGACGGTCACCGGCGCGTCGCCGGGCTCGGCGGGACGGATGGTGAACCAGGGCAGATGCTTCGCGACGGGATCGTCGAGGCGGACCTTGCCCTTTTCGCGAAGCTGCATGATCGAGGTGGCCGCGAACAGCTTGCTGTGCGACGCCATGCGGAACTTCGTCGCGGGGGTGACGGGGATCTTCTTATCGACATCGGCGTAGCCGAAGCCCTTGGCCCACACCAGTTCCTGGTCGGCGACCACGCCGACAGCGATGCCGGGGAGGCCGCGATAGGCCATCTGGCCGCGGATCCAGCTTTCGAAAAGACGCTCGGCGGCGGTGACATCCGGATGGTCGGCGACACCGGCGAAGGCCGCGAGGGGGAGCAAGAAGAGCAGACGCTGCATAGCGGAATCGAGTATATCGCTCCCGCGGGGGCTACTGGCCGAACGCTTCGAGCGACCCCGGGTTCTGCACCGTCGACGTGTCCCCGAGTTCCTCGCCCAGGAACTTGCGCCGGATCAGCCGCCGCACGATCTTGCCGCTCTGCGTCTTCGGCAGCTCCGGGACCGCGTGCACCGCGTTGGGGCGGAAGGTCGGGCCCAGGTTCTTCGCGACGAACGCGGCGAGTTCCCCTTCGGCGACTTCGCCCTTCAGGACCACGAAGCACACGATCCCTTCGCCCTTCACGTCGTCGGGCACGCCGATCACGGCGGCTTCGGAAACCGCCGGGTGCTCGATGAGCGTATCTTCGACTTCCGCCGGACCTACCTTACGCCCCGCCACGTTCATCGATTCGTCGGCGCGGCCGTGCAGGTACCAGCAACCATCTGCATCGACGCTCGCCCAGTCGCCGTGGTGCCAGACGCCCGGCCATTTCGACCAGTAGGTCTCGAGGTAGCGATCGGCGTCGCCCCAGACGCCGCGGGTCATTGAGGGAGCGGGTTTCACGCAGGCCAGATATCCGGTCTCCCCTTGCGGGGCGGGCGACCCGTCCTCGCGCAACACCGCTACCGCCATGCCGGGCGCGGGACCGCCCAGCGTGCAGGGTTTCAGCGGCTGGATCGGCAACGGGAACAGGAAGCAGCCGATGATCTCGGTGCCGCCGGAGATGTTGATCACGGGGCAGCGGCTTCCGCCCACGTGTTCGAAGAACCACCGGTACGAGGTTTCGTCCCAGGGCTCGCCGGTGGAGCCGAGCAGGCGCAGCGAAGGCAGGGGCGGCGGCTCCGCCTGGCGCATCAGCACGCGAATCGCCGTGGGCGAGACGCCGAACGTGGTCACGCCGTGGTCCGCGATCATGCGCCACAGGCGGTTGGCGTCCGGGTAGTCCGGCGCGCCGTCATAGAGGAAGATAGTACCGCCGAAGTTGTGGTTCCCCAGGATGGTCCACGGGCCCATCATCCAGCCGATGTCCGAGAGCCAGAAGAACACATCGTCGTCGCGGTGATCGAAGGCGAGCAAGATCTCCTTGGCCACCTGCGCCAGCGCGCCGGCGTGCGTGTGGACGCAGCCCTTGGGCTTGCCGGTGGTCCCGGAGGTGTAGAGCAGAAACGCCGGGTGCTCGCTCGCGACAGGTTCGGTGGCGCATTGGGCGGATAGCCCCTGCAGCAGGCGTCCCCAGCCACGGTCGTAGGAGTAAACGATGGCCTGGCGGACGTTCGGCGCCTTCGCCATCGCCTCGCGGACCTTGCCTTCCAGGTCCTGCCGCTTGCCGCGCCGCTGCAATTGATCGCCGGTGAAGACCGCCACCGCGCCCGAGTTCTCCAGACGCGCCGCAATCGCGCCGGCGCCGAATCCGGAGAAGATCGGCACCACCACCAGGCCCAGTTTCAGGCACGCGTAGACGATCGTGACCACTTCGGGGACCATTGGCATGCACAGCGCCACGCGATCGTGCTTGCGCAGCCCGAGCGACTTCAGGTAGTTCGCGAGGCGGTTCACCTCGGCGTGCAGTTCGCTGAACGAGATCGTGCGGGGCGCGCCTTCCTCGCCTTCCCAGACGATCGCGGCCTTGTCGAGGTGCGCCCAGCGGTCCAGCGTATTGTGGACGATGTTCAGCTCGCCGCCCACGAACCAGCGCGACCATTCCTTGCCGCGCGAGAGGTCGAGGACCTTTTCGTAGGGCCTGGAAAACTCGATGTTCGTCTCGCGAATGCACGCGTTCCAGAAGCCCTCGAGGTGTTCGGTGGAGTATCTCAGGAACGACTCGCGGTTCTCGCAGCCGAGCTTCCTCAGAAAGCGCCAGACGTTGGTCTGCTCGATCTGCTCGCGCGTGGGTTCCCAGATCCAGGACATGCTCAGGCCTTGGGGCGGATCATATCGAAGCGATCGCGCGTCCGCGTGTAGCCATTGCCGCCCATGCGCCCGATGGCCTGGAGCTTCGCCGGATCGATCCGCCCCTTTTCGTCGCGCACGGCGTCGTCGATGTGCATGCGCACCACTTCGCCGAGCACCAGCGTGGAGCCCACCGGCTTCTCCGAGATCACGATTTCCTGAAACAGGCGGCACTCCCACTGCACGGGAGACTCGGCCACGCGGGGCGCGGCGACCAGTTCACCGGGCACGGCGGTGAGCCCGGCGAGCGCGAACTCGTCGACCTCGGGAGCATAATCGCCGGCGGTGAGGTTCATGGCCTCGGCCAGCGCCTCGGTGACGAAGTTCACGACGAACTCCCGCGAGGCGCGGATATTGCGCAGCGTGTCCTTCTTGAGCGGACCCGGGCGGTTGGTTACGGCGAAGGCGATCACCGGCGGCTCCGCCGATACGCCCATGAAGTAACTGAACGGCGCGAGATTGCGGACCCCGTACGGATCGACCGTCGAAACCCAGGCGATCGGGCGCGGCACGATGGCGCCGATCATCAGCCGGTATAAGTCGGCGCCGGGCAGCGCCGCGGGGTCGAAGGTCACTTCGCGACCGGCTCCGGCTTCTCCATCCACGAGGCCCAGTATTCCTGCCATTCCACTTTCTCGCCCTCAGGCAGCACGTGGATCGGATTCAGGCCGTCGAGCATCACCGCGTACTCGTCGGTGCGGGTCTTCTTGCTCTGGTTGCGCAAGGCCTTGGGGTGCGGCCCGTGGTGGATGCCGCGCGGATGCAGGGTGCACATGCCCGGCTTGATGTTGTCGCGCGAGAAGAAATCGCCGTCGTGGTAGAAGAGGAACTCGTCGTAGTCGGTGTTGCGGTGGTAGAAGGGGACCTTCAGCGCGTCGCCTTCCTCTTCGAGCGGCCGCGGCAGGAAGCTGCACACCACTGCGCCCGGGGTGACGAAGGTCGTGTGGGCGCTCGGCGGCAGGTGGACCCGGTGGCTCATCACTGGCCGGATGTCGCGCATGTTCAGTTTCCACACCGTCAGGTCGCCCTTCCAGCCCACAACGTCGATGGGATTGAAGGGATACCACAGGCGCGAGAATTCGTCCTCGCACTTGATGCGGACTTCCCACTCGCGGTTGTCGCCGAGGTTCGGCGCGGGCTCCGGGATCTCGATCACGCCCGGATCGTACAACGCGTGCTGCCCGATCAGCCCCTTGTCGGGCTGATCGAACTCGCCCTTCGACTGCATGATCAGGAAGAAATTGTCGTGGGTCTCCGGGATCACGCGGTAGGTCACCGCCTGCGGGATGACAATGTAATCGCCCTTTTCGAAGCGCAGCGGGCCGAAGTCCGTCTCGATGACGCCGGAGCCGCGGTGGACGAAGTACAGCTCGTCGCCGTCCGCGTTGCGCTGGTAGAACGGCATGGGCTCGGTGCGGCGGGAAACGTAGAGCTTGATTTCGTTGTTGCCGAGGAACGCGGCGGCCGTGCCGTGCGGATCCCGCAGGTCCGTCGGCTCGAGCTGGTTGAGGTCCAGGCAGTGCGGGCGGAGCTTGCCCTCGAAGCGGATCCAGCCGGTCGGCGGATGCGCGTGGTAGAGATGAGCGGTCTTGCCGAAGAATCCCTTGCGGCCGTGCTCCTCCTCGTAAGTACCCTCGGGGAGCCCGACATGCGCCTGTTTTGCGACTTTGCCCTTCTGGATCGGGATCATGGCTCCAGGATACCGCCGATCAGAGGTTCTCGATCGCCATCCAGCGGCCCGGCTGGGGCAATTCGCGGAAGCCGTAGCGGCGATACAGTTCATGGGCGTCGCGGGTCGCGAGCAGGATCCGCCGCAAGCCCAGCAGTTCGGGATGCGCCACTACGGACTCCATCATTCGCTTCGAGATTCCCTGCCCCCGGTGGGACTCCAGGACGAACACGTCGCACACCCAGGCGAACGTCGCGCGGTCGGTCACCACGCGGGTGAAGCCCACCTGACGGCCGTCCTGATAGGCGCCGAAGTTCAGGGAGTTTGCGATGGCGCGCTGTACATGGTCCAAAGGCCGCCCGACGGCCCAGTAGGCTTTGGTGGAAAGGAACTCGTGGATTAGCGGGATGTCCAGCCGCGCGGGGTCGGTATCGATTTCGATGGCCATGATTCCATGATCCCGCGTTGGGGCCACCGGGTCTGCGAAGCGGGAGCGAATGGTAAGCGGAGCGTGGAGACACACTGTGACCGTGGTGTTCGCGAACGGGGAGTGAGTGAATATGCCGGCGATGCGACTCGGTTGCTCTCGTGCCGGTGATCTTTTTCGCAGCTTCGCAGGCGGGAGTCAAGCCCCCAGCCCAAGAGAGCCCCGCGCCAGTCGCGGATGTCCGGGGTTTGTTTGAAACCGCGATTTGCGACCGAAGCCGTAATAGGCTCCGGCCGCCCAGAAACGCTTCCATGCCGAAGCGGGCGCTTCGGATGAGCAGCTTTAGCGTTGCCTTTGCCGGAGGCGCTCGGCTCGGTCCAGGACGGGCGGCTGCCGCTCGCTTTGGCGGCGGCCCCCAATCTCACCCAGGAGCTGATGCGCTGGGGAGCCTGCCAGTTGGCCGGGCCGGTGAACCTGCACTTCATCGAGGGCAGCCGGTGGCCGGTTCGAGTTGCGGACCACCAACTCGATTCGAGTCCGCCTTTTACGAGTAGCCTTCACGCCCACGTCGAGGCGTCGGCGCGCCGTGAAATGCGAGAATGTTCCGATGCCCGCCGACCGCTTCCTCACTTACGCCAAGAAACACCAAGCCGAGATGGAGACCTGGATCCGGGAACTGGTGGAGTGCGAATCGCCCTCCGACGACGCGCAGGCCGTCAACCGCTTCGTGGACCTGCTGGCCGCCAAGCTGAACGGGCTGGCCAAGGTGAAGACGTTCCCGGGCGGAAAGTTCGGGCGGCACATGCGCTGTGAGTTCGTGCTGCCGGGCAAGAAGACGCAGGAGCACGGGATCCTCGGGCTGGGCCATTCGGACACCGTGTACCCGCTGGGGATCCTGTCGACGATGCCGTTCCGCAAGGCCAAGGGGCGGCTCTGGGGGCCCGGCACGCTGGACATGAAGGGCGGACTGACGCTCTTTATCTTCGCCATGCGCGCGCTCCGGGACCTGGATGTCCCGGTGGCGCGCAAGGTGATCCTGCAGGTGAACTCCGATGAAGAAGTGGGCAGCGATTCGTCGCGCGCGCTGACCGAGGAGGCGGCGAAGTCCAGCGCCGCAGTGATTGTCCTGGAGCCCGGCACGGGACTCGAGGGCAAGCCCAAGACCGCGCGCAAGGGGATCGGCGACTACGAACTCTTCGTGTACGGCAAGTCGTCGCACGCAGGCGTGGACTTCGCGGCCGGCGCGAACGCGGTGGTGGAGATGGCGCGGCAGCTCGAGCGCATCGCCGGCTTCGTGCGCCTGGAGAAAGGCATCACGGTAAGCCCGGGCGTGGTGCGGGGCGGCACGCGTTCCAACGTCGTGCCGGCCGAAGCATACGCGCACGTCGACTTCCGGGTGCCGACGCTGAAAGACGCCACGTGGCTCGACAAGCAGTTCGCCGGGCTCCGGCCGTTCGATCCGCGCTGCCGGCTGGAACTACGGGGCGGATTGAACCGTCCGCCGATGGAGCGCTCGGCGGGAGTGCGCAAGTTGTTCGGTCTGGCGAAGTCGCTGGCGCGCGAACTCGGCGTGGAACTGGAGGAGTCGTCGACCGGCGGCGGCTCGGACGGGAACTTCACGGCGGCGCTGGGGATCCCGACCATTGACGGCATGGGTGTGGTGGGAGAAGGCGCGCACGCGACGCACGAGAGCATTCTGGTGAACCGCCTGGCGGACCGGACGGCGCTGCTGGCGAAGCTGGTGGCGGCGATCTGAGCTGCGGAAGTTAGCGGCGGGGGCCCCGGCGGGGGCCCCGGTCGCGGCCGCGATCGCCGCGGGGAGGGCCGCCGCGGTCGTCGCGATCCTTGAACACGCGGGGCGCCGGCTTGGGCGGCGGCAGTTCCTTGAGGTCCTTCGGGACGATCACCACCTGGCGCTCGTGGCCGATGCCGACGCTCTCGCTGCGGACGGCGGTCTCATTGCGGAGCGACAGGTGGACGATGCGCCGCTCCCGGCTGTTCATGGGCGAGAAGTGGAACGGCACGCCGCTCTTGGCCACGCGCTCGGCCGCGGCCAGCGCGGAGAGCCGCAGCTCCTCGATGCGGAGCATGCGGTAATCGTTCGCGTCGAAGCACAACTGCGAGTGCTCCTCGCTTTTCAGACGGAGCATTTCCTGCGTCAACTGCTCCAGACACAGCAGCATCTCGGCCTTGTTCGCCAGCAGCAGGCTGACGTCCTCGCCCGCGAACTTCACGAGCACCTCGGGGTTCTCGAAGTCCGCATGGATGCCCGTGCCGGGCACGATGTCGTGCTCGAGCTCGAGGCCGCCGAGCTGGTAGATGGCGTTCAGGAACCGGTTGATCTTCGGGCTGGCTTCGGCGACGGTGAGTTTCTTCACGCGATCATTTCCTGGAGGATTTCTTGGCCGGCGCAGCCGCCCCAGCCGCGGGCACGGGCGCGCCGCCCCGGTTCGTAAACCATTGCTGAACGATGCCAATCACGTTACCGGTCAACCAGTATAATACGAGCCCCGCCGACTGATAGTAGAACATGAAGCCCAGAAACAGGGGCATGATGAGCATCACCTTGGCCTGCGAAGGGTCCATGCCCGCGGTGGGCGTCATCTTCTGTAGCACGAACTGCGTGCCCAGCATGACGATCGGCAGCACGCGGATGGCCAGCGTCTCCGGCTGCGACAGGTCGCTGACCCACAGCCAGCTGGCGCCGCGCATCTCGATGGCCACCGTCAGCACTTTGTAGAAGGCGAACAGGAACGGCATCTGGATCAACAGCGGCAGGCAGCCGCCGAGCGGATTCACGCCGTGCTTCTTGTACAGATCCATCATTTCGGCGTTCATGTCCGCGCGCCGCGGATCCTTGAGCGGCAGCGAAGCATAGCGGTCCTGGATCTTCTTCAGCTCCGGCTGGATGTGCTGCATCTTCTTGGCCGATTTCAGGCTCGAGAACTTCAGCGGCAGCAGCAGCAGGTTCAGCACCACGGTCACCAGGATGATCGCCCAGCCGTAGTTCTTCGTGATCTTGCCGTTGGTGTAGTTCAGCGCCACGAACAAGGGCTTGGCCAGCAGGCCGAACCAGCCCCAGTCGATCAACTGGCTGAGCTTCGGATTCACCGTCTTGAGCAGGTCGTCGTCCTTCGGGCCGATGAACATGTCGAAGCGGTTGCCGGGGCCGCCGCTGATGGCGGCGCCGATCACCGGCTCTTCTTTGTTGTCAGGCGGGAGGGTGAGCTTGTCGGCGAAGGTCGTCATTTCGATCGACGCATTGCCCGCGGGCAACATCACGGCGGCGAAGTACTGATCCTCGAGCCCGGCGAAGCCGAAATTGCCCGAATGGGAAATCGGGCCGTCCTTGGCTTCCTTCGCTTCGTGGACCGTCAAGGAGTTGTCGCTCGCGTTGAAGTGAACGCTGTGCTGCGCGGCGGTGGGATTGAACACCGTCCGGTCTCCGAAGCCGCCGCGCCAGGCCAGCGCATGCGGCAGGGGCACGCCGTTGACGGTCACCTCGCTAGAGACCTCGGCCAGGTAGCTGGCCGGGCGCAGGCGGAAGGATTTCTTCACCAGCGTTTTGCCGTCGGCGTACTCGAAGTCGACGCCGAGTTTGTCTTCGGTGGCACGCCCCGCCAGCAGCGTTTGGTTGAGGTCGCCGGGCGAGGCGACGTTCTTGAAGTAGAAGCTCAGCGGCCAGCCGGTTTTGGCGGCGGCCTGGGGAGTGATGACGTCGAGCGGCTTGCCCTGGCTGTCCTTGAAGCGCGTGAGCGTGAGGCTGCGGAGTACGCCGCCGCGATTGGACAGCACGGCGCGGATCACACCGTTGTCGAGCGTGAAGGTCTCTTCGCTGGCGGCGCGGACCTCGGCGGGAGGCGGGGCGGTCTTGGCGTCCTTGCCGTCGGTCTTGACGGGCGCGGCCGCCGGGGCCGCCGGGGGCGTGGCAGGCGACGGGGTTGGCGCCGCCGGCTGCGCAGCCTGAGTGGCCGGGGCTGCGGGCGTGACGGGCGGTTGCGGCAGCAGCAACTGCGACACGAACAGCACCACGCCCATCAGCAGGAAGGCGATCAGCAGGCGCACTTCCATCGACAGATCTTTCATGAAGTTCATTGCGACTCTCTTATTTTCCCGCCTTGGGCACCGGATCGAAACCGCCCGCCGCGAAAGGATGGCAGCGCGCAATCCGTTTCAAGCCCATCCAGACGCCGCGCACGGCGCCGTGTTCGGCCACCGCGCCGGCCATGTACTCGGAACACGTCGGATGGTAGCGGCACGCCGGGGGCAGCAGCGGCGACAGCCATCGCTTGTACCAACGCAACGCCGCCAGGATCAGTTCCCGCATCGCGCCAGCATCCTCTGCGCTTCCTTGCGCAGGTCCAGGAAGGGAGCCTCCCGGGCCGACTTGCGGGGATTGACCACCAGGTCGGCGGGGAGCGCCAGGCCGGCGAGCAGGGGGCGGAACGCCTCGCGCACGCGCCGCCGGATCCGGTTGCGCTGGACGGCTTTGCCCAGCGCGCGCGGCACGGTGAAACCGATGCGGACCGCGCCTTCGGCTCGCTTGAGGCAGAACAAGGTGAAGTAGGGGCCGGTCACGCGAATGCCTTCATCGTAGACCCGGCGGAAATCGGAGGGACGCAACAGGCGGGAGCTTTTGGGAAACCTCGCGCCATCCGCGGGTGGGCTGGGCTTATTGCTGCTTGGCGTAACGGACCGCTCGCTCGTCACTTACCGTCAGCTTGTGCCGGCCCTTCGCCCGGCGGCGGCTCAGCACGGTCTGCCCGTCCTTGCTCTTCATCCGGGCGCGGAAACCGTGCGTTTTGGCGCGCTTGCGGTTGTTGGGCTGGAAAGTACGCTTCGGCATTTCTTTTCTAGGACTTCCGGCAATGGCTCAATCGCGGACGCCGGCAGACACACCTTTCGTCAAGTCGTTCTCTCGTAGTATACACTTTCCGGCGGCCGTCCCGCCACCTAGGGCAGGCGGATCGCCGGACCACGGTCCCTTACCTGGGGGCTTCTTGCAGTTCCGCCAAACTTCTTCTTCCAGCGGCAACCACTCGGCGGCCATCTCCAGATCCCGCTCCGCAAACTCAAGCGCTTCCCGCATCGGATGCTCCTGCAGTCGTTGCTGCTGCTCGGCGGGCAACCTCACGGCTCCACCTGATCCACGAAGCACCAGCGCCAGTCCTCGCCCCGCTCGATCGATTGCATAATCGGGTGCCCGGTCGCATGAAAGTGCTTGGTCGCATGCCGGTTCGGCGACGAATCGCAACAGCCCACGTGTCCGCAGGTGAGGCACAGCCGCAGGTGGACCCACCGGCCCCCGGTTTTGAGGCACTCTTCACACCCCTTCGTATTCGGCTTCACGCCCCGGATCTGGTCCATGTGCGAGCAGGTCATAAGTCGGACTCCTTCGGCGGCTGCAGCGGCAGCCGCACCGTAAACCGCGTATCTCCCGGGCGCGACTGCACCGTGATGGTTCCGCGGTGCCGGCGCGTCACGATCCGCCACGAAATGTCCAACCCCAGTCCGGTGCCCTGGCCGACGCCTTTGGTGGTGAAGAACGGATCGAAAATCCGCGACTGGATCTCGGGCGGGATGCCTGCGCCGGTGTCGCCGATCTCGACCGCGATGCCGTCGCCTTCGCCGCGGGTGGCGATGGTCAGGGTGCCTTTGCCGTGCATGGCGTCGATGGCGTTGTCGATCAGGTTGGTCCAGACCTGGTTCAGTTCGCTCGCGTAGGCGCAGATCTTCGGGGCGCGCGGGTCGTAGCGCCGCTCGACCTTGACGCCACTCTTGAAGCGTGGCGCGAAGATCTTCAACGTGGTCTCCAGGCCCTGGTGGATGTCGGCTTCGACGAAGTCGGCGCGATCCATGTAGCTGTACTCTTTCATGGCGAGCACCAGCTCCGAGATGCGGCCGGTGGCGGATTCGAGCTCCGCGGCGAGTTCGTGGACGCGGATGGTCGCCTCCAGCCAGGTGACGACGGCGTGGAGCGCCTCGGGGGCCAGTTGCGCGGCCAGGGCGTCGAGTTCGGCGACGGTGAGCCCGGCGGCGGCGAGCGTCACCGCGTGGTCCCAGGCCTGCGCACAGCCGCGCGCTTCCAGCCATTCGCCGATCTCTTGCTCGCGATCGGAGCGGGCCAGCGGATCGAGGGTGCGCGGATGCCGTTCGAGATCCTCGTAGAAGCCGCAGGCGACATGCCGGGCCGCGGCATCCAGCCGCTCGTCGTGATCGAGCGCGTCCTTGCGCAGGCCGGTGACGGTTTCGCGGAGCAGGCCCGCGGTGCGGCGCGCGGCGGCCGCCGGATTGTTGAGTTCGTGGGCCAAGCCCGCCGCCAGCTTGCCGAGCGAGGCCAGTTTTTCCTGCTGGCGCGACTGCGCCTCTACGTCGCGGGACCGGCCGGCCATCGCCGTCAGCACCAGGCGCGCCATCGGCGATCCTTCGGCGGCGAACTTGCGGAAGCCGGCGTTGGGGATCCGCACCAGCTTCACCGGGCCCGCCGCGATGCCCGAGGCGATGGCCGGTCCGCCGGTGAGCATGGAGATTTCGCCCGCGAAGTGGCCGCGGCGGTGCTGCGCGAGCGTGCGTTCCTCCTGGCCGAAGCGCTTCACGATCTTGAGCGTGCCTTCCAGCACGGCGAAGAAAGGGTAGTCGGACTCGCCCTCGCGGAACGCCGCTGCGCCGTCGGCGAGCTCGATCACCTCGCCGTACTGCGGCAGGCTCTCCAGCACGTCCTCGGGTAGGGCCGGGAACAAGGACTCTTCGGCGGGATCGTGCAGCGTCATCGCGTCACCTCACGTCGCTCAGGTATTGGTGGACCATCTGCACGCAGATCGAGCCCTCGCCGACGCTCGAAGCCACGCGCTTCACCGATCCGTGCCGCGTATCGCCGGCCGCGAACACGCCAGGCACGGCGGTTTCGAGCAGGTAAGGCTCCCGGTCCAGGGGCCAGCCCTTTACACGGCCGTTCGCGCGCGGCAGGTCCGGCCCGGTGCGCACGAAGCCCCGCTCGTCGAGCGGCACCACGCCTTCCAGCCACTGGGTGCAGGGGGCCGCGCCGATGAAGATGAAGAGCGCGGCCGCCGGCTCTTCCCGGGTTTCGCCGCTGATACGATTGCGCACCCGCACGGCTTCCAGCCGTTCCGCGCCCAGCACCTCGACCACCTCGGCCTGCGTCTCCACGGTGATGTTTGGCAACTCGGCGATCTGTTCGATCAGGTATTGCGACATCGACTCGACCAGCGACGCCGCGCGCACCAGCATGCGGATCCGCCGGGCGTAGCCGGCGAAGAACACCGCGGCCTGGCCGGCCGAGTTCGCGCCGCCGACGATCAGCACCTCCTGGTCCTGGCAGGTGAGCGCTTCGGTCATGGCCGCGCCATAGTAAACGCCGGCGCCGGTCAGCCGGTCGACGCCCGGCGCCTCCAGTTTCCGCCACGCGAGGCCCGTGGCGAGCAGCACGGCATGGCTCGAGACCTGGGTACCGTCGCGCAGCGTGAGGATCCGGTAGGGACCTTCGACGCGCAGCCCCACCACTTCCTGGGGCGCCAGCACTTCCGCGCCGAAACGGCGCACCTGCGCGGCGGCGCGGCGCGCCAGGTCCGCGCCGGTGAGGCCCGCGGGGAAGCCGAGGTAGTTCTCGATGCGCGAACTCATGCCGGCCTGCCCGCCCGGAGCTTCGCGGTCGAGCAGCAGCGTTTTGAGTCCTTCGGACGCGCCGTAAACCGCCGCCGCGAGGCCCGCGGGCCCCGCGCCGACAATCGTCAGGTCATAGAAGCTGGTTTCGGCACGCGTCTTCAGCCCGGCTTTGGCCGCCACTTGTTCCGGCGAGGGATTGCCCAGCGCGGCGCCGTCCGGGAATACCACGGCGGGCAGCGGCGTTTCGCCAAGCGCTTCGAGCAGCCGGCGCGCCTCTTCGGTGGCCGCCTCGGCGTCCAGCCAGTGGAAGGGGAGCTGATTCCGGCCCAGGAAGTCGCGCAGGGCGTGGGCCCGCGGCGACCAGCGGTGTCCGATCACGCGGATGCCCTCGAAGGGCGGGCGGTAGCTTGCCTGCCAGTCCGCCAGCAGATCGTCGAGCACCGGATAGAGGTTGTGCTCCGGGGGATCCCAGGGCTTCATGAGGTAGTGATCGAGGCGCACCGTGTTGATGGCCTGGATGGCGGCGTCGGTATCGGCGTAGGCGGTCAAGAGCACGCGCCGCGCGTCCGGGAAGACGCGCAGCGCCTCGCCCAGGAACTCGACCCCGTTCATGCCGGGCATGCGCTGGTCGGCCACCAGCAGCGCGACGGGGTCGTTGCGGAGCTGCAGCTGGCGGAGCGTGTCGAGGGCTTCGGCTCCGGAGACGGCCCGCAGGATCCGGTACTGGCTGCCGTACCGCTTGCGGAGGTCCCGCTCGACGGAACGGAGCACGTCGAGGTCGTCGTCCACTGTCAGGACCGCGGGCTTCGCCATGGTCCATTGTTGCAAACCATCGAGGGCCATCCCTCAAGTTAGGATAGACTCGGTGCCGCTTCCATACGCCGGAGATCTGTGCCGCCTGCCCCTGGGATTTCCCGGCGGCTGGCTGCGCGATCTTGGCCTGGACCGGGCGGCGCTGAGCGCGCTGACCGACGGCCCCATGGACCTGCGGGGTCCGGCGGCGCCCACGCGCGAGGCCGCCTATCGGGACGATGCGCTGGCGGTGGCGGTGCGGCTGTTCTTCTGCGGGACCACGGAGCCGGATGCCGGCGTGCTGGGCCGCGCCGAGGTCGCTACGGCGGTCGCGTGCGGTCTGCTCGTCGAGGCGGAAGGGGGGATCCGGGCGCCGTTTCACCTGGGACTGGCCGCCGGCCTGTACCTGTTCAGCGACTACCTCACCGGAGATCCCGACGCGGTGATGGGCGCGGGCGAAACGACGGCGATCCTGTACCGCGCTGCGCGGCGGCCCGCGCGTCGTGTCCTTGACCTGGGCTGCGGCGCGGGCACGCTCGCGCTGCTGCTGGCCGCGGATAGCCGCGAAGCCATCGGCACCGACATCAATCCCCGTGCGGTGGTGCTGGCGCACTTCAATGCGCGCGGGAACGGCGTCACGAACGCGGACTTCCGCTGCGGCGATGCCTATGCGCCGGTGGCGGGGGAGCTTTTCGACCTCGCCGTCTCGCAACCGCCCTACTATCCCGATTCCTACCAGGGCGGCGGCCAGACGTTTCTGCACGGCGGTCCACGCGGCGATGAGATCGCCCGGCGCGTCATGGACGGCCTGCCGGGGCATTTGACCGCGCACGGCCGCGGCCTGGTGTTCACGTCCTGGCCGGCCAATCAGGAACACGCGCCCGCGCCCGGAGTCCGGATTCTGGAGCTGCAGACGAATCGGCGGGAGGCGCACGGGACGCGGCAGAGCCTGAACATCGTTGAGCGCTGCGCGGGCGACGGGTGGGCCGATCGCTTTGCGGCGCCGGCGGACGATTGGGACGCGGTGTCGCCGGAGCGGCTGGACGCGCTGCTGGCGGCGTTCGAGTTGTTGCACGGCGAGGCGGAAGCGTTGCTGGAGGCGCGGCTCCGCTGGGCTCCGGGGCTGACGAGCTATGGGGAGGGCGACGAACTATACGTGCGGGGAGACCCGGGGTCCTTGTGCGGGTGGTCTTCGATTGGGGCGGCGGATAAGGCGGCGCTGGACGGCGTGGATGGGTCGTCGAGCGTGGGGTCCAGCGGCGCGCCGGTGGAGTTGGTCCGCACGGCGCTCCGCAAAGGCTGGCTGATTTTGTAAAAACCCGGGACAGTTCCGGGTGCTCCGAATTTCGCGTTGCCGTAACTTACTGGCTCATATAGGCGTTCGTCAAAACGCCGAGCCCAAACCCAAAGCAGTCCCAAAACCAGGGACAGTTCCGGATTTTCCGGGTTCACTTGTCGCCAAATAATTGATTCGGTTTCGGTTCCGCTCGGAAACCGGAAAATCCGGAACTGTCCCTGGTTTTTACGCGACCCAAGGCCGAGGCGTCCGGCGTCGGACGTCGCCCCAAGCCTCAACAGAATCAATATTTTAGCGACGGGAAAACCCGGGCACCCGGAACTGTCCCGGGTTTCTTACCGGCCCGTGAACTTCGGGGCCCGCTTCTCCAGGAAGTGCGCCACGCCTTCCTTGAAGTCCTCACCCGAGAAGCTCAATCGCATCTCCTCCATCGCCAGATCCACCGACGGACCCAGACCCTCCAACTGTGCCTCATACATCTGCCGCTTCATCACCCGCAGCGACCGCGGCGACACCGTGTTCGCTAGTTCCTGCGCGAACGCCTGCGCGGCACCCGCAAAGTCCGCGTCCGGCAGTACCCGGCTCACCAGACCCATCTTCTGCGCCTCCGCCGCATCGATCAGTCGCGACGTGAACACCAGGTCGATCGCGTTCGGCAAGCCCACGATCCGCGGCAGGATCCACGCCAGCCCATACTCCGCCACCAGACCCCGCTTGGAGAAGATCACCGAGAACTTCGCGGACTCCGCCGCGATACGAAAGTCGCAATACAACGGAATCACGAATCCGAGCCCTACCGACGGCCCGTTGATCGCCGCGATCACGGGCTTGGGCACACTCACCAGCCAGGCGTGCTTCTTGCGGAAATCCGCGCGCGCTTCGGGGGCGAAATCGACGTTCGCCTCCAGCGGCGACCCCGCACCATCCCCGCTCGCCCCGGCGCCGGAGGCCGCCGCGCTCAGCAGCGACATGTCCGCCCCGGCGCAAAAGCCCTTGCCCGCGCCCGTGATGATGATCGCCCGCACGCCGTCATCGGCGGCGGCTGTGCGGACCGCGTCCGTGAACTCCCCTTCCATCTGCCGGGTCCAGGCGTTCAGCTTGTCCGGACGGTTCAAGGTGATGGTGGCAACACTCCCCGCCGTGGAGTAGAGGATCTGCTCGTAGGTCATGGCTTTACAGTATATCGGGCGGCGGTTGCGCCAGATTCCCGGCCGTTAGCGCGGCTTAGATATGGCCCGGGGATTGTTCCTACGCCCGCGTGGCATTTGCACTACTCTCATAAGTTCCGCACGGCACGGTTCGATAAAGAGAGGAGTGCGATCTTCCGTCCTCTTTCTGGGCCTGATTGTGGCGGGACTGACTCCGGCATCCGCGGAGGTGACCTGCGTCTTTGCATCCAACCCCTCTCGCTGGACTCTGCGCAGCGCCCGGCTGGAAGCCACCTGGGAGCTGACCGCTGAGGGACGATTCTCCCTGCTGTCGCTGCGGGACCTGACGGGCGGTGACCGCTGGGACGCCGCGGGAGTCTCCTCGCCGATCGACATCCGGCTGGGCGAGGCGCGCCTGGACGGCGAGACGCGGTTCCGGTTGACCGGACAGGAGTGCACGGCTATCGCCGGCGGCAAGGCGTTGCACATCCGGTTGGAGGACGCCGCGAAGCTCGCCGAAGTGGAGACGGTCTTTGAACTGCGGGAGGGACATGCCGTGGTGCGGAGCCAGACGCTCGTGCGGCCGGCGCATCAGGAGTTTGTGACGAACGCGGGCTTTGTGGCGTTCTCGCTGGCTTCGGGACCCGCGCGCGCGTTCTACCCCAACCAGTGGCAGCGGCCGGACCCCGAAGCGCAGAGCTTCGACTTGAACGAGACCGCGCTGGCGCAACCCGGCGACGCCGCCGAGATCCGCTCCGGCGCCTATGCCCGGCACATGTCGTATGTCGCGCTGCGCGATGGCGGCGATCGCGGCTTGTTCCTCGGCTGGGAGTTCGACGGCCGCGCGACGGTGCGCGTCGAGCGCGCCTCCGATGCCGTGCGGATTTCTTCCGAGATCCCGGAGATGTACCACGGCGTCGAAGCTGGCCAGTGGTTTGCGGGGCCCTGGGCCTTCGCGGGACTGTTCCACGGCGACTGGGACGACGCGGGCTACGCCGTGCAGCGCTTCGCCGAAGCCGCGATCGCCAAGCCGCGGCCCGACGGACCTTTCCCTTACGTGATGTGGGACTCCTGGCAATACCTCCAGGACTTGAACGAAGAAACGCTGCGCCAGAACGCGGAGCTCGCCGCCCAGTTGGGCATCGAGGTGTTCGTCGTCGATCTCGGCTGGGCGCGCGACCTGGGGGACTGGCGTCCCGATCCGAAGAAGTTTCCCAGCGGCCTGAAGGCCCTGTCCGACTACGTGCATTCGCTGGGCATGAAGTTCGGGCTCCACTTTCCGTTGGCCGAGGCCGGCGAAGCCTCGGACCTGATGAACCTCTTCCCGGAGTGGCGCTCCTCGGACCGTTACTTTTATTTCGGCGCGGAATCGCTCTGCCTCTCGCACCAGCCCGCCCGCGACTGGGTGATTTCCGAGGGCATCCGCATCATCGACGAGTACGGCGTGGACTGGATCCTGCAGGACGGCGAGAACATGGTGAAGCGCTGCACCGATCCGGGGCACTCGCACCACCCGGGGGATTCGAACTACGCCAACTCGGTCGACGGCCTGAACTACGTGGTGGCGGCGATCCAGAAAGCGCGCCCGGAGGTCATCTGGGAGAACTGCGAAAACGGCGGCAACATGCAGACCTTCAACATGGTCCGCCAGTACCACACGTCCATCACCTCGGACGATTCCGGCCCGCTGACCACGCGCCGGGCGGTTCACGCGATGTCCCACGTCTTCCCGATGCGGTACACCGACCGGTACATGCCGAACACCGTGTTCTCCACCTACATCACGCGGAGCTACATGTTCGGCGGGCCGTGGATCTTCATGAACCGGCTGCCGGAAATGGACGGCAGCGAACTGCGCTTCGCGGCTTCCGAAGTCGCGCTGTACAAGCAACTCCGCGAGCGGCTTCGGGACGGACGGGTCTTCCACCTCACCCCCGCTCCCGACGGTACTTTCATCGACGCCATCGAGAGCTACGATCCCGCGACCGATTCCGCGCTGGTGTTCGCGTATCGCTGGGGCAACCCTCAGACCGAGGTCCAGGTGAAACTGCGGGGACTCAACCCCGGCCGGACCTACCGGGTGCGTTTCGATCATTCGCGCCAGGTGTTGACCCTAACCGGGGCTGCGCTGCTCGAGACGGGTCTGCGCATCCCGGTTCCGGACCAGGAAGCTGAAATCGCCTGGATCGAACCCCTGCGGTGAAACCTGCCCGTCCGCGCGCCCGCGGATGGGCAAGGCTGGCCTGCCGGTTAATCGACGTGCCCGAGCGCTTCGCTTCCGCTGTGGACTTCGCTCTACGCCCCGGCTTCGCCGGCCTGCTCGGCTTCTTCCGCTGCCGCCGGACCCGCCGCCTGCGCGTCGGCGATCACCTGCTTGGCTTCCTCTTCGCGGTCCCGCGGCACGCGCACCTGCGCCGATAGATTGGGCAGCATCGACGGGCTGACCACCATCGCCGGGATTCCGTTGGCCTGCAGCAGGCCCTGCACGGCATAGGCTTCGGATTCTTCGACGGCGCCCGCCGGTTGCTGGAACACCACCACCAGATCCATGCCGTGCGAGAGGTCCATCCCGCCCAGCGGATTGTTGGCGATGATCTCTTCGGCGCGGGCGGATTGGTCGTCGTCGACGCGCACTTCGACGGCGCCTTCGGGCACGCCGGGCGCGTGGTGGTCCGCCACCTCGGCGTCCAGACCCTCGCTGATCAGCAGATCGGCGACGGCTTGCGCCTGTTCGCGGGCGGAGGGATCCGTGGAACGGTATACGGTCGTCATGGCGCCTTCAGCATATCGCAGCGGAAGGGATCCAGATCGACGCGAAACGCCATGCCTCAGAACACCGCGATCGGGTTCAGCGGGGACCCCGTGCCGCCCGCCAGCCGGATCGGCGCCGTGGTCAGCAGAAAATCCCATTTCTTCCGCTTGCGGCACTCGCGCGACAACGCCTCCAGGTCGCAGTTGTCGAAGATGTTCACGCCCATGGCGATCAGCAGCAACTGGTGCACCGGGTGCGTATTGCCTTCCACCTGCGACGGCGCGACATCGGTGGCGCCGTCCGAACCCACCACCGCGATATCCCGCTGCCGGATCCACTTGCCGCTGCGCGCGTGCAAGCCGGCGCGGTTGGCGGGCACGTTCCACGGACCCTTGGCCTCGCGCCGCTTCCAGCGTCCGGTGTAGAAGAACACGGCATCGCCCGGCTGGATCTTGACGCCCGATTTCTTTTCCCACTTCTCGAGGTCTTCGGGCATCACGGCCTGGCCGGGTTCCAGATACTCGACGCCTAGGGCCCACGGCAGGTCTACGAGGACGCCGCGGGTGAATACTCCCTGCCACGCCTCGGTGATGGCCAGCTTCCGGGCGCCTTGCGCGGTCACCTCCTTCTGGGAAAAGCCGTTGTACATCTTCCCTTGCCAGAACATATGGGCCAGGGCGTCCAGGTGGGTGTGCTGGTAGCCGTGGAAGGCGACGCCGAAGCTATCCACCGCGAACTCGCCGCGCGGGCTTTCGCCCGTGGCGAGCATCGTGTGCGTGTACGGCTGCGGATTGTCGGCGGCCCGCTCGTAGTTGGTCTCACGGGCCAGCGAGACGACGAACCCTTCCTTCACCATGCGGGCGGCGGCCTTGCGCTTGGCGGGCGTGATGAGATTCAGGGCTCCGAGCTGGTCGTCCTTGCCCCAGCGGCCCCAGTTAGAGAGTTCGCGGGTCCATTGGTCGACTTCGGCGTTGGTGGTCTGGGCAGCGAGGGCGGCGGCGCAGAGGAGGAGGATCGCGGCGAGCGGCATGGGTAGCATTCTACGCCGAAGGCCGCGATTCTAGGGGATGCCGGGCGGCGGGTTGCTCTGGCGGCGGTCTCCGCTCACAGCAGGCTCTCGCGCACGTGCTTTTCGAGAGGCTTGCGCACGGCCGCGATATCGGCAGTCCGCGGTCGAGGGACGCGAGGGAGTCCAGCCCCTCTTCCGCGATCGCCTTCTCCTCGGCGGGATCCAACTTTGCCGCCTCGCGCGCCAGACGTGCGCGGCGTTCCCGGTCGGCCACGATCTGCTGATCCACGGCAGAGGCGATCTTCTTCGTCATCCCGCCAGTTTGACGAATCATCCCGGCCGGGGCAAGCCCCGCAGGTCGAGACTGAAGCCGCTCTATCCCCGCGCGAACCGCTCCCGCAGCCGGACCCGGGTCGCCGGGGTCAGCACCATTAGCACCGCGCCCACGATCGCCGCATACTGCGCCCAATTGAAGGCCTTGCTCGCCAGCAGTTCCTCGAGCGCGGCGGGGCGCGCGGCGGCGAGCAGGTTGACGCCGAGCACGAAAGCGACGGCAGGCAGGGTCCACAGAAGCCCGATGGCGAAATGCCGCAGCGCGCGGCCGGCGGCCCGGCTCAGGATCGCCTTGGGCGTCGCGTAGAGCCAGCGATAGGCGATCTCGCGAAACCAGAGGAAACAAATCAGGAACGTGGCGGCGAACAGGAGCAGCGGCACCGGAATCCTCGCCCGCGATTGTCGCACGGGACGGGCCGCGCGCTGACACGTCTGTGTCCCTGATGCTCGCCTTTCTGTTCCTGTTCGCCTCCGGCCTGGAGATGAAACCGCTGGCCAACGCCGGCATGATGCTCACCTGCGCGGGCGAATCCGTGGTGGTGGACGGGTTCTTCCGCGAGGGCGTCCGCGGCTACGAAGTGCTTCCGGCCGCGCTGCGGGAGGCGTTGGAGACCGCGCAGCCGCCGTACGACCGCATCCGGCTGATCCTGGCCACGCACCGGCACGCGGATCATTTCGACGCCGCCTCCGTGGCGCGGCACCTGCTGGCGAATCCGCGGGCGCGGTTCGTGGGCACGCCGCAAACGGCGGGGGAGGTCGCCCGGCTGGCTCCGGGCCGCGCGGAAACGATCGCGCCGCCCGCCGCCCAAGGTCCGGCGCGCTTCTTGCGGGTGCCGCACAACCGGCCGCATCGCGACACCATCGAGAACACGCTGACCTTGGTAACGTTGTGCGGCCAGACGGTCGCCTTCACCGGCGACGCCGAGGTGGATCCGGCGGACTTCGCCGGGCTCGCTCTGGGGCCGATCGACGAACTGGTGGTCCCCTGGTGGTTCCTGACGTCGGACAAGGGACGCCAGGTGGTAGACGGGATCCTGAAGCCGCGCGGCCTTTGGGCGGTGCACGGCGACCCCGCAGAGCGCGAGCGTTGGCGGGCCCAGGTACGGGAGCATTATCCGCGGGTCCGGTGGGGCGGGTTGCCGTAGCCGGGCGCGCGTAAAGCCGGACCGCCGCGCGGCCGATGGTTCGATGAGACCCATGCCGCCCCTGGTCCGCAAGCTCCTGATCTTTCTGGCGATCCTGATCCCGTCGGCGCAGTTCGCCTGGCGCAACCGCGACATGCCGCAGCTCGGCTACCTGCACGACGACGGCGTTTTCTTCGTCTCGGCCAAGGCGCTGGCGGCGGGCGAGGGCTTCCGGATCGCGAGCCTGCCCGAGACGCCGGCGCAGACCAAGTACCCGATCCTGTATCCGGCGTACCTCGCGCTGGTGTGGCTGGTCAATCCTTCCTTTCCGGACAACCTGCCGCTGGCGACGCTGGCGAGCTGGCTGGCGCTGGTGGCGTGCCTGGCGCTCGCGTTCGTCTACTACCGGACGGCAGGCTTCACCGAGGCCCGCGCCTGGACCCTGGTGGCCCTGATCGGGCTGAGCCCGCACGTGGTGCTGTTCGGGACCAGCATGTTCTCGGAGATCTTCTTCACGTGCTTCGCACTGGGGTCGCTGATCCTGGCGCGGCGCGCCGGCCCGCGCGCGGCGCTGGCCGCCGGGGTGCTGGCCGGCGGGGCCTACCTGGTGCGCACCGCGGGACTGGCCCTGTTCCCGGCCCTGCCGCTGTGGATGCTGTGGCGGCGCGAGGCTCGGCGGGCGGCCTTGTTCGCCGCGGGAATGCTGCCGGCGATCGCCGGCTGGATGCTGTGGAGCCGGACCCACGGGGTCCGTTCCGCGGACGAGACCCTCATCTATTACACCGATTACCTCGGCTATCAGTTTCTGAACGTCGGCTGGGACAACCTCCCCGTGGTCCTATGGAAGAACGCCGATCAGATCCTGTACGGGCTCGGCTCACTGGTATTGCCGAAGGTGCTGGAGAGCCCGCCGGTGAAGATCCTGACGGAAGTGATCGCGGTGGCGATGATCGCGGGCATCGTGCGGCTGGCGCGGCGCGGCCTGTTCGTCGAGTACGCGTGGTTCGCCGCGGCGTCCTGCCTGTTGCTATTGGGCTGGCACTTTCCGCCGACGGAACGGTTCGTGCTGCCACTGTATCCGCTGGCGATCGCCGGGCTGGCCGAGGAACTGGAGCGGCTGGCGGGCATGATCCGCGGCGCGCTGCGGCACAGGGACGCCAGCCAGCGGGCGGCGGCGCGGGTCTTCGGGTTCGGGGTGGCGGCCCTGTTTGCCGGAGCGTTCGCGCTGCAGGCATTCATGACGTTCATCCTGTTGCATGAGACGGCGGCGGAGAAACGCGCGCGGCGGGAGGGGCTGCAGCCGGCCTATGCGTGGCTGGCGGCTAACGTCCCGGCCGGCGCGGGTGTGCTGTCCTACGACGACACGCTGACGTACCTGCACGCCGGGCGGCGGGGCAACTACCGTCCCATCCGCCCGCGCTGGTGGTACGGCGAGGATCATGAGCGGATCGTCGCGACCTACGACGGGCTGGCCGAATACTGCCGCGCGCGGGGGCTCTCCTACGTGCTGCAAGCGCCGGGCGACCTGGAGCGCGAGGCCGGCGAAGCGGACCGCGCCGCCATTGCCAGGCGCATCGAAACCGCGCCAGGCTTGCGTTTCGTGCGCCGCGCGGGCGCGGCGTCGCTCTACGCCGTCGAGCCCGCGGCTGTGGAAAACGCCCGCCGGTAACCCCCGGGGAGCCTCAACCCTGCGTCAACCGGGGTCCGGAAGCATCCGGCACGAAAAAAGTCCTGCAAAAGCGCACTTTTTTGCGGCGAACCCCTTTACATCGCCCACGGGCTTCCGTATCATACAGGGGACCAAAGCAATTTCGGGCGAAAATGTTTTATCGTTCGTCCGGCGCTCAGGCCCCCGCGGGCCGCGATATTCAGACCGGGAGCACTCCCCGGAGAGGATCGGCAAACCCGGGGCTTCCCCCGAACTTGAGACACCAAAGGAGCAACGACAATGGCAGCAGCAAAGATGACTCAGTCGCAGTTCATTAAGGAACTGGCCGTCGCGTGCGGCGTACCGAACAAGGTCGCCAAGATGATGGTGACCACGTACGCCGAAATGGCCGTGAAGGAAACCAAGAAGAATGGCGTCGCCATTCTGCCCGGCGTGGGCCGGCTGGTCCGCGTGGAGCGCAAAGCGCGCATGGGCCGCAACCCGGCGACCGGCGAAGCGATCAAGATCCCGGCCAAGAAGGTCGTGAAGTTCCGCGTCGCCAAGGTGGTGAAGGACGCCATCGTTCCGCCGAAGAAGAAGTAGCTCGCGGACCGGTAGACAAGGCAAACCCCGCTCGCGCCGTGGCGCGGGCGGGGTTCTTGTTTTTCCGGAGACCGGCTACGCCTGCTTCTTCTCGCCCGGCGGGGGCGGCTCGTCGCCCTTGAGCGAGTTCTTGAAATTGCGGATCCCTTCGCCCAGCCCCTTGGCCAGCTCGGGAATCTTCTTTCCGCCGAACAACAAAACCGCGACGGCCAGAATGATGATCAGTTCGGGTACGCCAATGGACCTGAGCACCGGGGGCCTCCTTTCGGGAATCCACCTCAATTGTAGGGACGTCGCAACCGCCCCGTCAAGGTTACGACTTCCCGCATATACTACTGGAGTAAGCCCTTAGAGTTGCCCGATGCCCCGCAAGCGCAAGCCGAAACCGTTCGACCAGGCCACCGAGGTGCGGGCCATCGCCCGCGAGCGCGTCGGCGCCCCGAAGCCCGCCAAGCCGATTCTCTCCCGCAAAGACCGCAAGAAACCGAAGCATAAGCCCGACTTCGCAACAGACCCGGCCTAACGCTTTGCCGGGGAGTCCGTCAGGAGCCCAAAGGAGTCCATTCATGAAGAAACTGATCCCGCTGGCGGCGTTGGCCGCCGTCTCGCTTAGCGCCCAACAGGCGCCACCCACGCTGCCCCAGATGGGCAAACGCGCCTTCGACACCACCAACGGGTACATCGCCCGCGCGGCGGAGAAGATGCCGGAAGAGCACTATGGCTTCAAGCCGTCGCCGGACGTCCGGTCCTTCGCCGGCATGGTTGCGCATGTTCTGGAGACGAATTATGGCGCGTGTGCCCGCCTGAAAGGCGAGAAGGACAACCCGAAGAAGGGCATGGAAGCAAACCCGCCGGCTAAAGCGGCGATCGTCGAGGCTGCCAAGGGGCTGGGAGCCTACTGCGCCCCGATTTTCGAGGGCCTGGAAGTGACCACCATGTTCGAGCCTGCGCCGGGACGGTCCTCACCCAAGCTGGGAACCGTTTACGGTCTCGTGGGCCACAACTGGGAGCACTACGGAAACCTCGTCACCTACATGCGGATCAAGGGCATCGTGCCTCCCTCCAGCGAGCCGCGCAACTGACCTTCCCGGCAGCAGGGCCGTCCCCGCACCCGGTACACTGAGGCGATGCAGTTCCTCGGCAACCCCTGGGTGCGGGACGCCCTGCGCGGCATGATCCGCAACCGGCGGATCCCGCAGACCCTGCTCTTCAGTGGCCCCGAAGGCGTTGGCAAGGCGACCCTCGCCCGCCGCTTCGCCGCCGAACTTCTGCCCGGCCCCCACCACCGCATCGAGCTCGACGACCTGTCGGTCGAGGCCAACCTGGCCACCCTCGCCGACCGCGAGAAATGGCCCTCCGACAAGCGCTCCGAGGATCCGCTGCTGTTCTCCTCCCACCCGGACTTCCTCACCTTCGCCCCGGACGGACCCCTGCGCCAGATCAGCATCCAGCAGATGCGCCTGCTCAAGGATCGCGCCCAGCTTAAGCCGCTCTCCGGCCCCTGGCGCGTGTTCCTGATCGACCGCATCGACCGCGCCAACGAACAGGCTGCCAACAGCCTGCTGAAAACCCTCGAGGAGCCCCCGGACCACGCCGTCTTCGTGCTCACGGCGGTGAACCCCTACGACCTGCTGCCGACGATCCGGTCGCGTTCCGTTTCCTTCCACCTGGGCCCGGTGGCGGACGCGCAGATGCGGGCGTTCCTGGCGGAACGGGGCTCGTCGCACCCGGAGCGGCGGCTCGCCCTGGCGCGCGGGTGTCCGGGCCTGGCCGTGTCCTTCGACCTCGAGAACTACGACAAGCGCCGCGCCGCCATGCTGCAACTGCTGGAGGCCGCGGCCGGGCGGGCTCCCTTTATGGACTGGCTGCCGCTCGCCGAATCGCTGGCGGCGCGGAAGTCCGAGAAGCTGGATTACTACATCGAGGTCCTGTACTCGCTGGCCAACGACCTGCTGTTGCTGCGCGTCGGCGCCGGCGGGTTGCGCAATCCGGATCTGCGGGGTCCGCTGGATACGCTGGCGCGGCATGTCAGCTTCGAGTGGCTGCGGCAGGCGGTGCGGCAGATCGACGAACTGGGCGAGCTCTCGCGCCGCAACATTCAGAAAAGCCTTGCTTTCGACGGGTTCCTGCTCGCGTTGCGCCGCGCTTCCGCCATGTGATAATCGTTAGTCAGGAAATCGACCTTTATATCGCTTCCTTCGAGTCGAGTTCTTCGTCTTCCTGAAGTAGGAGTGCCCGTACCGTGGAAACCGCGAACCGCAAACTCATCCGTCCTTCTATACACGACGCCAAGGAACAGAAGCTCGTCCGCAAAGAGCCGCCGAAGAAGACCATTCCGCCCGACCAGACCAACGCCGAGAACTTCTACTACATCAAGCAGATGCAGGGCAAAACGCCCATGGTGATCGTGCTGCGGGACGGCGAGGAACTGCACGGCGTCATCGAGTGGTACGACAAGACCTGCCTCAAGGTGAATCGCGAAGGCGCGCCGAACCTGCTGCTATTCAAGGGCAACATCAAGTACATGTACAAGGAAGGCGATTCGGGCGGCTGAGCGTCACCGCCCCTGCCGGGCCAGGAATGCCCGGGCCTGGGCATCCAGCGCCGCGCTGCGGCAGCCGGGTGTCCAGTCGCCGTGCGCGAGCGGACGGTGGTCCGCTTCCTCGATCCACACCAGCCGGACCGCGGAGTCTTCTTTGAGCAGCGTGAGGCGCAGGGCGTCCACGGGTGCCTCCGCCGGGAAGCGCGCGCACCGGCCGCGGACGTAGCCCCAGTTGCACAGCTCTTCGATCGCCGCGGCGGGGATTTCGGTTTCGGGATCCGCGGCGCATGCACCCCGGTGCAGTCCGCCGAGCGGCGTGCGCGGCGGCTGGATCCAGCGCTCCTCGCCCAACGGTTCCCCAGGCACGAAGTACGGACAGGCCATTTTGCCTCATCATAGAGCATATGGACCGTAAAGCCCTTCTCGAGCAGATGCTCGCCCAGGACCCCGGCAACACTTTCGCGCGCTACGGGCTCGCCATGGAACTGGTCAACACCGGCGACCTGCCCGGCGCGGTCGTCGCGTTCCGCGCCCTGCTCGAGCACAACCCGGACTACGCGGCAGCGTACTTTCATGGCGGCCAAACGCTCGAGAAGCTGGGAGAACTGGACCAGGCGCGGAGCCTCTACCGGCAGGGCATCGCCGTCACTACGCGCACCGGCGATGGCCATACGCGCAGCGAATTGCAGGGCGCGCTCGATATCCTGGGCGACGAGTAGCCGCCGGGTCACTTCGTCATCAAGAAATTGCCCACGAACAGGGCGTCGATCCCCGACGAGTAAAAACTACGCACAGCGTCCCGCGGCGAGCACACCAGGGGATCCCCGAAGAGGTTGAAGCTGGTGTTGTAGAGCACCGGCAGCCCCGTGCGCTTCCCCGCCTCGAGCAGCAAGCGATGGTACAGGGGGTTGTCGCCGCGCTCCACGGTATGCACCCGCACCAGGTCCGCGCCCAGAATGGCGCTCTCGAACGTTTTCCGGTGCGCTTCCCGCACCCGGCCCACCGTCGCAAGCGACCGGGCGTTCTCTCCCGTCTCGAAATACTCGGCGGCCGACTCCGCCGGCACCGACGCGGCGAACTTGCGGAACGGCTCCCGGTGCTTGATGAACAGGTTGAGGTTCTCGGTGGAGTAGGGATTCAGCGGCGAGGCCAGGATGCTGCGGTTGCCGAGCGCCCGCGGGCCGAATTCCATGCGGCCCTGCATCCAGGCGACGATCTGGTGGTCGCCGAGCAGTTCCACGGCCTGGGTGACGAGTTCGTCCGAGCCGCTGAGGAACTTGTAGGGGAGCTTGCAGTTGTCGAGGACCTGCTTGATCGCCTCGGCGTCGAACTCGGGACCGAGCAGCATGCCGCTCATCCGCGCCCGCGGCTCGCGCCGGTAGGACTGGTGCCAGGCATGCATCGCGGCGCCGATCGCGGTGCCGGCATTGCCGGCCGCGGGCTGCACGAACACGCGCCGTCCGGAGCGCTCAAGGGCCTGCACCAGCAGCGCGTTGAAGAAGACGCCGCCCGCCACGCACAGGTGCGGCGTTTCGCCCGCCATCTCGGCGACGCGCTGTTCCACCACGCGCTGTACGCCGGCGGCGACGTGCTCCGCCATTCCCTTGGGGACGGCCGCGCCGTCCGCGAGGCCGAGCGCGCGGTAGAACCGGGCGCTGAAACCGCCCGCCGCCGCGCGGTTGCGGTCGAAATACGACGGCTCCAGGCGTCCGTCGGCGTCCAGCACTTCGCGGAAGAGGTCCACGAAACGGGCGTCCCCCGCCGCGGACATCCACTGGACCTTATGCTCCTCGCTGCGCGCGTGGAAGCCGAGCAATTCGGTGACGGCGCCGTACAGGCGGCCGACGGAATCGGGGTAATACCACTCGTGATCGATGTGCAGCGCGTTGCCGTGCGCCTGCCAGCGCGCGCCGCAGCGGAAGTCGCCCGCGTGGTCGAGCGTCAGCACCGCGGCTTCGGAGAAGGGCGAAGCGTAATAGGCGGAGGCCGCGTGCGCGGCGTGGTGCTCCACCACGATCACCCGCGCCTGCGGGAACATCGCCCGCAGTGCGACGTACGTCAGCGATTCCAGGCCGCTGGTGAAGGGCCGCGCCACGGCGACGCAATCCACGCCGGAAGCACTGGCGCCGGCCAGACGCAGGCATTCCGTGATCGCCGCCTCCGGCAGGCGGCCCCCGCGCGCCCCGCGCGTCAGCTTCTGTTCTTCCACGGCGGCGATCGTCTCGCCGTCCACCAGCGCCGCGCACGCGGCGTCGCCGAGCAAGCCACCGAGGCCGAGGATCAGCATCTACTTCTTCTTCGCCCCCGTGTCCGACTTCGCCTCGATCTTCGCCCAGGTGTCGCGCAGACCCACGGTGCGGTTGAAAACCGGGCGCTCCGGCGTCCCGTCGCGATCGGCGACGAAGTAACCCAGCCGTTCGAACTGGAAGCGCGCGCCGGGGGCGACGCCGCGCAGTCCGGGCTCCAGTTTGGCGCCCGTCACGACTTCCAGGGAATGCGGATTCAGGTGCACCGTGAAGTCCTGCCCCTCGGGGACGTCGTTGGGGTTCTCGACGCGGAACAAGGTGTCGTAGAGCCGGACCTCAGCCTCCACCGCATGCGCCGCCGACACCCAGTGGATGGTCGATTTCACCTTGCGGCCGTCCGGCGTGTTGCCCCCGCGCGTCGCCGGATCGTAAGTACAGCGCAGCTCGACGACGTTGCCGGCATCGTCCTTTACCACGCCCGTGCAGGTGACCAGGTAGCCGTAGCGCAACCGGACCTCGCGGCCGGGCGCGAGCCGGAAGAACTGTTTCGGCGGATCCTCTCGGAAGTCGTCCTGTTCGATGTAGAGCACCTTCGAGAACGGCACCCGGCGCGTGCCGGCCGCGGGGTCCTCGGGGTTGTTCACCGCCTCCATCTCCTCGACGAGGCCGTCCGGGTAGTTCTCGATGACGACGCGCAAAGGCTGCAGCACGGCCATGACGCGGGCCGCATGGCGGTTCAGGTCGTCCCGCACGAAATACTCGAGCAGGGACAGCTCCGTGATACCGTTCGTTTTCGAGACGCCGATGCGCCCGCAGAACGCGCGGATCGCCTCTGGCGTGTAGCCGCGGCGCCGCAGGCCGCAGATGGTCGGCATGCGCGGGTCGTCCCACCCGCTGACGTGCCCGTTCTGCACCAGCGCCAGCAGCTTGCGCTTGCTGAGCACGGTGTAGTTCAGGTTCAGCCGGTCGAATTCGATCTGCTGCGGGTGGTAGATGCCGAGTTCCTCGACGTACCAGTCGTAGAGCGGGCGGTGGTCTTCGAACTCCAGCGTGCAGATCGAGTGCGTAATGCGCTCGATCGAGTCGGACTGCCCGTGCGCGAAGTCGTACATCGGGTAGATGCACCAGGCGTCACCCGTGCGGTGGTGCGGCATGTTGAGGATCCGGTACATCACGGGATCCCGCAGGTTCAGGTTGGCCGACGCCATGTCGATTTTCGCGCGCAGCGTGCGCGAGCCGTCGGGGAACTCGCCGGCGCGCATGCGGCGGAAGAGGTCCAGGTTCTCGGCGACGCTGCGGTTGCGGTACGGGCTCTCCTGGCCCGGTTCGGTAAGGGTGCCGCGCGTGCGGCGGATCTCGTCGGCGGTGAGGTCGCAGACGTAGGCCTTGCCCTTTTCGATCAACTGCTCGGCCCAGGCGTAGAGCTGGCCGAAGTAATCCGAAGCGTAGTAAATGCGATCGGCGAAATCTCCGCCGAGCCAGTGGACGTCTTCGATGATCGACTCGACGTACTCGGTCTCCTCCTTCGACGGATTCGTGTCGTCGAAGCGCAGGTTGCACTGGCCGCCGAACTCGGCGGCCAGCCCGAAGTTCAGGCTGATGGACTTGGCGTGACCGATGTGCAGATAGCCGTTCGGTTCCGGCGGGAAGCGCGTGTGGACGCGGCCCTGATACTTGCCGGTCTGGAGGTCCTGGCGGATGATGTCGCGGATGAAGTTGGAGGGCGCCGGGGCGCTGGCCGGCGGCGTCTCGATCGGATCGCTCATGTTCTTGTCGTTTCCTTGGGCGCGCCGAGCAGGGCCAGCGCGGCTTCGATCCGCGCGAGGCACGCCGCGCGGCCGAGCACCTCGAGCGTCTCGAACAGCGGCGGCGCATTCTTGCGCCCGCACACGGCGACGCGGATCGGCTGGAACATCTGCCCGGTCTTGATTTTGAGTTCTTCGGCCGCCGCGCGGAGGGCGGTTTCGAGGCCGGCGTGCGAGAAGTCGGCGGCCGCGAGGGTCTCGCGCGCCTTCGCGAGCGCCCGCTGCGCCAGCGCGGCGTCGCCCTTCTGCGGAATCAGCTCGGCGGGATCGTACGGCGCCAGCGTCTCGACGAAGAAGAAGTCCGCCACGGGGACCACCTCGCCCAGCAGGCGGATGCGCTCGCGGACCAGCGGCGTCACCGCGCGCACCTTTTCGTCCGTCACCGCGAATCCCGCGGCTTCCAGGAACGGCCGCAACTGCGCCGCCAGGTCGTCCACCGGCAAGGCGCGCAGGTGCTCGCCGTTCAACCACAACGCTTTCGGATCGAAGGGATCGGCGTCGCTGAAGTTTACGACGGCGTTCGAGCGGTTGACGCCGCCGAGCGAGAATGCCGCCGTCAGGTCCTCGAGCGGCATCACCTCGCGGTCGTCCTTGGGCGACCAGCCGAGCAGGCACAGGAAATTGATGTAGGCGCGCGGCAGGAAGCCGGCGTCGCGGTAGGTCAGCACGCTCACTACCGGGCCGTGCTTGCGCTTGGAGAGCTTCGCGCCGTCCGGGGCGACCAGCAGCGGCAGGTGCGCGAATTGCGGCGCGCGGGCGCCGGCCGCCTCGAAGATCAGCACGTGCTTGTAGGTGTTCGAAAGGTGATCCTGGCCGCGGATGATGTCGGTGATGCGCAGGTCGATGTCGTCGGCGCAGGACGCCATGTGATAGGTCGGCGCGCCGTTGGAACGGAGCAGCGCGAAGTCCTCGATGTCGGCGGTGGACTTCACCTGCGTGCCGTAGACCGCGTCTTCGAAGGTGACGTCGCGCACCGGATCCCGCGGCACGCGGAAGCGCAGTACGAACGGTTCCCCCGCGGCGGCGCGGCGGTCGCTTTCCGCGGCGGACATCTCGCGCGCGCCGGGATTGCAGAGCCAGGAGCCTTCGCGGGCTTTGTCCTTATCCTCCAGGTCGGTCGCGGCGGGCGTGAAGTCGCGGTAAGCGTGCCCCCGGGCGAAGATCTCCCACGCGATCCTGCGGTGCAGTTCGCCGCGGTCGGACTGCCGGTAGAACTCGTCCCACGGGAGCCCCAGCCAGTGCAACCCCTCGTAGATCGAGTTCAGGGACGCCTCGGTGTTGCGGTCGGTGTCCGTGTCGTCGATGCGCAGGATCATCGTGCCGCCGTTGCGGCGGGCGAAGAGCCAGTTGAAGATGAACGTGCGCGCACTGCCGATATGCAAATAGCCCGTCGGCGACGGCGCAAACCTCACTCTGTGCATGGAAATTCTAGGATAGCAGCCGCGCGCGCAACGCCGCGAGTTCGGCGATCGACAGTTGCTCCGCGCGCTTGCCGGTCTCGGGGATGGCGGCCAGCGCGGTCCGGTCGAAATGCTCCGCCAGGTTGTTCCGCAGCGTCTTCCGTTTGTGCGCGAAGCACCAGCCGGCGAACTCAAGCAGCCCGGGCTCCGGCCGCTCCGGGCGCGGCGCGAACGCCACCACCGCGCTTTCCACCTTCGGAGGCGGCCGGAACGCGCCCGGCGGCACGGTAAAGCACAGCTTCACTTCCGCATGCGCCTGGGCGAGCACCGACAGATAGCCGTAGTCCCGCGAGCCCGGCCGCGCGGCGATCCGCTCCGCCACTTCTTTCTGCATCAGGAACACCGCGCGGACCCAGCCCGGCGCCGCGAAGACGCGCTCCAGAATCGGCGAGGTGATGTAGTAGGGCAGGTTCCCCGCGATCGCCGCCGGACCCCACGTCCCCAAGTCCGCCTTCAGCACGTCGGAGGCGACCAGTTCCAGCCGGCCGGCGTGGATCTCCTCGCGGTACTTCTGACGGAGGTACTCGATCAGCACGGGATCGACTTCGATGGCCACCACGCGCGCAGCCTTTTCCAGCAATACCGACGTGAGCGCGCCGCGCCCGGGGCCGATTTCGACCACCAGCGGCGCGGTGTCTTCCCCGCAGGCCAGCGCGGCAATGCGCTCCAGCGCGGAACGGCTTTGCAGGAAGTGCTGTCCGAGGCGGCGGCCCAGAGCGTCAGCCCCGCACTTCGATCCGGCTGGTCTTGAGCGACAGGCGGATCTTGGACGGCGCCGGCTGGCCGAAGGACGTGCCCGGGTTGAAGCTGGTGAACAGCAGGTTATTCTCCAGCAACCTGCGGACACTGGGGTCCTTCAGGGTGGTGTGCCCGCTCACCACGTGGTAGTCGAGCATGCGGCCCTGTTCGTCAATCACCAGGTCGAGCACCAGGTCCGCGTCGCCGGTGTAGGCGCCGGGCGCCAGGCCCAGGCCCTTCACCGAAGCTTCCGTGGTCAGCATGGTCGGCACGTCGGAGGACGGCCGCGGCAGCGCCAGGTTCGGCACGAAGATGCTGAACACCATCACCGCGGTGCTCAGGCCGCCGAAGGCCGGTACCGCCAGGGGCCGCATCATGGTCCGGGCCAGGAATCCCATCCGGTTCCACGCCAGCGCCGCCCGCTGCTGCCAGCTCTGCCGCTCCCGCCGCCGCTGGGCCTCGCGGGAAGCGATCACCCGCAGCGCCACCCCGAGCCTCTCCGGCGCTTGCGGCGCCGGCAGTCTCGCCAGTTCCTTTCGCAGATCGCGTTCCTCGAAGTTCATCTTCATAGGCTATTCGGCCGCGGCCGGCACAAACTGCAGCCGGGCCGACGCTCCCATCCGCTCCTCCAGACGCCTCCGGAGGGCCTCTCTGCCACGCACCAGCCGGGATTTGACCGTTCCCAGCGAGATCTCCAACACCTGCGCGATCTCTTCGTATTCGAGATCCTGCATGTCGCGCAGCACCACCACGGCCCGGAACGACTCGTTCAGCCGTCCCAGTTCCTCTTCGATGATGCTCAGCGTCTCGGCCGTCGCGGCCGCCTGGAACGGGCTGGCCCCGGGATCCACGGTCAGATCCTGGTAGCCCGCGTCCTCGTCCGCCGCCAGCCCGACTTCCTTGCGCCGGTGCCGCCCGAACCACCGCCGGTGATTGTGCGCTTCGTTCACCGCGATCCGGTAGGTCCAGGTCTTCAAACTCGACTGTCCGCGGAAGCTCCCGATGCTGCGAAACACCTTGAGAAAAACTTCCTGGACGACATCCGAGGCCTCGCTCGGATCGTCCATCAGGCGGTATACCAGGCTGTAGATCGGTTGCTGGTAGCGCTGGATCAGGGCTTCGTAAGCCCAATCCTCGCCGGACCTTAGGCCGCCGACGAGGGCGGAGTCCTCTTCCCGGGCGGTATCTTGTGAGACCGCCGATTCAAACGCGAAGCCGAAGGTGGAGTCCGCCACGGGTGCGCTCGCTTCCTTATATTCTACGCCTGCCCGATTGGACACCGGAAGCCCGGAAAAGGTTCCTGGGATCTGGCGGTATCCCGGACCATCAGGCGCGCCACGCCGCCGGGACCGCGGCCGCCAGCCACCGCGCCAGGGCCGCGTTGACCTCCTGAGGCTTCTCCTGCGCCATCCAGTGCCCGGACTTCACGGTCACCTCCGTCAGCCGCGCGCAGTGGTCCCGCATCGGCTGCGCCATGGTCGACGCCGCCGTGTCGCAGACGGCATCGTAAGCGGCGTGCAGGAACAGAACCGGCATGGCGAGTCGCGCGCCGCCGGGAGCGCGGCGGGCATAGGCGAGGTTGGCGTCCTCGTTGACGTACCAACTGTTCGGTCCGGAGAATCCGCCGCGTTCGAGCGCGGCGGCGTAGCGGTGCTCGTCTTCTTCGGTGAGCACCGCGGGGTCGCGGGGCAGCGGCGGCGCGGGCGCGCTGCCGGGTCCGAAGAAGCCGCCGCGGAGGCGGGTGAAGGCGGTCGGCGACGGTTTCTCCATATGCGCCGGGTCGCCGGCGCGGAACAGAGTCCGCACCGCGTTGCGGACGTTTGCCTCGAACGCGGCGACGCACTCGTCGAAATGATCCCGGTGGAAGAGGAAGTACTCCCACTGGCCCGCCGGGAAGCGGTCCTCAGGGTAGATCTCACGCCGGACATGGGGCAGCGAGGACTCGCGGCCGAAACCAGCCGGCATGTACGGCGCGCAGAGGTTCGCGACGGCGTGGCACCGCGCGGCGTGGTGCTGCGCGAGCGACCACACTACGGGGGCGCCCCAGTCGTGCCCGACCCAGACCGCCTTTTCGGCGCCCAGGTGATCGAGCAACTCGAGCATGTCGGCGACGGCGTGCTCGAGCGCGTATTCCTCATGCCGGGCGGGAATCGAGGACCGTCCGTAGCCGCGCATGTCCGGGGCGATAGCGCGGAAGCCGAGCGCGCCGAAGACCGGCAACTGGTGCCGCCAGGAGTAGGCAAGTTCCGGCCAGCCGTGCACGAAGATCACGGGCGTGCCGCCGGCGGGTCCCGCCGAGTAATAGAAAGTGGTGTGGCGCCGGGTCCGGCAGACGTTCTCGAGCATCTTTAGAAGTCTACGCCTGCGGCGGGCGGTTCAGACGGATTGCCTAGGCGGAGCGTCCCGCCGGCAGCGCCCAATCCGCCGGCACCTGCCCTTCGGGCAGCAGTTCGCCCTTTTCCAGGTGCCGGACCTTCGAGGCGAAGCGCGCCGCGTGCGGATCGTGCGTCACCATGATGATCGTCTTGCCGAATTCCTTATTGAGCCGGGACAGCATGGTCAGCACTTCGTTCGCCGACGTGGCGTCCAGGTTGCCCGTGGGCTCGTCGGCCAGGATCAGATCCGGGTCCGTCACGATCGCGCGCGCGATTGCCACGCGCTGCTCCTGGCCGCCCGAAAGCTGCCGCGGCAGGTGCGTCAGGCGGTCGCCCAGGCCGACCAGTTCCAGCGCGTTCTTCGCGTGATCCAGACGCTCCTGCTTCTTGAGCCCCGTCAGGTTCAGCGGCAGTTCCACGTTCTCGATGGCGTTGAGCACCGGCAGCAGGTTGAACGACTGAAAGACGAAGCCGATGTGCGCGTTCCGCCAGGCCGCGATCTCGGAGTCCGTGAGGCTCCGCAGATCCTCGCCCAGCACCTCGATTTCGCCGGAAGTGGCCCGGTCCATGGCGGCGATCAGGTGCAGCAGCGTCGACTTGCCGGACCCCGACGGCCCCATCAGCGCGACGAACTCGCCCTTCTGGATCTCGATGTTGGCTTCCTTGAGCGCGAAGACATGGTACTCGTCGCGCACGTACTCCTTGGTCAGGTTCTTCGTCCGGATCACCACGTCGCTCATCGGCTACCCTTTCTTCACCGCGACCTTGTCGCCGTCCTTCAGTTCCGCCGGCGGACCCAGGATCAGGTCCTCGCCGCCGATCAGCCCCTCGTCGATTCGCACGCCATTGGCCTGCGCCGGTCCCGTCTTCACCTTCTTGCGGAGGGCCTTGCCGTTCACCAGGACGAACACGTTGCCGTCCTTGACCGCGCTCGCCGGGACGACGATGGTCGGCTTGGCGGGCGCGGCCGTGGTCTCCTGGGGCTTGGCCTCGGCCAGGAACGCGACGCTCGCGTTCATCTCGGGCCGCAGGAACGCGTCCGGGTTCACGACCTTCACCTTCACCTGCACGGTCGCTTTTTGGCGGTTCGCCTCGGGCGACACCTCGTAGATGTAGCCTTCGTACTTGCGGTCCGGGTAGGCGTCGGTGGTGATGGCCCCCTTCTGCTTGGGGCCCAGCTTCGCGAAATCGTTCTGGTTGATGTCGAGTTCCACCTGCAGATCGTTCAGATCGGCAAGCGACACCACGTAGCCCTTGGCTCCGCGGTCGCCGACGAAGCCGGTGGTCACAAACTCACCCTTCTCGACGTTGCGCTCCAGGATCGTCCCCGCCACCGGCGCGCGGATAATCGTGTTGTCGAGCTGCGTCTCAAAGAACGCGAGCTGCCCCTTGGACTGCTCCAGCTGTCCGCGCAGCGCGGCGATCTGTTCCTGGCGGGGGCCGAGCTTCGCCAACTCGTAGGTCTTCTTGAGGGACTCGACACGCGCCAGCGCGTTGTCATAGCGGGCCTTCGCGTCGTCCAGCGCCTGTTTCGAGAAGACCCCTTCCTTGACGAGACCGGCATTGCGCTCCAGGTTGACCTTCGCGTTGGTCAGGTCCGCCAGCCCGGTCTCGAGATCCGCCTTCGCGCGCTGGATCTCCTCCGGGCGGCTGCCGTTCAGCGCCTCCTGCAGCCGGGCTTCGAGCGTGGCGACGTTGCCGCGCCCTTGCTGCACCTGCGCCCGGTACTCGGCGTCCTCCAGGCGCACCAGGACCTGTCCTTTTTGCACGCGATCACCCTTCTCCACGCCGATCCAATCCACCTTGCCGACCACCTTCGAAGCGAGCTGGATCTTGTGCGCGGCGATGATGTAGCCGGTCGCGTTCAGGATCACCGATCCCTCGGCCGCCGCGGCCTCCGCCGTGATCGCCCGCACCCGCGCCGTCTCCACTTCCACCGGCGCATTCCACCGGCTCCACAGCCGGTACGCGCCGAAGAGAAGAAAAAGTCCGATGCCGCCCAGGATCCACGCGGTCGCCCAGCGCGAGGGGCCCTCGCGCCGCTTCTTCGACCGGTCGATCCGCAGTTTGCTCAGTTCCGCCATGCTTAGATTTCCCGCAAAGCCGTCAAAATCTCCTTGCGCGCGGCCGACCGAGCCGGAAACAGCCCGCCCAGCGCGCCCATCGCCACCGCAAACGCCACTCCCACCGCCATGGTCGCCGGGCTCACCCGGAAGTTGAACGCGATCTCGCTGAAGGTCACCGAATTGCCCACGCCCGTCGTGATCCCGTTCAGCGGCAGCGCCAAGAGGCAACCCAGCAGCCCGCCGAGCAGCGACAGCGCGATCGACTCCAGGAAGAAGCTGGTCAGAATGGACCCTTTCGAAAAGCCGAGCACCCGCAGCGTTCCGATCTCCTTCGCCCGCCGCGAAACCGCCGCGTACATCGTGTTCATCGCCGCGAAGCTCGACCCCACGGCCATGATCACGGCCACGAACACGCCGATGAACTGAATCGGCTGCGCCGAGTTGGTCTGCGCCTCCAGGTATTCGAGTTCGGTTTTGGCCTGCGCCGTCAGCTTCACATCCTCGTTGATCGAATTCACCAGCGCCTGCGCCGTGGCTTCATCGTCGGCCCGGACCCAGATGGTGCTCAGCCCCTCCAGCCGGTTCAGGTCGCTCGCCACCTGGTTCAGGTCACCCAGGATCTCGCTGTCGATGGGGCCGCCCCCGCCGTCCGCCACGCCGACGATCGACCACTCGCCCTTGCCGAACTTGAGCTTGCCGCCCAGCCGCGCGTCCGGATACCGCTTGGCGATTGACCGCCCGACCACCAGCTCCCGCTGGCCGGGCTGGAACGCCCGCCCTTCGACGATCTTCAGGTTCCGGATCTCGAAGCCCGCCGGCAGCAGCCCGCGCGTGGTGACGTTCATGCCGGCGTCCGAATCGACGCTGGGCAGGTTGATCACGGTGATGATCTCCAGCGACGCCAGCGGCTGTCCGTCGCCGCCCTTGGCGACCCCGGGCTTGAACTTGATGTCCTGGTAGGCCTGCCGCGTCACCCCGCTCGACAGCTCCGCCGTCGCGCCCTTGCGCATCACCAGAATGTTGCGCGGGTTCCCCGAGTTCCGCAGTGAGCTGCGCAGGCCATCCACGAGCGCCAGCACCGCCAGCAGCACCGCCACCGTCAAGGCGATGCCCAGCGCGGTCATCACCGTTGTCGTCTTGCGGACCACCAGGTTCCGCACGTTGTAAGAGAACGGGATCTTCATGACTTCAATCCGTGGCCTTCAGGGCCGTCAGGATCGGCGTCCGCGAAGCGTTGAACGCCGGCAAGAACGAACTCGCGACACCGATCAATACGGCGGCCGCCAGGCCCGCCGCCGCCACCGACGGCGTGATCGCCACCTGCGACAACTGCGCGAAGATCGCGGGGCCCTGCCGCACCACCCAGGCGATCCCGTTCGCGAGGCCCAGCCCGATCGCCCCGCCGATCAGCGAGATCACCGCCGCCTCCCCGAGGATCATGCCCAGGATCGCGCCCGGCGTGTAGCCCAGCGTCTTCAGGATCCCGACGTCGCGCCGCCGCTCCCGGACGCTCATCGCCATCGTGTTCCCGGTCACCAGCAGGATCGTGAACGTAATCGCCCCGCAGATCGCCGCCAGGAACAGCTTCACGTTGCCGAGAAACGCCACGAACGCCAGCCCGAAAGCCTGCTCGGACTCCGTCCGCGTCTGCGCCGGCGAGTTCGCGAACATATCGTCCACCGCCTTGGCGATCTTCGGCACGCTTTCCGCCGCGTCCGCCCGCATCCAGAACAAGCCCACGGTGTCCCGCCGCCCGCTCCGCGCGCCCAGCGCCTCGCGAATGTACTCGTGGTTGAAGTACATCGACTCCCGGTCGGCCTTGTCGACGAAGGTCCCCACCAGAATGAGCTCCAGGTTCACCGGCCAGATGTCGCCGGTCAGGTTGATCCGCTCGCCGATCTTCCAGCCCTTCTTGTTGGCGAGCTCGACGGCGGCGATTGCGCCGCGCCGGTCCCGCAGGAACGCCTGCTTTGCTTCCTCGCTGATCACGATGTCCGGACGCACGTCGAAGAAGTTCTTCGGATCCGTGGAGAACCGCGCGAACATGTTCGTCCGGTCCACCTGCTCGTCCTTGTAGGTCCCGCCGAACCAGTTCAGGATCGTTATGGCCTGGACGCCCGGCACGGCCCGGATCTTCTGCTCGTAGCTCACCGGCATCGACTGCGTCAGCGACACCCGGTGCCGGGTCATCACCCGCAGTTCCTGCCCGGGGACGGGATCGCTCCAGAACAGCGCGCGGTACATCGCCGCGAGCGTCCCCAGCAGGGCGAACGACGCAGCGATCGACGCGATGGTCAGCAGGCTCCGCCGGCGGTTCCGGACGGCGTTCTTCCAGATCAGCGGAATGTGACGCAGCATATTAGTATTCTAGGGGAGCGGAACGGTCCGGGCAGCCTTCATCGGCGAACGCCCGCTTTCGATGGATGAACAGCGTTCGGTCTCGGATGAAATGTATTTGCGACGGGCGCTGGAACTGGCTCGCGAGGCGGAGGCGCGCGGCGAGGTCCCGGTCGGCGCCGTGGTGGTCTGCGGCGGCCGCATCGCCGGTGAGGGATTCAATGCGCCGATCGCCACCGGCGACCCCACCGCCCATGCCGAGATCCTGGCCCTGCGCGCCGCCGCTAAGTCATTGAATAATTACCGCTTATCCGGCTGTACGCTGTACGTTACCCTGGAGCCCTGCGTCATGTGCGCCGGCGCCATCGTCCACGCCCGGATCGATCGCCTGGTCTTCGGCGCCCGGGACCTCCGCTTCGGCGGCGTGCGCAGCAAGTTCCAAGTGGTCGACTCCGACCTGCTGAACCACCGGGTGGAGGTCACCGAAGGCGCGCTCGCGGCCGAATGTACGGAACTGCTCCAGCGGTTCTTTGCGGGTCGACGGTAGGGCCGGGCAGTGCCGGCCCGGGCGGGCAGAGCCGGTGCCGCGGGCCCTGCACAGCCCTGCGGGCTAGACAGTAGTGCTAACAAGTGGCTGGGGGATCCGATTTGGGTCCGTTTCTCCCACGGCACTAACGCGGCTCACACCACTCGACGCCCTTTCGCAGCACGAGGGTGCATCCTCTGGGCATCCGTGGCGGAACGGGCAAGGGATCACCCGGGCGCCAAAGACCTAGCCGCCGAAGGGTCTCTGGCATTTCTGAATCGATGACCGCGAGCGGATTGCCATCGCCGTAACCAGTTTTCCCGCGATACTTCAGCACCCGCGAATAGTCGCCGCCGGAGGCTCGCTTGTAAACCTCCACGAAGTACGTAAAGGGTGCATCGTCTGTAGGATAGGCGACAACTACACTGCCAAGTATTGGACCGCTCTCAACGAATCGCGCCTCCTGATTGTTGTTTCTTCCCATTACGTTGAAGAAAACGATGCGAAACCTCTCTGCCTTGCGATCATAATCAAACAGGGACGTCGACACTCCGCAGTTTCCGGTCGCTCCGCGATTGGAGCAACCTTTCACGAGCAGCAGCGGACGCGTTCTCCCGGGACCCGAATACACGACGCCGCCCCCAAGGAACTCGTAGAACGGCGACTCCCCATCCGAAAGGACGACCTCCTCCTCCCGATGTCTGGTCCGGAACAAATCCGCGGAGCAGTCCGGCTGCCCGTTCTCGATGAAGCAAAAGCGCACTGCCCCGACCCGCTCTCCCGTTCCGTCCACGACGCTACTCTCCTCGTCGGGCTGTTTGGCCACAACGAAGGTCCAGCGGGATTTCGTCCGAAACGGCTGCGTCAGATCCACACGGGTGATGACCTTGGCGTTGATTCCAAACTGGGCCCGAAGCTTCGCGATCACGACCTGGTCGATCTCGTTTGCGTCCACACTCACCTGCGCGCCAAGGCCCCAAGCTGCGAGCATCAAAGTCGCGGCGCCAATCACGGCCTCTCGGGCTTCCATAATTAGATTCTCGCAACAAGTCTGGAGGCACCGCACGAAGCATGACGAGTCCGAAACCGGGCGTTCATGAGCTCTCAACCGAATAGCTAACGATGTCTCGGCTGGCGTAAAGCGACCCTGCTAGGTATGCTCGGTATGTTCTTCGGCGCCCGCGACCTCCGGTTCGGCGGCGACCGGAGCAAGTTCCAATTGGAATCAAGCCGCCTCTCTTCACAGCCTCCATCGGTAGGCGATCTCCCAGGCTACGCCGGCGGCGAAAGCCGCTGCCCAGACTCCTACCCAGAGCCAGGTGCGGCGCGTGTCGGCGGGATCGTCGCGGGGTTGGGTTTGGAGGCGCGCCGGAATCGGCCGCTCGGGATGCGCTTCGTTCAGGACGCTGGCGATGCGCTCGGCGGTGGCGCGGGCCGCCTGCGCGTCCGGGAGGGAATCCAGAAGGTTCAGTTGCCGGCCGCTCTTGGTTTCGAGTCCGACGACGTGGCCGACTACCACGGGCTCGTCGCCGTTGTCTGGTCCGGTATTGAGACTGAAGTACGAGCAGAAGGCGATTTGATCGCGTTCCATGGTCTCGCCCGGTTGCAGAGGCACGGGCCCCCTCCCGATGACAACTCCATCGCGCGTAACGTGGAGCGATTCGGTGTTCAGCAGCCCCGCCAGCACCCAATAGAGCCAGACCGCATAGGCGGGAATGAGGATGTGGCTGAACACGCCTGGCGATGGCGCCTTGCCCAACGAAGTGCTGATGACCCAGCCGAAGAAGACCGTGATGGCGAGCATGATGGCGCACATCCACCAGGGAGCCACGCGGCTGGTGTGCCGGAACTCGGACACTCGGTCATTGTAGTGGATTGAGTGGAAGCGCCCTTCGCGGGCCGCCGGTAGCCCGTAGGATGCTCCGAGAAGGCGTCCGTCGCAGACAGCGCCCAGCCGGACCCGCGGGTTAACCTGAGGGGCAGCCAACATCCTGGGCGATGAGGAGGAGAGCGATGGAGTACCTCGTGGGCGTGATCCTGGGCGCGGCCGTGGCCGGTTTTGCGGCAACCAGCGGCTTCGACCGGGACCGCGCCTTCTACCCGACGGTGCTGATCGTGATTGCGTCCTACTATGCGCTGTTCGCGGTGATGGGCGCGCCGTACTCGCGGGTGTTGGGGACGGAGATCGCGGTGGGGCTGCTGTTCGCGATCCTGGCCTGGCTCGGCTTCCAAGAGGAGCCTGTGGCTGGCCGCCGCCGGCATCGCCGGACATGGGCTGTTCGATTTCTTCGTCCACCACCAGCTTGTCTCGAACCCGGGCATGCCCGTTTGGTGGCCGGGTTTCTGCGGCACGATCGATATCGTGCTCGGCGCCTGGTTAGCCATCCGTCTCGGGCGCCCGGCGGCGGTACCGCTGCGGTGACCTCCGCTACCCGATCCCCAACTCATCCGCCCGCTCCAGCGGCGTCCCGCACTTCCGGCAGATCACTGACGCGCAGTCGCCGCACACCAGCGGATCCTCCACCGCCGCATGGCAGCGGGGGCAGTAATAGGGCGTTGCTGTTTCGCTCGGAGCCATCTGTCTACTAGACTACGTCTTGTAGGCTCGTTCCGAAATGCGCTCCCGCCCGGCCACCGTACTGCTGTTCCTGCTGCTGGCGGGTTGCGCCGATCCGGACCTCGAGCCGTCCCTCGGCGTCGCCTACGTCGGCGCCGGCACGGTGACCGTCCGCAAGGAACTGCTGCCCCGCGCCCCCGTAGTGGCCACGCTCCAGCACGGCGACCGCGTGGACCTGCTGGGCGCGCGCCGCCGCTTCGTCAAGATCCGCACCGCCACCGGCACCGAGGGCTGGACCGACGGCTACCAGCTCATCACCCCCCGCGAAATGGCCGAGTACAACGCCCTCCGCGAGCGGGCCCGCAAGGTCCCGTCGCAGGGCAAGGCCATCATTTACGACGTGCTCAACGTGCACGTGACTCCGAGCCGCGTCTCCCCGAGCGTCCTGCAGCTTCCCGAAAACAGCACCGTGGACCTGGTCGGGCACCTGCTGATGCCGCGCTTCCAACGTCCCCGGCAGGAACTGCTGCCGCCTGCTCCCAAGACCGCCGCGAAGGCCGCTCCCTCCCGCCGGCGCCGGGGACGCCGCGCCCCGGTCGAGCCCCTGGGTCCCACGCCGCACGTGCCCCGGCCTCCCGCGGAGTGGCAGGAACTGTCCAAGTCCGCCGCGCCGGAGCCGGAGCCTCCCCCCGAGAAGCCGGCCGAGCCTGCGGCCCCCGTCACTCCTGCCATGGAGGACTGGACGCTCATCCGCACCGCCGACGGCAAGTCTGGCTGGGTCTTGTTCCGCATGCTGAACATGATGCTGCCCGACCGCGTGCTCGGCTTCGCCGCGGGCGCCCGCATTACGTCCTACTTCTCGCTCGGACAGATCCAGGACGGCGAGAACATCCACCAGCACTGGCTCTGGACCACCATCGCCCAGGGACGCGAACCCTACGAGTTCGACACGGTGCGCGTTTTCGTTTGGAACGCGAAGCGCCATCGCTACGAATCCGGCATGGCGCTGCGCGAAGTGAAAGGCTACTATCCGGTGGAGGTGCAGCCGGGCGGATTCTCCATCGTCATCGAGGAGAACGGCAAGCTCGTCCGGCGGTTGTATTCCTTCAACGGGTACCGCGCGCGGCTGGCCGGCAAAGAGACTTACGTACGCCCGCCCGAAGACGTCCCGGTGTCGATGATGCCGACGTCGAACCTGCCCGCCCCGGTGCAGCCGTCCTGGACTTCACGGGCCAAGGACGCCATCCGCGACCTCCGCCGCCGCGTCTTCGGCAGCAGCTAAGACATCTCGACGCGGTCCATGGCCATGAACTCCCGGATGTGCGGGTGCGTGCACTGGTCGATCTCGCTGACCGGTCCGAAGTACGCCACTTTGCCCTCGTAGAGGAACACGACGCTGTCGGCCACTTTGCGCATCAGGTCCAGGTCGTGGGTGACAACAATCGACGTCAGCCGGAGCTGCCGCTTCAGGCGCAGCATCAGGTTGCCCAAATGGTCCGACATGATGGGGTCCACCATCGTGGTCGGTTCGTCGTAGAGGATGCACTCGGGCTGCGCCGCCAGCGCGCGGGAGATGGCGACCGCGCGGCGATACCCCGTCGACAGCTCGGCCGGATACACATCCCGGTACTCGGCCAGCCCCACCATGGAGAGCAGGCCGTTGACTACATCTTCTTTGTTTTGTTCGTTATAGTCGTCCCGCAGCTCGAGCGAGAAGAGGATGTTCTCGCCCACGGTCAAAGAGTCGAACAGCGCCCCGTTCTGGAACACCATGGTGACCTTCTTGCGGATCCGCCGTAATTCTTCCTCCGGCGCTTCGGTGATGTCGGTGTAGGAGACCCACACCCGGCCCTCGTCCGGCTTGAGGAAACCCATGATATGTCCTAGACTTACGGACTTCCCCACCCCGGAGCGCCCAATAATGGCCAGCGTCTGCCCCGCATCCACGTGAAAGCTCACATCGGCCAAAACGGGGCGGTCGAACGTCTTATGAACGTGTTGGAACTCGACGTAGTGGCTCGACTGGTACGGCATGCTTAGCCCAATCCTCCGGCGTATTCACATTAGCAAGTTCCCGGGGGTCGGCGGCGTCCACGGTCGCCACGCGGATCTGCGCCAGAAAGTCCCTCATTTTCAATTGCTTACTTTCGAGCAGACGGTCCACCAGCGGAGCCACGCGGGCGTGGTAGGCGGCGCACAGCGGCTCGGCGCCGCGCTCCGGAGAAGCCGCCGCGACGCAGTCGGCGTCGGCAGTCTCGGTAGCGCGCACCAGCCGGATCAGCAACTCCTCGGACAAGTGCAACAAATCACAGGCGATAACCAGATTCCAGGGCGCGTAGCCGAGCCCCAAAGCAGTCGCGAGTCCACCCAGCGGACCGAGACCCGGGGTCCGGTCGCCCTCCACGGGATAGCCCAGCCCGGCATACCGGTCAGGCGGTCCGATGATGGTGACCTTGCCGGCGGCGGCGCGGACACGGTCCGCCAGCAGGCAGATCCACGGCTGCCCGAGATGCTCCAAGAGGGCTTTGTCTCGTCCCATGCGGCGGCTTTCGCCACCGGCCAGGACGAACCCGGCGACGTGCATGGCTCGATGATAGCTGATAAGGTATTGGAGAATCACAGTTCTTTACGTATAATCTTAAAGAACAAATTCATGTTCTCGTGTTTTATCTTCGCTTTCGCGGGGCTTACGCTCACCCCGGCCCGCGCCGCCGATCCGCCGGCTGCGGCCAGCCTGGTGCGCGCCGACGCCCGCACCGGACGCCTGGTGCGGCGCGTCGTCGAGCCGAACAAGCCCGCGCCCGGCGAGCGCAAAGCCGAGGTGCAGGCGCTGGTGCTGGCGGCCGCCGAGAAGCACAATGTCGATCCGCTGCTGGTCCACTCCGTCATCGAGGCGGAAAGCGCCTACAACCCGTATGCCGTCTCCTCGGCGGGCGCGGAAGGCCTGATGCAACTGATGCCCGGCACCGCGCGGGACCTGGGCGTGAAGAACTCGTTCGACCCGAAGCAGAACATCGAGGCCGGGGTCCGCTACCTGAAACAGCTCCAGGAGCAGTATGGCGACGACCGGCTGGCCCTGGCCGCCTACAACGCGGGGCCCGCGGCTGTCGCAAAATACAAGTGGGTGCCGCCGTACCGCGAAACGCGGGAGTATGTGGCGAAGGTCACCGGACGCTACGCCGCCGCCCGGCGGGCGAACCCGGCGCCGCCGGTAGCGCCTCCGCCGGAACCGCCGGTGCGTGTCGAGCAGCATGTCGACGCTGAGGGACGATTGCATTTGAAGACGGTCCGCTAGGGACCGCCCGTTGCGTATGGAAGAGCGATGAAGCTGACACGCTGGATCGCGCTGACCGCACTGCTGGCTGCGAACGCCGCGTTCGCCGAGCCCAAGGCTCCCGCTACGATCTCGGGGATCCGCTTCTGGTCGCTCGGCGATGTCACCCGGGTCGCCATCGAGGTGTCCGGCGAATTCCAGTACAAGTTCGACCGCCTGCCGAATCCCGAGCGCCTGTTCTTCGACCTGCGGGGCGCGCGGCCGGCCGAACGCGGCGTGAAGGTGATCGCCGTCAACGACGCCATCCTCAAGCAGATCCGCGTCGCCGAAAGCCAGACCGGCGTGACGCGTGTCGTGCTGGACCTTGCCGCCAAAGCTAGCTACACTTCCTCCCAGCTCACCAACCCCGACCGGCTGATGGTGGAGCTGAAGCTGCAAGATCCCCCGGCCGCCAAGCCGGAAAAGGCCCCCGAGAAGGTCACCGAGATCTCGCGCGCGGAACCTGCCCGGACCCCGGCCCCGAAGCCCGAGTCTCCCAAAGCGCCCGCGCTGCTGGCGCCCGCGCTCATCGCCAAGGCCGCGCCGGCCGAGGTCCCGGAAACCGTCGAAATCGCTCCGAAAGCGGTGGTGCCGCCGGCCCCCGCGCCCGTGGCTCCGAAACCGGAACTCACCGGACCCGTACCCCGGTCCGCCAAGCCCAACACCAACGGCGGCCGTTCCATGACCCGGGTGCTCGGACTCAAGATCGGCAAGATCGTCATCGACCCGGGGCACGGCGGGCACGACGTCGGCACCATGAGTCCCGGCGGCCTGTATGAGAAGGAGCTGGTGCTCGACGTCTCGCGGCGCGTGGCGGCGCTGCTCGAGGAACAGCTCGGCGCGGAAGTGATCCTCACGCGCGACGAGGACCTCTACGTGCACCTCGAAGAACGCACGCGCATCGCCAACCAGCACAAGGCGGACCTGTTCCTGTCGATCCACGCCAACTCGTCGCCGGTGCGCTCGGTGGCGGGCGTCGAAACCTACTACCTGAACTTCACCACCAACCGCAACGCGCTGGAAGTCGCCGCGCGCGAGAACGCCGGTTCGTCCAAGTCCGTCGGCGACCTCCGGGAGCTGCTGCAGAAGATCGCGCTGCGCGACAAGGCCGACGAGTCCGAGGAGTTCGCCGCGCGGGTGCAGCGCTCCCTGCACGGCTTCTCCGCAAAGAACAACGCCGCGGCGCGCAACCGTGGCGTGAAGCGCGCGCCGTTCGTGGTGCTGATCGGCGCCAGCATGCCGTCCATCCTGGCCGAGATCGGATTCCTCACCAACTCCACCGACGAGGCGCTGCTGAAGCGCGGCGATTACCGCCAGAAGCTCGCCGAGGCGCTGGTCTCCGGCGTCGTCAGTTACGCCGAGACGCTCAGCCGCTTCCAGGTCGCCTCCCGGGAGTAAGCCGCCGCCGTGCGCCGGATCAGCCGGACTTCTTCTTCTGGTTGATGGTTCCGCGGCAGCCGCGGGACCCGCACCGGCACTCGGCCATCTCCTCGTCGGCGCCGAAGTTGTAGTCCACCGTCAGTTCCTCGCCCTTGCGGATGTCCCGCAGCGAGAAGTACAGGATGTGGTCCTTGACGATCCGGGCCTGGCAGTTGGGCGTGCAGGAATGGTTGATGAACTCCGCGCCGGAGCCGCCGGCGCCGCCGTCCACGGTCCAGTAGGGGCTGAGCGTGAAGAGGTAATTGAGCTCGCGCTCGTTCGCGCGCTTCTTGGTCTCGCGCCGGTTGATGCGCTCGCCGGTGTACTCGATCACCTTGCGCCCGCGGGGGATCGCCTCCGCGGCGTACACGCCCCAGCGGTGGATCTTGGATTCGGCCAGCGTGAGCTGGAACCGGCAATACTTCGGGTCGATGCGGGGCTTCTCCAGCCCCGCGGCAGGTGCAGCCACTCCGGATCCCCTTTAGCCGAGCTTCGGCCGGATAAGGTCGACGACTTCCTTCACCGAACCCGCGCTCTTGTCGAGCATCGCCTTCTCGTCGGCGGTGAGCTTCATCTCGTAGATCTTCTCGATGCCCATGGCGCCGAGCTTCACCGGCACGCCGACGAAGAGGTCCTGATAGCCGTACTCGCCTTCGAGATAGACGGAGCAGGGCAGCACTTTCTTCTTGTCCTTCAGGATCGACTCGACCATCTCCACGGCCGCGGCGGACGGGGCGTAGTAGGCGCTGCCCGTCTTCAGGTACTTCACAATCTCCGCGCCGCCGTTGCGGGCCCGGTCCACCATCGCGGCGAGGGCGTCCGGCTCGATCAGATCGGTCAGCGGGATGCCGGCGACGCTCGAGTAGCGCACCAGCGGCACCATGGTGTCGCCGTGTCCGCCCAGCACCACGGCGGTGATGCTCTCCACCGAGACCTTCAAGTGCTGCGCCAGGAACGTCCGGAAGCGCGCGGTGTCCAGCACGCCGGCCATGCCGATCACGCGGTTCTTCGAGAACTTCGAGACCTTAAGCGCGGTCCAGCACATCGCGTCCAGCGGGTTCGTCACCAGCACCAGGATCGCGTTGGGCGAGTACTTCACCACCTGCTCGGTGCAGCTCTTCACGACGTCGAAGTTGGCGAACAGCAGGTCGTCACGGCTCATGCCGGGCTTGCGCGCCAGGCCCGCCGTGATCACGACGATGTCGGAGTTCGCGGTCTCCTCGTAGCCGTTGGCGCCCACGACGTTCACGTCGTAGCCTTCCACCGGCCCCATCTGCAGGATGTCGAGGCCCTTGCCCATCGGAACCCCTTCCGCGATGTCCACCAGAACGACATCCGCGAGTTCCTTCATGGCGATGTTCAGGGCGGCGCTGGCCCCTACGTTGCCGCCGCCGACTACGGTCACTTTTTTGCGCATAAGCCGTTAGTATAACGCGGCGGCCCCGGCCCCTCGTTTGATATATTCACGGCTTCGAGAGGAGACGCCGTGTACTTCGAGGACTACGAGATTGGCCGCGAGACCCAGACCCGTTCCCGCACCGTGACCGAGGCCGACATCGTCAACTTCGCGGGCCTTACCGGCGACTTCCACCAGCTCCACATGAGCGAGGAATGGGCCAAAGCCGGACCCTTCGGCCGCCGCATCGCCCACGGCGCGCTCGTCTTCTCCATCTCTACCGGACTCACCATCCAGATGGGCGACATCGACGAGATCATCGCCTTCTATGGCGTCGAAAAGCTCCGCTTCGTGAACCCCACCTTCATCGGCGACACCATCCACGTCGTGAAAAAAGTACTGGCCAAGGAACCCAAGGGTCCGGGCCGGGGCGTGGTCACCATGGAGACGCGGGTGCTCAAGCAGACCGGCGACCCCGTGTGCGTCTACGTCGACAAAGTCCTGGTGAAAGCGCGGGCATGAAAGCGCTCGAAGGGACCGTCATCCTCGACTGCACGCGCCTGCTGCCCGGCGCCGTGGCGACGAACTGGATGCGCCAGTTCGGCGCCGAGGTCATCAAGATCGAGCAGCCGGGCATCGGCGACTACGCGCGCACCATGTTCTCGAAGGGCGAGAACCCCACCTTCACCGCCACCAATGGCTCCAAGCGCAGCCTGGCGCTGGACCTCAAGCACCCGCGCGGCAAGGCCGCGTTCCTGCGCCTTGTGCCCAATGTCGACATCGTCATCGAGGGGTTCCGGCCCGGCGTGATGGATCGTCTTGGCGTGGGCTACGCGGCGCTGAAGGCGGTGAACTCGCGGATCATTTACGCGGCGCTCACGGGCTACGGCCCGGACGGCCCCTATGCGGACCTGGCGGGCCACGACGTGAACTATCTCTCGCTCGCCGGCGTGCTGGACCTCATCGGCCCCGCGGGCGGCGCGCCGGTGATCCCGGGGATCCAGATCGCCGACCTGGCCGGCGGCTCCATGCAGGCCGTGATCGGGATGCTGCTCGCGCTCGCCGCGCGGGAGCGCACCGGGCGCGGCCAGCGCATCGAGATCTCCATGATGGACGGCGCCGCGGCGCTGCTCACGGTGCCGCTCGGCGCGCTGCGCGCGCACGGGCAGGTCGCGAAACGCGGCGAGGAGATCCTCAGCGGCGGTCTAGCCTGCTACTCGATCTACGAGTGCGCCGACGGCCGCTACGTTTCCGTGGGCGCGCTGGAGAAGAAGTTCTGGGAGACGCTCTGCCGCGAGCTGGGGCTGGACCACCTGATTCCGGATCACCTGAAGCCGGACCGCCAGGCGGCTCTCAAACAGGAGCTCGCCGCGAAGTTCCGCGAGAAGTCCGCCGAGGAGTGGTTCCGGCTGCTCGGTTTCAAAGAGACCTGCGTCGCCCCGGTGCGCACCGTCGCCGAAGCCGCCGCGGATCCGCACTTCGCCTCGCATCCCATTGGGCTGGTGCCGCAGATGAGCGACACGCCGCCGGAAACCGGCGGACGCCCCCCCGCGCTCGGCGAGCACAGCGACGAAGTGCTCGCGCGCTTCGGCTTCGACGCGGACGAAATCGCGGAACTGCGCCGCCAGGGAGCCGTCGCATGAACCTGATGTACACGCTGCGCCGCGCCGCGCAGCGCCACGGCGGCCGCACCGCCTCCCACCGGACCGGCGGCGGGACCATCGCCTGGAGCGACTATTACGTCCGCGCGCACCAGGCCGCGGCCCTGCTGGCGGACCTCGGCCTGCCGCGCGGCGAGCGCGTCGCCGTGCTCGCCATCAACTCGCACGAGTACCTGGAGCTGTACCACGCCACGATGATCGCCGGCCTCATCATCGTGCCGCTGAACACGCGCTGGAACCTGGACGACTTCGCGTTCTCCATCAACGACAGCGAAAGCGCGGCCTGCGTGCTCGACGACCGCTTCGTGCCGCTGCTGGCCGGGCTGAAAGAGAAGTGTCCGTGCGTCCGGCATTGGATCTTCGCGGGCACAGGCGAGCACCCCGCCGGGATGATCGATTGGATTCCCGGCGTCGACGCCGCGCCCCGCGGCCGCGAGTTCCCCGAGCCGGACCCCGAGGATCTCTTCGGCGTCTTCTATACCTCCGGGACCACCGGCGGACCGAAGGGCGCCATGCTGTCGCACCGCCATGCCTATTTCCACGCGGTGCATTCCACCGTCACCCTGAAATCGAATGAGCATGGCGTGTGGCTGCATGCCGCGCCGATGTTCCACCTGGCCGATGGCGGCGCCATCCACTCCACCACCATGCTCGGCGGGACCCACGCGTATCTGCCGAGCTTCGAGCCCGAGGCGTTCCTCAAGGCCGTGCAGGACTACCGGGTGACCGAAACGGTCCTGGTGCCCACCATGATCAACATGGTGGTGAACCACCCGCGCGCCGGCGCCTATGACCTCTCGAGCCTGGAACGTTTCCTGTACGGCGCCTCGCCGATGCCCCTGCCGGTGCTCCAGCGGGCGATGGAGCTATTGCCGGGCGTCCGCTTCCGCCAGGGCTACGGCATGACCGAAGCCGGGCCCATGCTGCTCGCGCTGCTGCACGAGGACCATCGCTTCGAGCGTCTGGACGAAAAGTTCACGCCGATCAAGAGCGCCGGCAAGCCGCCGTACGGCATCGAACTGCGCATCGTCGACGAGCTGGACCGCGATGTCCCGGTGGGCGCGAGCGGCGAGATCATCGTGCGCGGCGGCGCGGTGATGACAGGCTATTGGAAGCGGCCTGAGATCACCGCGGAGGTGATGCGCGGCGGCTGGCTCCACACGGGCGACATCGGCGCGTTCGACGCCGAGGGCTTCGTCTACATCCTGGACCGCAAGAAGGACATGATCAAGTCTGGCGGCGAGAACGTCTACTCGCCGGAGGTCGAGTCCATGCTCATGTCGCATCCGGCGGTGCTGGAGGCGGCCGTCATCGGCGTCTCCGACGAGAAGTGGGGCGAGACCATCCGCGCGGTGGTCGCGCTGAAGCCGGGCGCGGAACTCGACGAGGCGTCGCTGATCGCCTGGTGCCGGCAGCGGTTGACGCACTTCAAGTGCCCCACGTCTGTCGTGTTCGTCGAGGCATTGCCGAAAGGCGGCACCGGCAAGGTGCAGAAGAACGTGCTGCGCGCGCAGCTCGGAGGCTCCTGATGCGCTGGCTCGCTGTGCTGCTCGCCGGTCCGCTGCTCGCACAGAAGCTGATCAGCTTCGGCGACGTGATCCAGATGCCGCCGCCGGCGCCCGACTTCCGCATCAGCTACGGCGGCCATCCGCTGCAGTACGCGGACCTGCGGCTGCCCGCGGGCGCGGGTCCGCATCCGGTGGCCATCGTCATCCACGGCGGCTGCTGGCGCGCGGCGATCAACCTGGACAACATCGCGCTGCTGGCGGCGGCGCTGGCGCGCGACGGGGTGGCGACATATTCGATCGAGTACCGCCGGGTCGGCGGCGAAGGCGGCTGGCCCAATACCTTCCTCGATGTCGCGGCGGCGGTGGACGCGCTGCGCGCGGCGGCGAAGAAGCATCCCCTCGACCTCCAGCGCGTGATCGTGCTCGGCCATTCGGCGGGCGGCCACCTGGCCCTGTGGGCGGCGGCGCGTCCCAAGCTGAAGCCGGAGAGCCCGCTCTATCGCCCGGACCCGCTACCCCTGAAGGGCGTGGTGTCGCTCGCCGGCGTGCCGGACCTCCGCGCGGCGGCGGGCCAGGTGTGCGGCGACGTGATTCCGAAGCTGGTCGAGGAGCACTACGCTGAGACTTCGCCCATCGAGCTGCTGCCCTTGGGCCTGCCGCAGCGGCTCCTCAGCGGCGAGCGCGACGCGATCGTTCTGCCCAAGTGGGGCACGCTCTATGAAGCCGCGGCGCGGAAGGCCGGCGATCCGGTGAGCCACGCGACGCTCCCCGCCGCGGGTCACTTCGAGCTGGTGGTCCCGTCGGCGGCGGCCTACGCGGCCGTGAAAGAGGCCGTCCGCGGCCTGCTGCAGTGAAGCTCTGGGTCTACTTCATCGGCAAGCCGCGCGACGCGCACGCGAACGCGATCGCCGAAGAGTTCCTGAAGCGCAGCTCCCGCTACGCGGCTTGCGAGATGCGCGAGATCCATCCCGGGCGGTTCGACCTGTTCGCCAGGCACGCGCCGGCGCAGAAGGTGTTTCTCGATCCTGCCGGCAAGCGGCTCGATTCCGCGCAATTCACTAAGCTGGTCGAACAAGCCGAGCACGACGCCCGGGATCTCGTATTCCTGATCGGCGGGCACGACGGCCTGCCCCCGGCCTGGAAGCCGCGCGCGGACCTGCTGTTGTCGCTCTCGCCCCTGACCTTCCCGCACGAACTGGCGCGGGCAATGCTGGCCGAGCAGATCTACCGGGCGTTCACGACGCTGCGCGGCCACCCCTATCCGCGGTAAGCGTTAGTGCACCGTCGGCTGCGCTGCCCAATCCGCGGCCCAGATGGGATCCGCCGGGCGGCGAGCCGGCTGCTTCGCGGCCTTGTGCTGCTGCTTTTCGAGATACATGCGGCGATCCGCTTCGGCCAGCAGTTGCTCGGCGTCCTGGCCGTCCTGCGGATAGCTGGCCAGCCCGACGCTCAGCGACAGATTGTCGGTGAGCGGCGCGCCCACCTGCTGCACGATGGCGCGGAAGCGGTCGATCTTCTTGGCGACCGTGGCCGTATCTATGCCCGGCAGCACCACGACGAACTCGTCGCCACCCATGCGCGCCACATAGTCGTACTCGCGGCAATTCTCCTTGAAGCCCGCCGCGACGTTGCGCAGCACCTTGTTGCCTTCCAGGTGCCCGAAGCGGTCGTTGATTTCCTTGAAACCGTCCAGGTCGCACACCAGCAGCGCCACCGGCGAGTTCTGCCGGCGGGCGCGCGACAGCTCGCCGTCCAGATGGACGAACAGGCTGCGCGCGTTCGGTAGCGCGGTGAGGAAGTCCGTGGTGGCGGAGCTTTCCGCCTGCCGGTACTTCATGGCGTTCTCGATGGAGAGCGCCACCTTCGAGCTGATGGCCAGCAGGATCCGCAGGTGGTCCTTCGTGAAGGCGTCCTTCTCGGAGTGGTACACCGTGAGGACCCCGAGCACGCCGCTGACGCCCTCGAGCGGCACGGCCATCGCCGACCGCAGCGTCGAGAACTTCGACGGATCGTTCAGATAGCCCGGCTCCACGCTCGGGTTGCCATTAAGGATGGGGCGCCGGTTCTCGGCCACCCAGCCGGAGAGGCCCTGGCCCACCGGAATCTGCAGGGACGCGAATAGCCGCAGGTCGTCGCCGTTCACGTAGTCGGGAATCAGCACCTGGTCGCGCTTCATCCAGATGGCGATCGAGTGGTGCGGGATCATGCGGCGCAACCGCACGGACAGCACCGACAGCGTCTCGTCGAGGCTCAGCGAGTTGCCGAGATCCTGCGCGAGTTCGAACAGCGCCTGCACCTCCTGCCGCGCCGCGGCGATGGAGGACAGGAAGTCCAGCTTGCTTTCCGACGTCTCGGGACGCGCCGGCTTGGCCTGCGCTTCAAAGCCCGCCCCGGGGGCCGCCCCGCGCAGGATCTTGACGTTCTTCGAGAGCTTCGCCATCTCGCTCTTCTCGGCCTGCGCCTGCGCCATCTTCTCGAGTTCGATGTAGCGGCGCGCCAGCACCTCCACCACGTCCGGGTCAAAGGCTTTGCCTGACTCCGAAACCACCACGCGCATCGCCTCGGGCAGCGGCAGCGCCCGCCGGTACTGGCGATCGGTGGCCAGCGCGTCCAGGCAGTCCACAGCCGCCAGGATGCGCGCACCGACCGGGATTGACTCGCCGCGCAGACCGTCCGGATACCCGGAGCCGTCCCACTTCTCGTGGTGGCAGCGGACGATCGGCACCACCGGATACGGGAACTGCACCCGCTCCAGGATCTCGGCGCCCACCACCGGGTGGATCTTCATCTTCTCGAACTCCTCGGGCGTCAGGCGCCCGGGCTTGGAGATGATGTGCTCCGGCACGGCCAGCTTGCCGATGTCGTGCAGCAGGCTCGCGGCGCGCAGCGCTTCCAGTTCGTCCTCGGAGATCGCCAGTTCCTTGCCGATCTCCATCGCATAGACCTGCACTCTCTGCAGGTGCTCGTGCGTGGTGTGGTCCTTGGCGTCGATCGCCAGCGCCAGCGCCTCAATGGTCCGCAGGTGGAGCCCCGACAGCTCCTCGGCGTGCTTCTTCTCGTCGGCCAGGCGCTCCAGGTACAGGCAGTAGGAGCGGTAGATCAGATAGATCACCGGGACGATCAGCAGCGCCGTCTGCCAGCCGACATAGCGCGCGGCCAGGCTCGCCACCTGGGCCAGCGCGGCGCTCAGCAGGTAATACGGCAGGGACCAGAAGTAGCCTTCGTTCCACACCCGCGCCAGGTTCGCGCCGCTGGTGAGCGAGACCACGGTGGCCACCGGGAAGGTGTTCAGGATAAAAAACGCGAAGCCGCCGGCCAGCAGGATCACCACGGGATCCAGGTAAGTCTTGAGCAGCGGGGCGTGCAGCACCAGGTTCGTGATCCAGATCGCCACGGCCATGCTCATGACGTTGAACACCGTCTGCACCGGCCGGGGGCGGTGCTTGCCGTGCGCCAGGCACTGCACCAGGGTCATCAGGCAACCCAGCACCATCGCCTCCGGTTGCGACAGCTCCACGATCCCGAACAGCGTGAACAGGATGCTGACGGACACCGACCCCGCCATAAAGGGCAGGCTCACCCGCAACATCGACGCCAGCAGGCCCACGGCCAGATAGCAGCCATACTTGACCACGTCGGGCGACTGCCAGTAGATGAGTTGGGAACCGATCACGGACACACCCATCACGGCGATGAGCGCGACGAAGGTCCTGGCGTGCAGCGGCAGATCCATCGTGTCCGCTTTCAGTGCGTTCGGAAGCATGAACCACCCCTACCTGCACGCCGCGCGCCACCCGGGAGACGGAGGCAATGCACTGAAGCGGAAAGACTTATCGTCCGAAACCGGGGTCCCGAGAGGAGCATTGCGCCGGACAAATTGTCCCGTACCCCACGGCCGGTAGATCGCAGGTTCTTGTTTTGTTGCACTTAGCCTCCGTTTGGCGTGTCTCGGGGCGGCCGGTAGGACCGAAGTTCCATCTCCGGGTACGCCGATTTTGTAGGGCCCCTTAAGGCGTACCGCTAGGACCCTGCGGCACCCAAGCCCCTCAAAATAGAGACTCAAAGCGACAAATTGTCCCAGATGGCCAGTTCTCCCCAGCCCATGACTTTGCTCGGCATGCCGGTCGTGATCGCCAGCGGCGTCATGCGTGAACTCTTCCAAGTCGTCGAGCGGGTGGCGGCCACTTCCGCGACGGTGCTGATCGGCGGCGAGAGCGGGGCGGGCAAGGAACTGATTGCCCGGGCGGTGCACCATTTCTCGCTCCGCTGCCACAAGCCCTGGGTGGACGTCAGTTGCGCGGCCCTGCCCGAGCATCTCATGGAAAGCGAACTCTTCGGCTACGAGCGCGGCGCCTTCAGCGGCGCCGATCACGCCAAGCCCGGCTTGTTCGAACTGGCGCACGGCGGGACGCTGTTTCTCGACGAGATCGGCGAACTCGATCCCAAGATGCAGGTGAAGCTGCTGCGGGTCCTGGACGGGGTGCCCTACTACCGGCTCGGCGGCACCAAGAAAGTCCACGTGGACGTGCGGATCGTCGCGGCCACCAACCGGGATCTGGAAAGTGCGGTCGGCGAAGGGCGTTTCCGCGGCGACCTGTACCACCGCCTCAGCCAGATCGCGCTGCAGGTGCCGCCGCTGCGGGACCGCCGGGACGATATCGTCCCCATCGCCCGCCACTTCCTGGCGCAGCAGAACCCGCAGCTCCAGTTCGCGCCCGATGCGCTGGAGGCGCTGGAGGCGCACGGCTGGCACGGCAACATCCGGGAGCTGAAGAACCGCGTGATCAAGGCCGCCGTGCTCAGCCCCGGTCCGGTGATCGGCGCCGCGCAGTTACAGCTCGGCCCGGCCGTGGCTCTGCGCCCCAGCCCGCCGCCGGCCAACGGCCACGCGGGCCACAGCCTGGACGACGTGGAGCGCCAGGCCATCCTTAAAGTCCTGGAACAGACCGGCGGGCACCAGCAGCAGGCCGCCGCGCTGCTCGGCATCTCCCGCCGCACGCTGAGCCGTAAGCTCAAGCTGTGGGGCGTGGACGCGGAGAGGTTAACCCGTGCCTGCTAAGCACAGTCCCGAATCCGCGGTGGCCGAGCAGCGGCGCGAGGAGCGGCGTCCCGGGCAGGGCGCCGTCCGGGTGCGCGTCTCCGATCCGGAGCCCCGCGAATTCGAAGGCCGCCTGGTCGATGTCAGCGACGGCGGCTTCCGCATGGCGCACACGTGCACGAATCTCGCGGCCGGGCAGGTGGTGGAGTTCCGCCATGTCGAGGCCCGCGGCGCGGCGCGCGTGGTGTGGAACCGGATCCTCGGAGAGGTCGTGGAGTCCGGATTCGTCGTGTTAACGTGACTATCGGTCTTGTCGGTTGCAAGACCGCTCGCGCCCGGATTCCTGGGTAGCGCGGCCCTGTTCCCCGAACGAGTCTAAACGTGCGCGGGAGTAAGCGTGCTGCGCCCCGGCGTGTCTGGAGCCGGATTGTCTTCGAGCAACCGGGGTGCTAGGATCTCCGGCGAGGCGAATCAGATGCCGCACCAGGCGACGCACATCGAGGATGTCCTTGACCATTTGTATCTCGCCGCCGGGGAGCCCTCCGGCTGGACCGATTGCATCATCTCTTTGGCGCGAGCGTTCGAGGCGGACGCGGCGGTCTTTCTGGCCCAACGGCCGGGCGACGCGGGGTATGCGGTGGGCGCGTCGACAGGCATATCCGCTGACCTGATTCGCAGCTATGACGAGTACTTCAATACGGTCGATCCCTGGTTTGGCGCGTTGCAGGCGCGAGACGTCGAGCGGCTGGTTGCCCGGGGCAGCGAGTTGTGCCCACTGCCACAATTGAAGCGCTCCGAATTCTACAACGACTACTGGAAGCAGTCTTCCTGCCTCCATGAAGCCGGGATGTTCCATCGCGTTCCGGATGAGATTGCCGTGGTTTCGCTGCACCGCGCGCGGACCCAAAGGGACTTCAGCGATGAAGACATGGACTTGCTGCAGCGCCTGTTCCCGCACTTCCGCCGCGCGCTGGAGATCCATCGGAGAGTGGTCGACCTCAACCGTGCGCTCGCTCAGGTTGCCGCCGCCGTGGATGCGCTGGACGTCGCCCTGATCGGCTTGGGTCACCGGCGCAGCATCCGTTTCCGGAACGCCGCGGCGGAGGCGCTGCTGCGCGCTGGGGACATTTTGGTGGAGCGAAATGGGAGCCTGGTTCTTCGCGATGCCCAAGCGCAGGTTGGTCTCGACCGCTTGCTGGCCGCGGCGGCTGCGCGTTCGCTGGGCACGGTCGCGGGAGGTTCTTTGAGCGTGCGGAGCGCGGGGCGCGGTTTGCTGTTAACGGTGCTGCCCGCTAACCGCTATGCGGCGATGGGTGCGGGTTCCACGACGGCGCTGCTCATGATCGTGGATCCTGAAGCCCAGCCCAGATCGCGGTCGCATCTCTTGTCGCAACTGTTCGGCCTGACTCCCGCCGAGAATCGCGTGGTGATGTTACTGCTCGAGGGCCTTGATCCCAACGCGATCGCCGCCCGCACGCACACGACCCCGGGGACGGTTCGCTTCCAGCTCAAGGCGGTGTATCAAAAACTGGGCGTGGCACGCCAGAGCCAACTGGTCCGGCTGGTGTCGCGTATCCCCGGTGGGCCCGACCTCGGTGGTCTCAAGTAAGACCAACAGTACTCCCATATGGGAGATGCCGGTTTCTTGTGATCGCGCTTAAGATTGCGTCGGCCATGGCGAAGGAAATGTCTTTGCGTTACTATATCGCCGATCAGAATGGGCCCGCAAGCTTTCCTCGGGTCTTACTGAAATCAGAGCAGCTCTGCCGATGCTGCGAATGGAAAGAGAGACCAAGTGACCAGACTGTTCAGCTCCCTAGTGACGCTTTCCGTGCTCGTTATTCCAGCAATGGCCCAGCCGGCGATCCGTTCGACCCTGAACGCCAGTTCTTATCGCCCAACTATCGCGCGCGGCTCCTGGTTCGTCGTGTTCGGAAGCAACATGGGCCCGGCGAACATTTCCATGGCGCCCGGCGCTCCGTTCCCAGTGGAGCTTTCCGGTACCCGGGTTACCTTCACGCTGGCCACCGGCGGTCCGGCGATCGAATGCCGGATCTGGTACACCCTTGCCACCCAGCTTGCCGCGCTTCTGCCTTCCGCGACCCCAGCGGGCCAATACGACGTCCGGGTGACATACAACAACCAGACGAGCGCGCCCTTCCGGCTGTCAGTCGTGCAGCGCAATCCGGGCGTCGCCACGATCGCTGAGAACGGCGCTGGGCCGATCCAGGCAACGAATGCGAGTTTGAACGGCGGCATCAGTCTGGTTCGATTCACTTCCGGGACTATCAGCTTCGGCGGCCGCGACTGGCGGCACCGTCCGGCGTATCCCGGCGAGACCCTGATCCTGTGGGGCACCGGCCTCGGAGCGGACGAGATGTCAGACGTGAACGGCGGGTCCTCCGGCGACATGACGACGGCATTCAATCTCCGCGTCGCCATCGACGGTCTGGAAATCAGGCCCGCCTACGCGGGACGTTCGAACGGCTCGCCGGGGCTCGATCAGATCAATTTCACTCTCCCCGCCAACGTAACGCTCGGATGCTTCGTCAGAGCCCAACTCCTGGGGGGCGCCGGAGCCATTTATGACCTGGGCACGCTGGCCATCGCGAGGGCCGGCTCGTCGCAGTGCCCCCATCCGGTGCTCACCGAATCCCAATTGCGGCGGCTGGACGACCGGGGCACGGTCACCACAACCAACCTGAACCTCTCGAAGTTTCGAATCAAACCGGGAGCGACAGGACAGATCTCTGGGGATTTCGAAAGCGAGGGTTTCTTCGGCGACTTCAACCGGTACTCGAGCGACCGGATCGGCACCAACTTTTCCCTGCACTTCCCACCTGGAGGTTGCTTTTCGTACGCGGTCGTGAACGGTGAGATCGGATTTATTCTGGGGAGCATACCCGCGGTTCGCCTCAACGCCGGCAGTCAACTAACTCTCAACGGCCCGAATGTCTCCAACCGAGCCATACCTTTCGAGCGGACTGTCTACGATCTCTCCTTGTACGCGAGCGGCATGGGCAATCCGGTCCTGGCGCCCGGGGTCTATACGCTCACGGGTACCGGGGGTCCGGACGTGGGCCCATTCTCGGCCAACACCAATTTTCCGGGGACCTTCACGTGGACCAATGAGGCCAACATCCCTGGACCTATCTCCCGCGACCAGGATTTGCGGATTACATGGACCGGGGGAGGCGATGGCCTGGTCACGGTCCAGGGTTTCGCCGGCACGGTGGTCAGCGGCCAGGGACTGGATGGCTCGTACAGTGCTTCCGCGTTCGCCTGCGTCGCACAAGCCTCCGCGGGTAGCCTGACGATACCGTCGGCCGTCCTCCGGCAGCTTCCGCAAGTGGCCGGGACCGCCGCCAGCCGCACGATCGGTGCGCTCATGGTCGGTACGGGGCCCGATTACGCCCGCGGCCAGGGAGTGTTCACGGCGCCGCTGACCGCCGGCGGCAACGTCGACGTCAGCTTCTTCAACTACGGGATAGCTACTCTGAAGCTGCTCGGGTACAACTAAGAAGGCAGGTGTGCTTCGGGCCGCGCCGCCGCGGAGTGCGCCTCGCGAGTTACCTTCGCCAGGGACATGGCGTCTTACCGATAGTCGCTTTGTTAGACTGGTGATCGCCTTGCGCCTTCCTCTTATCTCCTGTATCGTTCTGGCCGCCATGCTCGGGGGCTGCTCGAAACCCCAGCCGGTGCAGGCCAAGAAGGAATCGGGGCCCGTCACCGTCACCGCCGCCACGGTCGCCGTCCGCGAGGTGCAGCGCGTGGTGGAGAGCGTGGGCACGCTGTTCCCTTACGAGGAAGCGATCATCAGCGCGGAGATCGAGGGCCGCATCGACGAGGTGAAGGCCGACCTGGGCGACACCATGACGCCGGGCCAGGTGCTGGTGCACATCTCCGAGGAAGAACAGAAGTACCTGCTGCAGCAGACCGAAGCCGTCATGCGCCAGGCGCTGGAACGGCTGGGCTTGAAGGACGAAAACGACCGCATCGCGGATGTCCGCAACGCTCCCGAGCCGCGGCGCGCCCAGGCCGACCTTACCGACGCGGACCAGCGGCTCAAACGCATCAAGACCCTGCACGACCAGGGGATCTCCTCGGACGCCGATCTCGACCAGGCGCAGGCGCGCTACCAGTCGGCGCTGGCCGCCTACGATTCCTCGCTGAACCAGGCGCGCAACATGATCCAGATGGTGGAGCAGTACAAGGCGCAGATGCAGTTGCAGCGCAAGAAGATGCGCGACACCTCGGTGCGCGCCCCCTTCGCCGGCCTGGTAAAGGACCGCCAGGTGAGCCTCGGCCAGTACGTCCGCCCCAATACGCCGCTGTTCACGCTGGTGAAGATCAACCCGATCCGCCTGCGCATCGAGGTGCCGGAGCGGATGGCGCCCTGGGTCCGCCAGGGCCAGGTGGCGGATGTGTCGCTCGAGGCTTACGAGGGGCAGGTGTTCAAGGGCAAGCTGTGGCGGGTATCGCCGACCGTGGACCAGAGCAAGCGGACCTTCGTGGTGGAAGCGCTCATCGACAATCCCACCAGCGCCCTGAAGCCGGGCTCGTACGCGCGGGCGCGGATCCCCACCGACAAGGTGGAGAAGATCCGGCTGGTGCCGGCCAAGGCCGTGAACTACGTGTTCGGCTCCAACAAGGCGTATCTGCTCAAGGACGAAGTGGTGGAAGCGCGCGACGTGAAGATCGGCGACCGCTTCGGGGGCGACATCGAGATCCTGGACGGACTCGAACCCGGGGACCGCGTGGCGACGTCGAACCTGCCGCGGCTGGACACTGGCACGAAGGTCCAGGTACAGACCGCGCAGTCGAGCTTGAACCGGTAAGTGCGCCGCCCGGACTAGTTCCGGATCGCGATCGTCGCCGTCGCCGCCGCGCCGCCCGGCATCTCGATCCGCAACGCCGTGTCATCTCCCGGCGGGATCCCCGGGATCGCCACGTTGAGCTGATACAGGCCCGCGAAGCCCGGCGCGAGACCGGAGAACAACACGTTCGCCGCCATGCCCCCGATGGTCACCTGCGGGCGATCCACCGTCCGGTACAGAGGATTCGCGGGCGCCACCCGGTCCGCCGGCAGCGTCGCCCCGCCCGGATCGCCGTTCGGCGTCGCCTTGCCCAGTCCCGTGACGTAGATCTGGACCACGTCGCCCACGCGCGCGGGCTGGCCGCAGGCCACCGTGACGGGCACGCCCGCGCACGCCGGCAGGTTATAGGCGCGCGCCGTGGTGGCCGGCATCACGTACCACGCCGTGTTGGCGAGCAGCGCCGCCGCGATGCGTCGTGTCGCGTCCGTGGGATCCGCCACCAGGAAGACCCCCGGGTCATTCCGCGTCAGGGTCACCGCGAACGGCTCGCTGCGGCCGCGCCGGTTCGACACCGAGACGTTCACCGATCCCTCGGCCAGGTCCGGAGGCACGAACACATTGATCTGGTTCCGCGAGGCGAAGATCCCCGAGAGCGGCGCCGGGATATTGTTGAACAGCACCGTGATCTCTTCCACGTTGGTGCGCGGGAACAGGCCCACGAAATCCTGCGGACCCAGGTTGGTCGCGAAGACGCTGACCAGCGATCCCGGCGCGACGCCGCGCGGCGACTGGAACGACGCCGCGTTCACCACCGCGCCCACCACCGGCGGTCCTCCCGAGGAGAGCAACTGCACCGTGTTCGATTGCTTGCCCCCGACTTCGAACAGCACCGGATTCTCGCCCTGCTGGATCTCGTTCGGCGTCACGAACGTCACCTGGTACACGCCCGGGATCGTGTTGCTCAAACCGGAGAACCGGACCGCCGCCGGACGCCCGCGCACCAGCACGCGCGGTTGCGCCACCGTGACGACGTTCTGCACCGGCGGCGTGTTGCCGGGCGGCACCACGGGATTCGTGGCGCCCAGCCCCACGGCGAAGAACGACACCACCTCGCCCGGCGCCGCCGGATTCGCCGCCGTGATGTTCGATCCGTTCTCCCGCACGAACGCCCCCTCGCCGAAAAGCGCCGTGAAGATGCCGGGCGCGTAGTCCTCGATGGTCACCGGAAAGGCGTTCGAATTGGCGCCGCCCGCCGTCACCAGCAGCGTCACCTCCCCCAGCGCCATATCGTAGGGAACCTGGAAGTTGAACTGCCCCGTGCTTACGGACCCCGTCACCGGCGCGGAGCGCTCCCCCAGCCGGACCGTGACGCCTGCCGTCGGGAAGTTCGACCCGACGACGGTGGCCAGGGCGCCGGGCGACAGCCGCGAGTCGCCGCGCGCGGCGTTGCGCACCGCCGTGACCGTGAAGCTCTGTGCGCCCAGCAGCCCGGAGAACAGCAATACGGAGAAGAGCAACGAGGAGATCGAGACGCGAAACTGCACGCAGGTCCTCCCGAATCCAGCTTAGCATCGGCTCCGCGTCACCGATTCTTTACGCAAAGGGTCTAAAATAAGGTCTTTCATGCGCATCGCGCTCGCGCAGGTGAATCCGGTAGTAGGGGATTTGACGGGCAACGCCGCCAAGGTGACGGAGTACGCGCGCCGCGCGGCCGCGGGCGGCGCCCGGCTCGCCGTCTTCCCCGAACTGGTCCTCAACGGCTACCCGCCGCGCGACCTCGTGGAAAAGCCCAGCTTCCTGGCCCGTACTGAGGAAGCGCTCGAACAGCTCGCGCGCGACACCGCGGACCTGCCCCTCGCGATCATCTGCGGCTTCGTGGGGCGCTGCGACGCTCAGTCCGGCAAGACCGCCACCAACTCCGCCGCCGTCCTCGAAGGCGGGCGCGTCATCTTCCGCCAGGACAAGATGCTGCTGCCCACCTACGACGTCTTCGACGAGACGCGCTACTTCCGGCCCGCCGAAAAGCAGTCGGTGGTCGCAATCGACGGCCTGCCCATCGCCCTCACCATCTGCGAGGACGCCTGGAACGACAAGCAGTTCTGGGAACGGCCGCTGTACCGGCGGGACCCGGTGGACGAACTCGCGCACGCCGGCGCGCGCGCCGTCGTCTCGATCAACGGATCGCCTTACCACCAGGGAAAACGGGCGCTGCGCCGCGAAATCTTCGCCGCCCTGTCCTGCCGCCTCGGCCTGCCCGTCGTCTACGTCAATCAGGTGGGCGGCAACGACGAGCTGGTCTTCGACGGCTCCAGCTTCGCCACGAACGCCGCGGGCGAAGTGGTGGCGGCGGCGGCCTCCTTCGCCGAGGACCTCGTCTTCACCGACCTCGCCGGGGGTGACCGGCGCGAGAACTTCCCCGGCGAATGCGACGCCGTCTATGAGGCGCTGGTCCTCGGCACCCGGGACTACCTGCACAAGTGCGGCTTCTCCCAGGTCCTGATCGGGCTCTCCGGCGGCATCGATTCGTCGATCACCGCGGCCATCGCCGTCGACGCCCTGGGGCGCGAGAACGTCACCGGCGTCGCCATGCCCGGTCCGTACTCGAGCGAGCACAGCGTCACCGACGCGCGCGCGCTCGCCTCCAACCTCGGCATCCGCTTCGAAATCGCTCCGATCACCGCAGCCTACGACAAGGTGCTCGAGACCCTCCGGCCCCTCGGCATCGGCGAGCGCCTGTCTATCGCCGAGGAGAACATCCAGAGCCGCCTCCGCGGCCTCACGCTCATGACGCTGTCGAACAAGTGGGGCGCCATGGTGCTCACCACCGGCAACAAGAGCGAACTCGCCGTCGGCTATTGCACCCTGTACGGTGACATGTGCGGCGGGCTCGCCGTCATTAGCGACGTGCCGAAGACGCTGGTGTACGAGATCTCGCGCGTCGCCAACCGGCGGCATCCGCGGGCGATCCCGGAGAGCGTCTTCACCAAGCCGCCCTCGGCCGAGCTGCGTCCGGATCAAAAGGACACCGATTCGCTGCCGCCCTATGAGATCCTCGATCCGATGCTCGAAGCCTATGTCGAGGACCTCAAAACTCCGGCGGAGATCGCCGCGCGGCTCGGTCTCGACCTCGCTTACGTGCGTTCCATCCTGAACAAGGTCGACCGCAACGAATACAAACGGCAACAGGCCGCGCCGGGACTCAAGGTGACCACCAAAGCCTTCGGCTCCGGCCGGCGCTACCCGATCGCGCAACGATACACGGAATAGGAAGGGACCTCCTCATGAAGAAGATCTATCTCGCGGTGGCGGCGCTGCTGGTCGCAGGCGCCGCGCTGCTCGTCTCCCAGCGCGGCGGCATCCAGTGGGCCGGCCGCCAGGCCGACGGCAGCTACCTGCTGAACACCGGCTGGAGCGTCAAGCCGGCCGGCAAACAGGTGCCGCTCGATACCTTCCCGATGGCCAGCGCCCTGACACCGGACGGCAAGACCATGTTCGTCCTCAACGGCGGCTACAACCCGCCGTCGATAAGCGTGGTGGACACCGCTGCGATGCGCGAGACCTCGCGCGCTAAGGTCGCCGACGGCTGGCTGGGCCTCGCGGTCGCGCCCGGCGGCAAGAAGATCTACGTGGGCGGCGGCGCCAAAGCCGCGATCTTCGAGTTCGACTTCGACGGCGAACTCAAACCCGCCCGCACCCTTCCCACCGCCGAGCAACCTACGAACCAGGACTTCATCGGCGACGTCGCGGTCTCCGCCGACGGCCGCTTCCTCTTCGCCGCCGACCTCTTCCATGACCAGGTGCTGGTCTTCAACCTCTCGACCGCCCGCCTCATCGAGAAGTTCAAGACCGGGCGCCGCCCGTACCGGATCCTGTTCCACCCCGACGGCAAGTCGTTCTTCGTCTCCAGTTGGGCCGACGGCGCGGTGGGCCAGTACGACGCCGCCACCGGCAACCGCCTGGGCCTCATCCGCCTCGGGCCCCACACCACCGACATGGTCTGGCGCGACGTCAAGGACGAAAAGCCCGCCGAAGGCGCCCCCTGGAAGGCGCGCCTGTTCGTCACCGCCGGCAACACCAACAACGTCTTCGTGGTCGGCGTCGGCGAGGACAAGAGCATGCGCCTGGTGGAAACCATCAACGTCGCGCTCACCCCCAGCCACCGCCTGGGCATGACTCCCAGCGGCGTCGCCGTCAGCGCGGACGGCTCCACGCTCTACACCGTCTGCTCGGACGCCAACACGGTCGCCGTCGCCGATATCCGCGAAGCGCGCAGCCGGGTGCTGGGCTTCCTCCCCGTGGGCTGGTATCCGACCGCCGCGCGCGCCCTCGCCGACGGCCGCCTGGTGATCTTCAACGGCCGCGGCGAGCGCAGCTACCCGAACCCCAACGGCCCCAACCCCGCGCGCCGCGCCGCGCCTTCCCACCTGGGTCCCGAAGCCGTGCAGTATGTCGGCCGCATCCAGACCGGCTCGGCCAGCGTCATCGATCCCTTCTCCACCGAGCAGCTCGAGACCTACACCAAGCTCGTCTACGATCTCTCGCCCTACCGCGACCGCAACGCCGTGGACCGCTGGACCGCCGGCGACACCTGGCTCTACACCACGCCCGCCCAGAAGTCCCCCATCGAGCACGTGATCTACATCGTTAAGGAGAACCGCACCTACGATCAGGTGTTCGGCGACCTCGGCCGCGGCAACGGCGACCCTTCGCTGACGCTCTTCGACGCCAAGTCGACGCCCAACCACCGCAAGCTCGCCAACGATTTCGTGCTCTTTGACAACTTCTACGTCTCGGCCGATGTCTCCGCCGATGGCCACAACTGGTCGCTCGCCGCGATTGCGCCCGACTATACCCAGCGCATGTGGCCCAACAGCTACGGCGGCCGCCGCAAGAACTACGACTACGAGGGCGGCGAACCCGCCAACACGCCCCCCGCCGGCTACATCTGGACCAATGTCCAGGCCGCCGGCCTGTCGATGCGCAACTACGGCTACTTCGTGAAGAACACCGAGAAAGCCATGCCCACCGGGCAGAAACAGATCACCGAGATCGTGGATCCGGCGCTGCGCAACGTCACCAACGAGAAGTTCCGCAACTTCGACATGGACTACCCGGACGTCGACCGCACCAAGGTCTTCCTCGACGATCTCGCCGCGTGGGAGAAGACCGGCCGCATGCCGAACTTCATGATCCTGCGCATCGGCAACGACCACACTTCCGGCACCTCGCCGGGCAAGATCGCGCCCCTTTCCGCCATGGCCGACAACGACTACGCCATCGGCCTGCTGGTGGAGACGGTCTCGAAATCGCGCTTCTGGGCCAAGACCGCGATCTTCATCCTGCAGGATGACGCGCAGAACGGTCCGGACCACGTGGACTCCCACCGCTCCCCCGCGTTCGTCATCTCGCCCTACACGCGCCGCGGCATCATCGACTCGAACTTCTACAACACCGCCTCGATGCTCCGCACCATGGGCCTCATCCTCGGCCTCAAGCCGATGACCCACTACGACGCCGCCGCGACGCCCATGACCGCGGCCTTCGCCAGGACAGCCAACCCTGCCCCGTGGACCGCCGAGCCGCCGCGCATGTCGCTCACGGAAAGGAACCCGGCGAACTCCGCCACCGCCGCGCGCTCCCAGCGGCTCGACTTCGCCCGCGCCGACGCCATCGACGACGACGAACTGAACGACATCCTGTGGCGCGCCCTCAAAAAGACCGAGCCGCCGGCCCCGGTGCGCAGCTACTTCGGCCGCTGGTCCGGCGCTCGCCGCGCGGCCGATCCCGACGGCGACGACCGGTAGGGGACCCCATAGGGGAGCCCTTAGGGGAGAATGAATAGTTCATGCCCCTGGAATTCCGCGACGTTACGCTCGGCCCCCTGCAGGACTTCTCCGCCGTCGCCCCCGACGGCGCCCTGATCGGCCTGCTCGGCGAGAAAAGTTCGGGCGTCACCGAACTGCTCCGGCTGGCCGGCGGCGTCGCCACGCCCGCCGCCGGCGAAGTGCGCGGGGGCAGCAGCCGCCGCTACCTCGCCGCCGGAGAACTGACGAACCTCGCGCCCGCCGACATCCTCGCGCTCGACCACGCGCTGGCCTTGCAGGATCCGCTCGTCCGCGTCCGCACCCTCGTCGGGCTCGACCGCCTGCGCCAGGCCGGCGCCGTCGTGCTCCTCGCCTCCCATGAGCAGGATCTGCTGGCGCAGGTGTGCGACGAAATCTGGTGGATCCAGGACGGCCGCCTCGCGTTCCGCGGCGACCCCCGCGAAGTGCTCCCGCGCTACCGGCGCGCCGTGGCGGAACGGATTCGCGAGTGGGGCGGCGCCATGTCGCCGCGCCTCGCCGCCCGCTGGCGCCGCGGCGACGGCCGCGCCGAGATCCTGAACCTCGAAGTGCTGGGCGCGGCGGGCGCGCCCTCGATCGTGCTCCACAGCGGCGAGGACGCCCGCGTCCGCGTCACCGTGCAGTATCACGAAGCGCTCGCCGATCCGGTGCTCGGCATCCTGCTCCGCACCCGCATCGGCATGGAAGTCTACGGCACCAATACCGCGCTCGAGAACCTGCCGCTCGGTCCCGTGGCGCCCGGCGCCACGCTCACCGTCGAGTTCGCCTTCCGCTGCGATCTCTGCCCCAACCACTACACCGTCACCGCGGCCTCGCACGACCCCGATGGCGCCGCGCACGACTGGCTGGATGACGCCGTGGCCTTCACCGTCATCGACACGCGCACCACCGCCGGCGTGGCGAATCTCCGCGCAAAGGTCAATGTGATCCGGGAGTAAGCGCGCTACTTCACTTCCAGCACGAACGTCGGCGCCAGGCCGCTCGCCGTTGAGAACCCGCTGGACGCCGCGTTCAGCCACGTGGACGCCCCGTGTACCTTGCCCAGGAACGTGTGCGGCTGCACGTCGATCCGCATGTCCTTGTACTCCAGGTGGCCCCACTGGAACAGCGGGAACACCGCGCGTGTCGCCTCCACCATCTCCTGCACCACGTACGGCGTGCGCATCGCCTGCCGCAGCGCGCGCTCCCACGCCGCGTCGTCCATCTCCGCCCCCCGGAACACCGGCAGCTCCGCGTTCGCGTCGTTCGGCTTCATCACCAGCTTCTCGCGCTGCTTCATGATGAACTCCGGCAGATCCACCGTCTTGCCGTGGTGCGTCGCCTTCACCGCGTTCACCAGCCGCGTCCACGGAATGAACTCGTGGATCGCCTTGCGCTCCGCCGCCGGGAACCCGCCCGTGATCGCTTCGTCGGTCAGCAGATCGAAGATCGCCTTCTTCTGCCCGATCTCAGAGCGGAAGCTGTTAATCAGGCACACGTTCCGGTCCCGGTACGCGCGCACCAGCGGATGCGTCAGGTCGTACCGCACCAGGAACTCCTGCACCTTCACGCGCCGGTACACCAGGTCGATCGTGAAGTCCCCGCTGCGCAGAACGCCGTTCTTGTACTCCAGTTGCTCCGGGCTCACGATCTGCGCCGGACAGCCGTTCTCCGTGAAGTACCGCGCCAGCGGCCCCACTTCGCTCGAGTCCGCTTTCTGAAACGGCGCGCGAAACTCCAGGATCGCGATGTGCGGCTTGTCCTTCTTGTGGCCGAAATCCTTGTAGCTCTTCAGCAGCGCGTTCAGGAAATACTTCAGCCCGCCCAGCTTCGCCAGCTTGTACTTCTTCCGGAACTCCTTCACCGGCGCCGCTTCGAAGAACGCGTCCGCCAGCGCTTCGCCGTAGAAGACGCCCGCCGGCGTCTCCGCCGAATGTTCCACAAACCGCAGCGTGCCGTTGTTCAGGTGCGTGTCCAGCAACGACGTCACGAACAGGTGCGGATATCCCGGATCCACGGCCGCCAGCATCTTCTCCGCCGGCAGCAACTGCATCCGCGTCATCAACTGCGGATTCGCCAGCACCAGGCTCTCCACCCGCGCGATCGCCGCGTACAGCGACTCCGCCGCCTTGACCAGGTGATCGTACTGCCGCCGGGTCAGGAAATGCGGACGCAGCACCGGCGAAATCGGAGCCGCCGCGCCGCCGTGCCCCTTGCGCACGGACTCCTGCATCTCCCGCGCCCATGCGAGATCGCGATAGCTTGCGGACTCCAGAAGTTTGTGGTAGCGGGCTACTGCCTCGCCCAACTGCGTCATCGCGGGTGTTCCGTCCTTCAGTATCGCACGCGGCCCCGCGATTGTGAAGCGAACTTCATCAGAAGTCTATGATTCTAAACTGCTTATTGTTATTGCGCGACCCCTCCTCCAGCCGCCGCCGTTTCGTGGCATAATATCCGGCCCTTCCCCCGGCCCCGCGCACGCCGTTCCGTTGCTGTATCATTTCCAGCGAGGACTTCGCCCCATGAACCCGACCCTCGACTCCCTCGCCGCCGGCTACCGCTCGGATTCCTCCCGCTCCCGCGCACTCGCCGAACGCGCCGCCCGCGTCATGCCGGGCGGCAATTCGCGCCATTCCATCGCCCTCCATCCCTATTCGCTCTACGCCGTGCGCGGCCAGGGCTGCCGCGTCACCGATGCCGACGGCGACCAGCGCCTCGACTTCCTCAATAACTTCACCTCGCTGATCCTCGGCCACGCCGACCCGCGCGTCACCGCCGCCGTCCAGGCCCGCGTCGCGGACGGTACCGCCTTCACCATGCCCACCGCCACCGACGTGGACCTCGCCGAGCTGATCGTTTCCCGCGTCCCCTACGTCGAGCACCTCCGCTTCTGCAACTCCGGCAGCGAAGCCGTCATGCTCACCATCAAGGCCGCGCGCGCCTTCACCGGCCGCTCGAAGATCGCCAAGTTCGAAGGCGCCTACCACGGCATCTACGACTACGCGCAAGTCTCCGAAGGACCCACCGCCCAGACCTGGGGCGACGAGCAGGAACCCGCCCGCGTCCTGGAACACGGCGCTCCCTCGAGCCAGCGCGACGATGTGGTCCTGCTGCGGTGGAATCACTTCGCCCAGTGCCGGGTCCAGCTCGCGAAACACGCGGCGGACCTCGCGGCCGTGGTGCTCGACCCCGTCTGCGCCGGCCTCGGCATGATTCCGCCGCAGGACGGCTTCTTCGCCATGCTCCGCGAGGAAACCGCCCGCCACGGCATCCTCCTCATCTCCGACGAAGTGCTCAGCTTCCGCGTCGCCTACGACGGCGCGCTCACGAGGTACGGCGTCGCGCCGGACCTCGTCAGCATGGGCAAGATCATTGGCGGCGGCTTCCCGGTCGGCGCGGTCGCGGGCTCCCGGCGTTGCATGGCCGTCTTCGACCACACCGCCGAATGCCGCGTCCACCACGGCGGCACCTTCAACGCCAATCCCGTCACCATGACCGCCGGTCTCGAAACCATGCGCCAGATGACCCCCGAGGCCTACGCGCGCCTGGACCGCCTGGGTGCGTACCTCGAGGAGGGCGTCGCCCGCATGCTCCGCGACCGCGGCACCCCCGGTCAGGTCTTCCGCCGCGGGTCGCTGTTCCTGGCGCACCTGACGGACCAGCCCATGACCGACTTCCGCTCGCTCAAAGGCTACTCCCGCGGCACGCCCCTGTACCTGGATCTGTGCCACGAGATGCTGGCGCACGGCGTCATGATCTCGCCGCGCGGCCTGTTCGGGTGCCTGTCGACGCCGATGGATACTCCGGAACTCGACGCCTACGTTACTGCGTTGGCGCGCTCACTCGACGCCGCCGGCATCCGCTGAGTCCTGCTCAGCGGCGATCGCCTCCAACTCCGCGATCGCTTCGAGGTCCTTCGGGCGGCCGGCCGCTCGCTTCAGCGCCACCAGCCGTTGCAGCGAGACCACGCGCACTGGCACACCGAACCACTCGATCGCTTCTGAATCGGGCAGCAGGCTCTCATACGTGCCGCTGCCGGCGGCTTCGCCCAGCAGGTCCAGCGACCCGAGCGTCGTTTCGAGGGTGAAGTTCAGGCCGGACCGGATCGTCGCCGCGTCGAACCGGAACGGCAAACCCGGTGGCGCCCCGCGCAGCGCCGGCCGCAGCGGCGACAGCGCTCGCGCCAGACGCTCGTGGTTCTCCGGCGCGCGGCGGTACACGATATCGAGATCGGCGGTGAACCGGCTGGACCCGTGCGCCACCGCAGCCACGCCGCCGATGAGGACGAACTCTACCCCGCCGTCCGTCAACGCCTGAAAGAGCGCCGGAAAGTCCGTCACACGGCCCCGCGAGGCTTCGTCTTCCGCGCTTCCCGAACCCGATCCGCCTCATCCTTGAGCCGCGCCATGGCCATCAGCCGCTCCAGCCTTTGCTGCGGCGTCAGGCGCAGGCTTTGCCGGATCAGCGTGAGATCCAGGTGCTTGCGGTACTCGGCGATGACCTCTTCGTTCACGGGCGGTCCCTGCCTTCAATTCTAAGCCGGACCGCCGGAACCTGGCAGCTTCCGCCTACCCCCACACCCCGAGCGGCCGGTAATCCCCCTTCAACACGCTCTTCGTGTCGTCGAACCCCAGCCACTCCTTCATCATCGTCGCGTACACGCGCCGGAAGTCCGTCGTCATCTTCAGATCTCCGGCGTCCAGATCCGTCAGGCTCGGATGCTCGGAGTAAAACCCGCCCTTCAGGTTGTTCGCCACGATGTACATCGGCGACGCCACCCCGTGGTCCGTTCCGAAGCTCGCGTTCTCCTTCACCCGCCGCCCGAACTCCGTGAACAGCAGCACCGCCACGTCGTTCTCCCGCCCGATCCGCTTCATGTCGAACAGGAACCCGAGCACCGCATCGCCCAACTGGTTGAACAGCCCGCCCTGCGCCGTCGTCTGGCTCGCGTGCGTGTCAAAGCCCCCGAAGTTCGTGTAGTAGATCTTCGTCGGGCTCTTCGCGGCGATCATCGCCGCGATCCGCTTCATGTTCGTGCCCACTTCGCCGTACCCGTAGTCCATCTTCGAGCGGTACTCCGCGCAGGCGTTGCGCGCGAAATCCGAGCTCTCCGCCGCCGTCTCCGCGATCCCGCGCACGAAGTCCAACGAATCGTTCCCGGATTTCGCCGCGGTCTTGAAGGTCTCCGCGAACACCGCACGCTGCTCCGCGGTACCCTCGCGCAGAAACCGGTCCGGATCGTAGAACGTAACCGGCGAGTGAATCTGCGCCTTCACCGCCAGCGTCTCCTCCTTGGCGATGTTCACGATGTAGCTCTTCTTGTTCAGCGGGCACGAAACGTCCGCGAACCGCCCCACCCAGCCCCGTTCCTCCGCCGCGTTCGGCACCCCCGTGTGCCAGTACCGCATCGACACGAAGTGCGACCGGTCCGGATTCGGATAGCTGCACCCGTGTACCACCGCGAGCTTCCCATTCTTGTACAGGCTCTCGAAGCCCAGCAGGTTCGGATGGAACCCGAACTCCTCATGGACTTTGATCGGATCCTTGATCCCGATCGTCGGCCGCGCCTGGTAGTACGCGTCGTTCCGGTACGGGACCACCGTGTTCAGCCCGTCGTTGCCGCCCGACAACTCCAGCACCAGCAGGATGCGGTTCGGATGCGGATCCTTCACCCCGGCGGTCTGGTTCGCCGCCAGCGCCCACTTCGTCTCGGCCAGAAATAACGGGAGGCCCGCCGTGTAGCGCAGCAGATCCCGGCGCGAATGCTTCTCGATCTTCATGTCAGGTCTCCTAGGCGAGCTGATACTCGGGCATGCTCAGAATCAGGTGCAGCACCAGCCGGAGCTGCTGCTCCGTCTTGGCGTCCGCGAAGTTGATCTTCTCTCCGGCCGTCTTCCGCGCGAACTCCACCAGCCGCACGCGGTCCGCCTCCGCCAGCGGCACCCGCAGGAACCGCGCCTCGAAATACGTCACCAACTCCGCGGCGGACTTCACGCCCGCCTGCTTCGCCAGCGTCGCCAGCTCGATCCCCGCCGCCGTCGGCGGCGTCGGCTTCACCGTCGCGAACGTCCGCGTGAACCCGTTGTACACCCCGAGCTTCAGATCGTAGTCCGGCGCCGCGCCGATCCGCTTCGCCAGCGGCGCCGCCATCATCCCCATCTCCCCGTCCGGGCTCGCCGCGTTTTTGTTCTGCTCCCGCTGCTCCGGCGGCAGCGCCGCCAGCCGGTCCCGCTCCTCCGCTTCCGCCTTCGCGTTGGCGTACCGCGGCGGGATCACGTTCCGCGGATACTGGTCCCCGGCTTCCTTCGGGAACAGCAGGTGCCGCACCACGTTGCCCCGCTGCAACAGCGTCGACGGATTCACCCACGCCCGCCCGCCGTCCCAACCCTTCACGTTCGGCGGATTCCCCAGGTTCTGCCCCATGTTCGCCATCATCGTCGCGAAGTACGGCGTCCCGGGAACCTCCGTCATGCCCAGCTTCTTGTACGTCGAGATCACGTACTGCACCGGGCTCTTGATCTGTGTCCCATATGACGCCGGGCTATAGAAATCCCGGCTCAGGAACACGGCCTTCAGGAACGGCTTCACCTCGTACTTGCCGTCCCGCAGCATCGCCGCCAGCCTCTGCTGCAGCCCCGCGTCCACCTCTTCCCGCACCAGGAACCGGTACAGTTTCCGGCTCAGGAACTCCGGGCACGCCTTCTGCTCCAGGATGATGTCGACCACTTCCTCGCCTGAGAAGTTCCCGCTCCGGCCCAGAAACTTCTTCACCCCGGTATCGTGCTTCTCCTCGTGGATCACGAACTTCAGCCCGTAGTTGTCCCAGCCCGTGAACGCCCGCGTCGCTTCCTTGATGTCCTGCTCGGTGTAGTTGCCCACGCCCAGCGAGAACAGCTCGAAGATCTCGCGCGCGAAGTTCTCGTTCGGCGCGCCCTTCACGTTCTGCCGGTTGTCCAGGTAGATCAGCATCGCCGGATCCTTGGCGATCCCGTTCAGCAGGGTCTTGAAGTTCCCCGTCGCGTTCGCCCGCAGCATCGCCTGCTGCTGCAGCATCAGCCGGTAGTCGTTCACCTTCTCGTGCTCGGTGGCGAAGTGGCCGTGCCAGAACAGCGTCATCTTCTCTTCCAGCGGCCGCCGCGTGTTCAGCATCCGCCCGGCCCACCATTCCGCCGCCCGCAACCACTCGTGCCGGGTGGAGAAGTTCCGGTAGTACAGCGTGTTCACGATCTCCTGGTAGCGCCGCGTGGTCCCCGGCGCCGCCGGCTTCGCTCCATACGCCGACCCCACCCGGTACGACGCCCGTAGCGCCTCGGTAAAGTCCGAGTAGTGCCGGTCGATATCCGGCATCATCTCCGCCGGCCAGATCCCGCTCTCCACGAACGCCGGCAGCGGGTTGTCGATCTTCTCGTAGTCCACCAGGTAATCGACCGCCGCCTTGGGACCCATCTTTACCAGGCGCTCGATCTCCTCCGGGGTGCCCCCGAACCCGGCGCGCTCCAACAGGTGCGCCGCCCGCTCATAGGTCCAGTCCCCGGCCGCGATCGGCGTCAGATCGCCCTTCCACGCCGCCGGACCCGCTCCCGCCCCCAGCTTCCGCGGTGGAGCAGCGGCTGCCACCAGCCCGGCGGCCACCATCGCCAAGAGAACCCGTTTCATCCGTGTCACCTCCGGTTGCGAGTAGCTTAGAACTCGCGCATGTGCTAGTCTACCCGGCAATCGGCCTCCGGGAACACGCCAATTCACTGTGAAAACACCGTCAAATCCCGACGCCCCGCCTCCTGTTTCCAACGACATTCCGCTCCCGGACCGCCAGGCCCTGGTCGAGCGCATCGCCGCCAGCGCCGCTTTCCGCAAATCCGCCCGCCTCCGCGAGTTTCTGCTTTACGTCGCCCGTTGCTCCTTCGAGAACCGCCCGGACGACGCCACCGAACACCAAATCGGCGTCCACGTCTTCGGCCGCCCGGAGGATTACCATGCCGCCGACGATACCATCGTCCGCTCCCAGGCCCGCCTGCTCCGCCAGAAACTCGAGGCCTACTTCCAGGAAGAGGGCTGCGGCGAGCCCCTGGTGCTCACCATCCCCAAGGGCGCCTACCTGCCCGTGATCGCCCCGCGCGAGGCCGCGCCCTTGACCGCTGAGCCTCGCCACCCCCGCGCTGCGTTCCCCTGGGTCGCCGTCCTCGCCACCGTGTCCCTGCTCGCCACCGGAGCCGCCCTGTGGCTCGCGGTCCGCCAATCGCGACCCGCTGCTCCCCCCGCCGTCGCCAGCCTCTGGAGCCGCCTCCTCGACCCCGCGCGGCCCCTCACCCTGATCCTGCCCGATCACGTCTACGCCCTCCAGCAGGAACTGGCCAAAGAGCACGGCAACCTCGCCGACTACCTCCGCAAGCGCTGGCCCGAAGGCGACGCCAACCGCGCGTTGGAGCGGGCGGCTCCGAACTTCAACATCCGCCGCTACACCACCACCGACGCCGTCGCCGCCGCACTCAAGCTCTCCGCGCTCGGCCACGCCTTCGGCGCGCGCGTCGAGGCGCGCTACGCCCGCGAACTCGCCCTCAAGGATCTCTCGCCCGGCAACGTCGTCCTGCTCGGACGCCCGACCACGAACCCCTGGGTCGAGACGTTCGAGCCGCGCCTCAACTTCCGCTTCGAATCAAACCTCGAAACCCACCAGGTCGGCTGCCGCAACGTCACGCCCCAGCCCGGCGAACTGCCCTTCTACGCGCCGTTAAACACGCCGCGCGACCGCACCGTCTATGCCGCCGCCGCGTTCCTGCCCAACCTGAACCGCGGCGGCAATGTGCTGATCGTCATGGGAACCTCCTCCGGAGCGCAGGAGAGCGCGCTGGAGTTTCTCACCAATGAGGCGCTGTTTGCGGGCTTCGCCGCCAAACTGGGCCGCCCGCTGCCGTACTTCGAGGTGCTGCTGCGCACCGTGACCGTGGATGGGGTCTCGCGCGAGCCTGTGGTGGTGACGTTCCGCCGGCTGCCGGACTAATTAGTTGACCTTGTCAAGTATTAATAGTTGACTTTGTCAACCAACGGGCCCGTTCGGACGCAAAAAGGGCCGGCGGCGACGCTGCGCCCCCGGCCCGGAGAACCGAAAACGGCTCTACGCGAACAATTCGTGGACCGGCTCGTACAGGCCCTCGCGGCCGTACGGCACGTATTCGAAGCCCCGCCCGAACGGATCGTCGTAACGGATGGTGGTCCAGTTGATCCCGAGCGCCGAGTAGATCGTCGCCTCGATGTCCTCGGGACGGATATCGCGGCTGGCCTTCCAGCCCGGGTTCAGCGTCGCGCGGCCCATGTCGTCGGTCGACCCGATCACCGTGCCGCCCTTGATGCCGCCGCCCGCGAACACCGCGAACTGCTGCGGATAGTGGTCGCGGCCCATCTGCGCCGACAGCGGACCCACGGTGCGGCCGAATTCGCCCACCACCACAATCAGCGTCTTCGAGAACTGGCCGTTCGCCTTGAGATCGCGGATCAGGCCCGCCAGGCCGGCGTCGAGCTGGCGGCCCAGCGTGAGGATCGTGTTGCCCTGCGCGATGTTGCCCGTGCCGCCATAGATGTTCTGGTGCATGTCCCAGCCGCCCAGGGTGATCTGGATGAACCGGGTACCCTGGTTCGCTTCCAGCACCTGCTTGGCCACCAGGCAGGCATTGCCGAAGCCAGTTTGCGCCACGCCGTCCGGAGCATACCGCGCCGAATCCGCCGCGACGAACCGGAACGCCCGGTCCACCACCGGGTTGTACATCAGCCCGGCCGCGGCCTTATAGAAGTCGTCCATGTCGGCCGCGCTCTTGCCCAGCGGCGTGCCCGTCCGGAGCGGCGAATCGAGCGTCCCCACCAGCGAGAAGCGCTCGGTGAACGTTGCCTGTCCGTCCGGATGCGTCGTGCCTGCCAGTCCCGTCGCCGCCGGCGCCGTCTTGAACGGCGCATAGGCGCTGTCCATGTATCCCGAGCCCGGCGCCGCGCCCGAGTTCAACGCGAGGAACGTCGGGAACACCTGCCCGGACCGCCGCTCGCCTTCTTTCTCCAGCGCCACGATGGAGCCGATGTTGGGAGAAATCGAACCGAGCGCCGAAGTGGGGTTGCGCCCGATCTGCACCCACGCCTGCGACAGGCCGTGCACCAGCGCCCAGCTCCGCACCGACCGCGCGATGGCCAGGTCGGTGAGGTTGTCCTTGAGCTTCGGCAGGAACCCGGTGGGGAACAGGATTCCGTTCACCGTCTCCGCCGCCGCCGCCGCCGGCGTCACGCCCGCGAAGTTCTTGAAGTCGAACAGGTCCACGTGGCTCGGCGCGCCCGACAGCAGCACGAAGACCACGTTCTGCGCGGTGTTCTTCATCGCCACCGGGAGGCTGGTCACCTCGGCCGCGGCCGCGCGCTCCGCCAGGAACGCCCCGCCCACGCCCGCGCCCAGCGCACGGAACACGTGCCGCCGCGTCCAATGCGGACGGCTGAAGAAGTTCTGATGCGCGTGCGGGAGCTTGCTCACCAGGAGGTCGTGCTTGTTTTGCTCTTTCATGTGCGCTGGCTCCCTAATAATTGAAGACGAAATCGACTTTGTTGTAGAGCGACCACAGCAGGCTCTGCGCCTTCTGCGTGCGGTTGCCGGATCGCAGGTAGTTGTAGGACGCCGTCCGCTCCGCCTCGGACGGCAGCCGGGACAGCACGTTGAGAAACAGCAGGTTCACCAGTTGCTCGTCGGTGCCAGGCAGCGCCTTCTGCAGCAGGCTCGCCGCGGCGCCCGTACCGGTCGCCCGGGTCCGCTGGATGACGAAATTGTCGTTCATGAGGCTCAGCATCTGCTGGGACGAAAGATCCGGCCGCCGGTCCTCGTCGTCGCGGTTGCCGGGCAGGAAACTGAGGAGGAAATTGGTATTCGCCACCCGCATCCGGAACGGTTCAGGAGTCTGCATCGCCCATTGGAAGGTCAAACCGTCCTGGGTGTAGCTCATCGGGATATTGCTCGCCAGGGCGATCGCGTCGGCCAGCTCCTCGCCCGTCAGGCGGCGCGCCAAGTGGCGCGCAAACAGCGGCTCCCAGGTCGGATTCCACTCGCCGGCGTAACGCGATGACAACTGGTAGGCTTCCGAGTTCACGATCAGCCGCATCAGCTTCTTCAGGTCGAAGTTGTCATCCCGGAAGCGCTGCGCCAGATCCTTCAGCAATTTCGCGTTGGAGGGTTGCAGTTCCCAGCCCGGCTCCGTGGGCGGGTTGTCGGGATCGAGCCGCGCGGGATCGAATTGATCCAGCGGCTCCACGATGCCGCGGTTGAAGAACTCTTTCCAGATATAGTTCACGGTCGCGCGGGAGAACTGGAAGTCCCCGGTGATTTCGCGGCCCATGGCCACGCGCCAGCCCTCACCGTTGGCCGGACCCCGGTTCGAGAAGGGATAGACGGGCGCCGCCACCGTCGTGGTGCCGATGGGTTGCCGCGCGGGCCGGTTGCCGGTGGTGGTGTTGAGCCGGTAGCCGGCAGCGGCCGGGTTCTCGTTCACGGCCCACGGATAGTCGTTGGCCTGCGTGACGCGCGAATCGGGCGTGCGGGCCAGGCTGGACTTCGAAAAGAACGCCGCGTAGCCCCAGGCCGTCTGCCGCGACGTGGCGCGGCCCCACAGACTGAGTTCGTCCAGGTGTCCGCGTCCCGAGTGGCACAACAAACAATCCATGTGTCCCAAGCCGAGGAACATCTCGGCGGCCCGCTTGGCCTGCCCGTCCCAGATGTCGTTCGCCGGTCCGCCGGTGATGCGCCCACCCACCATCCAATTCAACTCACCCTGGTTCCACGAGTGCGGACCGGTACCGGCAATCATCTCCCGCACCATCTGGCCGTAATTCTTGCCGCTACTCAGCGAACCCTTGATCCACTGGTACATCGAGTTGCGGCCCTCGGGCCGGATGTTGGTGCCCTGCGTCTGGACGTTGGAAGTGTTCTTCAAGTGATCGCCGAAGAACATCGTCCACTTGTCCACCCACGCGTCCGACGCCAACAGTTCCTCCACCAGCCGGGCGCGCTTGTCCTCCGCCGTGTCGGTGACGAACTGCGCCACGCGGTCCGCGGTGGGGATCCGCCCGGTCAGGTCCATGGTGACGCGCCGGATGAACTCGTAGTCGGTCGTCTTCTCGGCCGGGCGCACCTGGGCGTCCCTCATCGCGGAGAACAACGGCGTGTCGATCAGCCCCTGCTTGTCCCAAACCTCGGCGCCGCTGCGGCCGGTGCGGCTGTCGCCCGGAGGCAGCGGGAGCCCACCGTTCGCCTCGCTCACCGGCGCGTTGACGACGTAGCCCAACTGCTTCACGAGTTCGTCCGTTTGGATGGAGCGCAAGAACCGTTGCCGCGCTTCCTTCGCGCCGCCGAGATACTTCTCCCGGCCCGCGCCGAAGATGGCGCAGTCGGAGTGATCGGGCGGCAGTTCCTGCTCCTGATCCTGCGCGCCCATGAGGAACCACCCGCCTACCACCAGGCTGGATCCCGCGGCGATCATGGCCAGATAGGGGGCCAGATACCGGCTTTTCGCGTTGCGGACGGACATCATGCCATTTTCTCCAATGTGCCTATTCTCACCCAACCAACCCGCGGTTCGCCACAAAGTTTCAGGCTTAGGTACTTTTTTCTAAAAGTAACATTCCCTAGGGGTTTCCCTAACCGCCGCCGGCTGCGGACTTTGCCCCCCGCCTACCGGCGGGGGCTCACGAATCCGCCAGCATGCGGCGCCGGGCACCCCGCGCTTGTCCTCTCTGACGGCCTTCCGGCCCACTGGGATGACACGCCTTGTAAGCCTTTTCCAGGTTTGCGGTGTTACTATCCACAAAGACCTCATCATGCAGACACCATCGCGGATCCTGGCGTTCGCCTTCCTTCTTACTTCCCTGCTCTCCGGCCAGACCTCCAACAACCAGAGCCTCAACGGCCGGTATTTCTTCCGCTACGTGGCGTTCCGCTACTCGGGCGCCACGCTCAGCGACGTGCGGAGCGCCGGCGGAGCCATCACGTTCAACGGCACCGGCGGCTATACCATTCAGGGACAACAACTTATTGGCAACGTCTCGGCCACGCCGCTGACCGGGACGGGCACCTACGCGGTGCGCCCCGGCGGGTTCCTGACGCTCTCGAACCCGTCGACCCAGGAGATCGGCTCCCTCGATGGACGCCTGGCGACGAACGGCGTGGTCGCCTCCAGCTCGGGCGCCAGCCAGACCTTCGACCTGTTCATCGCAATCCCGGGCGCCAGCCAGACCACCAACGCGAGCTTCGCCGGAAACTATAACGTCGGGACCCTGGAGTTCCCGGGCGGCAGCATCTCGCAGGTGCGCAATGCGTATTTCTCGGCCGGTGCCAACGGCTCCGGCGCGCTGGGCAACGCGCTGGTCGAGGGCCAGGCCGCCAACCTCGGGCCCAGCCGCCTGTCCCAGACCGTCACCGGGCTGACCTACGCCATGAACAGCGACGGTACAGGGATCCTGACGGTGCCGGCTGGCAGCGGTCAAACCACGGCGTCTCAATTGGTTGCGGGGCAGAAGACGTTCTATCTCTCGGCCGACGGCGCCACCTTCCTCGGCGGCTCCTTCGAGACCGGGCTGCACGGGATCGTGATGGGGGTGAAGGCCTTCGCGAACGACGCGAACCAGGCGTCGCTTTCGGGACTGTTCTGGGCCGGCGGGCTCCAGTTCCGGGGCAACCAGCCGGTTTCGTTTACCGGGTCGGCGAACTCCACCGGGGCGGGAAACCTCATCTGGTACCACAAGCGTCGGGAACTGGCGCAGACGCAGGACTACGTGCCGCTGACGGCCTACAACCTGGGCGTGGACGGCTCCGGCGGGATCTTCGGGAACCGTTCCGCGGTGGCCTCGGGCGGCAACGCGTTCTTCTCCACCGGCGTGCTGGAGAATCAGAACTCGCAGGATTACTGGCTGCGCGTCGGCCTGCGCATGCCCGGGCAAAGCGGTACGGGGGTGTTCGTGAACCCGCAGGGGATTTTCAATGGGGCGAGCTTCGCCCCGCCCGGCGCGCCGCTGGCGCCCGGCACGCTGGTGACAATTTTCGGCACCGGGCTGGCGACACAGACCGCGGTGGCGCAGGCGTTCCCGTTTCCGACGTCATTGGGCGGCGTGCAACTGGTGATCAACGGGCGCGCCGCGCCGGTGTACGCCGTGAGTCCGGGGCAGATCAGCGGCCTGATTCCGTTCGCCGCCACGGGACCGACGGCGACACTCCAGGTGATCGCCAACGCGCAGACTTCGAACACGGTGGAGATTCCGATCGCGGCCTCGTCGCCGGGGTTCTTCACGGTGCCGCGCAACGGCATCGGCGAGGGCGCCATCCTGGACACGAACTTTCAGTTGATCTCGGCCTCGAACCCGGCGCGGCGCGGGAACTTCGTGCAACTGTTCCTCACCGGACTGGGAGTGACGGCGCCGCCGGTAGCCGATGGCGCGGCGGCGCCCACGAGTCCGCTAAGTGTGACCAACGCGCCGCTGCGCATCTTCATCGGCGGCGTGGAGGCGACTAACGTCACCTACAAGGGCCTGGCTCCGGGGCTGGCGGGCCTGTACCAGATCAACGTGCAGATCCCGCAGAACGCTCCCGTGGGATTGATGCCGCTGGCGATCCAGACCACGGAGGCGTTCGTCGACCTGGCCGATATCCGGGTGCAGTAACTCAGTGCCCGTGCGGGTGCGGGTGCTTCTCGTAGTGCTGCCGCAGTAGATCCTTGCCGTAGTCGTTGCCGTTCGGCGTCCGCACGACGGTGTGGATGTGGTCGCGCATGGGCGCGCGGGGGTCCTTCTGCAGGTGCCGGGTATTGGCGGGCAACTGGTGGTCGAACTCGATGAGGATCACCGGGCTGTGGATGCGGAAGTAGAAGACGGCGTCGTCGGCATCGCCGCCGATCCAGGCGAAGTGGGTCCGGTCGAGGTGCTTTTTGACGTCCTCCATCTGGACCTTGGCGTGGGGATCGCGGAGGTTCGAGACCCAGAGGTTCATGAGCGCCAGCAAGCGGTCGCGCTGCGCGGGCGTCATGTCCTTGGCGGCGAGGCCCGCGTAGTCGAGGTCCACGTTGTCCTGGAAGGCCTCGCCGAGGTTGTTGTTTTTGGTCTTGGCGCTCGAGAGCACGGCTTTCTGCCGCTGGGCGGGGTCGAGCGAACGCAGCATGGCGAGGCCGGCCGCCTGCTCCTCCTGGAGGATCGCGGTGCGCTGGTACTTGCCGGCGCGGGCGATCACCGGCTCCGAACCCCAGAAGGCCGGCGACATCACCACCTGATCGCCGAGGACGAAGTAGTTGACGATCAGGTGGTGCCCGTCGAGCTGCCAGCCCCAGGGCTCCCTGGCCGAGGGCTCGCCCATCACGGTGATGTGGTAGAGCCACTCGTCGTAGGCCTCGAAGTCGTTGCTGTTGAGTTCGCCGAGGGTGCGGTTGAGGCGCATGATGTCGCGCGAGAGCTTCACTCCCTTGGCGGAGAGCGAGGCGCGCAGCAGGCCGAAGGCCAGCCCGCGCTGGGCTTCGGACATTTCAGCGAAGCTGACGCCCTGGCGGACGTAGAAGCTCTGGTTCATCCACTTGCGCCATTCGGCGTCGTCCACCGGGAAGGTGGACTTGGCGCGCTGCTCGGCGCTGAGCGCCTTGAGGAACGCCGCCGCGGCCTGGCGCACCGGCTCCGTCGAGACGCCGGTGGAGCGGAGCGGGAAGAGGCCGGTCTCGAGCTTGCCGTCCGAGACGACGCCGCGGTAGGGTTTCGCGAGTCCGGCTTTCTCGGCATCGGCGGACATTTGCTTCCAACGCTCGGTACGGGTGCCGGGCGGGGGCGGCGGCTGCTGCGAAAGCAGCACCAGGACCGCCGAGGGACCGCAGATCAAGAGGGCCGAGCGCAGAAAATTCTTCATGGGACGGGTCGAGGATATCACTTCCGGGCAAGCTGGGATGGCGGCGCTCCGGTGAACTCGCGGAAGTCACGAATCAGGTGCGCCTGGTCGTAGTAGCCGCATGTAGCGGCGATGGCGGCCCAGCCGCGACGCGGATCGGCGGTCAGCGCCCGCTGGAAGCGGAGGATGCGGGAGAGGGTCTTGGGCGAGAGGCCGACGCGTTCGGCGAAGATCCGTTCGAGGGTGCGGGGGCTGACGCCGGCGTAGTGGGCAAGGTCGTCCACCGCGAGCCCGCCGCGGGACCGCACCAGCGCCGCTACCATCCGGTCGCTGGGGTGGGGCGCGGGCGCGGGCAGCGCCCTCTCCACCAACGCCGCCCGGTCTGCATCGGTGCGGGCGTTGCCGAGTTGCTCGGCCAGCCGCCGCCCGAGCGGCAGGTCCGCGAAGTCGAAGATCGATTCGGCCAGTTCCTGCTGCGGCTGGCGGAGGAACGGATAGGCGCCGCCGGGATGGAACTTGATGCCGAAGATGCCGGCGCGGCCGGTAGGGGAGACCGTGGTGGGGGTCCGGAACTGGCCGACGAGCAGGGATTGTGGCTGCGGGGCTCCGGCGCGCTGGAAGGGCTCGCCGTAGTGGAAGATGAACTCCATGGAGCCGTCGGGAAAGAAGGTTTGGGGTGCAACGTCGCCTTCGAGGATCCAGTAGTGGGCGATGTGCCCGGCGAAGGCGGGGGAGGGGTCGAGCTGGCGGTAGCGGGTCACGCCTGGAACTCATTGTAGGGCAGGCGTCAAGTGGCGGCGAAGCGCATCATGATGCGATACTCATCATGATGCGCACCACGATCAACTTGCCGGACGACATTTACGAAGAGGCGCGCGCCATGGCGGCGAGTCTCCGGATCCCGCTGGGCGAAGCGGTCGGGGAGCTGGCGCGCCGGGGTTTGCGACGAACGCACCAGATCGACACCAGCGGGGTGTTCCCGCGAGTCGTCCTGCCTCCGGATGCGCCGAAGATCTCGCTCGAACGGCTGCTCGAGTTGGAAGATGAACTGTGAGGCCTTTCCTGCTGGACGTTAACGTCTTGCTATCGCTGGTCTGGCCGAACCTGGTTCATCACGAGAAAGCCAGACGCTGGTTCGAGCGCAATGGGCACCGCGGCTTCCGAACGTGCCCGACGACGCAGACGGGATTCGTTCGCATCTCGGTGAATCCGAGTTTCCACGAAAGCCCGATGGATCTGTCGACCGCGGTTTCCATTTTGGACCAGGTGACCAGTTTGCAGTCGCACCAATTCTGGCCGGACGACCTCGTGGTCCGTGCTGCCGTCGAGGGATTTGTCGTGAAGGGACACCGGCAGCTTACCGACGCCTACCTGCTCGGACTGGCCCGCGCGAAGGGCGGCGTGGTGGCGACGCTCGATCGAGGGCTCGTGGAACTGGCGGGCGAGGACAGCGGGTTGGTGGAGTTGCTCCTGTGACGCGCGGACTTACGCTCGGCAAGTTCGCGCCGTTTCACCGCGGCCACCAGGCGTTGTTCGAGACGGCGCTGGGCGAGGTGGACGAGCTGGTGGCGATGGTGTACGACGCGCCCGAGGTCACGCCGGTGCCCTTGACCTTGCGGGCCAACTGGATCCGCGCGCTCTATCCGCAGGTCCGGGTGATCGAGGCGTGGGACGGGCCGCTCGAGAACGGGACGACGCCGGAGATCGAGCGTCTGCACGAAGACTATGTCCGGCGGCACGCCTCGGGGATCACGCACTTCTATAGTGGAGAGTTCTATGGCGCGCACATGAGCCGGGCGTTGGGCGCGGCCGATCGCCGCATCGCGAAATCCGTGCCGGTCTCCGGGACCCTGATCCGCCAGGATCCCTACCGTTACCGCGAGTTCCTGGACCCGGTGGTGTACCGCGACCTGATCGCGAAGATCGTCTTCCTGGGCGCGCCCTCCACCGGCAAGTCGACGCTCGCTGCGCGGCTGGCGGAGGAATATGGCACGGTATGGATGCCTGAGTTCGGGCGCGAGTATTGGACGCAGCATCAGGTGGACCGGCGGCTGACGCTCGCGCAACTGGAAGAGATCGGCGAGATCCACCTGGAGCGGGAGAACGCGCTGGCCGCCCAGGCCAACCGGTACCTGTTCTGCGACACGAACGCGATCACGACGTACATGTTCTCGCGCTACTACCACGGCGCCGCGACGCCGCGGCTGGAGGAACTGGCGCTGCGCGCGGCGTCGCGCTACGACCGGGTGTTCCTCTGCGCCGACGACATCCCGTACGAGAATCACTTCGACCGTTCCGGCGCGGTGTTCCGCCGGATCTTCCAGAAGATGATCGTGGCGGACCTGAAGCTGCGGCGGCTGCCGTTCCGCTGGCTGCGGGGTCCGGTGGAGGCGCGGCTGGCCGAGGTCCGGAAGGCGCTCGCAGAATTCGTCCCGTTCGGGGTGTAAGGTTCCTGGGCCTGGTGCGTTAGCAGGGGTGAAAGGAGAACGACAAATGACCAAGACTCAGTTCACGGCTCCGGTTTGCGACTGCGCGGGGTGCCAGTGCGGACCGGCCTGCCCGTGCGTTTCCGGCTGCACCTGCAAGTAAGGAGACGATCCGTCATGTCCGCCGCCGTGCTCGACCGCCTGCTCGCGAACCGCGCCCAGTTCCTGGGCTTCGTGCGGAAACGGGTCTCCACGCCCGAAGCCGCCGAGGACATCCTGCAAGCGGCGTTTGTGAAGGGCCTGGAGCACGGCGGCGGCGTGGCGGACGAAGAGTCAGCGGTGCAGTGGTTCTACCGCGTGCTGCGCAACGCGATCGTGGATCACTACCGCCGCGACGGAGCGTCACGGCGCGCGCTGGAGGAACTGGCCGCGGAACCGATGCCGGAGCCGGTGCGCGAGGAGGTTTGCGGCTGCCTGGGCGGGGCGATTGATGCCCTGAAGCCGGAGTATCGGGACGCACTGCGGCTGGTGGACCTCGAGGAGCGTCCGCTGGCCGAGCTGGCGCGGCAGGCCGGCATCACGGAGGGGAACGCCGCGGTGCGAGTCCACCGGGCCCGGGCGGCGCTGCGCAAGCAGATCACGGAGTCCTGCGGGGCGTGCGCGGTGCACGGGTGCCTGGACTGCCAGTGCAAGCGGTGTTCTTGAACGGCCGGCGGCTACGGCTTCCCGATCCACTTCTTCATGACCACGCGGAGACGGCCGAGGGCGGCTTCGTCGGCGGGTCCCTTCAGCCAGAGCTCGAAGATGCGCTTGCCCTTGACGGCGGTGAGCAGGATCTTGCCGGCGGCGGGATCGACGGACGAGAACGCGCCGTCGCCGAACTTCTCGTCCTCGGCGCGGGCGTCGCGCTGGGCGCGCTCCCAGAGTCCGTAGGCGGCGGCGTTGGACTCGTGGTCGGTGATGGTGAGCGAGAGGGTGCGGGTCTCGCCGCTGAACAGGCACCGCGTGGAGCGGTTCTGGCGGGAGGCGAGGCGCTCGGTGACGGGTTCCCCGGCGGCGGTTATGGCGTCCGCCAGGGGCAACACCGGGCAAGCCGCGGTGGCGAGGACCGCCGCGGCGAAGAAGACAGCAAGCTCGCGCATGTCCCGAGAATACCTCTATCCTGAGTAAGCATGCCTCGTTTCGACATGGTGGGCGTCGGATTGAACGCCACCGATACCCTGGTTTTGCTGGAGCGGTTTCCCGCGTACGCGGGCAAAGTTCCCTTCACCGAAGAGATCCTGAGCCCGGGCGGGCAGGTGGCGAGCGCGGTGGTGACATGCGCGCGGCTGGGCCTGCGGGCGAAGTACATCGGCACCGTGGGCGACGACGAGCGCGGGCGGATCCAACTGGCCAGCCTGGAAGAATGCGGCGTGAACGTGGAGGACGTGCAGGTGCGCGCGGGGTGCGCGAACCAGACGGCCTACATCCTGGTCGACAAGTCGACCGGTGAGCGCACGGTGTTGTGGCGGCGCCCGGACGGGCTGCGGCTGGATCCGGCGTTTCTCACCGAAGAAAAGATCGCGAGCGCGCGGCTGCTGCACATCGACGGGCACGACACGCCGGCGGTGGCGCGGGCGGCCGAGATCGCGCGGCGCAACGGGATCCCGGTGATGGTGGACGTGGATACGATTTACCACGGCTTCGAGAAAGTGCTGCCGAACGTGGACTACCTGATCGCGTCGAGCGAATTCCCGGGGCAGTGGACCAGCGAGCGGGATCCGCTGCGGGCGCTGGCGATGATCCAGGAAGAGTACGGGATGCGCGTGGCCGCGATGACGCTGGGGGCGCATGGCGCGCTGGCGCGCGAGGCGGGCAAGTTCCATTATTCGCCGGCCTTCGTCGTGAACTGCGTGGATACGACGGGCGCGGGCGATACGTTCCACGGCGCCTTCGGCTACGCGATGCTGGCGGGCCTGCCGCTGAGCGAAGCGCTGGAGTTCTCGAACGCCATGGCGGCGTTGAACTGCACGGCGCTGGGCGCGCGGGGACGGATCGCCAGCGTGGACGAGGCGCGGGCGCTGATGGCGCGCGGGGAGCGGCGGAGCCAGCGCGAGTTCGAGGCCGCGGCCGGCGCATGATCCCGCTCCGTTCCACGATCCCGGTGCTGAAGCTGCCGGCGGCGGTGATCGTCCTGATCGCGATGAACCTGGCGGTGTTCTTCTACCAGGCGAGCCTGCCCGCGCGGCTCTCCAGCGCGTTCGTGATGCGGTACGCGATCGTGCCGGACCGGCTGGAGTACCTGGACATTGTCACTTCGATGTTCCTGCACGGCGGCTGGGGACACATCCTGGGGAACATGTGGTTCCTGTGGGTGTTCGGCCGCAACGTGGAGGAAGCGCTGGGCACGGCGCGGTTCGCGCTGTTCTACCTGCTGTGCGGCGCGGCCGGCGCGCTGGGGCAGATCGCCGCGAATCCGTACTCGACGGTGCCGATGATCGGCGCGAGCGGCGCGATCTCGGGCGTGATGGGCGCGTATCTGATGCTGTTCCCGCGCTCCCGGATCGTCACGCTGGTGTTCTTTATCTTCATTAGCTTCACGGAAGTGCCGGCCTGGTACCTGCTGATCTACTGGCTGGTGGTGCAACTGGCGGGCGGCATCGGCTCCGTCGCCGAGGAAGCGACGCGCGGCGGCGTGGCGTGGTTCGCGCACGTGGGCGGCTTCGCCGCGGGCGCGCTGCTGGTGAAACTGATCTATCGTCCCCTAAGGAGAAGCGATCTCGACCCATGGCAAGAGTGAATGCAAACCTGAGCCTGGAGCCGGTGGAGATCCGGCCGCTGGACGTGCTGGCAATCGCGGCGCACGCGGGCGACGCGGAACGGATGTGCGGCGGCACGCTGGCGCGCATGGCAGAGCAGGGCTACCGCACGGGCATCCTGGATCTGGGCGCGCGGGATCTGTCGGCGGCGGGCGCGCTGGAAGCGTCCGGGCGCGCGGCGGATCACCTGCTGCTCGCCTGGCGCGGGAACCGGCGCTTTCCCGAAGGGCGATTCGATTCGACGATCAGCGTCCGGATGACGCTGGTGAGCGACCTGCGGCGCCTGCGGCCGCGCGTGGTGATTCTGCCGCCGATGGACGCCGGGGATCCGGACACGCGGCGCACCGCGGAGATGGGCCGCGAGGCCTGCTTTCTGTGCGGCATCGCCCGCCTGGATGAGGAGACGCCGGTGCACCGGGTGTTCAAGGTGCTGCACGCAGCCGAGGGGGAGACGTCGTTCGTGGTGGACATCGCGCGGCAGTATGGGCGGCGAGCCGCGGCGCTGGCCGAGTACGGCGGGGACGCCGGGGAGTTAGCGGCGCGCGTGGCGGGCGCGCGGATCGGGACGGCTTACGGCGAAGGCTTCTTCGTGCGGGAGGCGGTCCGGATCGACGACGTGGTGCAGATGGGCGTGGCGTCGCTGTACTGAAGCCCGGGCCACGAATGGCACGGGTCGTAATGTACCTCGTGTCCGGGCAAGTGATGGCGCAAGTTAACGGGCAGGCCTTCGTCCACCAGGACCCTCATGGGATCTTTGCCAGCAGGGAGTCCTTGGCCTCTTCCAGCGCCTGGACGGCCTGCTCGCGGGACACCGTAGGGAACTGGAGCAGGAACTCACCGAGGGCGTGGCCGCCTTCCAGGTAGTCGATCAGGTTCTTGAACGGGACCCGCGTTCCGCGGAAGCACGGCGTTCCGTGCAACACCTCGGGATCGGCGACGATGACGGCGTCAGGCATGACCCCTTGATTTTACTGGCATGGAACCGGTTAGCCGAGGCGCCGATTCGGGGGCTGGCAGGGCCACCCTTCCAGACGTCACTGAGCCCGAAAAAGCTAGCGGGGGAGTTTATCTCCCCCGCGTCGCGTCGTTCGGATTCGAACCCGGAATTGTGACTTCTTGGTCCCCTTCTACTCGGGGCTCTTCGAGCATAGCATAGGGCTCCACGGTCCTCCAGAATTGCGAGAACCGCTCCAGGCGCACAGCGCCGTCGTACTCGATGAAGCGGTCGAAGTGCAGCACTTCCACTTCGAGGTGTTTCGCGAGTTCCTTCTGGATCCGCTTCAGGCGGGGCGAGGGCGTGGCGATCGTCGCCACGCGGGAGGCGCCGTGCAGCTTGGCGAAGGCCAGGATCTCCTCCACCGCGGCGCCCTTGCGGATGACGCAGGGCAGTTCCAGCAGGCTTTCGTAGATGAACACGTAGCGCTTCAGGCTAACCTTCGGGCCCGCGGTGTCGAAGACGAACATCGAAGGGGCGTCCGGGTACTTCATGTACGCGGGACCTGTGGGGTGCAGGCAATCTTCGTGGATCCAGACGATCGTATGCATGGTTATTGGATCTGGAACAGTTTCTGGCTCAAGTCTTCGTAAGCGCCCTCGAACGGGCAGCTTCCGTAGTGGCGGCACACGCGGCAGTAGAGGCCGTCGGTGTGACGCTCCAGGTTCTCGCGGTTGAAGAAGTAGGGCTTGTTGGAGAAGGAACTGGCCACCCACTGCCAGCTCAGGTTATTGGACGCCGGGTCGCCATCCAGCAGATGTTCCAGGAACCATTCGGCGCCAGCCTGCCACTTCACCTTGCGCCAGTGGACGACGTACGACGCCAGCCACATGCGGGCGTGGTTATGGAGGTAGCCGGTGCGGCGGAGTTCCCGGGAGAAGCCGTCCATGCAGGCGAGTCCCGTGGTGCCGCGCTTGATGTTGGCGGGGAGTTCTTCCTCGTACTCGGACGGGGCGTGGCCGGTTTTGGGCTCTTCGATGTCCTCCCAGACGCCGAGGCCGAGGTGATCGTAGATCCGCTGCCAGTACTCGCGCCAGGCCAGTTCCATGATGAACTTCGCCGCGTCGCGGTTGTGCTCGACCTTGGAGAGGGCGGTATCCCGAACCTCGCGGAGGGTGACGACGCCGTGGCGGATGTACGGGGAAAGCTGGGTGACGGCGCCGGTCAGGTTGTTGCGGGTCTGGCCGTAGCGTTTGGGGTCGATGGCGTCCAGCAGGGCTTGCGCCGCGTGACGGCCTCCCTGAGTTTCGGGGACGAACTCCTCGAACTCGGCTGTGTCGGGGAATTGCTGCCGGACGTAATCGATCAGCTCTTCCCGGGTCTCGAACTCACGCCGCAGATCCAAGCTCAAGGGCGGACTCCTCGCTGATAGGATGCGGGCAGCCCTGAAGCCGATCTAGAATGTGAGGCTTGAAGGTGAAAAAAGTTTAAGTTATCTTATTTTATTGATTTAGCGTATCTTTTCGGCTATCGACTTAGCCTGGAGGAACTGGAGCAGGTAGTCGGGTCCGCCTGCCTTCGAATCGGTCCCACTCATGTTGAAGCCGCCGAAGGGGTGGGCGCCGACCATGGCGCCGGTGCATTTCCGGTTAATGTAGAGGTTGCCGACGAAGAACTCTTCGCGGGCGCGCTCGATTTTGGCCGGGTTGTCGGTGTAAACCGCGCCGGTGAGGCCGAACTCGGTGTCGTTGGCGAGTTGGATCGCGTGGTCGTAGTCGCGGGCCTTGGTGACGGCGAGGACCGGGCCGAAGATCTCCTCCTGGAAGATGCGGGCCCTGGCGTCCACGTCGGCGATCACGGTGGGCTGGAGGTAGTAGCCCTCGCCCGGAGCGGTTCCGCCGCCGGTGAGCAGGCGACCCTCGCCCTTGCCGACTTCCATGTAGTCCAGGATCGACTTCTTGGCGCTTTCGCTGACCACGGGGCCCATGTAGACGTCGAAGGACTCCGAAGGGCCGACCGGGATCTTTTCGACCCGCGCCTTGAGCTTGGCGACGAACTCGTCGTAGATGGCGGCGTCGACGATGGCGCGGGAGCAGGCCGAGCACTTCTGGCCTTGGTAACCGAAGGCCGATACCGCGACGCCCTCGACGGCCTTGTCGACGTCGGTTTCGCGGTCCACGATAATGGCGTCCTTGCCGCCCATTTCGGCCACGACGCGCTTGATCCAGAGCTGGCCCTTGCGCGGCTTAGCGGCGAGTTCGTTGATGCGCAGGCCGACTTCGCGGGAGCCGGTGAAGGAGACGAAGCGGGTCTTGGGGCTTTCGACCAGCAGGTCCCCGACGACGGCGCCGGAGCCGACGCACATGTTGAAGCTGCGGGGCGGGAAGCCCGCGGCGAGCAGCACTTCGGCGAACTTCTGGGCGATGGTCGGCGTCTCGGACGAGGGTTTGATGACGACGGTGTTGCCGGCGACCAGCGCGGCGGTGGTCATGCCGACGAGGATCGCGAGCGGGAAGTTCCAGGGCGGGATGATGACGCCGGCGCCGAGGGCGATGTAGCGCATTTCGTCGCGCTCGCCGGGCATCTGGACCACCTCGGGCGGGTTGGCGTAGCGGGCCATCTGGCGCGCGTAGTACTCGCAGAAGTCGATGGCCTCGGCGGTCTCGCCTTCGGCTTCGGGCCAGGTCTTGCCGGCCTCGACCACCAGCCAGGCGTTGAATTCCATCTTGCGCTCGCGGAGGATGGCGGCGGCGTTGAGGAGCATCCGGACGCGATCCGCGGCGGGGGTGCGGCTCCATTCCGCGAAGTAGGCGCCGGCCGAGTCGATGGCGAGGGTCGCCAGCTCCTTGGTCGCCTTGTGGTGCTTGCCGACGACTTCGCTGGTGCGCGACGGGTTCACGGAGGTCAGCAGGTCGCCGGTCTCGTGGGCGGCGCCGTTGATCCACAGGGGGTAGCTGCGGCCGAGTTCGCCGCGGACTTTGGCGAGCGCGGCAGTCGCGGCGGCCTGGACCTCGGGCTTGGTGTAGTCGGCGTAGGGTTCGTTCTGGAAAGCGGGAAGCGCGGACGCAACAGTAGCGGTGCTCATGAGAGTCGATCCTCGGTGGGGGTCAGTTATCCTTCAACCAGGCGCTTGCCGCGCTCGAAAATTTCGGCGGCCTCGTCGGCCACCGCCTTGCCGCGGTCGTAGAGTTCGCGGCTCTTGTCGGCGATCTCGCTGGAGTATTCGCCGATCTTGTCCACGCCCTGCTTGGCGCGCTGCTTGATGAGGTAGCGGGTGTGGCGGCCCGAATGGGGGGCGTAGAGAAGGGCCACGGTGGCGCCGAGCGCCGCACCGGCCACGAACCAGAGGACGCTTGAAGTCCGCTCTTGTGCCATGGGAATGACCTCCGAACTTCTATTGTACGCCCGGCCGTCAAAGGACGACATCGGCCTGGACCTCAAGACGGCGGTCTTCGCAGCCATAGGTCTCGACTGAACGATCAAAAGCCCTTCCGCTGCGCGAGGCATGCGCCTACTTGGATCAGAGGCGGAACGGAAGGGCGACTCTTCAATCAGTAGTTTCTAACAACCTGCGCCAGCGCGCAAGCAGACTGGGGCAAGGGTTAAGAGCCGAGCAGAGTCTCCAGCTTCGAGCCCGCGCGCAGGATCGTCTCGTTCCGCTCCGGACCCGTGGAAACGCACCCGACCTCGACACCGGTCCGTTCCTCCAGGAACGCGAGGTAAGCGCGCGCCTTGGGCGGCAGCTTGTCCCATTCCGTCACGCCCTTCGTGGGCGCGCCCCAGCCGGGCAAGGTCTCGTAGACGGGTTGCACCTTCTCGTAGGCCCGGTAGGTGGCCGGGATCTCCAGCGTGCGCTGGCCGTCCACTTCGTAGCCGGTGCAAACCGGGATCTCGTCCAACTGGTCCAGGACGTCGAGCTTGGTGATGATCAGGCTGTCGATGCCGTTCACCTCCGCCGCGTAGCGCACCAGAGGGATGTCGAACCAGCCGGTGCGGCGCGGCCGCCCGGTGACGGACCCGAATTCGTTGCCGGTCTTGCGGATCAGGTCGCCGTCGGCGGTGAGGCTCTCGGTGGGGAACGGGCCGGAGCCGACGCGGGTCGTATAAGCCTTGGAGACGCCCACGACACCCGAGATCTTGGTGGGAGGCACGCCGGTGCCGGTGCAGGCGCCGCCCGCGGTGGCGCTGGACGAGGTGACAAAGGGGTAGGTCCCGTGGTCGATGTCGAGCAGGGTGCCCTGCGCGCCCTCGAACAGGATCTTGCGTCCTTCGCGGATGGCGCCGTTGAGGAAGCTCGCGGTGTCGCAGACCATGGGCCGGATCCGCTCGGCATACTCGAGGTACTGATTGCGGATCGCCGCGTAATCGATCGCTTCGTGGATGTCGAACGTCCGGGCGATGAGTTCCTTGTCCTCGGCCAGCGTGTCGTAGAGCACCTGGAAGCTTGCCGGGTCGTACAAGTCCGCCACGCGGATGCCGCGCCGCCCGATCTTATCCTCGTAGCACGGACCGATGCCGCGGGCGGTCGTTCCGATCGCCACGCGATCCTCGCGCGCCTCCGACATCTTCTCCACCAGCCGGTGGAAGGGAAAGATCACGTGCGCCCGGTTCGAGATCCGGAGCTGCTGCTGCACCTTCACGCCCGCGGACTCGAGGTAGGACATCTCGTCCAGCAGCGCTTTCAAGTCGACGACCACGCCGTTGCCGATCACCGCGTCCACGCCCGGGCGGAGGATGCCGCTGGGGATCAGCTTCAGCACGAACTTTTGTTCCCCGATGAAGACGGTGTGTCCCGCGTTGTGTCCGCCCTGGTAGCGGGCGACGACCTGGAACCGTTCGCTGAACAGGTCCACCACCTTGCCCTTACCCTCATCTCCCCACTGCGCGCCGAGAATGACGATGTTCTTCATGAATGACCCAAGAGGACATTGTAACCGCCCCATCGCGGACTGGCCCGCCAGAACCGCTAGAATGTCGAAGAATGACTTTGTGCGACATTTTTCTCGGGTTGGGCGAAGCCCGCTTCCGGGAACTGATCCAAGGGATCTCCATCGGGAAGCTCAAGACGTTTCAGCTCTATGAACGGCTGAAGCTCCGGCTGCGGCTGGCGAAACTGAACAACGAAGCGCTGCGCAAGGCGACGCCCGGCTTCTGGGCGCGGCTGGGGGAGCAGGACGCCGAGTTCGCGGTGGACCTGTCGCAGGGGATCCTGATCTCGCACCTGGACATGATTCAGGCGGTGCTGGACTTCCAGGGCATTCCGCACGATCAGGGGTTCTTCGCCAAGGACGCCGACGTTGCGTCGTACCTGAAGGACGGCTGGCAAGGCCGGGTGTTCGCCGAGTTCCAGGCGAAGTTTCCGCCGGCGGCGCTGCTGTTCTATGTGAACCACCTGGATTGGGAAGTCGCCAAGAGCGAGCGGGTTTTCCTTCCGGCGGCCTGATAGACTGGTGTGTTACCCCAGCCGGCGATCCGCCGGACCGGTGTGCGCGGAATGAAGGACCTCTTCGAAGCGATACAAGCGGGAGACGTGGACCGGGTCGGAGCGCTGCTCGACGCGAACGCCACGCTTGCGAACGCTCGCGACGAGAAGGGGACGCCGGCTTTCGTCGCGGCGATCTACAACAAGCAGAACGCCGTCGCCAACGTGCTGGCGGAGCGCGGGGCGATGATCGACGTTTTCGCCGCGGCCATGAGCGGGCGGACCGAGAAACTGCAGGAGATCATCAACGCCAACCGGAGCTGGGTGAAAGCGATCTCCCCGGACGGCTGGACGCCCTTGCACCTGGCGGCGTATTTCGGCCACCCGGAAGCCGCCGCGGCGTTGCTGAACAAGGGCGCGGAAGTCAACGTGCGTTCCACCAACGCCATGAAGAACACGCCGCTGCACGCGGGGGTGGCGGGCCGCAACCCGGCGATCGTGAAGCTGCTGCTGGATTGTGGCGCTGAAGTGAACGCCACGCAGGCGGGCGGCTGGACGCCGCTGCACTCGGCGGCGCAGGGCGGCCTGGCGGAGATCGCCGAGCTGTTGCTCGCCGGGGGAGCGGACCGCTCCGTCCGCGCGGCCAACCAGCAGACTCCCGCGGACCTGGCCCTGACCAGCGGCCACGCCGCACTGGTCGAAATCCTCGAAAGGCAGCCCGCTTAGGTCCCGTGTTGAACGAACGCATCGCGGAAGTGCAGTCGCTGGCGCTCGCGCGGCTTGACGCCGCCGCTACGCCGGAAGAACTGGAAGCCGTCCGGGTGGACGTGCTGGGCCGCAAGGGGGCGCTGGCGCAGTTCTCGAAGGACTTCGGCAAGCTCGCCGCCGAGGAGCGTTCCGCCGCGGGCAAGGTGCTGAACGCCGCCAAGGACGCGCTGGAGGCGCGCTTCGCGGCGCGGAAATCCGCTTTCGACGCCGCCGCGCTCGACGCGCGCCTGGCCGGCGAATGGCTGGACCTCACGGTACCCGCCCCAGGCGTGCGCCGCGGTGCGCTGCATCCGGTGACCATCATCCAGCGGGAGATCGAGCAGCTCTTCGTGTCCCTGGGGTTCACGGTGGTCGACGGGCCCGAGGTCGAGAAGGAATACTACAACTTCGACGCGCTCAACATCCCGGCGACGCACCCCGCGCGCGACACGCAGGACACCTTCTGGACGTCCGGCGGCAACCTGCTGCGGACGCACACCTCCCCCATGCAGGTCCGCGCAATGGAACGCTTCGGTCCACCCTTGCGGATCATCGCGCCGGGCCGCGTGTTCCGCAACGAGGAAGTGGACGCCTCGCACGAGCACACGTTTTACCAGCTCGAAGGCATGATGATCGACCGCGACGTCTCCGTGGCGCACCTGATCTACTTCATGAAGACGCTGCTCTCCGGCATCTTCCGGCGCGAAGTAACGGTCCGCCTGCGGCCGGGTTACTTCCCGTTCGTCGAACCGGGTTTTGAACTCGACATCCAGTGCCTCATCTGCGGGGGCGCGGGCTGTCCGGTCTGCAAGCAGTCCGGCTGGGTGGAACTGCTGCCGTGCGGACTGGTGCACCCGAACGTGCTGCAAGCGGGCAAGATCGACCCGCAGGAGTGGAACGGCTTCGCCTTCGGCCTCGGGCTGACGCGGCTGGCGATGATGCGCTACCAGGTGGACGACATCCGCCTGATGAACTCCGGCGACCTGCGGTTCCTGGAGCAGTTCAAATGAAGTTCTCCCATCACTGGCTGGCCGAACTCGTGGACGGCCTGGCAACGGATCCGCGGGAGTTGACGCGGCTGATCACGATGAAGACCGCCGAGTGCGAAGGCGTGGAGGCGGTGGCGGAGCGGCTCGCGGAGGCCTGCCCGGCCAAGGTGCTGTCGGTGGAACCGCTGGGCGATTCGCACAATCGCAAGGCGATGGTCGAGACGCCGCGCTACGGCGTGAAGACCGTAGTCTGCGGCGCGGCGAACTGCCGTCCCGGCCTGATGACCATCTACGTCCCGGTGGGGCGCAAGGTGATCGAAGGCGTGGAGTCCGACGGCATGCTCGCCTCCGGCAAAGAACTCGGCATCAACGCGGACCACGAAGGCATCGTCGAGCTGGACGCGGACTTTCCGTTCGTGCCGGACTCGGTGATCGAGGTGGACAACAAGTCCCTGACGCACCGCCCGGACCTCTGGGGTCATCTCGGGATGGCGCGCGAGGTGGCGGCGATTCTCGGCAAGCGCGTGCTGGACCCGGTGCGTCCGGACCTGCTGCCGGCGGGCAAGCCGGCTATCGAGGTCGCGATCGAGGACTTCGCGCTTTGCCCCCGGTATTCGGCGCTGGTTTTTGAAAACGTGACGGTGCAGCCCTCGCCGCTGTGGCTGCAGTACCGGCTGCACGCCGTGGGCCTGAACCCGATCAATAACATCGTCGACGTGACGAACTTCATCCTCGCGGAGCTGCCGCAGCCGATGCACGCCTTCGACGCGGACAAGTTGAAGGGCGGCATCCTGGTGCGGTCCGGGCGGCCGGGCGAGAAGGTGCCGGCGCTGAACGGTGAGACGTACGAAGTGGACTCCTCGAACCTGCTGATCACGGACGCGAACGGACCCATCGCGATCGCGGGCGTGATCGGCGGCGGGCCCAGCGCGATTTCGGACAGTACCACGCGCATTGTGCTGGAGAGCGCGAATTTCCAGGCGGCCTCGATCCGGAAGACTTCGTCGAAGCTGAAGCTCCGCACGGACGCGTCGATGCGGTTCGAGAAGTCGCAGGATCCGGCGAACACGGTGCGGGGCCTGGCGCGCGCCATCGCGTTGCTCGAGGAAGTTTCGCCGGGCATCCGGCTGGCCGGCGGGCTGGCCGACGTGCACCGGCCGTTTCCGCCACCGCCGCCGATTGCGCTGCCGCTCGACTGGCTGGACCGCAAGCTCGGCCGCGCGATCCCACTGGACGAGGTGATGGCGATTCTGAAGGCGCTGCACTTCGGTGTGACGGAGGTCGAAGCCCGGCAACTGGTGGTCACGGTGCCGAGCTGGCGCGCCACGAAGGACATCTCGATCCCCGACGACCTGGTGGAAGAGATCGGCCGCATGGTCGGCTATTCCGCGATCCCGCCGCGGCCGCCGCTGACGCCCGCGGTGGCGCCGCCGGGCAATCCCGAGCGCGACTTCCAGCATGCGGTGCGCGACCTCGCCACGGCGAACGGCTATACCGAGGTGTACAACTACTCGTTCTTCACCGACGCGATGCTGGAGGCGTTCGCCATCGAGCCGAACTCGCTGGTCGAGGTGGTGAATCCGATTGCGAGCGGCCAGAACTACCTCCGCTCCAGCCTGCTGCCCGGCGTGTGGAAGAACGTCAACGACAACGCGCGCAGTTTCGCTGAGTTCCGCTTCTTTGAGATCGGCAAAGAGATCCACCGCCGCGACGCGGATCTGCCGCTGGAACGGACGCATTTCGCCGCGGCGGTCTACTCCCGGGAGGGCGACGGCACTGCGGCGCTGTTCGAGCTGAAGCGGCTGGCGGAAATGCTGCTGCCCGGAGTAACCGTGGACCTGTCCGCGGCGGCGCTGGGCCATGAGCATCCGCACCGTAAAGCGGTGTTGCGCGCCGGGGGCCGCGAAGCGGGGCGGCTGTTCGAGTTCCATCCCCGGCTGGTCGAGACCGGCCGCGCCGCGGTGCTGGATCTCGATCTCGACACCGTGCGCGAACTGCAACCCGCGGTGAAGAAGTATCAGCCTTTGCGGCGCTTCCCGGTGGCGGCGTTCGACCTCTCGATCGTCGCGCCGCCGCGGACGCTGACGGGCGATCTCCACGCCGCGCTGGCCGGCTTTGCCGCCGGGGACCTGGTGGCGCTCGATTACCTCCGGACCTTCGCGCTGCCCGACGGCCGCCGTTCAGTCTCGTTCCGCCTCACGGTGGGCGCGCCGGACCGGACGCTGTCGAACGAGGACGTCACCGCGGTGCGCAACCGGGTGATCGAGGGGCTGCGCTCCCGCGGGTTCGAGCTGCGGTAGCTTGAATCGGCGGCAGGTTCACGCCACAATGAGACTAATGACTCGCGAAGAGGCCATCTCGCGGCTGCGGCAGCACCAGCAGGAGCTTCGCGCGGCGGGGGTGCGCAGCGTGTCTGTGTTCGGCTCCGTGGCGCGGGGCGAGCAGAAGGCAGAGTCGGACGTGGACCTCGCGGTCCGCTTGGAGGCTGGCTTCTCGAAGCCCGGCCTCGAGTACTTTGGCCGCTTCGAGGAACTCCAGCAGCGGATCGAGCAGTTGCTGGGCTGTCCGGTGGATCTGGTGGAGGAGCCCGTGGAGAAACCGCGGGTGCAGATCGAGATCGAACGGGATCGAGTCCTTGCCTTCTGACAAGCCACGCGGACGCCTGCTGGATATCGCGGAGAACGCCGCGGCGATCCAGCATTACACCGCCGCGCTGACGCAGGAACAGTTCGAGGCGAACCGGATGACGCGCGACGCGGTCGAGCGGTGCCTGGAACGGATCAGCGAAGCCGCCGCTAAGCTGGGACCGTTGGCCGCGGAATTGGCCCCAGAGCAGCCGTGGAATGACATCCGCGCCCTCGGCAACCGCTTACGGCACGAGTATGACCGGATCGATGCCGCCCGGATCTGGGAGATCCGGCGTGACGACCTGCCGCGATTGCGCGCGGCATGCGAGCAGGCGGCCGCCAAGCTCTCCCGCTAGTGCGTCATTGCGTAGAGGACATAGTTGAGCCCCATCCGGTACGCCATCGAGGCGAACTTCTCCGGGTACTCCGGATGGTCCGCCCATTCCCAGGCGTCCCCGAAGTCGTGGTTGTACCACATCGCCACTTGGACGCGGTTCTGGTCATCGAGGATCGCGCGCCAGTGCGGGACGATGCCCCCGCGTTCCGACATCTGCCCGTGGATCACCTGCAGCCCAGGGACCTGGAAGCGGTCGCGCACGTCGTACAGGGTCTGGAAGATCGGCGCGTCGTCGGGCAGCTCGACCGGGGTGCGGCCGGGGAAGACCTGCGCGAGCCCGGCCATGAAGTTCTGCCACTCGCGCTCGCCGTGGAAGTCGTCGACCACCAGGAATCCGCCGCGGTCGAAGTACTTGCGCAGCCGCGCGGCCTGCTCCTCGCTGACCACCCAGTCGCCCACCGACACGGCGTAGAGCCAGGGCCAGTCGAAGATCTCGTCGCTGTCGATATCGACGATGTGCTCGACGGAGCGCACCTGGACGCGCGACAGCCGGCGGATGCCCGCCATGAACTGGCGGTCGCTCTTGTTGCAGTCGATCCCCCAGCGGGCGTAGCCGCCCCAGCGGCGGCCGTCGCGATAGGAGCGGAAGCGCAGGCGCGCGAAGGCGAACTCGGCCTCCTGCCAGGCGTCTTCGGGGTCGTCCACCGGATCCTGCATCTCGGCTTCGTACTTCGCCCACCGGCGTCCCTGGGGGTAGGCGAACACCAGCCCGGCCAGCAGGAGGACCGGCAACACCACGGCGAGGATCCGGCGCGCGGTCATGCGTCCGATTCTAGCGAACTAAAATAGGCGGCATGCTTCCGGTGCTCGCGGCGCTCGCCGCTACCCTTGCTCAGTCGCCCGCCGCCTACCAGGATCTGCAGTGGCGCAACATCGGGCCGTTCCGCGGCGGACGGACGGTAGCCGTGGCCGGCGTGCCGCAGGATCCGCAGACGTACTACTTCGGCGGCGTCGGCGGCGGGCTGTGGAAGACCACGGACGCCGGCGAGTCCTGGCGCAACATCACCGACGGCCAACTAAAGACGTCGTCCGTCGGGGCGGTCGCGATCGCGCCCTCGGACCCCAACGTCATTTACCTCGGCATGGGCGAGCACGATGCCCGGGGCGTCGCCATCTCGCACGGCGACGGCGTCTATAAGTCCACGGACGGCGGCCGCACCTGGAAGCACCTGGGGCTGGAGGCCACGCGCACGATCTCCCGCATCCGCGTGCATCCCGCGAACCCGGACCTGGTATACGTGGCGGCCCAGGGCGCGACGTTCGGGCCCACCAAAGAGCGCGGGGTCTATCGTTCGAAGGACGGCGGCCAGACCTGGCAGCTCGTGCTCGCCGGCGCGAACGAAACCGCCGGCGCGAGCGACCTGGCCATGGATCCCGCCAATCCGCGGATTCTCTACGCGAGCTTCTGGGATCACCTGCGCAAGCCCTGGGAGGTGCGGTCCGGCGGTCCCGGCAGCGGCTTGTTCAAGTCGGCCGACGGCGGCGACACCTGGCAGCCGATCAACGAAGGACTTCCCAAGCTGATGGGCAAAACCGGCATCGCCGTGTCGGCGGATCCCGACCGCCTGTACGCCATAGTGGAAGCCGATCCCGCCGGCGGACTCTACCGTTCCGATAACGCGGGCCGCACCTGGACTCCGGCCAACACCAGCGACTGGTCCCTCAAGAGCCGGGCCTGGTATTACATCGAGGTTTTCGCCGACCCGCGCAACGCCGACGTCGTGTGGGTAGCCAACGCGAGCCTGCTGAGGTCCATTGACGGCGGGCGCACGTTCACGAACGTCCCCGCGCCGCACGGCGACCACCACGACCTGTGGATCAATCCGGCGAACCCCGCGAACCTGATCAACGCGAACGACGGCGGCGCCAACATCAGTTTCAACGGCGGACGGAGCTGGTCGTCGCAGGAGAACCAGCCCACGGCGCAGTTCTATCGCGTCAACACGGATGAGCGGTTCCCCTACTGGGTCTACGGCGGCCAGCAGGACAACACCACCGTCGGGATCGTCAGCCGCAGTTCCGGACCCGGCATCGACTGGAAGGACTGGCATCCGGTGGGCGGCTGCGAATCCGCGCACGTCGCCTTCGACCCGAAGAACCCGCGCTTCATCTACGCCGGCTGCTACCAGGGCCAGATCAGCGAGTATGACCAGAACACCGGCGAGGCGCGCGACGTGATGCATTACCCGGCGTTGAACCTCGCCCTGCCGTCGCGGGAGATGAAGTACCGCTTTAACTGGAATGCGCCGATCCACGTTTCGAAGCACGACCCGAAGGTGATCTACCACGCCTCGCAGGTCCTGCTCCGCAGCGAGGACCGCGGCCGTTCCTGGAAGGAGGTCTCGCCGGACCTGACGCGGCCGGACGACCGGACCCAGGGGTTCGGCGGCGGTCCCATCACCAATGAAGGCGCCGGCGGCGAGATCTACAACACGATCTTCGCGGTGGCGGAGTCGCCGCTCGCCCGCGAGGTCCTGTACGCCGGCGGGGACGACGGCGTCCTCAGCGTGACGCGCGATGGCGCACGCACCTGGAAGAAGCTGAAACTTCCTGTCGAAGAGGGTCAGATCAACTCGCTGGAGGCCTCGCCGCACGACCCGGCGACCGCCTACGTCGCCTTTACACGCTACAAGTACAACGACCTGACCCCCTACGCCTTCAAGACCACCAACTACGGTGACACCTGGGAGCCGATCGTCAGCGGCGTGCCCGCCCACAACTGGGTCCGGGTCGTCCGCGAGGACCCGGTCCGGCGCGACTTGCTCTACATGGGCACGGAGATGGGCGTGCTTGTCAGCTTCAACGGCGGCAGGCAGTGGCAGCCGCTCCAGCAGAACCTGCCGGTGACCCCGGTGACCGATCTCAAGGTGCAAGGCGATGATCTGGTGGCCGCGACCAGCGGCCGGGCGTTCTGGATTCTCGACGACGTCACGCCCCTGCGCCAGGCCGCGGCGAACCTGGAGGTCCATCTCTTCGCGCCGCGGCCCGCATATCGCGCGTACCTCAACAGCGGCCGCGGCCGGGGGACGCGTTTCGGCCAGAATCCGCCGTCCGGGGCGATTCTGAACTTCCACACGCCGCAGGCCGGGCCCGCGGTGCTCGAGATTCTGGCCGGACCGAACGTCATCCGGCGTCTGTCCATCGCGCAGACCAAGGCCGGGATGAACCGGACCACCTGGGATCTGCGGCACGAGTCCATCACGCGGATCCCGGGCCTGTATTCGTTCGTCGCCGCCACGGGACGCAAGGCGGTGCCCGGGAAGTACATCGTCCGCCTCACGGCGGCCGGTAAGACGTCGGCCCAGGACCTGGCGGTGCTCAAGGATCCGCGCATCGAGGCCACGGCGGCGGACTTCCAGGCGCAGGACGAGCTGATGGTCTCGCTGGATCGCGAAACCAGCGCCCTGCACCAGGCCGCGCTGGACCTGCGGAAGGTCCGCGACCAGGCGGAGGCCGTGGCGCGGAACGCGCCCGCGCTCGAATCTCAGGCGAAGGAATACTCCGCCCGTCTCACGGCCCTGGAGGACCAGTTGCTCCAGAAGCGGACCGTCGACGGGCAGACCGTGATCAACTTCCCAGTGAAGCTGAACCACCATTTCCTGCACTTGCGGAGCGTGGTGGACGCCGCCGAGGCCGGGGTGACCGAGGGCGCGCGGTTGCGGGCGCGGGACCTGAGCGCCCAGTGGGGACGTCTCAAGTCCGAAGCAGAGAAACTGCTCGGCGCGGAGCTGGAGGCGTTAAATCGCGCCGCGCGGGAGCGGGGCTTGGGCCCCCTGGTGAAGTGAGGATAACCTTAGGCTTCACAACGGCTTAACGAACCAGTTCTTCCCCGCGGGAGGATCGCCGTGTTACAATTGAAAGGTTGTGGATAAGCAGCATCGGCACGATCTGAAGCGGGACGTCTTCCAGGAAGAAGTCGCCCAATCTCTAGACTGGCTCGGCGAGCACCGGCAACTGGCTACGCGCGTCGGCATCGGCGTGGTGGCCGCGGCCGTGATCGCGGGCGGCATCTGGTACTACCTCGGCCAGCAGCGGTTCGCGCGGCAGGAGGATCTCTACAAGGCCCTGCGCGTGTTCAACGCGGAGGTGACCCGGGAGAGCCGTCCCGGCATCCTGACGTTCCAGGATCCCGCGACCAAGGACAAGGAAGCCCGCAAGGCCCTGGGCGAAGTGGTCGCGAAGGGCGGCAGCTCCTTCGAAGGACTTTCGGCGAAGTATTACCTGGCCAGCCTGGAGCTGAACCAGGGCAAGGCCGCCGAGGCCGAGAAGTATCTGCGCGAAGTGGCGGACGCGAGCGACAAGAACCTGCGGAGCCTGGGGAAGCTGGCGCTGGGCCAGTTGCTGATGGGATCCGGCAAGCGGCCCGAGGGCGAGAAGCTGCTGCGCGACCTGATGAACAATCCGAGCACGCTGGTCTCGAAGGAACAGGCGACCATCGCCCTGGCGGAAGGCATCGCGCGGGAGAACGCCGCCGAAGCCCGCAAGCTCCTGGAGCCGCTGCGCGGATCGGAACGCGGCGCGGTCAGCCGCTCCGCCCTTACGCTGCTCGGCCAGCTTTCCGCGCCCGGACAATGACCCCGGGGCCCGCGAGCCTGGCCCACCTCCGTTTTCCCGTCGGCCGCGCGCGCGGACGCCGCTATCCGGAGCTGCCCCACGTCTACCGTAACGACTTTCAGCGGGACCGCGACCGCGTGGTCCATTCGCGGGCCTTCCGGCGACTCGAGAACAAGACGCAGGTCTTCACCGCTTCGCTCTCGGATCACTTTCGCAACCGCCTGACGCACACCCTGGAGGTTTCGCAGATCGCCCGCACCGTGGCGGCGGCCCTGGGGCTGGATCAGGACCTGACCGAGGCGCTGGCGCTGGCGCACGACATCGGGCATCCGCCCTTCGCCCACGCCGGCGAGGCGGAACTGGACCGCCTGATGCGCGGCTTCGGCGACTCCTTCGAGCACAACCGCCACGCGCTGCGCATCGTCGAGCACTTCGAACAACGCTACGCGCGCCACCCCGGCCTCAATCTGACCTTCGAGGTCCGGGAAGGGATCGTGAAGCACTCCCGGGAACTGGAGCAGGGCGGCGGTCTCGACGAGTATCTCCCGGGATTGCGTCCGCCGCTGGAGGCGCAACTGATCGACGTCTGCGACGAGATCGCTTACAACACCGCCGACATCGACGACGCCTACGCCGCGGGCCTGCTCTCCCTCGACGAACTGCGCCGCGACGCCCCGGCGCTGGAGCCTTTCGCCGACGCCGCCGAGACCATGTATCCCGGAGCGCCCGAGAAGCTGCGGCTGTTCGAAATCACCCGCGGGCTCATCAACGTCCTGGTGGATGGGCTGGTGCGGGGCACGGCGGCGGCCGCGGCCGGGTTCGGCGACGTGGAGGACGTCCGGAAGCACGCCGTGCGCCTGGCCGTATTTCTGCCCGAAGCGGCGGAACTGAACCGCCAGCTCAAGCAATACCTGCGGTCGCGGATTTACGAAGCGCCGGAACTCGTGGCCACGCGGTCAGACCTCGCGGCGAAACTCGGCCGGCTGTTCGAGCACTATCTCGCCCGTCCCGAGGCGCTGCCGCCCTCGTTCCGGGAGGAATTCGAGGCGGAGCCGCCGCACCGGCTGGTCTGCGACTACATCGCCGGCATGACCGACCGCTTCTTCCTGCGGGTCTATAGCCAGACCTTCGACTGAGTACCACCGGCGATCCGGTCAACTTTTCGCCCGCAACCGCGTTTAAGACTGCAGAGGGAAGCAATGATGAAACCCGCACGGCGAGTACTTTTTTCGGGCTTAGTTCTCTTGGGCGCGGCCCTGGCGGCCGGCGCCGCCCGGGACCTGTTTCACCAGCCGCTGAGCGGCGACACGAAGATCCAGCACGCCCTGGACCGGCTGACGTTCGGCGCCCGGCCCGGCGATGTGGACCGCGTGCGCGCCCTCGGGTTGAAGAAATGGCTCGATCTGCAGTTGCATCCCGAGCGGATCCCGGAGAACCCCGCGCTGGCCGCGAAGCTCGCGCCGCTGGACTCGCTGACCCTCCCGCAGGCGCAGTTGATGGAGCGCTATCCCCCGCCGCAGGCGCTGAAGGCCATGGCGGAGGGCAAAATGCCGCTGCCGCGGGACCCCGCGGTGCGCCGCAATGTCGAGCAAATGATCCAGCGCTACGAGCAGCGCCGCAAGGAGGACGAGGGCGGCAAGAAGGGTGAGGACACGCGGCGGGAGCCGCGCGTGGTGCTGAGTGAAGTGCTGTCGCGCGACGAGTTGCGGACCCTGCGCTCCGGCTCGGTGGACGAGCGCAAGACGCTGCTGGCCTCGTTCCCTATGGAACGGTTCGAACAGGTGGCCGCGGCTCTGCCGCAGAACCTGCGGCGGCAACTGGTCCCGCTGGCGACGCCCGAGCAGCGCCGCAAGCTGGTGCAGGCCAACGCGCCGCAGGCGGTGATCGCCAACGATCTTGCCGAGGGCAAGCTGTATCGCGCCATCGAGAGCGAGCGGCAGTTGCAGGAACTGCTCACGGATTTCTGGTTCAACCATTTCAATGTGTTCCTCGATAAGGGCGCCGACCGCTTCCTGGTGCCGGCCTACGAACGCGAGGCGATCCGGCCGTACGTGCTGGGCAAGTTCGAGGAGCTGGTGCGCGCCACGGCGGAGCACCCGGCGATGCTGTTCTATCTGGACAACTGGCAATCGGTGTCGCCGGAAGCGGTGGCCGAAATGCAGCGGCGGATGCCGCGCCGGCCGGGCGCCGTGAACGCCAGCGGCAAGATCAAGAAAATGCCGGAGCGCGGTCTGAATGAAAACTACGCCCGGGAATTGATGGAACTGCATACGCTGGGCGTGGACGGCGGCTACACGCAGAAGGACGTCACGGAGGTCGCGCGCGCGTTCACGGGCTGGACGATCCGGGATCCGCGCCGCGACGGGACGTTCTTCTTCAACGCCCGGGTGCACGACCGCGGTGAGAAGACCGTGTTGGGCGTCACTGTCCCAGCGGGCGGCGGCCAGGAGGACGGTACGCGCGTGATCGCGCTGCTGGCGCGGCATCCGTCCACCGCGAAGTTCGTCTCCACGAAACTGGCGCGCTATTTCGTCGCCGACGAACCCCCGGCTTCGCTGATCGAGAAAATGACCCGGACCTGGGCGTCCACGGGCGGCGACATCCGCGCCGTGCTCCACACGATGATCGACGCCCCCGAGTTCTTCTCGCAGGGCGCCTATCGCGCCAAGGTGAAGACGCCGCTGCAGATGATTGTCAGCGCGGTGCGCGCCACCGGGGCGAGCGTCGATTTCGCCATGCCGCTGGCGCAGCAGATCGCGCAGCTCGGCCAGCCGCTCTATCGCAAGCAGGAGCCTACGGGATACTCCTCGCTGGCCGCGGATTGGGTGAACTCGTCGGCATTGCTCGCCCGGATGAACTTCTCGCTGGCGCTGGCGCAGAACAAGATCCCCGGGGTGCGGGTGGCCGCGGACCGCTTCGGCGCGGACGCGGATCCGGAGGCGGTTTCCCGCGCGCTGCTGGGCCGGTCCCTCTCCGCGGAGACCAGGGCCGCGTTGGGCGCGAAGCTGAAGGAACAGACCGAAGTTACGCCCGCGCTGGTGGCGGGCCTGGTGATCGGGTCGCCGGAATTCCAGAGGCGGTAGGAGACCAGCCATGAAACGCAGACTCTTTCTCAAAGGTTCCGGCCTGGCGGCGTTCGGCGTCGGCGCCTCGCCGGTATGGCTGGAGCGCGCGCTCTACGCGGCGGATGCTCCCAGCCCGCGCAAGAAGGTCCTGGTGGCCATCTTCCAGCGCGGCGCGATGGACGGCCTGAGCGCCGTGGTCCCCTTCGGCGAATCGCGCTACTACGACCTGCGGCCCTCGCTCGCGGTGGCGCGGCCCAACGGCACGGAGGACGCCGCGCTGGACCTGGACGGCTTCTTCGGCCTGCATCCGGCGATGCAGCCGCTGGCGCCGCTCTACCGCGCGGGCCAGCTCGCCATTGTCCACGCGGCGGGATCCCCGGATCCGACGCGCTCGCACTTCGACGCGCAGGACTACATGGAGAGCGGGACACCGGGCGTGAAGTCCACCGGCGACGGCTGGCTGAACCGGACGCTCGCGAAGCAGCCCGCGTCGCCCGTGCGCGCCGTCGCCCTCGGCACGGCGCTGCCGCGCGCGCTGCGCGGGCGCAACGAAGCGATCGCCATCGCCAACCTGAACGAGTTCGAGGTCCGCGACCAGCGGGGCGCCGCGACGTTCGAGGAGATGTACGCCGCGACCCTCGACAAGGCCTTCGGGGCCACCGCGCGCGACGCCTTCGACGCGGTGAAAATCGTACAGTCGATCCGCGAGCAGAACCGGGAGCCGGCCCACGGCGCGCAATATCCCAACGGCCGGTTCGGCGACTCCCTGCGCCAGATCGCCCGGCTGATCAAGGCCAATGCCGGGCTCGAAGTTGCCTTCACCGACATCGGCGGCTGGGACACGCACGTGAACCAGTTCGCGGCGCGGCCTTCGCAGGGACAGTTGGCGAATCTGCTCGGCCAGTTCGCGCAGGGGATTGCCGCCTTTGTGCAGGACCTCGGCGACCGTCTGCAGGACGTCGCCATCGTCACGATGAGCGAGTTCGGCCGCACGGCGAAAGAGAACGGCAACCGCGGCACGGACCACGGACACGCCAACGCGATGTTCGTGCTGGGCGGCGGCGTGAAGGGCGGCAAGGTCCACGGCGACTGGCCGGGCCTGGCCCCGGAGCAGCTCTACGAAGGCCGCGACCTTGCGGTCACCACCGATTTCCGCGACGTGCTGGGGGAACTGGTCGCCAAGCAGCTCGGCAACCGCAACCTGGCGGGCGTCTTCCCGGGCTACCCACCGAAGTTTCGAAATGTCTTAGGATAGTTTTTCTCGCGCGAGAGCGCCGAGAGTAAGGGGCCGCGCGGAGCGGAAGCTCCCCGCGGCCGATTTTTCTCTATGCGCGCCCCCTTGACGCCGGAGATGATCGAGTTCGCCTACCGCCGCGGGGCGTTCCCGATGGCGGACCCCGAAACGGGCGCCATCGACTGGTATCGCCCGCGCCGCCGCGCCGTCATCCCGCTCGATCAGTTCCACGTTTCGCGATCGCTCGCGCGGCGCATGCGCAAGCCGGACTTCCGCGTCACTTTTGACCAGGATTTCGGCGGCGTCATGCGCGCCTGCGCGGAGCGCGACGAAACCTGGATCTCCGAGGACTTCCACCGCGCTTATGGCGAACTGCACCAACTTGGCAAGGCGCACTCGGTGGAGGTGTGGATCGAAGACCTGCTGGTCGGCGGCACTTACGGGGTCCATCTGGGCGCCGCGTTCTTCGCGGAGTCGAAGTTCCACCGGGTTACCGACATGTCGAAGGTCGCGCTGGCCAGCCTGGCGGGACGCCTGCGGGAACGGGGCTTCACTTTGCTGGAAGTGCAGTATCTGACGCCGCACCTGGCGCAGTTCGGGGCGGTGGAGATTGCGGGCCGGGTCTACGAGGCGCGGCTGGCGGAGGCGCTGTCGCGCGCGGCGGATTTCTGAGGGATTGGCTGGGAGGCAGGGATTCGAACCCCGATACGCAGATCCAGAGTCTGCAGTCTTACCGTTAGACGACCTCCCAATGAGGCCAATTACCAGTCTACAACGAACCTCGCGGCGCAGGGGAGCGGAGTCATATGGACCTCGTGAGCGTGTCTGGACCGCAGTTCCGCTACAAGGGCGACCGGCAACCGGAACGAGGTCGCTTCCAGCTTTGGTACTGCTGCGGCGAAGTCGATCATGCCCCGCTGCGCCGCGAGATCCAGCAGCCCGAGGGTACCCGTCACCCTGAGGCCCCGCTGTCGACCTACACGCACTCCGGCGCGTTCATCCATCAGCAGGAGGCCGACCCGAAGCGACTCCGCCAGCGAAATCGCGGCGGCCTCTGCTTCATCGAGCCCGCGTTCGGCAGCCGGAGCGGCTATGGCGTGGATCTCCAGCCACCCGGGCGGCTGCGAAATCTATTGCCGGACCGGTTCCGGCGCGTCAATATGGCCAAGTTCGATGGCGACCAGCCGGGGCACGGCAACTTCTACGAACAGGACGGGAAGCAGCTCGATGTGCCCGATGAGGATGAGGTAGTTGATCGGGCTGGTGCCGGCAACGACCCGCCGAACCACTACAGGCCAGCGTCCTTGAGAGCCGCGCGCTCCAGTTCGAAGTCCTCGAACGTGTACTCCTCGGAAACGCCGTGAGCCTTAAGGAAGGCGTCCAGCTTCGACCGGGTCCCGTACCCGAGCAGACGTCGTAACTCCGGCTTGCTAATTCGGCCACGCTTGAATTCTTCTAGCGCGAAAGCCTCAAGAGCCTGACGGGACAAATTGACGCCGGCAGCCTGAATCCTCTGCGCTATTTCATCCGGGATTTCGATGGTCAGGTTCATTGCGACTTCCTCTCCTTGTTCTAGCTTTAGGGAACGCGGAGGAGGTGTCGAGATCCCGGCGGGCGAGGGCCGCGAAGAGTCGAACAGACGCAGAACCGCCCCGCGGGTCTTCGAGACCGGCGGGGCGGTTGCATCGGCAGCGCGGTTACCAGGTTACGCGGGCATTCAGTTGAATGTTTCGCGGCTGCGTGTTGGTCGCCTGGTAGTAGCCGAAGTTGGCCGGCGTGTTGAGCAGCGCGCCCGGCAACGTAAACGACGTGTTGTTGAATACGTTGAAAATCTGCGCCTGGATCTGGAACTTGATGCGTTCCGTGAGGGCGAATTGCTTGCCCGCGGTCCAGTCGAAGTTGACCATGCCGTTCTGACGGAGAGCGTTACGGCCGAGAGAGCCGAACTGCCCGTAGAAGGGGAAGGACAGACCCGAATTGGTGATCAGGTTCGGGTTGTTGGCGCCGCTGCCCGGATCGGGCTGGAACGGCAAGTTCAGCGTACCGGTCAGGTTCGGGCGGATCGGGGCGTTGCCGGCCGGAATCACCCGGAACGAAGTGTCGCCATTGCCGTTGCGCGCTCCGGTAATGACGTTTTGCGGCAGTCCGGATTGGAACTGGGCGATGCCCGAGAGTTGCCAGCCGCCGAGGGCGTGCTTCAGGAAGCCGTTCGACGCCTGCTTGAACCAGGGCAGATCCCAGACGTTACTCACCACGAAGCGGTGGTTGAGGTCGAACGAAGAAGGGCCGCGGTTGTTGCGCCAGTTGTCCGGATTCTGAGCGGTCTGGTTGTCATTGATGAGGACGCCGAGCGCGTCAGAACCGTCGTCGATGGATTTCGACCAGGTGTAGTTCGCGTTGAAGCTGAAGCCCTTAGCGAAGCGCTTGGCCACGGTGGCCTGGAGCGAATGGAAGTTCGAATTCGCGCCCGACTCGACCAGCGTGGTGTTGCCGAAGCGTGGATCCAAACGGTTCGTGGGACCCGTGGGTCCGGCGTTGGCCTGGGTGCGCAGGGCGGTGTAGGTGGCGGCGTTCGCGGTCTCATCGGCCGTCGACGTCGCGATCGGGATCGACGACGTGGGGATCGGGTTGATGTTCCGCGTCCGCTGCAGGTGGTTGCCCTTGGTGCCGACGTAGCCGGCGCGGACGACCATGCCCATGATGTCGCGCTCGATCGTCAGGTTCCACTGGTGGATCTGCGGATTGCGCAACGCCTGATCCACTCCGGCGATCGCGCCGAAGTTGCGGATGGTGGTGCCGAAACCGCCGACGAGGGCGGCGCCCTGACGCTGGAAGTCCGAATTGTAGGCCGCGAGATTGGCGTAGGAGTTGGCGCCACCGAACGTCGTGAGATTCAACTGGTACATGAAAGGCGCCGCGAAGCGCAGGTTGGTGATCGGGTTCAGGAAGTTGAAGTCGTACCCGATGCCGTACCCGGTGCGGATGGACCACTTCCCGTTGCCGGGGTTCCACGCCAGGCCGACGCGGGGCGCCCAGTTGTGCTGGTTCTGGGAGGCGCGATCCACGACCTCGACCGTACCCAGGGCTCCGGTTCCCGCGCCGCCGAGGGCGGCGGCGCCCCGGAGGTTGAGGTTCGACAGGGTCCCGTTGACTTCCGTAGCGCCGAGATTCGCCTCGTAGCGGAGGCCGAGATTGACGGTTAGCGTGCGGCTGACGCGCCAGTCGTCCTGGAAGAATCCGAAGTGGCCCCACACGCGATTGCCGCGCACGGAGTTGCCGAAGCGTTGAATATATTGCGTCGGCGTGCCGGCCGCGAAAGCCGCGAAGTTCGCGAAGTCGTACTGGCCGCGGGTGAGCGACTCGAAGTAGGAGTTCGCCTGGATGCGGTTCAGTTCGTACCCGCCCTTGAGGGTGTGCTTGCCGAGGGCGTAGGTGGCGGTGTTCAGGTACTGGTAGGTGTTCTGGGTGCGGCCCTGGGGTCCGCCGGTCCACGTGTTGAGATCCGCCATCGCGTCGGTGAAGTTGATGTACGGTTGCAGGTTCGCCGCCGTGGGCTGAAAGTCCGGATGGCTCCGGCCGAACGACCCGAGGAAGTTGTAGACTAGCCGCGAGGTCAGCGTCCGCGTGTAGGAGAGCGTCGCGTTGGTCTGCCGGTCCACGGAGGAGGCGCCGTTGCCGAGTAAGTTGGAACTGATGAAGGTGATGCCTGGGGTGACGTTGGCAATGTCGTTCTGACCGATCCGGCCCCACAGCGTATCCTTATCTGACAGGTTCCAGGTGATCTTGGCCGAATAAGCCCAGGTGTCCGCCGAGTTGGGCGCGGCATTGGTGATCGTGCCCGCCGGGGACGCGACGCCGTTGGACTGGTCCCAGAGCCGGCGCGAGACCGGGTCCGTGATCGAGCTGACCTGAGCAGGCGTCGGGACCGTGGCGACGCGCGTGCCGCCCGCGCCGCGGATCTTGTTCCACTGCGCCGACCCGAAGTAGAACAGCTTGTCCTTAATGATGCGGCCGCCCGCGGTCGCCCCGAACAGGTTGTCGCGATTGGTGGTCGCCTTGCCGGTGCGGTCGAAATAGTCGCGCGAGTTCAGCTTGTCGTTGCGGAAGAACTCGAACGCCGAGCCATGAAATTCGTTGGAGCCGCTCTTCGTGATGATCTGGAACTGGGAATTCGCGTTGCGCCCGAACTCCGCGCTGAAGTTGTTCGTGATGAAGTTGACTTCCTGGATGGCGTCGATCGGCACCGTGCCGAGGCCGACAGAGCCAGTAGTCGAGACGTCGGTGGAGGTGGCGTTGTCGACCGTGATGTTATTGCCGCGTCCCCGCCCGCCGTTAACGTTGAAGTTGCCGAAGCCGAGGAAGGCGTTGTTATCCTGCGGCGGAAACGGCGACACGCCCGGCGCGATCTGCGCAATGGCCAGCACTCCGGCCGTGGAGGTGTTGATCGGCAGGTTGGCGATGTCCCGCGCGATCGCCGTGGTCTGCAACTGCGCATTCACGGTGTTGATCTCGACCGCCGAGTCCGTGACGACGATCTCCTGCCGGGCCTGGGCGACATCGAGGGAGAACTTCATCTCCTGAACAGCGCCGGAATTGACGGTGACTGCGCTCTTGGCCGGCGCGAAGCCGCCGGCCTCGATGGTGACTTCATATCTGCCGATCGAGAGCAAGGTGAACCGCGCCGTGCCGTCGGGGCTGGTGGGAAGGCTGCGCACCGCTCCGGTATCGAGGCTGCGCAGGGTAGCCTTCGCGTTGGGGACGACCGCGCCACTCTTGTCGAGCGCGGTCACAAGGATGTCGCCGGTGATTTGCGCCAGCGCCATCGGGACCAGGACCAGAAGGGCCAGGGCCATTCTGTACCAAGTTGTTCTATTCATTGTATTTGCTCCATAGTTCACACCCCAACAACCAGGCATACCTGAGCAATCCGGAGTCCGAATGCTTTGGGGCGGTTAGCCACCAAGTTGGGGTGAAAGAAACACAGAATCAATCACTTACAGCGGCCAAGCGGGTCGCCCGGTTTCGGAATTGCGGAGACGCTTCTACGGGATCGCGTAGGGGTGGTTGACCCCGCAACGCAGAGTCGAATAAGATTTGTTAATTGTATATAAAGGCATTTCTATCAATCACTTAACAGAGGCTCTTGTCACTCCTTGGCGGAGTGTGCTAATAATGTGGAGGTCAGGCGGCGCCCGGCTCAGGAAGGCGGAACCGGGTCAACCCGCGGGTTTCCGCTCGCGGGCAGCCTGCACAACGACAGCATCTTCTGTGACTCACATTGGAGGTAAGTCCATGAACATTCGGCCGCTGTACGACCGCATCGTGGTCAAGCGCGAAGAAGACAAGGAAGAAAAGATCGGCGGGCTCTTCATCCCCGATACGGCGAAGGAAAAGCCGCAGCGGGCGAAGGTAGTCGCCGTGGGTAAGGGCAAGCGCCTGGAAGACGGCAAGCTGGTGCCGCTGGACGTCGCCGTGGGCGATGAGATCCTGTTCGGCAAGTACTCGGGCAGCGAGATCAAGATCGATGGCGAAGAGCTGCTGATCATGCGCGAGGACGAAGTCCTGGGCATCATCGAGGGCGGCGCGAAGAGCATCAACAAGAAGTCGGCGTAACAGGAGGAACAGGAAACCATGGCTGCGAAGCAAATTGTCTATAGCGAAAATTCCCGGCAGGCGATCCTGCGGGGCGTGAACCAGCTGGCGGACGCCGTGAAGGTGACCTTGGGTCCCAAGGGCCGGAACGTCGTGCTGGAGAAGAAGTTCGGCGGGCCGACGATCACCAAGGACGGCGTGACCGTGGCGAAGGAAGTGGAGCTGAAGGATCCGCTGGAGAACATGGGCGCGCAGATGGTGCGCGAAGTGGCCTCCAAGAC
>CAYYID010000003.1:143020-156807 GCA_964471915.1 uncultured Solibacteraceae bacterium | reverse complement strand
AGTGAAGGTCGCGGGATTTTGAGTCCCGTGCGTCTGCCAGTTCCGCCACTCCAGCGTGGGGGGCTAACGTTTCGAGTCTAACACGGAGGCGGAAGGCGTCCGGTTGGACCAGAGCGCGAGCGCGAGTCCCGCCGCAGCGGCGCTCCAGCCTGCCGGCACGCTAGCGCGCGAAAGCGGGGGCGCGGCGAGCACCAGCGCTGCCCCGGCGGCAAAGAGCGGCAGGCGCGGCGCGCGGTCGAGCAGCGGCTGCAGTTTGGCGCGGTCGGCCCACAGGAGCCACAGGTTCATTCCCAGCAGCACCGCGTTGACGTACGGCGTGCCGCGCCACTGGAGCGAGACGGTCACCATCAGGATGTTCGCGAGCAGCGGCACCAGCATGATGGCGCCGGCGGTCGCAAAGCGGCGCGTGAGCAGCAGGAAGCCGATCGCCACTTGCGAGTACGCAATGAACCTCGCATAGAACGCCAGCCCGTACCTGGCGAGTTCGTCCTCCAGCCACACCGGACCGATCAGGCCCGGGAACTTATGTCCGGCGAAGAGCTTGGCCATCCCGGCGGTGAAGAAGATCAGGCCCAGGAAGATACGGATCGCGCGCGTGCCCATGCCAGAGCAAGACGGGCGGGACGGCTGGAACTTACACCCGTGCGACACTCGAAAACATGCGGGGCCTTGCTGTATTCCTCCTCGCGGCGTGCGCGCTCAGCGCCCAGCCGAAACGCGTCCTCTTCGTAACCCATTCCGCCGGCTTCCGGCACGACTCGATCGCGGCCGCCATCCCCGCGCTGATCGCCGCGGGCTCGCGCGCCAACGTGAGCATCACCCAAACCGAAGCGCTGGCTTTCCTCTCGCGCGAGGGACTGGCCGGCTACGACGCGGTGTTCTTCTTCACCAGCGGCGAACTGGCGCTCTCGGACGCTCAGAAGCAGGCGCTCCTGGACTTCGTCCGCTCCGGCAAGGGCTTTGGCGGGGCGCACTCGGCCACCGACACGCTTTACTCGTGGCCCGCTTACGGTGAAATGATCGGCGGCTACTTCGACGGGCACCCGTGGGTGCAGGAGGCGCGGATCGAGGTCGAGGACGCGCAGCATCCGGCGTCGCGCGGGCTACCGCTGCCGGGCTTCCGCATGGTGGAGGAGTACTATCAATTCCGCGCGTTCTCGCGCGACGCGGTGCGCGTGCTGCTGACGCTCGACGCAGCGTCGGTGGACCTCAAGGCCCCCGGAGTGAACCGCACCGACGAGGACTTTGCGCTCGCGTGGGTGCGCGAGTATGGGTCGGGACGGGTGTTCTATACCGCGCTCGGACATTTCGACCAGACGTGGCAGGATCCCCGGTTCCAGAACGCGCTGACCGGCGCATTGCTGTGGCTCACCCGGCAGACGGACGGGCTCGCGGAGCCGTGGGGCGGCGAGCGCATGACGCCGGCGCCCGCGGTGACGCCGCGCGACATCGCGCCGGGGGCGGCGCTCGAATTCTTCGGAAGCCGGATGACTTCGGGGTCCGCGCTGGCGGGCGATTCGTTGGCGTGGCCGGCTCGGCTGGCGGGGATCACGCTACGGGTGAACGGAACTCCGGCGCCGCTGTTGTATGCGTCGCCGGGCCAGCTCAACGCGCAGATGCCCTGGGACCTGACGCCGGGAACGAACGCGCGGCTGGCGCTGACGGTGGGAACGCGCGAGCTGGTCTCCTGGAACGCGCCGGTGCTCGCCGCGCAACCGGTGATTCGCGCCGTAACCCGCGTCCCGGGCGCGCTGGTGCTGTGGTGCACCGGGCTGGGCGACGTCACGCGCCGTCCCGTGGCGGGGCGTCCGGCGCCGCTGTCGCCCCTGTCCGAAACGCTGGCGCGCCCGGTGGTGACGGTGAACGGGCGGGACCTGCCGGTGTTCTTCTCGGGGCTTGCCCCGGGCTGGACCGGCTTGTATCAGGTGAACGTGCTGCTGCCCCCGGATGCCCCGGCGGCAGGCACGCTGCGCCTCGCGATCGCGGGGCAGTCCGCCACGGCGGACCTCCCATGAGCTAGACTGAAACCCGTGGCAGACGACGTCACCCGGCTCCTGGTCCGTTGGAGCGAAGGCGACAAGGGCGCGCTCGAAGAGCTGATGCCGCTGGTCTACAACGAACTGCGGCGGCTGGCGAATTACTACCTGCAGCGCGAACGCAAGGACCATACGCTGCAGAGCACGGCCCTGGTGCACGAGGCGTTTCTGCGGCTGATCGACCAGCGGGACGTGCGGTGGCAGAACCGCGCGCACTTTTTCGGAGTCGCGTCGCAGATGATTCGCCGGATCCTGGTGGACCATGCGCGCGCGCACCAGACCGCCAAGCGCGGCGGCGGCGCCTACACGCTGGCACTGGACGACGCATTGGGCGCGGAACAGAAGCGGGACCTCGATCTGGTCGCGCTGGACGACGCCCTCAACGGCTTGGCGAATCTGGATCCGCAGCAGGCCCGGATCGTCGAACTGCGGTTCTTCACGGGCCTGACCATCGAGGAAACGGCCGAAGTAGTGGGCATCTCGCCGGCCACGGTGAAGCGCGATTGGAACACCGCGAAAGCGTGGCTGTTCCGGGAGCTGTCGCGCGGCGAGCCGCCCCGGAGCGGCGGCGAGTGAACACGGCGGACTGGCAGATCGTCAAGGAGATCCTGAATAGCGCCCTCGCGCTGCCCCCCTCCGAACGTCCGGGTTACCTGAGCGAAGCCTGCGGGGAACGCGCCGACCTGCGCGCCGAGGTCGATTCGCTGCTGGCCGCGCACGACGATTCGGGCGACTTCCTGGATCCGGCCTCGCTGGCCATGCCCGAGGAATCCCTGATCGGCGAGACGCTGGGGGCCTACCGCATCACCGGGCATATCGGAGACGGCGGCATGGGCGCGGTCTACCGCGCCGAGCGCGACGACGCTGTCTATGAGCGCCAGGTGGCCGTCAAGGTCCTCAAGCGCGGCATGGACACGGAGCTGATCGTCCGGCGCTTCCACGCGGAGCGGGCGATTCTGGCGCGCCTGGATCATCCCAACGTGGCCCGGATCCTCGACGGCGGCACCACCCCTTCCGGTCTGCCCTACTTCGTCATGGAACTGGTGGAGGGCGAGCCGCTCGACGAGTATTGCGACCGGCACAAGTACTCCACCGTGGAGCGCGTGAAGATCTTCCGCAAGGTGTGCGACGCGGTGGAGTACGCGCACCAGAACCTGATCGTGCACCGGGACCTGAAGCCTTCGAACATCCTGGTGGGCGCGAACGGGGAGCCGAAGCTGCTGGACTTCGGGATCGCGAAGCTACTGGACGATCACGCGCCGCAGCAAACCATGACCGTGGTGCGCATGATGACGCCCGAGTACGCGAGTCCGGAACAAGTGCGCGGCGAGCCGATCACCACGGCTTCGGACACGTACTCGCTCGGCGTGATCCTGTACGAGTTGCTGACCGGACACCGTCCTTACAAGCTGACAACGCGCGCTCCGGCGGAGGCAGCGCTGGTAGTGTGCGAGGTGGAGCCGGAGCGTCCGTCGAGCGTGGTGCGGCGGCCGGGCGACACGGCCACCGCGCAGGAACTCGCCGAGCCGCGCGAAGGACGTCCGGACCGGCTGCGGCGCAAACTGGCCGGGGACCTGGACAACATCATCCTGATGGCGCTGCGCAAGGACCCGCGGCGGCGCTACGCTTCCGCGGGCGCCTTGTCCGAAGACCTGTGGCGCTACCTCTACGGCGCGCCCGTGAAAGCGCGCGGCGACTCGTTCCGCTACCGCGCGGAGAAGTTCGTGCAGCGCAACCGCGTGATGGTGGCGGCGGCGGCGCTGGCCGCGCTCGGATTGATCGGCGGGACGGTGGCGGCGGTGCGCGAGGCCCGCATCGCGCGCGCGGAACGGGCACGCGCGGAGCGGCGGTTCAATGACGTCCGGAAGCTGGCAAACGCCTTCCTGTTCGAGTTCCACGACTCGGTGGCGAAGCTGCCCGGGTCGACGGAGACGCGCGCGCTGGTGGTCCGCAAGGCGCTCGAGTATTTCGACAGCCTGGCGGCGGAGGCGGCCGGAGATATCGGGCTGCAGCGAGAACTGGCCGCGGCGTACCGCCGGGTGGGCGATGTGCTGGGACGGTCAGGAGAAGCGAATCTGGGTGACGGAGCGGGGGCGCAGCGCAACTACGAGAAAGCCCGCGCGATCCTGGAGCAGGTGTATAAAGCCGATCCGAGCGTGACCAGCCGGGTAGACCTCGCCGCGATCTACGGGCGGCTCAGCGAGGGCAGCCGCAAGGAGGCCGAGGGTTTGGAGTTGAGCCGGAAGGCGGCGGAACTGCTGGAATCCGCCCACGCCTCGGACCCGGCCAACACGCGGGTCGCGACCGCTCTTGGATCGGCGCTTTGGGACGTCGCGGCGTCGCTGACGGGGAAAGGGGACTACCAGGCGGCCCTGCCGGTGCGCCAGCGGATCCTCGAGATCTTTCTGGAGGTCGAGAGGCGCACGGGCACCGACACCAGCAAGCGCAATGTGGCGCTGGCGCACAAGACGCTGGGATCGCTTTATGGCCGGCTGAAGAACTACGATGAAGCCCTCCAGCACCTGAGCCGTGCGGCCGAAATCGACGGCGCGCTGCTCAAGAAGAATCCGGCCAACCCGCAAACGCGAATGGACTATACGTTCAGCGTCAGCGACTACGGGTTCGCCCTCGGACAACTGAAGCGCTACGACGAGGCGATCGCGCAGTACGAACGCGCCCTGCCGATCCGCCGGGAGCTGATGCAGCAGGATCCCAAGGACGCCCGGGCCCGCCGCTCCCTGGCGGCGACGCTGCAGCGCCTGGGACACCTGCGCGCGCTGAAAGGCGAGTTTGCCATCGCTGTGCCCATGCATGAGGAGGCGATTGCGCTGCGCAAGACGGGACCCGACGCCGGAGAAGCGGGTCTTGAAACGGCGGGCCACTACCAGCAGATCGGCGAGGACTTCGCCGCGGCGGGCCGGCGCGCCGAAGCGTGCCGCTGGTTCCGCCGCGCCCTGCAGGTCTACACCAACGCGAACCAGGCGACGGCGCTGTTTGGGGACGCGCTGGCGTCCTTCGAGGACATGCGGCGCCAGGCGGCGCGCTGCGGCAACTGACTAGGGCGTGGCGGCGCCCGGCGGAGCGGTAGTGTTCCAATCCGGCGGCGCGACGCCCAGCAGTTCCCGGACGAAGAAGTCCGCGCGCTTGCGATCCCAGTAGTCGCCCCAGCCGCCGTGGTTGCGGCCCGGCAGGAACAGCAGATCGAAGGTCTTGTTGGCCTGGATCAGCGCGTTCACCACCTGGAGGGTGGAAGCGGGATCGACGTTCGTATCCAGCTCCCCGACCGCGAGCAGCAACCGCCCCTGCAGCTTCGCCGCGTGCTCGACGTTCGAACTCGCCGCGTACTCCGGCCCCACGGGCCAGCCCATCCATTGCTCGTTCCAGGAGATCTTGTCCATGCGGTTGTCGTGGCAACCCGCCGAGGACGCCGCCGCCTTGTAGAAATCGCCGTGGAAGAGCAGCGCGCCCAGCGAGTTCTGCCCGCCGGCCGAATGGCCGTAGATGCCGAGGCGCGAGAGGTCGTACCAGGGGAACTTCGCGGCCGCGGCTTTGTGCCAGAGGATGCGGTCCGGAAATCCGGCGTCGCCGATGTTCTTCCAGGCGACGTCGTGGAAGGCCTTCGAGCGGTTCGAGGTGCCCATGCCGTCGATCTGGACGACGACGAAGCCGAGTTCGGCCATCTGCTGCATGGGGTGCGCGGCGGAGAAGGTCTTCGGCACGAAGGAATCGTGCGGCCCGGCGTAGATGTACTCTAGCACCGGATATTTCTTCGCGGGGTCGAAGTTCGAGGGCCGGTAGATCAAGCCCCAGATCGCCGTGCGGCCGTCGCGCCCCGGCGCGGAGAACGCCTCCGGGGCGCGCCAGCCGAGGTCGCGCAGGGGGTCGCGGCGTCCGGTTTCGAGCGTCGCGACGAGCGAGAGGTCCGCGGCGCGGCGCAGTTCCGCGACGGGCGGCTGGTCGGGCCGCGAGTAGGTGTCGACGAAGTATTGGAGGTCGTGGCTGAAGGCGAGCGCGTGGTCGGCGTCAGCGGTGGTCAACGGCGTGAGTCCCGTGCCGTCAAAGTTGATGCGGAACCAGTGCCGGTAATAGGGATCCCGGCCGGCCTGCATGCCGCTGGCGGCGAACCAGATCTGCCGTTTCGCGTCGTCCACCTTCGCCACGGAGCGCACCACCCACTCGCCGCGCGTGATCTGGTTCTTCACCGCGCCGCTAGCGCCATCCACGAGATAGAGATGGTTCCAGCCGTCGCGCTCGCTCATCCAGACGACCTCCCGGCCGTCGGAGACGTCGTGGCGGAAGCGCTTAGAGTAGTAGCAGAAGAACGTGGCGGCCTCGTCGTTCACCAGCGCGCGCGGCACTCCGGTAGCGGCGTCCACCTCGATGACGCGGTAGACCTGGTGGCCGCGCTGGTTGTACTCGAAGGTGAACGCCCGCGAGTCCGTGCGCCACTCGATCCGCGTCAGCAGGTAGGGATTCGGGAACAGCGCGGCGTCCACCTCGAAGCGCTTGCCCGCCGCCACGTCGAACAGCACCGGACGCGGCACGTCGAGCGCGTCGCCGGGCTTGGCGTACTCGGTGAGCCAGTTCCTGGGCTGCACCTGGCCGCCGGGGGAGGACTCGATGTAGGCGATCTTCCGGCGCTGCCCGGGACGCACGCGGTACACGGCGAGCTTCCGCGCATCGGGCGACCAGGCGCTCGCCGAAAGCGCGTAGTAGTTACCCTCCGAACCGTCGAAGCTCAGCGGCCGGGCGTCCTTGGCGTTCTTCTCGCGGACCCAGACATTGAAGTTCCGTATCAGGACCTCGTGCTTGCCGTCGGGCGAAGCCAGGGCGCGGTCAAGCTCGTCGACGCGCGGCCCGGGCAGCGAGCGGAGCGGTCCGGGGTCGCCGCGGCGGGACGGCTGCTTCTCGAGCAGGTAGCTGGCGAGCGTGAGCTTCCAGCGGGAGTCCGCGGCCACGAACTCAAGAGCGGCGAGGTCCTCCGTGAAGGCGACGTTTGCGAGCGGCAGGCGGCGCGCTTCGAATTTCTCGCCGGTAGCGGCGGCGAGCGCGGCGGCGAGACGTGCGGTGTCGAAGGCCGACGACTTCGCGCCGGTGGCCGCGTCGGCGACCAGCCACTCGTGCCCGCCGGCGATGGTCCGGCGGTAGAGGAACCGGCTGGTCTTGTGGATGGGGGTGGCGGGATCGGCAAGCTGGAGGTCCAGTTGGCGGACGCGCTCGGCCAGCGTGAATGAGCGCTGGTAGTCGGCGAGGGTCCCCTGGGCGTAGAGGCCGAGGGCGGCGGCGAAGGCGGGCAGGATGCGGACGAGCATCCTCTAGGGATACTACGTCAGAGGCCGATGCGCAGCCCGGTCGAAAATACGTGCCGTTGGAAGAACTGGATATTCCGCGGCAACGTCGAGAAGCCGAAGTAGCGCCATTCCCCGACCAGCGAGGTCCGCTTGTACAACGGCACGCTCAGCCCCGCCTGCGGCTGGTAGAGCCGTGTGGGCAGGCTGCCGTTATTGCGGGAGAAGGCGCCCCCGAAGTTCACCCGGGCGTTCTTCACCAGCCGCACGTCGACCAGCGCGTTGGCGTGGTGGCCGAAGTCGCGGTAACGGAGCAGGTCGCGGCCCAGGAACGGCAGCGAGATCGAAGTGATGTCGCTGCGCCACGAAGCGTAGCTGTACTCGCCGAGCACCGTCACCCGCTTGCCGTCGTTCGGGGACCACGAGAGGCCGCCGCTGGCGCTCTGGGTGCGTGCCGCCAGGCCGATCGCCGGGTTCGGGTTCTGGTTGTCGAGAATGTTGTACGTGAAGTTCGCCGCCAGCGAGGAAGTGAACCGGTACCGGACCTGCCCGCGCCCCTTGTGGTACCGCAGCAGCGAAGTGCGGAAGAAGTTCACGTCGCCGGGGGAGCCTTCATAGTCGAACGAGCCCGTCAGCCGTCCGCCGAAACGTACGGTGCCGCCGGCCAGGGCGACCGGATTTTTCAATTCCGCGCGGTTGCTGGAGGCGAGCGGGAACGACGCGCCGGGCGTCTGGGCGTTGCCCCACACATAGCGGTAACCACCGCGCAGGCTCACTTGCGGCGTCAACTCGTAGATGGCCAGCACTTCCCAACGGTTGTAGTTCAGCAAAAGGCGGTTGTCGTAGACCAGGTTCTGCGGCGAGCCGACCGTCTGGGTGGTGACCGCCGCGTTGCCCGACACATGGAAACGGTCCGTCGACCACGTCTGCAGGATCCGGAAACGTTTCAGTGGCGCGATCTCGACGCTGACGTTCCCGGAAGGATACGGGCGCAGGGCCTGCCCCAAAGTGGCCTGCGTGAAAACATTGTACGGGGCCAGCGTCGTGCTGGAGACGAAGACGCCCGTGCCGCTCAGCGCGTGGCGCACGTCGATCCGCGGCTGCATCCAGGTGAACTGGCCGGTGACGGACAGCCAGTTCCAGGGGCGCGCCTGCACGATGGCGCGCGCGAACGGGCCGTTGCCCTCGATAGCGTAGCGCTGCTGCGCGTTGAACAGCCGCAGGTCCCGGCCGAGATAAGGGGTGAGCCGGTTGCCCGTGTTGATGCCCGTGTAGCCGATCTGCTGGTCGTCGGCGAACGTGGTGTAGCCCATCTCGAGCGTCAGCGTCAGGCGCGACATCTGGATCCGCGTGCCGCCGCGGTACACGTTCTGCGCCGAGTCGAACAGGGAACCGACGGGGTATTCGTTGCCCTCGGTCACAAAGCCGGTGATGCCGGAACCGTTCTGCATCCCGCGCCCGAAGGCGAAGTACGGCGAGAAGCGCGCGCTCGGGAACAGCCGCAGCTCGCCGTCGATCTGGCGGAGCTTCGTGTCATACGCCCGCTGGCTGAACAGGACGCCCTGCCCCAACAGCGGATTCGCAAATGCCGGCAGGTTATTGAAGTACGCTACGTTCCGGTAGTCGATGGAGAACTCGTAGACTCCGTTGCGCCGGCCGTCCACGCGCGTCGAAACCCACGGGTCGCCGCCCCAGCCGGTGGCCGAGATCTCGAGCAGGTCGAGCGTCTTACTGCCGGGCGAGGCGTAGCGGAGCCGCCCGCCGAACAGGCGGGGCCCTTCGCCGAGGTTCACCACCGACCGGTACACGCCTTCGTTGCCCTTGAGATCGCCGGTGAAGCGGTACCGGATGTCGAGTTCGCCGTCGATCGTGTAGTCGCTCGTGGCCTTGCCCGCATCTTTCGTGGCGTCCGCGGCCTTTTGTTCCGGCTTGTCCTTCGGCGGATCGGCCTTCGGAGGATCCTGCGCGAGCAGCGCCGCCGCCAGACCGAGTATCAGGAACCTCATCGCAGCAATCCTTTGCTCACGTAGGAGCCGTGGATCTTCGTGTGGCACGAAGTGCAGCTCTGGTACCGGGCGCTGCGCACATCGTGGAACGCCGGCGGCACGCCTCCCAGATTGCCGAGGGTGCCGGCGTGACACTCCAGACACTGCTGCTGCACGGTGTGCCGCGTCAGCATGCGCGGATTCGCCGAGCCGTGCGGCTCATGGCAACTGGAGCACGGCTCCAGCTTCACCGGGGCGTGCTCGAACGGGAACGGACCGCGCTTGTCGGAATGGCAGCGGATGCAACTCAGCTCGTTCGCGGCGATCCGCTCGAAGTGCGCCGGCGCGGGGTTGCCGTGCGGATTGTGGCAATCGACGCAGGCGATCGCTTTCTCCCGCAGCTTGTGGCGGAACGGCCGGTTGAAAGACGCGCGCACGGCGGTGTGGCAGCCCGAACACTGCTCCGTCGAGTCCTTCGCCAGCAGGCCGCGCGCGGCCGGCTTGTGGATCGTGTGGCAATCGGTACAGGCCAGCGCCGCCCGGTCGTGCGACCCCAGCAGGCGGCCGCGCTTGGTTTCGCTGTTGACGTGGCAGGTAAGGCAGTTCTCGTTGGTGCGCTGGCGCGTGGCGGAGGTGGGGACAAAGATCTTGGTCTTGTCGCCGCCGCCTTCGGCATGCTCGGTCCCGCGGCCGTGGCAGGATTCGCACGCCAGGTTCTCGGTCTTCGAAAAACGGTTCTTCTTGTCCAGGCGGACGTGCGCGTTCGCCTTGAACCCAGTGGAGACTTCGTCGTGGCAGCCCGCGCACGTGTCGCTGCCCGCGAACCCTTGGGGGAGAGTCTGGGCGGCGGCGCCGAGCGCCGCCGCCAGCAGGATCAGACTAACGCGCATGCACTCTCGCCGGCGAGTACGTGGAATTCACGCCGTGGCAGGCGAGACAGGCTTCGCCGAACCGGTCCGAAGTATTCACGGCGGCGTGCGCGGCCGCAAACTTCGACTGGTGGCAGGACAGGCACGCACCGGTCTGCGGTGGCACCGAAGTGAAGTAGGGGTTACGCGGATCGGTGGTGTTGGCGAGATCCGTTTCCAGCGGCAGGTTGAACTCGCCGGTAACGTGGCAGGTTTCGCACTTGGCGAGTTGGGTTTCACCCTGCGGCATGGCGATCTTGTTGAAGTTCGTGGGGTTGCCGCCGAACCCATAGATCGTGTAGTCGCGCTGGTTGCCCTCGCCCAGGTGGATCCGGTGGATCATCTCTTTCAAGTTGATCGCTTCCGCCGGCAATTGCGCCTGGGTGCGCCGCGCCGCGTCCGTCTGGGTCGGGTTGTGGCAGGTGACGCAGGCCGACAGTTCGTTGCGGTTATCGCCGTGGAACTGAAGCGATAGGTGGCAGTTGTTGCACTTGGCGAATTCCGCCGCCACGCGGCGTTTGGCGAGCGGGCCGGTGACCGCGAACTCGACCGTTACATCTTTGCCGGAGTCCCGCACCACGCGCTGCTGGGTGGTGCCGGCGAGCAACGTCCAGTTGCGGTAGCCTTCGATCTCCACCGCCCAGGTGCCGGTCGCGTCCGCCGGGATCGCCTGGGTGAACTGGTAGGTGCAGGCGCTGCCGTCGTTGGTGCAGGTGGCGCGCGCCCGCGGATCTTCGCTCCAGAACCGGGCGAAATCGCCGCCCTTGCGCTCGATCAGGTTCAGCGCCAGGCGGTTCACCTGCGCCAGCGGAATCGACGCACCGCGGCCGTCGCGCACCGAGAAGACCACCGTCGGGCGCGAACCCGGCGTGGTGTCCCGCACTTCGCTGATCGCGAACTTGGTCTGCGGCAGCCCCCTGGTGAACCATCCGCCGGGCGCCGGATTGGAACGCGCGATGGTGTGCGCGCCCCGGATGGAAACGTCGAACTCCAGGTCACCTTCCACGATGTGGCAGCGCGAGCAGTTGCTGTCGTTCAACTGGATGATGTTGGCGTGATTGGCGCCGGTCGCGAAGTTCACGTTGTCGTGACACGACCCGCACGCATCGCGCGAGGGCCGCGTGACATGGCTCAGCCGCTGCTCCTGGCCGGCCGCGGCCGGCTTCGACGAATCGTAGTGGCACATCTCGCAAGCGCGCGTGCCGACCGCGGCGGACGGGCCGGCGGGAAAGCCGATAAAGGAAAAATCGACGATCGTGTTCCGTACCGCCTCCCACTTGTACGGCGTGCCCGCCTGGACGCTCGGCAAGTCGCGGCCCATGTGAATCTTGTGGATCATCACGGTCATATCCGCGGAATTGCCGGTACCCGCGTCGGTCGTTTGCGGGTTATGGCAGGTGATGCAACCCGCCACCGACTGCCGGCCCGTGGTGCCGTGGGCCGAGAGGCTCCCGTGGCACTTATTGCAGGCCTCCTGCGCCACGATCTGCCGGGGCGCCGCCGGCGAACTGCCGTCCGGCACGAAGTGGACCACCGTATCGGCGGTCTGAGTGCCCAGGTCGAACTCCGTAAGATTCCGGTTTCCGTAGGCGTGAATGGTATGCGTGACGCTGCGGTCGTAGCCGGAAGGCAGCCGGTTCCGGAACGTGTAGGTGTACAACCCGGGAGACTTCTGCACGAACGTGCCGTTGCTCTCGCCCGTCGCCTGGGTGGCCGTTTTGCCCGACGTCGGACTCGGCCCATCGACGCGTGTGATATAGGAAAGGTACTTGGTCTCGCCCTTCGGGATCCGGGCAATCACAAAGTTCAAACTCACCGGGCCCGGCGTTTCGATTCCCAGCCGGTCGAGCGGCGCACCGCGCGGATCCGTAATCTTGACGTCAACGGTCAGCGCGCCATCGACTGCAGCCGACGGATTCGACAACTCGAATGCGAGCCCAGGACGAATGAACTGCGCCTCTCTGGCGCTCAGGTAATACGCCTTGTCCCACGGACGAAAGGGATTCTTCTCATCGTCCGCCGCCAGCGATACCAAGCCGGCCACAAGAATGACGCCGAGTGCGGCGCACCAGCGAATCAGATTGCTTCGGTTCCGCTTCATAGCTTCCTTCCCATTACTTTAGAGAAAACTCCGCCGTCCGAAGGGAGATTGGAAAACCCGGTAGTGGGCTGCTTCACGTCTCGACCTCCGTGGTGTCTTTCCCAGTTCAAGAAGAACACCTTCGAAAGCTTCTCAATTAAGACCTTTTTGGTCTTAATTTAACGACATGGCGCTAGCCGCGCCCCACCAAAGTGCCCTCAGAGTATCACAAGCCGTTCCTACAAGCTAGCCTTTTCTAGTTCGTATTCGATCATCTCTTGCTCAGGGCGCGATAGTCCAAGTCCTTCAAAATCTTCGGATCCTTTTCCTCGGTCGCCAGCAGGCTGTGGCACAGCCCGCAATCCTGCCCGATCACCACATCGTTGCCCGCCGTGTGGGACCCGTTGTGGCACCGGAAGCAGCCCGGAAAGTCGTTGTGCCCAATGTAGTTAGGATAAGTCTTCCAGGACACCTTCATCTCCGGGAACACGTTCCGCTCGAACGCGGCGCGCACCGCCAGGGCCGAGCTGTCCACCTTAGACGCTGCGGGGTAGTGGCTCCGGAATTTCTGCTCCGCCTCCGCACCGTCTTTGGCCTGGCTGGCGGCCTCCACCGCCCGCTTCCGCGCAAAGGGAAGACTGAGATCGATCTTGCCCTCGGCCAGCGCGCGGTCGATCGCCCGTTCCGGGGTCTCGAAGGTGTGGGACGGCCGGGTGTGGCAGTCCATGCAGTCCATCAACCGCAGATTCGGACTGTTTTCGTCCACATTCTTGGCGTCTTCGGCCTTGTACACCCGCTTCTGGCCGTCGCCCTCAAAAATGACCAGCGGGATGTTCTCGCGCTTCTCGTCGGCCGCCAGGTACCGCACCGTAACCCCAGGCCGCAGGTGGGCCCGGTGGATGGCCCCGGTGCGCATCATGAGCACCGACTTCGAAGGCGTGCTCGTCTCGTCGTCGGCGAAGTGAGGGATCACGCGCAGCAGGTCCTCGCCGAACTTCTGGGGCCAGTGGCAGGCTTCGCAGGTTTCGCGCGCGGGCCGCAGTTCCTTCACCGGCGTCGGGATCGGCGTCGAGTAGGTCTTGAGGCTCACCGCGAAGAGCTGGCGAATACCGGAGATCTTGCTCTTGACGAACCAATCCGCTCCGGGACCGATGTGGCAGGCCACGCAGCCCACGCGCGAATGCGGCGAGTCCTGATACGCCGTGTACTCGGGCTTCATGACGGTGTGGCACGTCAGGCCGCAGAACGTCACCGAGTCCATGTACTCGACGGCGCGGTAGGTGGTGACGCCCGCCACCGCGATGTTCACCAGCGTCATGCCGAGCACAAAGCCGGAGAGCCGCCGGAACGCCGCGTTCGCGAAGTTGAGCGGCGGGAACTCGGCCGGTAGGATCCCCAGCCGCGGGGGGGGCGCGCGCGCCCGCCCCCGCCCCCCCCCCCGCACGAAAAAACCCACCAAAAAAAAAAAACCCCGCCCCACCCCCGGGAGC
>CAYYID010000003.1:0-143010 GCA_964471915.1 uncultured Solibacteraceae bacterium | reverse complement strand
CGCGCGCTCGCGCAACAGGCCCACGGGAATCAGGATCAACCCCAGGAAAAAGATCGCCGGCAGCCCGAGCGCGGTGATCAGGCCCAAGTACGGGTTGGTGTGGTGGTGTCCTCCGCCCGTGAAGATCAAGAAAATCAGAAACACCGTGGCGATGGTCACCAGCGCCACGCCGATCCGGCTGATCCAGTTGTTCGACAGGTACACCGCCGGCCGCACCCAATGCATCATTCCTGAGAAGCCTCCTCGCCACTGTGTTCTTCGGGCCGCCGGCGCAAACTATTGCCGGTCAGCCAGGCCGTGTCCATCGGATAAACTTCCGGATCGAAGATCACGAAATAGAAGTGCCAGACTAGCACGGACAGGGTGGCCAGCACCGCCTCCCAGAAGTGGATCTCGCGGGCGACGTCCAGGAACACCTTGGGCAGGTTCGCCAGGGACCACTGGTTGGCCCACAGCATGCAGCCGGTGAGAGCCATGATGGCCGTGCCCCAGACCACCGCCCAGTACTCGGCTTTCTCGATGTAGCTGTGCGCGGAGACGTGCGGTTTGGCGCGGCACAGTCCCAGGTTCCACAACAGCGCGGACCAGGCCTCGCCCACGTCGCGGATGCGGGGCGCGAGTTCCAGCCAGTGCCGCCGCAACCGGCCGCTCAAGACCAGAGAGAGCGCGTGCGCCACCGACACCGCGATCATCACGACGCCCGCCATGCGGTGCACCACGGCCCGCAGCGAGATCTGCGACTCCCAGGCCACCAGCGGTTGCGCCCACCATTCCGAGGAATAGCGCAGCGCGAAGCCGCTCCACACCAGCACGATAAACGAGATCGCCAGCGCGGCGTGCTGCAGCCGTTCGGCCGGCAGCATCCGCGGGACTTTCTCGAGGGCCAGCGACTGCCCGACGGCCGCCGCGTGCTTCAAGGCCGGCCGGATTCGCCCGCCCCACACCTTGCGCACGAAATCCCCGCCGTTGTGCAGCAGCATTAGCCCGAGGACCAACGGGATCAGGAGCTGGTACGCCACGCGCACCCACCGCACGGGCGGCGGCTCCCCGTTGCCATTCCCCAGGTGCACCGGCCCCAGCGCGAACCGCGAGCCGGCGCCGCGGTGGCAACTGCCGCAGGTCTCCGGCAGGCGGCTGGGGTGCGTCATGGATTTGGGGTCTGACGACGGCAGGATGTCGTGATAACCGTGGCAACTCGCGCAGTTGGCGACGGTCTGGGATCCCGCCTTGATGGCCAGCCCGTGGAACGAAGCTTCGAACGTCGTGATCCGGTCCGCCGGCAAGCCGAACCGCTGCGCGAGCCGCAGGTCCGAGTGGCAACTGCTGCAGGTCTCGCGCACGCGGTCCCGCTGCGCGGCGGTGCCAGCTTTCTGAATGGCATGCCCGGCATGGCAATCCGAGCACACGGGCACGCCGGCGATTCCCGCCAGCGCGTCCTTGCCGTGCACGCTCTTCGAGAAGTGCTCGGCGACGTCCGAATGACAGGCGCCGCACTTTTCGATCTGCCCCTTGCGGAACTCGACGCTCTTAGCCCGGATGGCTTCGTGCGCCGTGCCATGACACAGGCCGCAATCCGGGCCCGCCTGGGCGTGCACGCTCTTCGTGTGATCCTGCTGCGCCTGGGCATGACAGCTGGCGCATTCGGCCGGCTTCACTTTGGGGTGCGGCACCTCGTCGTGCTTGGCGTGGCAACCCAGGCACGGCTGGGCCGCGTGCGCCCCGCCCGCCGTCAGCTTGATGTTCTCGTGACAGCTCGCGCATTCCTGCGCGTACACTGCGGCTGCCGCCAGCAGCCACCAGATTGCAAGTCGAAACCCGGGCATCGTTCTCAATACTCCTCTGGGAACAGCGCCTAGCCTCAGCGTGCCAACTTGCTTGTGAGGCTATCACATCCGGTCCGGGGGCCGGGTTCGTAACTTTCTGATGAAACCTTGATCCCTGGAATGGGGGAACCGCGCGTGTGGATATAGAGGCAAGGTTCGGAACGAAACTTGCTCTAGAAACGTCGAACGAACTGGAAAGGTTGGAGGCTCGAGATGCTGATCGCAGGTATGGCCGCTGGATTGTTGATCTTATCGCTGCTGTTGCAGACGATCAGCCAGTCCCCGCGCAGCGTCGCGGAGCCCGTTTCCGACACACGCCGTGAGCAGTAACGCCTCACTGGGCGGCTCTCGCATCGCCGCCTGCCGGGATCACATTCAACTCAGGCCGCGCTACGGAAGCCCCGAGAGATCCGCAAGGTCCTTCGGCCGTCCAGCCGCGCGCTTGTTCTTCTTGAGGTCCTCGAGCGACACGAAGGGAATCGCCAGGTCGCCGTCCTCCAGCACCTGACGTCTCGGCCAGCAGTCCTCGAATTCCACGCCGGACAAGGCCCGCATTACTTCGATCCGGAGGGGTGGGACACCCATCCGCACCATGGCGTCGTCCGGGTCCAGCAGATCGTTGGAGACGGAAGAGTACCCGAAGTCGCGGATCGCCTGGATGGTGCGCTCCCGGTTGGCCGCGTCGCCCGCGATCCAGATGTCGATGTCTACCGTGTTGCGGACGTGGCCGAAGGCGTTCACCGCATACCCGCCTACCACCAGATACCGGACCTCACGGGTGGTGAGCGACTTCAAGAACTCTCTGAAATCGCGTGGTATCCGGGTCGTAGTCATTGAAAACCTGCCGCGTGAACTCGAGGGCCGCCAGCCGCTCCGCCATGGTCTTCGACTGCCAGAACTCGCGGGCGTCGGACGGGTCTCCCACGCGAGCCACGGTCAGCACCGTGCGGTCCATCCGGAGTTCATCGATCAGGGCCACGCGTCTATTCTACGCCCCCAGCCCGAGTTCTTTCCGCAGGCGGATCAGCTCGGCGACGCTCCACGCCTGCGCCGGACACCCGCCGGGCCGGTGCGGCAGGTCCCCGTCGAACACCTCCCCAATGGACCCCAGACCGCCGATCTGCAACTGCTCCTCCCACTGCAGCGCGATCGCCAGCGCGTGGTCCGTCGCCAGTTGCGTGCGCCCGAAGGCCTTGAGATACGCCGTCGCGTAGGGACCAAACAGCCACGGCCACACGGTCCCCTGGTGATAGGCGCCGTCGCGCTCCACGGATGAACCTTCGTAGCGCTGCCGGTACGCCGGATCCCGGGGCGACAGGGTCCGCAGGCCCACGGGAGTCAGCAGTTCCCGCTCGCAGGCCAGCACCACCGCCTGCTGCTGGTTGAGTTCCAGCGGCGAATGGGTCAGGCTGACCGCGAACAACTGGTTCGGCCGCAGTGACGCATCGCCCGCGACGTCGTTCAAGTAACCGCGCTCCGCGTTCCAGAACGCCTCGCGGAAGCTGCGACCTGTTATCTGGCACTCCTTCGCCAGCACGCTGGCGGTTCCGGAGTCCCCGAGTTCCGCCGCCCAGTCGCGCATCAGGCACAGGGCGTTGTACCAGAGCGCGTTGATCTCCACTGCCTTGCCGTGGCGAGGCGTCACCACCCAGTCGCCCACCTTGGCGTCCATCCAGGTGAGTTGCACGCCCGGCTCGCCCGCCGCCAGCAGGTGGTCCGCGGGATCCGCCTGGATGCGGTACCAGGTTCCGCGCCAGTGCCACGCCAGGATCTCCTTGGCCTTCGGATAGAAGACGTCGCGCAGGAACTCGCGGTCGCCGCCGGCCCGCTGGTACGCCGCCACCGCCTCGAACATCCACAGCGTGGCGTCGACAGTGTTGTACTCGGGCGCCTCGCCCTCGTCCGGAAACCGGTTGGGCAGGATCCCCCGGTCCAGGTGCGCCAGGAACCCTTCGAGAATCTGCCGGGCCTCCGCCAGCCGCCCGCGCGCGATCAGCAATCCCGGGAGGCTCATCATCGTGTCGCGGCCCCAGTCCGTGAACCACGGGTAACCGGCGATCACGGTCAGCGAACCGTCCGCGCGCCGCACCAGAAACTGATCCGCAGCCCGGTCGAGCCAGCTCCGCTCGTCGGCCTGGCGGCGCGCCGCCTCGGCTTCGGCGTCCACGGGAGCGCCGTCCAGTGCAAAGATGACCTCCGACCACGCGCCCGGCGACAGCTCGATCTCGATGACGCCCGGCGTGTACAGATCCTCGTGATGGTCCAGGCCGCGCGCCCGCTCCTCCGCGTACTCGTGCCGCAGGTACCAGTGCCCGTCCGGCCGGAACTCGCCCGCGAACCGGATCTCCAGCGGCGGCAGCGTGGCATACGGCTGCATTGCGATCCCCTGCCCCGTCTTCCGGACCTCTCGGTTCCACGCCCCGTTCTCGTGAGCCAGCGCGTGGTAATCGCGGAACGCCAGGAACGGCCGCACGCGCAGCGTGCCGCGGCTTGGCGCCCGGTACCGTAATACCGCGGCGTCCCGGTCCGGGATCAGGAAGAACTGCTTCTCCAGCCCGTTCGTGAAGCGCCACACCGGGAACGGCGCCAGCGCGAAGCTCTCGATCTCACGATACCCCGCGGGAGCCACGGCTCCGGGATACCCGGCCACCCCCGTTGCCACGCCGCCGAACTCTTCTTCTACCCTGGAAACAAAGAGGTTCCGGTCCACCGGTGGGTTCAGCGCCGCCGTCAGCAATCCGTGGTACCGGCGCGTGTTCAGCCCCGCGACCGTCCCCATCGCGAACCCGCCGCTGCCGTTCGTTTCGAGCCACTCGAGTTGCCGGGCCTTCTCGAGGTCCCGGCACTCGACGCCGCTTACGGTGATGGAATGAGTCATTTCGCTTTCCTCATGCTAGGAGAATCCTGGTCTATTCCGATGAGCACAATCAGTCGATGTTCCTGAAACCGAAATGAAACAGTCCCGTCCTTGGATTTTCGGGAGGACGAACAAGAAATGAAGCGAACGGCCCTTCTGACGATCGAGTTCCTGCTGCTCTTTGTAGCGCTCCCTTTGTTACTGGTAGCCAAACCTGTGCCCGCCGGACCGATCCCGGTGTTGCTGCTCGCGAGCCTCGCCGGTTACGCCTACCTGCGACGGGACCGCAGCTTCGATCCGAAGTGGCTCACGAACTGGGACACCGCCCGCCACGTCCTCCTGCCGGTGATGCTCCGGTCCGCCGGGCTGGTGCTGGTACTCGGAGCCGCCGTGGCGTTCCTGGCCCGCGACCGCATGTTCCTGTTCCTAAAGCAGGCCCCGTGGCTCTGGGCCGCCCTCATGATCCTGTATCCGGTGCTTTCCGTGTATCCCCAGGAACTGATCTTCCGCGCTTTCTTCTTTCAGCGCTACCGGCCGTTGTTCCATCGCGCCGGCGCCCAGGTGCTGGCCAGCGCCACGGCTTTCGGATTCGTGCACATCGTCTACGGGAACTGGCTCGCCGTCGGCCTCAGTTTCCTCGGCGGGCTCCTCTTCGCCCTCACCTACGTTCGCACCAAATCCTTGCTTCTGGTGGCGTTGGAACACGCCGTCTTCGGGAACTTCATCTTCACGGTAGGTCTCGGCGACTACTTCCGCCAGGGCTGACCGCGGCGCGCGGGAGTCAGCCCCGGCACGCGGGAGTCCCACAATCCGATTACAGCCTCGCGAAGACTTGTGTTAACCTAAAACCCGTTTTTGCAGTCTACTACCCTACTGTTGGCACGCTGTCAGAAAGGACCCAGGGCATGAGTCTGTTCGCGACTAAGTCGCTCGACAAGATCTTCGCCGAAAGCGGCGAGAGCGAGAAATCGCTAAAGCGTACGCTGACAGGCACTTCGCTGGTAGCCCTGGGCATTGGCGCCATCATCGGCGCGGGCATCTTCACGCTCACGGGCGTCGCCGCTTCGCAGCACGCCGGGCCAGCCATCGTCTACTCGTTCATCCTGGCGGCGATCGGCTGCGCCTTTGCCGGTTTCTGTTACAGCGAGTTCTCGACGATGATCCCGATCGCGGGATCCGCATACACGTATGCGTATGTCACGCTCGGTGAACTCCTCGCCTGGATCATCGGCTGGGCACTCGTGCTCGAGTACGCGGTCGGCGCGGCGACAGTTTCCGTGGGCTGGTCGGCGACGTTCGACTCGATCCTGAAGTCCTTTGGCATCCACCTGCCGGACTCCCTGCTCCATTCCCCGCTCGATGCCACGCCCGGCCTCTTGAACCTGCCCGCGGTGCTGATCCTGTTGTGCGTCTCGTCGATCCTGATCATCGGCATCCAGGAGTCGGCCCGGTTCAATGCCCTGATCGTGGCGATCAAGGTGACCGTGGTGATCATGTTCATCGCCATCGGCTACTTCTTCATCAACTACGACAACTACACGCCGTTCGTACCGGCGAACGAAGGCGAGTTCGGCAAGTTCGGGTGGTCGGGCGTGCTGCGCGCCGCCGGCCAGATCTTCTTCGCCTACATCGGGTTCGACGCGGTGTCGACGGCCGCCCAGGAAGCCAAGAACCCGAAGCGCGACATGCCGATCGGCATCGTCGGCTCGCTCGCGGTCTGCACCGTGCTCTACATTCTTTACGCGCTGGTGCTCACCGGCGTGGTGAATTACAAGGAACTGAACGTCGCCGCGCCGCTCGCGGTGGCGGTGGACAAGATGCAGAGCGTGAAGTGGATCGGCTTCCTGATGAAGCTCGGCTCGCTGGCGGGCCTCACCAGCGTGATGCTGGTGATGCTGCTGGGCCAAAGCCGCGTGTTCTATTCGATGTCCCGCGACGGCCTGCTGCCGAAGCTGTTCTCCGACATCCACCCCACGTACCGCACGCCGTGGAAGTCGAACGCGCTGCTGTTCCTCTTCGTCTCGCTCGGCGCGGCCTTTACGCCGATCGCCCAGCTCGGGGAGATGACCTCGATCGGAACGCTGTTCGCGTTCATCCTGGTGTGCCTCGGCATTCTGATCATGCGCCGCACGCGCCCGGATCTGGAGCGGCCGTTCCGGACGCCGCTGGTGCCCTTCATTCCCGTGATGGGCATCCTGGTGAACTTCGCGCTGATGCTCGGGCTGAACCCGCTCACCTGGAAGCTGTTCTTCGGCTGGATGGCGTTCGGGCTGCTGATCTACTTCGGCTACAGCCGCTCCCGCAGCCTGCTGCAGATTTCGCTCGCCAAGGGCAAGTAGGCGGCAGTCCGGAACAGCTCTCGCGCTGACGATCCAAACGCCTGACACCGTGAGCGCCCGCCGGCATGGGGCCGTGCGAGAATGCGCGGACTTAGGCCCCCGCCTACCGGCGGGGGCTCACTGGCGCGCAGGAACTGGCACACTGTCCCGACTGGCACATCGGCAAACAATGAGCCCGCGGCTGCCGGCTACGCCCGCGCCTTTTTGACTTCCTCAACCAGCGCCGGGATCACCTCGAACAGATCCCCCACGATCCCGTAGTCGGCGACCTCGAAGATCGGCGCGTTCGCGTCCTTGTTGATCGCCACGATCGCCTTGGAGCCCTTCATGCCCACCAGGTGCTGGATGGCGCCCGAGATGCCGACCGCGATGTACACCTTCGGCGCGACCGTCTGGCCCGAGGAGCCGACTTGCCGCTCCATGGGCAGCCACCCGTTGTCGCAAATCGGCCGCGACGCCGACAGCTCGCCGCCCAGCGCCTTGGCCAGCTCCTCGACGATCGGGATGTTTTCCTTCTCCTTAATGCCGCGGCCCACGCTGACGATGATGTCCGCCGCCGTGAGGTCCACCGCGCGGGCGGACTCCCGGAACCAGTCCTCGGGCTTGTTGCGAATCGCCGCCGAGTCCAGCGCCGGCGCGAAGTTTTCCACCGGCGCCGTGCCCGCCTCCAGGTGGTCGGCGCGGTACGCACCGGCCTGCAGCGAGATGAAGTGCGGCGCGCCGCCCGCCAGCTTCACGTCTCCGTTCAGCTTGCCTTGGAACAGCAGGCGCACGTATACGGGCGACCCTCCGTCCAGCCGCGCGTTGATCACGTCCGACACCAGCACCTGCCCGAAGCGCGTGGCGAGCTTCGGCGCGTAGTCGCGCACCTGGTAGGTGTGGGGGAAGATCACCAGCGTGGCGCCGAGCTTCTTGATCAACTGCTCGAGCGCCGCGGTGTAAGCGTCCGGCGTGTAATTCGCGAGCAGGTCGTGATCCACGGCGTGGACCCCGGCCAGGTTCTTCGCGGCGGCCTCCGCGGCCAGCCCCGCGATCCCCTTGCCCAGCACGGCGGCATGCACCGGCTGTCCCAGCTTCTTCGCGAACTCCTGTCCGGCGGCGAGCGTCTCCCACGACATCTTGTTCCAGGAGCCGCGCAATTGTTCGGTAACGACGAGAATCGACATGGTGGTTTTGCTCCTGTTAGATGACGCGCAACTCGAACTTCAGCTTCTCGACCAGCTTCGCGGCGGCGGTCTTGGCGTCGCCGTCCAGAATCTGGGTCTGCTTGGACTTCACCGGCAGGTAGATCTTCTCGATCACCGCCGCCGGCGCGGCCACGCCGCCCAGCTCGCTCGCGGTGACCGCCTTGATCTCCTTCGACTTCGCTTTCTTGATGCCCATCAGCGTGGCGTAGCGCAGCTTGTTGATGCCGCTCTGGATGGTGAGGATCGCGGGCAGCGGCATCGAGACGTACTGGAACCAGCCGTCCTCCAGCTCACGCTTCACGCGGATGGCGCCGCCGTTCACTTCTACTTGCATGATGATGGTGCCATGCGGGCGGCCGAGCAGCTCGGCGAGCACCACGCCGGTCTGGCCGTAGCCGAGGTCGTCGGACTGCAGGCCCGTGAGGATCAGGTCCGGATTCTCGTCCTTGAGCGCCGCGGCCAGCAGCCGGGCTACGCCAAGCGTGTCCAGCGTATTGAGGTTCTCTTCCTGGATGTGGATGGCGCGGTCGGCGCCCTTGGCGAGGGCCTCGCGGATCGTCGAAGTGGCCCGTTCCGGCCCGGCGCACAGGGCGACCACTTCGCCGCCGTGCTTCTCTTTGAGTTGCAGCGCTTCCTCCAGCGCGTAGGCGTCCGGCTCGTTGATCTCGAAGCTCAGGTCGCCTTCCTGAATCCACTTGCCGTCCGCCTCGACGCGCAGCTGCGAGTCGCGGACGGGCACTTGCTTGATGGCTACGACAATTTTCATGGGCTTTCCCCTGGGCCGCCGGTTGGCGGCGGCGAGCAAATCAGTACTTCTGGAAGATCAAACAGCCGTTCGTGCCGCCGAACCCGAAGGAGTTCGAGAGCGCGTAGTCGATTTTCATCGGGCGCGCGGTGTTCGGCACATAGTCGAGGTCGCACTCGGGATCCGGAGTTTCGTAGTTCACCGTCGGCGGCGCGAGCTGGTCGCGCAGGGCCAGCACCGTGATCCCGGCTTCGAGGCCGCCGGCGCCGCCCAGCAGATGTCCGGTCATGGACTTGGTGGAGCTGACCGCGAGCTTATAGGCGTGCTCGCCGAACATCCGCTTGATGGCCTGGGTCTCGATCTTGTCGCCCACCGGCGTCGAGGTACCGTGGGCGTTGATGTAGTCGATCTTTTCGGGCGCGAGCCCCGCGTCCTTCAGCGCGTTGCGCATCACGCGGTAAGCGCCTTCGCCGTCTTCGGACGGCGCGGAGATGTGATAGGCGTCGCCCGACATGCCGTAGCCGACGATTTCGGCCAGGATGGGCGCGTTGCGCCGCCGGGCGGTTTCCAGTTCCTCGAGGACCAGAATGCCGGCGCCCTCGCCGACCACGAAGCCGTCGCGGTCCTTATCCCAGGGGCGCGAGGCGCGCTGCGGATCGTCGTTGCGCTGCGAGAGCGCGCGCATGGCGGCGAACCCGCCGATGCCCATCGGCGTGATGGCGCCTTCGGCGCCGCCGCAGATCATCACGTCGGCTTCGCCGCGCTGGATGATGCGGAACGAATCGCCGATCGAGTGCGCCGACGTGGTGCAGGCGGTGGCCGTCGCCGAGTTCGGTCCCTTGGCGCCCGTGCGGATCGAGACCCACCCGGAGGCGAGGTTCACGATGGTGGCCGGAATGAAGAACGGCGAGATGCGGGAAGGTCCCTTTTCGAGCAGTTGCCGGTACTCGCGCTCGATCACTTCGAAGCCGCCGATGCCGCTGCCGATGTAGACGCCGGTTTGTTCGGCGGTCTCGGGGGTCACCTGGAGACCGCTTTGCGCGATCGCAAAATCCGCCGCCGCGATGGCGAACTGGATGAAGCGCCCCATCTTCTTGATTTCTTTCTTCTCGATGAAGCGGGTGGGATCGAAGTCCTTTACCTCGCCGGCGAAGCGGGTGCTGAACTGCGCGGCGTCGAACTGGGTGATGGCTCCGATACCGCTTTGGGAGGTTTTGAGCGCCTGCCAAACTTCTTCGGTGCCGATGCCTACGGACGTGACGAGGCCGACACCAGTCACGACAACTCTGCGGGACAAGTAAATCTCCGTGCTGGGGAAGCGTTGGTTGCTACTTCCAGCTTACTTCTTTTTGGCTTCGATGTAGCTGATCGCGTCCTTGACGGTGGTGATCTTCTCGGCGTCTTCGTCCGGGATCTCGATCTCGAAGGCCTCTTCGAAGGCCATGACGAGTTCCACGATGTCTAGGGAGTCGGCGCCGAGATCATCGACGAACGACGCGGTGGGGTCGACCTGGGACTCGTCCACGCCCAGTTGCTCGACGATGATTTGCTTCACCTTCTGGTCGATTGCCATAACCCACCGATTCTAGCGGCGCGGGCGGGTGATTAGCAAGTGGGCGTTCGCGGACGCCGGTTTGGCGGACCTGCCCCGTTGTGGAATATCCTGAAGGCAGTGGCGGCGAGGCGCCCGTCTGGAGGGCGGGCGCCCAGATCCTTTGGACTACAACGATCTTCTTGCCCAGTACGCCGGCAACTACGTGTCGTCCCTACAGCTTCCGGCTGGGGAGCCTCAGCAGGAGGCCCTTCTATGGCTGTGCGCTGTTCGAGCCGTGCCACTGAGTTCTTCCCATGAGTCGCCCTGCGTGAAAATGGCGTTGCCGAGCGCGCGCGCAAAGTAGCCGCCTTCTTCGGCATCGCGGATTTCGAAAATCACGAGCATACTTAGACTCCTTCTGGTCCGAAGCCGAGGATCTCATCTTCTTCCTCGCGCGTCAGGCCATTGCCTATCAGTTCCTTCGGTACGTCGGCGCGGAACGCGGCCAAGACATCGGCCGCTCGCTCGCTTCGTTTCTGCCCCGGGACACGGCTCGCGCAAGCCTCGGGGGAGGCGGCGGCCTCGTCCGGCGCATGGCGGCCGGCCTTCGTGCGGTGAGCATCCATGTCACTCTAGATTAGTGCGTCTCTGGCTCGGACTTCTCGCCGCTTCCTGCTGGGCCCAGCCCTCCGTCCCCCGCCTGATCGAGCGCCTTTCGGAAGAGGCCGCCGTCTTCGCCGCCAAGGCGCCCTCGCTGATCGCCAAGGAAAGCCTCCGCCAGCGCGCCCTGAAACCTCCGCCGCGCTTCCGCCCGCGCCTTGGCGAGGACGCGAAGAAACCGCTGGAACCGAAGTGGCAGGAGCGCCGGCTCGAAAGCGAATACACTTTCGCGCGCTTCGCCAGCGAAGCCGGCGCCATCCGCGAAGCCCGCCAGGTCCTGTCCGTCGATGGGAAGCCCGTCCGCAGCTCCGAGAAAGCCCTGGAGAAACTGGCAGAGAGCCTCACCTCCTCCGACGAGAACCGCAAGCGTCTGCTGCTGAAGGAACTCGAAAAGCACGGCCTCCGCGGCGCCGCCACCGACTTCGGACCCCTGCTGCTGCTCTTCGAGCGGTCCCGGATCGACCGCTACGAGTTCGAGTCCCGCGACCGCCGCGGCGGGACGCAGGTGTTCCGTTACCGCCAGCTCGAAGGCGGCGAGGCGCTCACCGTCATCGAAGGCGACAAGGCCGTGAAGCTGAAGCTCTCGGGCGAGGTCCTGGTGCGGGTGGACGACTACCGGCTGGAGCGCATCACGCTCGCCGCCACGCACGGCGAGGGCGCCGAAGCCTACAGGCAGGAGGCCGAGGTCGTCTACACCATGACCACCCACGGCGTGCTGGCACCGGACCGCATCCTGCACCGGGAATGGCGCGGGGGACGCGTGGTGGCCGAGAACGAGTTCGAATACCGCGACTGGCGGCGCTTCGGCGCGGCCAGCGACATCAAGTTCACGCCCCAATGAAATTCGTCTACCTGCACGGCTTCGCCTCCAGTCCGCAGTCCAGCAAGGCGCGCTACTTTCAGGACCGCTTCGGCGCGCGAGGGGTGCCTCTGGAGGTCCCAGCGCTCGACGCCGGGGACTTCGAGCATCTCACGGTGTCGGGACAACTCCGCGTGATCGACGCCGCCACGGGCGGGGACCGCGCCGTGCTGCTCGGCTCCTCGCTCGGCGGCTACCTGGCGGCGCTGTACGCGAGTCTGCACCCGGACCAGATCGACCGGGTGGTGCTCATGGCCCCGGCGCTCCGGTTCCCGAGCCGGTGGCGCGAGGGCCTGCCCGCGCCGGTTCTTGAGGAGTGGCGGCGCACCGGCCGCCGTGAGATTTTCCACTACGGATCCGGCGGACCCCGGAACCTTGCCTGGGATCTTATGGCCGATTTGGAACGCTGGCCGGACGACCCCGAAATTTGGCAACCGGCGTTGATTCTGCACGGGATACAGGATCCGGTGGTCCCGGTCGCCGATTCCGAGGCCTACGCCGCCCGCCATCCGAAGGTCCGGCTGGTGCGCTATGATTCCGGGCATGAACTGACCGACGTGGTGGGGTCCCTCTGGGACGAGACCGCCCTTTTCCTGGAGCCGCTTCCGGAATTTGGAAGCCGGAGCCGGGGTTGAAACGTCTGTGTGTTAGACTGGCGAAATAGGCTAGGTCCGGGGCCGGAATCCCGAAACCGGGATGCCGCGGAACGCGTCCCTGGATCAACCCCGCCGGAGGGGTGAGTGTGTCTTATCTGAACCTAGAGACCAGAGAACAGCCGACGGGGACCCCGGTGGAAATGAAGCCGGTGCAGGCCGATCCGATCGCGGCCAGCCACCTGGATAAGCTGCTGGTAAAGCCGCCGTCCGGCTGGCAGGTCTTCGTTCAGAACCTGAAAGACGCGTTCGAGCCCGCACCGCCGCCGCCGGCGGGCATCCGCCCGGTGAATCAGGTGGGCGGGCCCGACGCCGATAACCTGGCGCACCTCCTGCCTCCGCAGCAATCCTGGCTGCAGGGCTTCGTTCAGAACCTCAAGGACACCTTCAATCCGCCCAAGCTTCCGCCGCTCGAGGTCACCTCGAAGCCGGTGTACACGAAGTCGATGTGGGGGCTGTACAAGGGCAACGAATCCACCTCGGGCTTCATTAGCCTGGCGGTGCATATCGTGCTGGTCGGGGCGGCGTTCTTCATCGGCATTCGCCCGGCGTTGCAGGAAAAGCCGAAAGAAGACTTCACGCTGATCGCGCCCGACATCGCCCCGTACGTGGCCAAACCCGCCAAGCAGATGGCGGGGGGCGGCGGGGGCGGCGGCGACCGTTCGCCGCTGCCGGCCGATCGCGGCAAGCTGCCGAAGATCTCGCAGAAACAGTTCACCCCGCCGGTGCGCGTGCCGAATAACGACGATCCCAAGCTCCCGATGGAGCCGACGATCGTGGCGCCTCCGGACGTGCCGAACATCGCCGCGCAGAACATTGGCGATCCGCTGAGCAAGTTCGGGGTGCCTTCGAACGGCACGGGCTTCGGCGGGGGCATCGGGTCGGGTGGTTACGGCGGCGTCGGCTCGGGCACCGGGCCGGGCGTGGGGCCGGGCCGCGGCGGTGGCTTCGGCGGCGGCGTCTACCGGATCGGCGGCGGCGTCTCAGCTCCCTCGGTGGTGTTCAAAGTGGAGCCCGAGTACTCCGAAGAGGCGCGCAAGGCCAAGTGGCAGGGCACGGTGCTGCTTTCGATTGTGGTGGACGAGAAGGGCAATCCGCGCGACATCAAGGTGCTGCGCTCGCTCGGCCTCGGTCTGGACCAGAAGGCCATCGAGGCCGTCGAGAAGTGGCGCTTCAAGCCCGGCATGAAGGATGGCCGTCCCGTGGCGGTCAGCGCCAACGTCGAAGTGAACTTCCGGCTGCTTTAGCCTGCGCTCAGCGGAACATCCGGGCGCCGTACTCGAACTCCTTCGCTTTTCCGAAGCGGATCCGCGCGAAGTCCGGGTGAGCCGGATTCAAGAGCACATTCCATTCCCCGGGGATCGCCGCCGACGGGAACAGCAGAGCGGCGCTTTCGCCTGCCCGCACCCAGTTATCGCCGATGCGCCGCAGTTGCTCGTCGCGGCTGCGCCGCCAGTTCGCCGGGAGCGTGTCCAGTGCAATCCGGCGCACGGTGACGGAATCGGGGATCTCCCCGGCGATTGAGACCAGGTCCGCCGGCCGCAGCTTCGGCTCCAGGTTGACGAACGTTTCCACCGCGGCCAACGCCAGCGAGGTGGAGGCATACACCACGCTAACGCCGGGACTGTTCCAACGGCCGCCGTAGAGCCGCGCGCCGGTGCCGCTGGCCGCGTCGCGGGCGTAACGCTCCCGGCAGATCCGCCAGAACCGCATCAGCTATAGACGCCGTACGCGATGCGCCCCAGCACGTCTTCCACCTGCCGCGCCCCGGGGTCGGTGTCCAACTGATCGAGCGGCCGCTCTCCGCCCAGGGCCCGGTTCGGAGTCCGCAGCCATTCGATGGCTTTGTCCGCGTCGCCGATCATTTCCACGGCATGGGCGTAGAGCCGCGCCAGCCGCACGGTGCGGTCCGATTCGGCGGAGGTCAGCAACGCGCCCTGCCCCAGGCGGCGCGTCAGCGTCCGCACCGGGATTCCCAGCGTACGGGAGAGGACGCCGTTGCCCACCTCCAGCTTGCGGGCCAGCGCCGTAACGGCGCTGGCGGGCAGCCCTTTGCGCACCAGTTGCGCTAACTCGCCGGGCTGGCGGATCGATTGGCCGAGCACTTTCCGGCCGCCGAGCGCTTCCACGATGTCGGCCGTTTCCATTCGGTCTCCTGGCTTTCTATTCTACGCCATTTGGCCGAGCACGGCACCGGGCCGGCTTTCCAGCTTGGTTCAGTGGGTGTATGCTCGAAGCGGGAGGCGGAATATGAAAACCTTTTCCGTTCTCGCAGTCGTTCTTTCCTGCACCGCGCTGCCAGCCCTCGGACAAACCCTCCAGGACGAGCGGGTGCGCTTCAAACTCGACCAGCCCGCCACCATCAAGGCGACGGTCACGGGCGACACCCGGATGGTTTACCTGGTCAACGGAGCCGTGGGCCAGCACCTGGCGGTAACCCTGCAGGCGAAGGAAACCGGCATCGCCTTCGACGTCCTGGAGCCCGGCTCCGAGCAGCCCATCTTCGGGTCCGGCAACAGCTACAAGGGCACGCTGCAGCGGAGTGGAGACTACCGGATCCGCGTCTATCTCACGGGCGCGGCCGCGCAGCGCGGCGAGCCGGTGAAGTACACGCTGCGGATCACCGTCGCGTCCAGCAGCTAAGCTGACTCAGGCTGGGGGCGGGGATCCGGCGCCGGCCGGCGGCGCCGGGTTCGTCAGGACAATACTGTGCGGCGGCGGGGCGAGCGCCGCCCCGTGCGCGGCAAGGATCTTCAGGCAGTCGAGCAGCAGGGCTTCCTGCACCTCGAGGAACTCCGCGTACGACCGCGTCCGGATGTCGCAGAACATCTCAATTTCCGCGCCCTGCGCGTCCACGCGGATCAGGCGCACACGGCGGCGGGCGTTGTCCACCATCGGCTCCCGTGCCAGCAGCGTCCGGAGGGCGTCGAGAAGCGGTTCGAGCTGTCCGAAGCCCTCCGCCAGGCGGACGTTGAGCACATGGCGGAACCAGATATGGTCCCGCATGCTGAGATTGTCCAGGGTCATGGCCGCGAGTTGTCCGTTCGGCACGGTGAGGATGGAGCGTTCCAGCGTGCGGAACCGGGTGGACCGCATGCCGATGTCGACGACGGTGGCGTTGCGGCCGGCAATGACGCAATCGTCGCCCACCCGGATGGTCCGGTCGAGGATCACCGAGACGCCTCCAAAGAGGTTCTCCAGGCTCTTCTGAGCCGCGAACGCCAGGGCGACGCCGCCCAGGCCGAGGCCCGCCAGCATGCCGGTGACGTCGTAACCGGCCAGCCGCAGCACGATCAGGATAGCGAAGAACAGGCAGAGGATCTGGATGCTTCGCTCCGCCAGCCGGACCACCGCGGTGATCTGCGTTTCCTTGGTCCGCTCGATCCGCCAGCGGTAAGCGGCGGCGCCGGCGCGCACGATCGCCAGAATCAGCCAGGCGCCCGCCAGCACCCCAACCTTGGAGAGGACCGAGTTCCACAGTTCGCGAGCCAGGAAGGGCAGCGAGCAGGCAATCACGACGATCTCGGTGACCAGCAACGCCACCAGCACTCCGGCGGGAGTGGCGATCCGGACCGCCATGCGCTGGTTCTCCGGTTCCGGCTGTTCCGGGATCCAGCGGCCCAGCAAGCGCGCCAGCCGCGGCCGCAGCAACAGCGTCAGCGCGTAGGACAGGACGAACGCGGCCACCAGCGCGAGGTATTTCCAAAGAGGCACGCCCAGCCACACGGGCTGCACGAGGAACGTCGGCAGAAAGCGGTTGATGGCGCGCGCACTCAGGTATTCATGCGCTTCCGGGATCCCGGCCAGGGTCCGCGCGGAGAACAGCCACACCGGTTCCTCGCCCTTGCGGCGAACGCGGACCAGTTCCAGATCGAGGGTGCCCTCCAGTTTGGGGATCACGCCGAGCCGTTCGAAGCCGGGCCGGACGCCCGGGGCTCCGCTGCCTTCGGGCACGTCGCTGACCCGGCCGAGTTGCGAGTTGTCGATGATATAGGCCAGTTGTTCGGCCAGTTCCACCAGCGCGCGGCCCTGGGCGCGGGTGTCCAGGTATTCGGCCGCGCGATCGAACTCGCCGCGCTGCACGGCGGCCAGGAAGCCCACCACCGTTCCGAGAGGCGTATTCCGGCCCAAGCGTTCCGCCGGGGGTGCGGCGGGCGCCGGCGGACCTACGGGAGGGGGCGCGGCCGGCCCGGGTTGCGGCCACGCCGGGGGCGCCAACAACAGGCAAAGCAGCCCGAGCGTGCCGATTCGATGTAACAATGCGTTCGTGTGGTGCGCGACCACGCTCCCCCAGAATGTTCTACCAGAACCGCACCGCCCTGCGCCGGGGACGCCCTGCGGTGCGGGCGCGCGCCGGTCTGCTATCCTACACGTCTCACGATGGAAACGCGTCCCTTGAAGACGACCCCGCGCCGCGGCCCAGCCCGGTGCGTTCTGTTGCTGAGCGCGCTGAGTGCGGCGAACTTGTGGGCGCAGCCGGCTCCCGGTTACACGCCCCTGTCCGGGTCCGGCCGCGCGGTTTGGGTGGCGAACTCCACGTTCGGGTATCAGAGCTTGACCGGCGGACTTTTCAGCGCGGGCTTCGGCACCTGGCGGAACCGTCCTCCAGAGTACGGGACGCAGTGGGAGGGCTTCGGCAAGCGCTACGGCATGCGCCTCACCGGGACCATAACCTCGAACGCGATGGAAGCGAGTCTGGGCGCTTTGTGGGGCGAGGATCCCCGGTACTTCCGGGCGTCCGCGGACCGCAAGTTCGGCGGGCGGGTCGGCCATGCCATTACGTCGGCGTTTCTGGCGCGCGATCGTAACGGAAACACGATGCCGGCGTATGCGCGGTACAGCGCCATCGCCGGCAGCAACTTTCTTTCGAACACCTGGCGGGTCAGCGGAGAAGCGAAGGCGCAGGACGCGGCATCGCGTATCGCCTTCGGTTTCATGGGCCGCGTGATCGGCAACACGTTCGAGGAATTCTGGCCGGACGTCAAGAGAAAGCTCTTCCGCCGCTAGCGGAGGCGCCCGCTTGCCGCGTTCGGCGGAGACGGGACCGGCGCTGTTCGGGACCAGGGCGGGAGACCATGAACAATTCTGTAAGACGTACCGCTCGCGCCGGATGGGCGCTGCTCGTGCTCGGTTTCGCGGGGTCCACCGGGCCGGGCCTAGCGCAACAGGCGGAATGGCCGCGCATCGTCAGGAGCGGGAGCACCGAGATCGTGGTCTACGAGCCGCAAGTCGACTCCCTCGCCGACACCAGCATCACCGCCCAGGTGGCCATCGCCGTGAAGCGGCCCGCCGACAAGACGCCCCTCTTCGGAGCGATGCGCGTCACCGCGACGCTCGATGTCGACCGCAACCTGGACGTGGCCCGCATCCGCACCGTCAAGGTGGAACGCATCCGGTTTCCGGACTCGCCGCAGGAAGCCGTCGATGCGCTGGCGAAATTCCTCGAAACCAGCGTGGCGGACTGGGACCTGACGCTCTCGCTCGCCAGTGTCCGCGCCAGCCTGGAAGTGCCGGATCCCGCCGATGACGCCGAGTACAAGAACGATCCGCCGCGCATCATCGTGAGGGACTCCCCGGCGATCCTCGTGACCGTGGACGGCGCGCCCCGCCTGCAGGACGTGGGGAACTCGGGATTCCAGCGGGTGGTGAACACGCCGTTCCCCGTGATCTTCGATCCGCGGGCGAGGAAATTCTGGCTGTACGGATCGAGCGTCTGGTTCTCGACGGCCGATCTGCTGCAAGGATCGTGGAAGCATGAAAAGAAGGTGCCCGCGGAAATCGCCCGGTTAGTAAAGGTGGAGGATGCGGAGAAGGACCCGGCGACCCCCGCCGGGAAGGTTGCGTCGGCCAAGGAACTCGCCGGCGCCGCGATCCTGGTGACGACCGAGCCGGCCGAACTCGTCGTCACCGAAGGCGCGCCGCAGTTCGCGCCGCTGGTGCCCGGCGGCGAGTTGCTGTACGTCACCAACACCGGCAGCGACCTGTTCCTCGAAGTGGCGACGCAGAAGCGGTTCCTGGTGCTCTCCGGACGTTGGTACGCCGCGCCGGGCCTGAACGGCCCTTGGAGCTACGTCCCGCCGGACCAGTTGCCGGCGAAGTTCGGGGAAGTCCCGGCCGAGTCGCCCAAGGCCAGTGTGCGCGCGTTCGTGCCCGGTACCGGCGAAGCAAAGGACGCGGTGCTGGATACCGTGATCCCCCAGACGGCCGCGGTGAAACGCGGCGAGGCGCAGGTCCAGGCCAGCTATGACGGCAATCCCCGCTTCGCGCCCATCGCGGGCACCCAGCTTCAGTTTGCCGAGAACACCGCCAGCCAGGTGATCGTCTCGGGCACGAAGTATTTTCTGTGCGAGCAGGGCGTCTGGTACGTTTCCAAGTCGCCCACCGGACCCTGGGAGGTTTCCGAGGAGCGGCCGGAGGGCATCGATAAGGTTCCGGCCAGCAGTCCGGTCTACAACACTAAGTACGTGCACATCTACGAGTCGACCCCGGAAGTCGTGTACGTCGGCTATCTGCCCGGGTACCTGTGGACGTTCCCGTATCGGGGCATTGTGATCTACGGCTCCGGCTGGCGTTACCCGGCCTGGGTGGGGCCGGTGTACTTCCCGCGCCCGCTGACCTGGGGCTTCCACGTGCGCTACACGCCGTGGGGCGGCTGGTCGTTTGGAATGAGCTGGAATGCGGGATGGTTCGGGTTCTCGTCGTTCTGGGGTCCGGGTTGGGGCGGGGGCTGGTACGGCGGCGGATTCTGGCGTCCCGGCTTCATCGGGGGCGGCGGATGGTTCGGTCCCGGCGGATACCGCCCGATTTATCCGCGGCCGCCGCTGTGGCGGCCCGGGCTGGGCACGCGGCCCGTTCTGAGGCCCCGGCCGGGCGGCTGGAACAACATCTACACGCGACCCGGAAGTCCGGGGATCAGCGCCACGCGCCCGGCAGTGCGGCCCGCGCCGCGGCCCGGGGCGGTGACGCGGCCGGCCAACCGGCTGCCCAACAACGTATTCGCCGATCCGGACGGCAATCTCTACCGGAATACGGGAGGAAGCTGGGAGAAGTGGGACCAGAAATCTTGGAAGCCGGCCCTGCCCTCGGCTCCGGTCACGCGACCGGCGCCGGGCACCCCAGCGCCTCGCCCATCGATTCCAGCGGTGCGGCCGGCGCCAGTTCCGCGACCGGCGCCCCCGGCGGTGCGTCCTGCCCCGCCACCGGTGACGCGCCCCGGGGTGCGGCCGGCGATGCCGCGCGGCGGCGGCGGGCTGGGGTCCTCGAGCGCGGCGCGGCGGCGCGCGGCGCGGCCAAGGCGCTAAAAAGCGAAACGGCTCACTTCGCAGTGAGCCGTAAGTCGCTGATTTTCTTGGTACGCCCGAGAGGATTCGAACCTCTGACCTTTTGCTCCGGAGGCAAACGCTCTATCCGGGCTGAGCTACGGGCGCACGGACTAGCTCAAGTATACCCTACGAGGCCTTCTTCTTGGGCGCCGGAGCGGCCGCGGCCGGCTTTTCGTTCAGCAGTTCCATGATCTTGCCGCGCAGGTACGACTCCAGGCCGAGTTGCGGATCGCCTTCCACCGGCGTCTGATACCGGATCGTTCCCGTGCGATCGATCAGCACCATTTGCGGCACCACCCACCGCATCATCGGGCTGATGCCCATGTATTTCAGCATGTCGTTGCTGTCGGCGAAGCCCACCGGGAACTTGACGCCATAGGTCTTCACGAAATCCGGAACCAGCATGCCGGCCATCGGGTTCACCGCGACGCCGACCGGCTGAAAGCCCTTGGGCCCCAGCTCCGTCTGCAGGCGCGTCAACAGGCGGGCCGAATCCTGGCAGTGCGGGCACGTGGTGAAGAGGAACTCCACGGCCACCACCTTACCCTTGGTGCTCGACAGCAGCATCTCCTTGCCGTCGGTCATCTTGATGACAAACTCGCCGGACTTGCGCGGCACCGGATTCGCCGCGAACAGCGAAACGGCCGAAACCATGAGGAAAGAAGCCAGGAAGCGCATACTCACTTCAGTGTAACGTACCGGGTGCGCGGTTGCGGTACACTAAAAGTTTCACCATGGCGACCCAGAACGACAAGCTCTATTCCGCCGAGTACCTCGGCAGCGGCACCTTCATCATCTCCAAGCCGAAGCGCAAGGAGAAGAAACTGCGCCAGTCGCGCGTGAAGAGCCCGCAGCGCGGCGCGCGCAAGTAGCCATTACAGCTTCAGCGCCGCAATGTACTTGAGGTTGCGGTAGAGCTGCTGGTAATCCAGCCCCCAGCCGACCACGAAGCGGTCGGGAATCTCGAAGCACCGGAAGTCCACCGCGACGTCGACGATGCGCCGCACCCGCCGGTCGAGCAGCGTGCACAGCGCCAGCGAGTTCGGCCCCCGCCCGGCCAGCGTCCGCAGCAGGTAGCGAGTCGTGAACCCGGTGTCCACGATGTCCTCCACCAGCAGCACGTCCTCGCCCTCCACGGGCTGATCCAGGTCCTTTTCGATGCGCACGAAGCCGGGGCCGCCGCCCTGGTTGCCGAAGCTCGAGATGGCGAGGAAATCGACTTTCACCGGCACGGTCAGCTCCCGCGCCAGCGCGGTGAGGAAGAACACCGATCCCTTCAGCACGCCGACCAGCTTCAGCGGGCGCTCCGCGTAGCGCGCGGAGATCTCCGCCGCCACTTCGCGGATGCGCGCGGCGATCTGCTCCTCGGTGAACAGCACGCGGTCGATGGGAGGTTCGGTCACTTGGCTGCCAGCTCCTGCAGGCCGTACTTGGTCACCAGATCCTGCAGGTCCTTCTGGTAGAAGACCTGAATGCGGATGTGCGGGTAGATGGACTTCAGCCGCTTGACCTTGCGGTTCTTGCGGGTGACCAGAGCCTGCTTCATGGTGGTGAGTTCGATGTAGAGGTCGAATTCGGGCAGGTAGAAGTCGGGCGTGAAGGCTTCGGTGACGCGGCCGGCGGCGTCCCATTGGAGCGGAAAGCTGCGCGGCTCGAACTCCCAGGGGATGCCGTAGAAGTCGAGCAGGTTGGCGAACAGCTCTTCGCTGGGATGCGCGGGTCCGGGGCCGCGGGGACTTTCGGCCGGTCCGGCGGGAGTGACGCCATGGGCGAGCAGTTCCAGCCGCGCCTGAAAGCGGATCTGCGCTTCGGTGGCGGCGGGCAGGGGCTCGCGCAGGTGACGCGCGTCCACGGCGGCAGCGATCACCGCGGCCATCTGTTCGGCGTCCAGGCGGTGCGCGTGCAAGGTGAGGTCGGGCTCCGGCACCGGCGCGCGGCCAAAGCGGCCGCGCTGCTTCTCGCGGTCCCGGCGGTCGAGTTCCTGGAGGCGGGCGCGGGCGGCCTGGAGGTCCACGCGCTCATCGAGCATCAGGTTGCCGGCGCGGCGATTGTCGGGCGCGGCGATCGCCACGCGCAGCACTTGCGCGAGGTGCGGAAACAGGCGCAGAGCGCCGGACGCGGCGACCAGCACGGGCCGCGCCGCGGCCGCCTGGGCCAGTATCGCGGTCGCCATCCCGGGCCAGGCTTTGGGCGGCGCGGGATCGGGGATCGCGAAGCTCTCGGCGATGCGGCGCTCCAGCCGCGGCTCGGTGAACAGCTCCCAATCCAGCCGCCGCGCGGCCGCGTGCGCCACTTCTTCGGTCCGGCACCCCGGCGCGCCGTTGAGGATCAGCAATGCCATGCGCGTTTTATGCGATGCTCGTCCATCAGCATAGCAATGGTTCTCGGCATCGATATCGGACGGACGAAGATCGCAGCGGGACAGGTGGACGCGGCGGGGCGCATTCTGGCGCGGTCGCTGACGCCGGCGCGCTCGGCGGAGGGTTTCGCGGTGTCGTTCGCGCAGGTTTGCGCGGCCATTGAAGCGCACTGGGATCCGGCGGTGCAGGCGATTGGCGTGTGCGCCCCGGGCCCGCTCGATCCCCGCCGGGGCGTGGTCCTGAACCCGCCGGGCTGGCCGGGCTGGCGCGACATCGCGCTGCGCGATTTGCTGGCGCAGCGCTTCGGGGTCCGGGTGCGGGTGGATAACGACGCGAATGCGGCGGGACTGGCAGAGCATCGCTTCGGGGCGGGCGCGGGCTGCGCGTCGCTGCTGTACGTGACGCTGTCGACGGGCATCGGCGCGGGCATTATCCTCGATGGCCGCATTTACTACGGCAAGAACGGACTGGCGGGCGAGGTGGGGCACGTCACGGTGGACTACCGGAGTCCGGTGGTGTGCGGGTGCGGCGCGCCGGGCTGTATCGAGATCCTGTGCTCAGGGAACGCGATCGCGGGCGGCTACGACTTCGACGAGTTCACGGCGCGGCTGGGCGCGTGGCTCGGCGGCTTGATTTCGGTGCTGGATCCGGATCGCATTGTCATCGGAGGCGGGGTGACGAACCTCGGCGAGCGGCTGTTTGTGCGGCTCCGCGAAATGACGCCGCGGCGGACCGTGAATCCATTCGCGGACCGGACGCCGATCGTACCGGCGGCGCTCGGCGCGGATGTCGGGATCGCCGGGGCGGCCTGCCTGGTGCTCGAGCGCGGGGAGTGGGAACACGAATAGTGCGGGGTTGTGACCGGGCGCGGGGCTGCGGACTTTGCCCCCCGGCTACCGGCGGGAGCTTACGGCTTTGCTGGCGATCCTGGTTCGGGGGACTTTGGTCCGCGGACGCGGAAGCGGTAGACGAGGGCTCCGGCGATCATCGTGGCGATCGAAACGGCGCTGATGGCGGGCCGCTTTTCGATGCCCTGGTAGATCATCCACCCGCCGATGAGGATGAACAGCGACGGCATCAGCGGCCACAGGAAGCTGACGATGGGCAGGCGGCGCCAGTTCGGATCCCGGCGGAAGATGAACAACGACGCGACGCTCATCACGGCGAAGAAGTTCAGCGAAAAGCCGATATAGACCGCGAGTTGCGGAAAGGGCGTCAGCGTCATGAGCATGGTGCACACCGCCTGCGCGACGATAGCGCCGACCGGCGTATGCCAGCGCGGATGGACCTTGGCGGCGGAAGCAAGGAACGCGCCGTTCTGCGCCATCGCGTAATACACGCGGGGACCGATGGTGACCATCGCGTTCACGGTGGACATCAACGACACGGCCATGAGCGCGGCGAAGATGCCGCCGACCTCGCTGCCGAAGAGGTTGGAGGCGGAAAGGGACCCGACCGCGACCACGCCCTTCAGCTTCTCGAGCGGCGTCGAGTACATGAAGAGGGCGTTCAGCCCGATGTAGAGCGTCGCCACCAAGGCGGTGCCCGCGGCCAGGGCGAGCGGCAGCGTGCGGGCGGGCTGTTCGAGCTCCTCGGCGACATAGGTGGCCGCGTTCCAGCCCGAATAAGCAACGTAGGTCCAGAAGAGGCTGATGGCGAACTGCGCGGCGAGGGGCGTGGAGGTCCAGCGCACGGCGGGTTCGGAGAAGTGCTGCCAGTCGCCCTTGCCGAAGGCGAAGCCCAGGAAGATGAACGTGGTCAGGGTGCCGACCTTCAGCACGGTGAGGAAGTTCTGGACGCGCGCGGTGCGTTGCACGCCGGCGCAGTTGAGGGCGGTGAACACCAGGACCAGCAGGCAGGCGGCGAGCTGCGCGCCGCCGAAGCGGAAGGTCCAATCGCCGGAGCCGAACAGCACGGGAGCGTTCTCCTGGCGCACGGCCGGAAAGAAGTAGCCGAGGTAGTCGGCGAAGGCGAGCGCGGCGAACGCGATGGGAGCGGAGAAGCCGGCGAAGAACGAGATCCAGCCGGAGAGGAAGCCCCAGGTGGGCCCGAAGGCGCGGGTGAGGTAGACGTACTCGCCGCCGGAGCTGGGCAGGTTGACGCCGAGTTCGGAGTAGCAGAACGCGCCGATGAGGGCGCAGAGCGCGCCGACCAGCCACAGCGCCAGGATCCAGGAGGCGCTGCCGAGGTCGCCCGCGTTGAAGCCGGTGCTGGTGAAGATGCCGGTGCCGATCATGTTGGACACGACGAGCGCGGTGGCGCTCCAGAGGCCCAACTGGCGGACGAGTGCGGGTTTCTGGGTCATCGCTGGGCGTGCTCGGCGGCGATGGTGAGGTGGCCGGAGGAGCGGGCCAGGGAGCTGCCGCCGTCGCACACGAAGACGCCGCCGGTGATATAGGCGGCCGCGTCGGAGCAGAGGAACAGCGCGAGATCGGCGAGTTCGTCCTTGGTGCCGTAGCGGCGGAGCGGGACGTTGGCCTCCAGCTGCTCGCGCGCGGCGGCGGTGGGCGTGAGCCGCGACATGCCTTCCGTTTCGTCGGTGGGGCCGGGGGTCAGAATGTTGCAGCGGACGCCTTCGGGACCCCACTCGATGGCGAGCGTCTTGAGCAGCAGGTCGACGCCGGCTTTGCCGGCGCAGACGTGGGCCTGGAAGGGAATGGGCTGCCAGGCGTGGCTGGCGGAGATGGCGATCAGCGAGGCGCCGGGCTTGCGGAGGAACGAGTACGAAGCGCGGCAGGCGTGGAACGTTCCGATGAGGTCGATGTCCACTACGGATTTGAAGCCGTTGGCCGAAAGCTGCGCGGCCGCCGCGGGGAAGTTGCCGGCCGCGCCGGCGATGACAATATCCACGGGTCCCCAGGCGGCGTGGGTCTGGCGGAACGCTTCCTCGACGGCGGCGTAATCGCGCACGTCGGCGGCATGCGTCAGGACCGGACCACCGAAGCGGGAGAGAGCCGCGGCGGCTTTTTCGAGCTTGTCGGGCTTGCGGCCCAGGATGGCGATGCTGGCGCCGTGCTCGGCGAAGCGTTCAGCGATGCGCAGGCAGATGCCGCTGGATCCCCCGGTGACGAACGTGGACTTGCCGGCCAGCAGCCGGTCGCGAAAGACGGAAGGCATAACCCAACAGTTTGGCACACGCGGCGGGGCGCGGCGTTCAGGTGCGGACGGGAGCCAGCGCGGGCGCCGAGCGCGGCGGGGTGAGCGCGTGCTGGTAGGCCTGAAATACCTCTTCGAAGACGCCGTCCCAGGAAAGCGCCAGCGCGTGCTCCCGGCTGAGCCGGCACATGCGCTCGTGGAGGTCGCGGTCGTCCAGCATCTCGGTGACGAGCCGGAGGAAGCTCGCCTCGTCGGCGGCGACGAAGCCGGTTTCGCCCGAGGTGACCAGGAACTTGGGTCCGCCGGAAGCCGTGACGATGCTCGGGACGCCGGAGGCCATGGCTTCCTGCACGACGTTGCCGAAGGTGTCGGTGTGCGACGGGAAGACGAACAGGTCCATGTCGGCGTAGGCGCGGGAGAGCGCCTCGCCCTTGAGCACGCCGGGGAATTCGGCGTGGCGGAGGTTCTCGCGGAGCCAAGGGAGTTCACTGCCGTCGCCGACGATGAGGAAGCGGAAGTTCCGGTGTCCGGTCGCGAGCAGGTGATCCTCGATCTGCTTGAGGAAGCGGACGCTTTTTTCGGGCGTCACCCGGCCGACAAAGCCCATGACGAACGCATCGTCGGTGCGCTGGCGGTATTCGGGCGAGAAGACGTGGGTTTCCACGCCGCGGCGCATGCCGAAGACCGGGCGGCCGGTGAGCCGGTGCATCAGGTCCATCAATTCGCGGTTCGGGGCGAGGATGACGCGCGCGCGGCGGTAATACCAGGCGCAGAGGCTAAGGCTAATCGACTCGGCGGCGGCGCCGATGGATTCGTGCACGGCCCGCGGGGTCCAGGCGAGCAGCTTCTCGAGACGCCGGCCGGCGAACTCGTGGAGATTCGTGTGCCAGCTGGCGACCAGCGGCAGGCCGAGCGCGCCCGCGGTGTACGCGCCGAGGATGCCGCAGTCGCTGGGGCCGGTGATGTGAATCAGGTCCGCGCCGAAGTCCCGGACGGTCTGGGCGGCGAGCCGGCGATGGCGGAGCAGGTTCAGGTCGAAGGACATGTCGCGCTCGACCTTGAACTTCCAGGGGCCGCGTTGCAGCTCAAGCGTGCCGACGTTGCCCGCGCGAGCGAAGTGCGTCTCCGGTCCGACGTGGACGTTCAGAAACGGAATGTCGTGGCGGCGGGCAAAGGCGTCAAATTGCCGGCTGGTGAGCGCCACACCGTTCACTTCGTGGTAGGAGTCCGTGAAGAACGCGACTCGCGGGCGCTGGCGGCCTGCCGGGAGCTGGTTCATAGGCTGAATTCCTGACGCTCCTCCAGGGCGAAGCGCAGGGCCGCGCGAACCTGGCGGATATCAATAAGATGCATGAGGGTCAGGAACTGTTTCACGATTCTGGGTCCGCCGCCCGGCCAGAGGGCGGAAAGGGGCTGGACGTTGGTGTCCGTGAGGCGGTAGAACACGCGATCCGCCCATTCGCGGCGGCCTTCGGGAAACTCGGGATAGGGGCGCACGATGTCCCACATGGTCTGCAGGACCCGGAGGCGCAGCGGCTCGCGGTAGGCCGGAAGGAAGACGACGTCGCTGGTCCGGTCGTCGCGGATTTCGGCGACGAACTCGGAGAAGGTGGCGGCGTTGGTGACATTGACGATCGTGTTCGGCTCCAGACCATGGCGGTCGCCGCCGGAGATCACCGGGTGCCCGGTCTGGCGGCCCAGCCAGCAGACCCTCTTATTCTCGCGCCAGCCGCGGAGCCCGTTCAACTCGAGGGCGTGGATCCGTTCGCCGTGGCGTTCCAGCAGGCGGCCGAGGACGTGAGCATGCTCGCCGGCGCCGATGCCCTTCTCGTCCCAAAAGGGGTGGTTGAGCACGGTGAGCACGTCGGGGATGGCGTGCAGGAGGTCGAGGAGCGGTCCCAGGCGCTCGGGCCGGGGATCCGCCGTGAAGGCGGCGAGTTCGGCGAAGATGGCGGCCGCGCGGCGGACCGGGAGGTTGTGCACGCCGAGGTGGAAGAACGTAGGGCCGAAGGGGATGGTCCACTCGAAGGAGAGCGGCACGGAGGTCTGCCCCATCAGGTGCAGGGAATTGGGGGCCCGGAGATTGTCGTGGTCGGTGAGCGAGACCAGGGCGTGGGCGTCGAACTCGCGCTCGAGCTGGCGCTGCTCAAGCGCCAGGGCCTCGCCGGGCGTCAGGGGCGGGGTCCAGAAGCCGCGGTTGAAGTCGATGGTCTCGCCTTTGCTGCGGCGGTGCAACTCCTGCTGGCGGCGCACGCCGTCGCCGAGCCAGGGCACCTTTTCGGTGTAGCGGGGGATGAACTCCAGGCTCTCCTCGGAATAGCTGGTGTGGCTGTGGAGGGACACCGCGGTGCGGAAGCGGCGGCCCAGGGAACGATCGCTCCAAAGGAAGTGAAGCTGCGTGTGATTCATGTTTGCTCCAGTTCGGCCGGGGGAAGGGAAGGATCGTGCTCGAACACTAACTTCAGATAAGAGCGAGCTTGGAGTTCGATGCGGACCGGCAGGAGACTGCGCTCCGGCTCGGCCCAGAAAGAGAAGCGGGTGACGTCGGGCGAGCCGTCGCGGCGGATCTCGCCATTGAGGCGGAGCAGGCGTTCGGGATCGGCGCACAGCCGGCGGGCGGCGAGGCGGCGGCCCATCCCGGGGTCGGGGTCTTTTTCGACGCGGAGGCGGTAGCGCCGGGCGTTGTAGACGTACTCGACTTGCATTTTGCGGGCGGCGGCTGCGAGCGACTCGCGGACGGCGTGGAGGAAGGGGTGCACGGCGGGACCCGAGGGCACTTCGCGCACTTCGGCGGGGCTGCGGCGGCAATCCTCACGGATCCGGCGGAGCAGGGCCGGCGCATCCTTCCAACTGGTTTGCGGCGGGAAGGAGAAGCGGACCAGGGAGCCTTTCGCGGTGCGGGGTCCGAGCCAACCCTCGGCGACGGCGAAGTGATGGGCGTCGCCGGCGCCCTGGGCGAGGGCCTGGCGGGCCTGGGCGACGCTCTGTTCCGGCGAGGCGGTCATGAAACCGAAATAGGCGGCTTCGTCGCCGGCGCGCAGTTCCTCGATGTAGCCGAGGCGGTTGAGGCCCTTGGCGCGGCCGGGATCCGACCCCGCGCCAAAGCGGAGGAGGCTGGCCTCGGGCCCGGTTTGGACGGAGGCGAAGCCGGCGCCGACACCCGCGCGGGAGAAGACGGTAAGCCCCAGTAGCTGGACCTGCGCGTCGGCGCGGTAGCAGCGGCGTTCCCCCGGCGGCAGGCTGGCCCGGGAGCGCAGGGCGGCGAGGGGTGAGGGGGAGGGTTCGGCCCGGAGGCGGGCGGCGAACAGGAGGCTGAGCAGGTCGCGCCGGGTGATCCCCACGCTCAGATGGTCGCAGCCGCACGTTTCCAGGCCATGCGAAACGCATGAATTCTCTATGAAACAAACAGCCTAGGGAATGTTTGAAACGGATGAATCAGGCGCCGTGGCACTTCTTGTACTTCTTACCGCTGCCGCAGGGGCAGGGGTCGTTGCGGCCGACCTTGCCGGCGGCGGCGTCCGGGGGTGCGGCGGCGGGAACCTCGTCCTCGTCCTCGCCTTCTTCTTCGCCGGTGAAGAACACCGGCTCCAGGCCGTGCAGGGCCAGGCGCTGGTCGAGGGCCATGGCGACGGCCATGCCTTCCATTTCGTCGAGGCCGCCGGCGAGGCGCTCGATCTTGGCGAGCAGGCCCTTCATGCGGCCGCGGGAGACGTCGCCGGGCACGCACATCGCGTAGGCGAACAGGGCGTCTTCGCGGAAATCGTCGTCGGCGAACATCTTCTGCAGGGTATCGGCCTCGGCGCCGATGCCGAGATAGCCGGTGCCGAGGATGGCCTGACGGCGCACCACGGGATCCGGGTCGGCGAGGTGCCGGCGCACCAGGTCGCTGAAGCCGCGGTCGAGGGTGCGCCACGCGGCTTCCATGGCTTTGGCGCGCGACTCGGGGATCGCGTAGAACTCGGGAATCCGCTGCGCGACTTCCGGCTCGCTGTCGAGGGGCGAGAGGCCGATGAGCGCGCCGCAGCGTTCTTCGAGCGGGGCCTTCTCGTTCGCCAGCACCGCGAGCATCGGCTTGCGGACCAGCGGATCGTCCACCTGGTCGGCGAGGGCTTCCCAGGCGCGCGCGCGGACCTGCGGCGCGGGATCGGTGCGGGCCAGTTCGAGCATCCGCTTTTTGACCGGCGCCGAAAGCTCGCTGGGGAAGAAGCTGGCGGCGGCGCGCGCCCGGTAGCCAGGGTCCTCGCTGCGGGTCATTTCGAGGCGGTCGGCCTCGCTCATGGCGTCGGTCGCCGGGCCGGCTTCGGGCGGATACTCGGCGAAGAGGTCGAAGGGTTCCGGCTCGCGCGGCGTGACGGTGCCCAACTGCTGCAGCGCGACTTCGAACTCGCGGCGGAGATCGCCGTCTTCGGCCGGGATCTCGGCGAGCATTCGTTGGAGTTCCGGCCGCGCGGCCTCGTCGCCGTAGAGCCCGAGGCAGAACGCGGCGTCGGCCGCGTCGTACTCCAGCCGCTCGATGAGCAGTTTGAGGATCCTGGGGTCCGGCAGCCGCAAAGTCGCGAGCAGAAACGCGACGTCGCTGCCCTGTTCCTCGCCGAGTTCCTCGTAGAGCCGCAACAGCGGCTCGACGGCGCCGGACCCCTGGGCCAGCAGCGCTTCGATCACCTCGTCGGGGACGTCTTCCGGATCCTCGCGCACGCAGGAGACGAAAAAGTCCAGGGACTCCGGGGCATTGAAGTGCCGCAGCAGGTCCACGATCACGGGCGTGACGGAGAGCGGCGCGTCCTCGGGCGGTTGTGCGGCGAAGGCGAGCAGCTCGGCGACCACGGAAGGTCCGCGGTCCGCGAGCGCGCGCAGCCAGCGCTGGTCCACGCCCGCGCGTCCATAGGCGGCGGCAAGCAACAGTTCGCGGACGGGCAGCGTGGCGTATTGGCTGGGGTGAGGAAACATGGAAAAGGGGACCCGCGGCGCGGGTCCCCCAAGCTTAGCCGAAAACTACTCTTCTTCGCGGACCACGTGCACCGGCAGGTCGAACGTCACCTGCTTGTGCAGCTTCACGGGCACCTGGAAATCGCCCAGGGTCTTGATCGGCTCGGCCAGCTGGATCTTCTTGCGGTCGATCTTGTAGCCGAGTTTTTCGAGCGCGTTGGCCAGGTCCTGCGCCGTCACCGAGCCGAACAGCTGATCCTGCTCGCCGGCCTTTTGCTTGATGGTGACCGAGACGGCCGTCATCATGCCCTTGAGTTGCTCGGCATCGGCGGCTTCCTTGGCTTCGCGGCGCAGGCCGGCTTCCCGTTCCTGCGCGACGATCTTCTTGTTGGATTCCGTCGCCGCCACGGCCAGTTGGCGGGGAATCAGAAAGTTGCGGGCGTAACCGGAGGCGACCTTCACCACCTCGCCCCGGTGTCCCAGTTTCTCGACATCTTCCCGGAGAATGACTTCCATGGTTGTGGGCGCTCCTGTTCCTAAATCTGCGTGGTGTAGGGCAGCAACGCGATGTGCCGCGCCTGTTTGATGGCTTCGGTGAGCCGGCGCTGGCACGGACCGCAGGTCCCGGAGATGCGGCGCGGCAGAATCTTGCCCCGCTCGCTCAGGAACTGCGACAGGAAACGAACGTTCTTGTAGTCGATCGTCTCGTTCTTGTCCATGCACGGCCGGCAGATCTTCTTCCGCCGGAAGTACTGCTTCTTGCCCGCGACGGCCTTGTCGCCGCCCGTCGGCTTCTGGGAAGCCGGAACCGGTTTACCGCCTCTTTGCTCAGCCATTGTTGGATTCTCCCGTCACTTCCGGCGCCTTGGTTTCCGCGGCCGGCGGCGCAGGCGCCGCGGGCATGGCCGGCATGGCCGGGGCGGGCGCGCCAGGTTGCGCCATCATCTGCTCCAGGCTCGGGGCCGCGGGCGCGGCCACGGCCGGCGCGGGCTTGCGCTTCATGCGCTCCTCGCGCTTCTTGGCGCGCTTGACGAGCTTCTTCATGCGCTCGTCCTTGCGCACGGTGAGGTACCGCAGCACCAGGTCGGTGAGACGCAACCGGCGCTCCAGTTCCTTCACCAGCGCGGCGCCGGCTTCGAATTTGATCAGGATGTAGTAGCCTTCCGCGAGTTTCTTCACGCGGAACGCGAGCTTCCGGACGCCCCATTTCTCGACCGCTTCGACTTTGCCGCCGTTCTTGGCGATGAGGTCGGTCAGCTGGTCGACCAGCGGAGTGATTTCTTCCTCCGTGGCGTTCGGCCGGACGATGAACAACTCTTCGTAAACTCTCATGCTTCCTCTATGTTTGAACCTTGGGCGCGGCGATTGTAAGTCGCCATGGCCTTTTCGGCGCCCTCGGCAATTACGGACTCGACCGCCTGCCTGGCCTGCTCGACAAACGACCGGACGTCCGCTAACTGTGCCCGCCGAAACGGCGCGAGCACAAACTTTGCTCCATCCACCGGATGTCCGGGATGGATGCCCAGCCGGAGCCGGGCGAAATCCTGGGTCCCGACGCTGCGGATGAGGCTTTTCATGCCGTTGTGCCCCGCGGCGGAACCGCGCGGCCGCACCCGCAACTGACCCCAGGGCAAGTCCAGCTCGTCGTAAACCGCCAACAGCCGGTCCGGCCCCAATTCGTACCGATCCAACAGGCCCCGCACCGCGCCGCCGCTCAGATTCATGAACGTTTGCGGCTTGGCGAGCACCACTTCCTTGCCGGCGATGGCGCCGAGACCGACCAGCGCCAGATTCTCCTTCCGGGTCACCCGGATCCCGTGCGCTTCGGCCAGGGCGTCCACCACCAGAAACCCGAGGTTATGCGGCGTGAGTTCGAACTCCGGACCCGGATTCCCCAGCCCGGCAATGAGCCACTCCGCCGCCATCGTTCCGGCTTACTTCTTCTTCTTGTCGTCGGCCGCCGGGGCGGCCTCTTCCTTCTTGCCCTTCTTGATGACTTCGGGCTGCGCGGCTTCGGCGCCCGCCTCGGCCGCCGGCGTGGCTTCCGCCTCCGCCCGCATCGCCACCACGTGCACCAGCACCGCGTCGGCCGGGCTCACCAGCTTCATCGAGCCCGACAGCGGGATGTCGCCCGCGCGGATCGTGCCGTGCAGGTTCAGTTCGGTGACGTCCACCTCGAAGAACTCGGGGATGTCGTTGGGCAGGCACTCGATCTCGATTTCGCGGGTGACCACTTCGAGCAGGCCGCCCTGCAGCTTCACGCCCTTGGGCTCGCCCTTGTGGTGCACGGGCACCTTGACTTCGAGTTCCTTCGACAGGTCGATGCGCTTCAGGTCGATGTGCAGGAACTTCTGTTCCTTCACGGGATCCACCTGCCAGTCCAGGATCATCACCGGGGTGTTTTCCACGCCCGTGACGTCGAGGTCGAAGATGGTGTTGTGCCCGGTGGAGCTCATCAGGATCTTCACCACCTGCTTGGGGTCGACGGCCACCGCCACCGGATCCTTTTCCGCGCCGTAGAGGACGGCGGGTGCCATGCCCGCGGCCCGCATCCGCCGCGCTTCGTTCTTGCCCCGCGTCGCGCGCGGCGCGGCGGTGATCGTAATGTCCTTCTTCATGCCTGACTCCTGCCTGGGTTCCGTTCTATACGAATAACGTGCTTACCGATCCGTCGGAGTGGATCGATTGAATCGCCTGGGCGAGCAGCGAGCCCACCGAGAGGACCTTGATCTTGGCGCACTGGGCCGCCGCTTCGCGCAGCGGGATCGAGTTGGTGAGCACCACCTCGGCGAGGCCGCTGGCATTGATGCGCTCCACCGCCGGTCCAGAGAGGACGGCGTGGGTGGCGCACGCGCGCACCGAGCGCGCGCCCTGCGCGTGCAGCGCCTCGCTCGCCTTCACCAGCGTTCCCGCGGTGTCGATCATGTCGTCGACGATCAAACAGTCCTGCCCTTCCACTTCGCCGATGATGTGCATCACTTCGGCGACATTCACTTCCGTGCGGCGCTTGTCGATAATCGCCAGCGGCGCATCCAAACGCTTCGCGAACGCCCGCGCCCGCTCCACGCCGCCCGCGTCCGGAGAAACCACCGTGAGGCGCTCCCCCCGCAGCGTGCGGAAATACTCGATCATCACCGGGGTCGCGAACAGATGGTCCACCGGGACGTCGAAAAACCCTTGAATCTGCGCGGCGTGCAAATCGAGCGCGAGAATCCGGTCGGCGCCGGCCCGTTCCAGCAGACTGGCGACCAGGCGGGCCGAAATCGGCATCCGCGGCCGGTCCTTCCGGTCCTGCCGCGCATACCCATAATAGGGTAACACTGCCGTGATGCGTTCTGCAGAGGCGCGCTTGAGCGCGTCCATCATGAGCAGGATTTCCATGAGGTTGCGGTCCACGGGCGTGCAGGTCGGCTGCACCACGAAGACGTCGGCGCCGCGGACGTTTTCCTCAATCTGGAGATGGATTTCGCCGTCGGAGAACGGTTTGACGGTGGCCGCGGAGACGTGGCAGCCGAGTTCCTGGCAAATCTCGGCCGCCAGCGCCCGGTGGGCGTTGCCGGTGAACACCTTGAGATGGTTGAATCTCATGCCTCGAACCATTCGGGGGGCGGCCATGGCTCCACTCGTTTCCCGCCGGTCTTCCTCTCCTGGCGGCGCGGCTCGGAGCCGCGCCAGATACTGCCATACTGCGCGCGGCTGACGAACGTAAAGGGCACCGCCGCGCCGTCCCGCACCCGATTCCACGCCCCGGCCGCGCGATCCCGCTCCTGTGCCGAGGCAAACAATCCGAACAAAGCCGATCCGCTTCCCGTCATCCGCGCCGTCCGGGCGCCCGCCTTCTCGAGAGCGGCGCGCAGCCGCCGGAGACGGGGATGGCGCCGGAACACCACGGCTTCGAAATCGTTGTGGAAGGCCTCCGGCAACCCGCCGCCGGACTCACCCCCTCCAGACACGCCGAGTTGCCAGACGCACCGCTGGAATCTATTAATATCCCGTAACAGCAGGGGTTCTGTCAACGCCGCGGGCCGCGCCAGATCGGCATAGGCCGCGGCGGTGGAGACATGCACGCCGGGTGCGATCAGCAAGCCGGGGGAGCGTGGCGCGTCAGCCAGGGGATAGAGTTCCGTGCCCCGGCCCAGGCCGAGGGCGGTCCCGCCGACCAGGAAGAATGGAACATCGCTGCCCAGGCCGGCCGCGATCTCCAGGGCCGCATCCCAACTGAGGCGCTTGCCGAGCAGCGGCGGCAGCGCCAGCACGACCGCGGCGGCGTTGGAGGATCCGCCGCCCAGGCCGCCGCCCATGGGGATCCGCTTCCAGAGGCGGAAATGCACGCGGGCGCTGGTCCGCAACCGCTGGAGCACGGCCCGGGCCGCGGTCACCACCAGGTTTCCCGGGATCTCGACGTTGCAGTCCACGGTGATGGCGGTGCACCCGGCAGGCTCGACGGCGATCTCGAGGGTGTCGTGGACCGAGATGGTCTGAAACACGGTCCGGATCTCATGGTACCCGTCCGGCCGCTTGTGCAGCACCCGCAGATCCAGGTTCAGCTTGGCGTGCGACGGGACGCGGGCGTATTTCATGGGGGAGGCCGGGGCTCAGTAGTGGAGCAGGGAATGGACCTCGAAGCCGGTCAGCTTGTCGCGCCCGTTCAGGAAGTCGAGTTCCAGCACGAAGCCGAGGCCTGCCACTTTGCCGCCCAGCTTTTCGACCAGTTGGGTAACGGCGCGCGCGGTGCCGCCGGTGGCCAGCACGTCGTCGACGATCAGGACGTTCATGCCGGGCGCGATGGCATCGCGATGGATCTCTAGCACGTCGGTGCCATATTCGAGCGCGTACTCGATGCGCTCGGTGGCGGCGGGCAGTTTCTTCGGCTTGCGGACCGGCACAAAGCCGTGGCCGAGGGCGTAAGCGAGGGCCGGCGCGAAGATGAACCCCCGGGCCTCGATGCCGAGCACGACGTCGATGGGCCGGCCGGCGTAGTGGGTCTTGAAGCCGTCGATCACGGCGCCGAGGCCGGCGCGGTCCTTCAAGAGCGTGGTGATGTCGTAGAAGTTGATGCCGGGTTTCGGAAAGTCCGGAACCTCGCGGATCAGTGCTTTGAGGTGGTCCATGGAAGAGAAAGTCCGGATCCGGCGGCTAGCGGCGGATCACAAAACCTTCTAAGTCTAGCACCGGAATGGCGGTGCGCTCGACGGCGTCGACTTCGGCGAAGCGGGGGCCGCGGGCAAGGAGGCTGGCGAGTTCGTCGAGCCGGTGTGGCGGGCCTTGGGCGACGACCTCGACGCTGCCGTTCGCAAGGTTGCGCACATAGCCAGCCAGTTCCAGGCGGCGGGCGCAGCGCTCGACGAAGTTGCGGTAGCCGACCCCTTGGACCCGGCCGCGGATCAAGAACTCCTGTGCCGCCAACATTATGGCGACCAGAGTACCAATCCGGCGCCTCGGGCCGATATGCAGGGTTGGAACTATGTTCGCTCTCATCGGAATCGCGATCGTGCTGGGCGCCGTGGTGGGTGGGTACCTGATGGAGCACGGGCAACTGGCGGTGCTGCTGCAGCCGGCGGAACTGGTGATCATCGGGGGAGCGGCACTCGGGGCGCTGTTGATCGCCAACCCCCTGCGGGTGGTGCTGCAAATCGCCAAGGGGCTGGCGGGAGTGTTGCAGGGGAGTCCCTACGATAAGGCTGTGTACCTGGATACGTTGAAGATGCTGAGCGACTTGTTCCAGCATGCGCGCAAGAACGGCATGGTGAAGCTGGAGGCGGACATTGAGGCTCCGGACACGAGTCCGATTTTTCAGAAGTACCCAAAATTTCTCAAGAACCACCACGCCGTGGCGTACCTGTGCGACTCGCTGCGGATGGCGCTTTCGGGCGGCGTGACGCCGTTCGACATCGATCAGATGATGGAGGCGGACGCCGAGGCGCACCACCACCACTCGCAGGCGCCGATTGCGGCGCTGACCACGGTGGCCGATGCGTTGCCGGGTTTCGGCATCGTGGCCGCGGTGCTGGGCGTCGTGATCACGATGGGATCGCTGGGCGGGCCGCCCGAGGAGATCGGACACAAAGTGGCGGCGGCGCTGGTGGGCACCTTCCTCGGGATTCTGCTGTGTTACGGATTCCTTTCGCCGCTGGCGAGCAACATGACGAAGTCCGTAGACGCGGAGCTGGACTATTACAAGTGCCTGCGGGCGGGGGCGATGGCGTTCGTCAAAGGCGCCGCGCCGATCCTCGCGATCGAGTTCGCGCGCCGGGCCATCCCAGCCGATTTGCGGCCGACGTTTCAGGAAATGGAGACCGCCTGCAAGGGGACCCCCGCAGCGCCCGCCGCTGTCTCCCCCGCCGCCGGTGCCGCTTAGGGAGGGAAGGACCTTGATGACCGACAACGGCCCGCCCCCCCTCATCAAGAAAAAGGTCAGCCATCAGGCCCACCATGGCGGGGCCTGGAAGGTGGCCTACGCCGATTTCGTCACAGCGATGATGGCGCTCTTCATCGTGCTCTGGCTGATGAACGCCAATCAGGAGGTGAAGAAGGCGATCTCGATTTACTTCACCGATCCTACGGGTGTCGGCAAGCTGTCCGGTTCCGCGGCCGCGGGCAGCGGCGAGAGCCTCAACCTCTCGAAGAGCGATTTGACGCAGCTCAAGGACAAGCTGGAACAGTCCATTAAGAAAGCGCCCAGCCTCGAGAAGCTCAAAGACCACATCCGGATGAGCGTCACCGGCGAGGGACTGCGGATCGAAATGTCGGAGAACGAAAGCGGCGTCTTTTTCGACTCCGGCTCGGCAAAGCCGAGCGCCGCCGGCGTCGAGTTTATCCAGTTGCTCTCGGACGAACTCGGCAAGATGCCGAACCACCTGCTGCTCGAGGGGCATACGGACGCCAAGCCGTTCAAGGACCCTTCCTACACGAACTGGGAGTTATCCGCGGATCGGGCCAACGCAGCGCGCCGGCTGATGGATAGCCGGGGGCTGCGGCCCGACCAGATCCAGCAGGTCCGCGGTTTCGCGGACCGGCAGCTCCGCAATCCAGCGCGTCCCGAGGATCCGTCGAATCGACGTATCTCGATTATTGTCAAATACATGAACAAGCGAGTCGAGGATCCCGACGAGGGCGGGGAGAAGCCGGCGAGGTCCGCCGGTAATCACTAGTACCAGTAGTTCCAGGATCCCCCTGGTTCCTTCGTGCGATTGACGCGCTGGGTGAGAACCCGCTATGTTGAGCCATGCGACGCAAAGCCGTCTTGTTTTCTTTCCTTTGCGGCGGGATTCCAGCGCTCGGCCAACAGATGTCCTGCGCCGTCAGCGCGGGAACACCTGCCACCATCCGGTCCTCGGGGTATACCGAACTCGCTTCGGACGTGGTCCTGACCTGCACGGGCGGTACACCGACCGCAGCGGGTGTCGCGGTGCCCCGGTTCACGGTGACGGCACTCGTCAATACCACCGTCTCGAGCCGGCTGGTAGCCGCGGACATCGTTAGTGAAACGCTGCTGATTGTAGACGAGCCGAACTCGACGGTGAATCCCACGCGGCCGATGCTGAACTGCGGCGCGCCGCTTGCGCCCGACGACAGCGCCGGCAACGGCGGTCCCACCGGGCAGGCGCCCGGACAATGCAGTATCCTGAGCACCGGCAATCCCGCCCAGACTTACGACGGCACGCCTGGCCTGGCCGCGACTTACGGCACGGGACGTCCGAACGTGTTTCAAGGTCGCGTGGCGTCCACGAACCTGCTGGTTTTCCCGAACGTGCCGATCGACCCGCCGGGTAACAGCACCACGCGCCGGTTCCGGATCACCGGGTTGCGGGCATCGGCGCCGGCCGTATTCGGCATCGGCGGCAACGCGGTCACCGCGACCGTCGGCGGAAGCTTCGCCAGCTTTACTCCTAGCGCCACCGTTACCGTTGCTAATCAATCCACGGCCGCGCTGAACCCGGTGAACTCGGCGAGCGGCGGCGTGAACACGATCCGGGTCCGGGAAGGCTATGCGAACGCGTTCCGCCCCCGTAACTTCGCCTCGTTTTTCCGCAATCCGCCGAGCCTGAACGGTGGCGACTTCGGCGTCGATATGACCACGCTGTACGGACAGAATGTCCCCGGCGCCACGTACTACTCCGAGGAAGCCTTCAATTCGGCCGGACGGCCTACGCCGCCGGGAGGAAATCCGAACGGGAGCCCCGCGCCCCCGAACGGCTTGACCTTCGCCCTGGGAAACGTCACCGGGGGCGGAACGTTCGCCTCGAACAGCAATCTCAACGTCACGCAGGCCGGGACGGTGACGCAGTCGGGGCGGGTGGCCTTTGCGATCACCAATCTGGTGAGCGGCTACACGCTGAAGGCGCCCGTATCGGTGCGCCTGGTGCAGGCCGGGTCCGCGACTCCCAGCGGGATCGCGCAGTTGGTGACCGGCACGGATACCTTCGGAATTGGCGGCACGGTTTCGACGAATCGCAGCACGGCTACGCTTGCGGATATCGCGGTTAGCGGCGGCGCGGCCCTGGTGGTGTACGAGATCGTGTACGCGGAGCCGACGGTGCTCGAGGACCTGAACGTTCCGCTCACTCTGACCCGCGTTCAGGCGGCGGGCGCGAACCCGGCCCAGGCGCCCACGGTCTTTACCGGCATGGCCCCCTACCCGTCCTCATTCGGGGTGTCCCGCTCGAGCTTCGACGCGGATCTTCCCACGCCCCGCTTCGCGCCTCCGGCTGCCTCGGTGGCTCTGAATCTGGGCTCGCTCGGTTTCGAAACGACCTCGCTGCCGGGCGGTACGGCGGGTGTGGCGTACCAGCAGACCGTGGTAGCGCGGGGTGGCGTCCCTCTCTATGCTTTCGACCTGCAAAGCGGCAGCCTGCCCCCGGGGTTGACCCTAAACGCGTCCACCGGAGCGATCACCGGATCGCCTACGGCGGGTGGAACCTTCAACTTCACCATGCGGGTGACCGATGCCGCCGCCGTGACAGCCACCCAGGCGCTTTCGATCACCGTCAGCGCCACCTTCAGCTTGATCGCCCCCGCCAGCGGCGCCACGAACCAGCCGCTGCGTCCCCGGCTGAGTTGGAATCCCGTGGGCGGGGCGACCGCGTACAACGTGTACCTGGGCACCGACGCCCTGAACCCGGCCTCCTATCGCACTGTCACCACCACGTTCCTGGAGCCGATGGCGCTCAACGGCAGCACGACATACTACTGGAGGGTCGAAGCCGTAGTGCCGGGCGGGACGCTCACCACACCGATCTGGTCGTTCTCGACGGTCACCACGTGCGCGACCTCGCTCAACACGGGGCCGAAGTTCTTCCAGACCGCGGGCGGCTCGGTGATCATCAACGTCTCCGCCCCGGGCGGTTGTGCGTGGACGGTCACGAACGACTCCGCCTGGGTGACGCTCAATCCGGCTTCCGGGAACGGTAACGGCTCTTTCACGATCACCGTCGCCGCCAACTCCGGTCCCGCGCGGCTTGCGCTGGTGACCGTCGGCGGCTTGAACCTGCGCGTGATGCAGGCGGGCAATACGGCCGCGCCCGTGTTCGAGGACGTGCCGTCGTCCAATCCCTATTTCGACTACGTCTCGCTGATGTACTTCAACAACATCACGGCGGGCTGTTCGCTGACGCCGTTCCTCTACTGCCCGCAGAACCCGGTAACGCGCGCGCAGATGGCGGTGTTCATCGTGGCCTCGCTGAATAAAGTGCTGGGGACGCCGCTCGACTACAACCCGGTGCCGTACTTCAACGACATGCCCGCCAACAGCGGATTCTTCCCGTTCGTGCAGCGGATCCGGGACATCGGCATCACCGCGGGCTGTTCGGTGACGCCGCCTCTCTACTGCTCCAACGACGGCATCAAGCACGAACAGATGGCCGTGTTCATGATCGCCTCTTGGATGAAGGCGAATAACCTGACCACCTTCACCCACAACCCGGTGCCCTACTTCACCGACGTGCCGGACACGAGCATCTACTTCCGGTTCGTGCAGAAGATGAAGGAGCTCGGGTTCTGGAACGGTTGCAGCGCCACGCAGTACTGCCCGGAGAACATCGTCACCCGGGGTGAGATGTCGGTGTTGATCATGCGGGCGATCTTCGGCGCGCCGTAAGCGGGCGCGACTTACTTCTTCGTGACGGCCGGGGGCTTCGGTTTCGCAGCCTCCGGTTGTTCCTTCGTCACTTCGTCGGGCAAGGGCTCGGGCTCGAACGTGATGGACGTCTCCGTGCCGAATTTGCGATAGGACCGGAACTCGACTTCATTCCTCGTCAGCAGCTTGCCCTCGCGCGCCCGGACTTCGGCCTTCAGCGGCAGCAAATACTTCCGTCCGGCAATCTCGGCGTAATCGTAGTTCAGGTCCGACCGGACCTCCTGAATCGGGAACGTGGGCGGCAACCCCTCGGTCTGCAGCACCAGCCGCGTTACCTGCCGGGAACTGCGCTCCACGTACACGAGTCCGCGGTAGCCCGCGATGATCGGCGCCTGGTTGCCCACTCGGATCGAGTACTTCGACCGGCTTTGCAACACCCGGAAGGCATAGACGTGCGTCCGCTGCCCCCGCAAAGTCGCCCAGCGCTCCCAGGAGAACTCCGTGCCGGTCTCGGGATCGAAGACTTCCTTGAGCAGCGTGCCGAATTCTCCGGAGGAAGTGGTGCCGCCGAGTTGCTCATGCGAGAGATTCATCACCGGTGATCCGTTCACCAGCACGACGTCGTATTTCTCGCGGCCTTCCGAGAAGCTCAACCGCTCCGTAATCACGTCCTGCCGCTGCCAGAACTCGAGCCCCGAGGGATCCAGGTACCGGCGCGTCACCTGGATGCACAGGAAGTCCGGCAGAGAGCGCGTATAGTTCAAGGCATAGTCACGGGCCGCGCCGAGTACGTCGTTCTTTTCCTGCTCGCCAGGCGGCGGGATCGTGACCACCGGCGCGGGGTTCTGGGGAACCCGCGGACCGGGAGGCGGCAGACTGGCCGACGCCGTGCTCAGGGTCTTGAGGGCGTCGACGGTCTTCGGACCCGCTCCGAAGCCCAGCAGTTCCTCGACATCGGCGTCCTCCAGGCGTTCGGACATCTGGACGCGCTTCAGGTAGTCGGCCACCCGGCGGTCCTCATGCTTCAACTGCACGCTGGAACGGATGAAGGTCCGCAACTGGTCCACGGTAAGGCGGACTTGGGCCGCGGCCAGCGCCGCCAGCAACGCGAAGGAGAGAAAGAAACGCATCTACTTCTCATTCTGACGGCTCTTCTTACCTTTTTGTTGCACCGGAGGCAATGCTCGGTCGATCGCCTGCAACGCGACAGGCGCCATGAGGCGGTAGCCGAGCGCGTTCGGATGCAAGCCGTCGTCGGCGCAGTCCTCTTTCAGCCGGCCCGACGGGTCCACGAGCGCGGCGAAATAGTCGGCGTAGGCGTAGCCGCGCTGCTGCGCGAACTGGCGCAGCCAGTCGTTCAGCGCCTTGATGGAGCCGGGCGGCCGCAGCGGCGTGCGCTCGAACAGCGGGTTCTTCGGCGCATGGTAGTCGCTCACGGGAAGCACGCTCGCCAGGATCAAGGGGACGCCGCTGGCCCGCGCCAGGTCGGCCATCATGACGATGTGATCCGTGATCACCGCCAGCGGCGTGCCCCGCGCCAGATCGTTCGTTCCCGCGAGCAGCAGGATGGCGCCGGGCTTGAGGCGCACGGCGTCGGCGTAGTAGCGCCCCAGCATCTGGCCGGTCACCTGGCCGGCGATGCCGCGATTCACGAAGTCCCTTCCCGGGAAGTACTCGTTCAGACGCCAGTAGTCGGTGATGGAGTCGCCGAAGAATACGACGCGCGGATTCGCGGCCGACGGCGGGGCGAGCTTTTGGTTCGCTTCGCGGTAGCGTCCGAAGCCGTCCGGATCCGCGGGGCGCTCGTTGGCTTCTTTCAGGTCCACCAGCGCGTCGAAGTGCTCGTCCAGCCGCTGGGACACACCGCGCAACTCGGCGAACTGCTTGCGCGCCTCTTCCGGAAACGGTCGCGGCTTGGGTGTGGCGTCCGCCACCGCGAGGTAAGCGCGAACCGCGCCGGCCAGCGCCCGGGCCGCCGGCGCGCTGGTGGACCGGCGCCGCAGATCCTCGCGCGCTTGCCGGGCGTTGGTCACCAACGGGGCCGCGGCGCGCGGCAGGTCCGGCACCGCCGCGGCGGTGGATTCCATCAGCTGCGCCGCGGCCACCGCCAGGCGGTCCAGCTCCGCGGCGGGCAGCACTCCGTCCGGGACCGTCTGCGCGAACACGGCCAGCGCGGCCGCGAGACTCAGGGTCAGTCTCATTTCTCTTCCTTCTCCAGAGTCAGCGTGATAGTACCGATCGGAAACTGCGTCCGCACGCGGATCTGCACGGGCAGGCGGCGCTCGTCGTCAGAGATCCAGACATCCAGCCGCGCGTTGCGCTGGTAGATGACGCCGTCAAAGAGGAACACCTCGTGGCGAATCGCGTTCACCAGACCCGCGCCGGGCGTCTTCACTGGGACCTTCTCCTGCGCAGTGACCCGGACTCGCGCGAACTTCTTGCCGTCGGTCACGGGGATCTCCGCGGTCTTGCCGGTCTCGATCTTCGTGGTCCGCAGCTTCATCAACGCGCCGGGGATGTCGTGGACGCACGCCGCCACGTCGATTTCCTGCGCCTTCACCGTGGAATTGTTCTTGAGGTCCTTTTCGACGTAGGCGGCGCGCTTGCGCGCCGCGTCGATCGTGATGCGGGTCTCGCGGTGCCGGCGCCCTTCGAGTGCGTTGAGAACGCTCGAAACCTGACAGCCGTCCGTGTAGTCCGCCTGGTATTGGTCGAGGAGCTTGTAGAGCGCCGCCACCAGCCCTTGTGATTCGGCATAGACCAGCGCGCGGCCCTTGTTCGAGTCGGGAACCGGCTCCACCTGCACGCGCACCGTCCCCGCGCGGATCAGCCGCCATTCCACGGCGAAGACGAACTTGCCGAACCCGGCCGGGTCCGCCGCGAGCATCGGCAACGGCAGGAGCGCCAGTGCGACGGCCATTGCGCGCATGTCTCCCCAAGTGTGGCAGATCGCGGAATCCAGCCGCAAGTTAAGATAGAGATTCCACCCATGCGCCTCCCCGGAGCTTTTTTTGCGCGGAATCTGGTCGAGCGGCGGGCTCTGCTCACCCAGCTCGTGCGCCGCGACTTCCGCCAGCGCTTCGTCGGCAGCGCCGCGGGGTGGCTGTGGGGCGTCATCCATCCGCTGGTGCTGCTGGCCAGTTGGACCTTCGTTTTCGAGGTGTGCCTCGACTACCGGCTGCCCGCCGGGTCGCTGACGTCGAATTACCCGATCTTTCTCTTCGCCGGATTTCTGCCGTGGCTGCTGTTCCAGGAGACGACGACGCGCTCGGCGTCGTGCCTGGTAGAGCAGTCGAACCTGATCACCAAAACGGTCTTTCCCAGCGAGATCCTTCCGGTCTCGATTTTTCTTTCCTCGCTAATCCACCACGCGATCGCGGTGGGGCTGGTGCTGGTGGCGACGCTGTTCGTGCTAGGCTCCGCCTCGCCGGGCGTGGTCTGGCTGCCGCTGTATATGTTCCTCACCGGGCTGTTTGCCGTGGGCGTGGCGTGGATCGTCGCGAGCCTGCAGGTGTACCTCCGCGACACCGCGCAGATCTTCACCGTGGTGATGACGCTGTGGTTCTGGATCACGCCCGTCTTCATCAATGCCGAGCAAATCCCGGAGCGCTTCCGCTGGGTGGTGAAGCTGAACCCGATGGCGCACCTGGTGAACGCCTACCGCGCCCGCCTGCTTTCGGCCGCCTGGCCCGACTGGCGGGAGCTGGCCGCGATCACCGCCGGCGCGGTCGCGATGTTTCTGATCGGCGGACTGTTTTTCCGCCACCTCAAGCGCGGCTTTGCCGACGTCCTCTGAACACGACATGAATCGCAGACACTTCCTCTCACTCGCCGCCGCGCCGCTGGCCGCGCAGGATAAGAAAGCCGCCGCGCCTGCCGCGCGGCCCAATATCGTCCTGCTGACCATTGACGGCGTCGGCTCCTGGATGCCGGGCTGTTACGGCAACCGCGCGTTCCGCACGCCCGGGATCGACGAACTAGCGCGCGCCGGCCTCCGGTTCCTCTACGCGTTCGCGGCCAGCCCCGCGGCGCCGTTCGGGTACTCGTCGTTGCTGAGCGGGCTCACGCCGGCCCAGCTCGCGGCCAAGCCGGACGCCGGGGCGATCGGCGCGAGCCTCGCGCAAAAGGGCTACAAGGTCGAAAACTGCACCTCGGGGACGCCGCAAGCCATCACGGCGCAGGCGCTCGACTTCCTGAAGCAGCAGCAAGCCGGGAAGCCCTTCGCGCTCACGGTGCGCTATCCGAATCCCGCGGATCCGCCGGCCGGTCTGCCGCCCGAGCACCTGGCGCTGTTCGCTCAGGAGAGCTTCGACAGCGTGAACTGGGAGCGGCCGGCCGCCGCGCTCTCCCGCGCGGACCGTCCGCGCTTCGAAGGCATCGTCGACCATTTGCGCCAGGCCGCGGCGACACTTTCGTGGGCCGACGCCGGCATCGTCGCCCTCACCCGGCAACTTCGCTCGAGCGGCCTCGCCCTTGAGACGATGATCGTCTTCACCGCGTCCGCGGGCTCGTTCCTCGGCCGCCGCGGCTTATGGTCCGACGCCAACACGGCGAACCCGCCCAGCTTCCTCGATCCCGTGATACAGGTGCCGCTGATCGTCAGCTGGCCGGGCCGCGTGCCCGTGCAGGCGACGACGCCCGAACTCGCCAGCGGTTTCGACCTCGCGCCCACGATTGCGGACGTCGCCGGTTTCGACGCGCCCGCCGGCGCCACGGGTCGCAGCCTGTCGCCGGTGCTGCCCGGCCGCCCGCTGCCGGTTACCGTGAAAGAACAGAAGAAGCGCGGCATCACCTGGCGATCCACGGTGTTTGCCGCGGCCGGCGATCATTTCATGGCTCGCGATGCCCGCTTCAAGGTAATCCTGCGGCCCACGGGCACGGGCGAACTCTACGATCTGCGCGCGGACGCGGCGGAGCGCACCAACCGTTTCGACGACCCGGGATATCTCACGGTCAAGGATCGCCTGACGGGCGAATGCAACGCGTGGCGGCAAGCCCGCGGGTGACGCACCCGCTCCGCGGACAGTATCCTGAAGAAATGAAGACCCTGAGTCTCTTGCTGCTCTCCGCCGCGCTCACGTTCGCGGCCGACATTACTGGAAAGTGGAAGTTCAGCGTCGAGTCGGAGATGGGCTCCACGCAGTCCGAGTGGACGTTCACGCAAAAGGGCGACACGCTTACCGGCACTTACAAGGGACAGCTCGGCGAGCATCCGGTGACCGGCACCGTGAAAGGCGACACGGCGGTGTTCGGCTTCAAGGCCGCGCCGACTGGCGAAGAGATGGAAGTGAAGTACACCGCCACCATCGAAAGCGCGACGAAGATGAAGGGTAAAGTGTCGCTCGGCTCGCTCGGCAGCGGGACCTTCACGGGCGAGAAGCAGTAACCGCCGGACGGCCGAGGTACAGCTCCGTCTCGTAGACGAAGCGGATCCGGCCCTCCCGCTGGTGCGCCGCGAACAGGGTTTCCAAGGCGCGGGCAAACTCGGGATACGCCGCGGATCCCGGCAGCGGCGCGTATGACGACGACAACGCGCGCCCGCGCAGGCTCTCGAGATCGAGGTCCTGCGCATTGTCGAACCGCAGCGTCCGCGCGCCGGGCAGAAATTCCGCAGCCGAAAGACGAGACCGCTGCCGGTGCCCGCTCCATTGTTCGGCATAACCGGGCGCATGCGCCCGCAGCAGCGCTTCGTAGGGACCCATGAAGTCCCCGTGGTCGCGGCGGCGGTTCCACAGCAACGCGATCCAGCCGTCAGGCTTGAGGATGCGGAGCCACTCCCGGCGCGCGCCCTCCGGGTCGAACCAGTGGAACGCCGTGGCAGCGGCGATCAGGTCGATGGCACTGTCCGGCAAGCCGGTCGCCTCGGCGCGCCCGTCCACGCTGCGGAACTCGGGGTGCCGGGCGAGCGCCTGCTCCGCCGCCGCGCGCATCGCGGCGTTGGGCTCCACACCCGCCACGCGATACCCGTGCCGCAGGAACAGCTCCGCCGAGATCCCGGTGCCGGAACCGATGTCGGCCACCAGCGCGTCCTGCGGCAGCGCTGTTTCTCGCGCGATCGCCTCCACCACGGCGTCCGGATAACCGGGGCGATACCTGGCGTAGTAGTCCGCGCGGTCCGTGAAACGCTCCACCGGCTGCACGCCGATCATCATAGCCGCCCGGCCGGCCACTTGACAGGCACCCTTGCCGGTGCGCGAGATTGATCCGAGGAGCCTGCCATTCTCGACCCCGACCGCTACTTCGCGCCGGATCCTTCCACCCGCCCGCTGGCGCGCGAACTGTACGAGAGCATCGCCGCCGCACCGCTCGTGTGCCCGCACGGGCATGTCGACCCGCGCCTGTTCGCGGACCCGGAGGCGCGCTTCGGCTCTCCCGCCGAACTGCTGATCATTCCGGACCATTACATCTTCCGGATGTTCTATTCGCAGGGCATCCCGCTCGAGGACCTCGGCGTTCCCCGCCGCGACGGCGGTCCGGTGGAGCAGGACCACCGCCGCATCTGGCGGCGCTTCGCCGAACACTTCCACCTGTTCCGCGGCACCCCAACCGGCATCTGGATCCGCGAGGAACTGGCCGGCGTCTTCGGCGTCACCGAGAAGCTGACGCTCAAGTCCGCCGACGCGATCTACGATCATCTCGAACAGCGCCTGGCGGAGCCGGAGTTCGCCCCCCGGCGCCTGTTCGACCGCTTCCGCATCGAGGTGCTGGCGACCACCGACGCGGCGCACGATTCGCTGGAGGCCCACCGGGCGATCCGCGCCTCCAACTGGCCGGGGCGAGTGATCCCGACGTTCCGCCCCGACGGCGTCCTCAATCTCGACCGCCCGGGCTGGCGCGAGAACCTCGCCGCGCTGGGCGGGGTGTGCGGCTACGAGATCACCTCCGCTGCGCGCTTGGTTCAGGCGCTCGAGGAACGCCGGACCTTCTTCCGCGCCCTCGGGGCCACGGCCACCGACCACGCCGCGCTAACGCCCTACGCCGAAACGCTCGACGCCGGAGCCCTGGAAGCGATCTTCGCCCGGGCGCTGCACGGCATGGCCGATGCGGACGACACGCGCCGCTTCACGGGGCACATGCTGCTCGAGTGCGCGCGGATGAGCATCGAGGACGGCCTGGTGATGCAACTGCACCCGGGGTCCTGGCGCGATCACAACCCGCAAGTATTCGCGCGCTTCGGCATGGACAAAGGCGCCGATATTCCGATCGCCGCCGAATACACGCGGAACCTGAAGCCGCTGCTCGACTGTTTCGGCAACGATCCGCGGCTGACGCTGATCCTGTTCACGCTCGACGAAACGGCGTACGCGCGGGAACTCGCGCCGCTGGCCGGACATTATCCGGCGGTGAAGCTCGGCCCGCCGTGGTGGTTTCACGATAGCCTGAACGGGATGCGCCGCTTCCGCGACCAGGCGATGGAGACCGCCGGGATCTACAATACGGCCGGTTTCAATGACGACACGCGCGCGTTTCCGTCGATCCCCGCGCGGCACGATCTGGCGCGGCGCGTCGATGCGGACTGGCTCGCCGGGCTGGTGGCGCGCGACGTCCTGGACCGGGACGATGCCTTCGAAATGATCCGGGATCTGGCCGGCGGACTGGCGAGGAGGGCGTATCGGCTTGCCTGAACTGCCGGGACTCGAAGTCCGCCGCGACACCGCGGTCGCGGCGGACGGCGCGGAGTTGTGCTTCGTCCGCCGGCGCGGCGAGGGGCTGCTCGCGGAGATCACGGCGGGCGTGCCGGGCTTCGGCGGGGAGCGGGAGCCGATCGCGGGCGGCCGGACGCTGACGCTCGCGCGGCCCACCGCGGAGAATCTGGCGGCGCTGCGCGCGCGGGTTCCGCACCTGCAGCCGAGCGTCCTCGGGCTGGCGCGTTCCGCCGGCTGCGGCGACCGTCTCGGCCTCGCCACGCCGGGCCACGTGCGCGCGCTGCGAGACAGCGGCTTCGCGGCGATCCTCGCGCAGCAGTCGGTCCGGGAGAACGCCCGCACGGGACGCACCCCGCGCCAGGTGCTCGACGACGCGGTTTGGGGCGCGTTCCGCGAGGGCTGGCGCGAGGGTTTCGGCGCCGACGCGGATCATTTGAAGACTGTCGCGGACATCGATGCCTTCGCGGCTGCCGGCTATACCTTTTTCACCATCGACCCGGGCGCGCACGTGGACGCGGCGGCGGACACCGCGGGCGCGGCCGAACTCGCGCACCGCCTGCCCGATCTTCCCTGGGGCCAGTTGGAGACCACCTGGGCCGACGTACGCCGCGCCATTCCTGGACCGGAGGAAGAAGTAGCGCGGGCCGCCGTGAAATACGGTCGCGTGGTGTTGCATACCGCCGCAATGTACCGGCGCCTGGCCGAGACGATGTCCGGGCGGCCGTTCGAAATGGAGATGAGCGTCGACGAAACGGACACCGTCACCTCACCCGCCGAGCACGCCTATCTGGCGCACGAGCTGCGCCGGCTCGGGGTGCGCTGGGTGAGCCTGGCGCCCCGGTACCTCGGCACGTTCGAAAAGGGCGTGGACTACCTCGGCGATCTCGACGCGTTCGCCCGGAACTTCGCGGAGCATTTCCGGATCCAAAGCGAGTACGGCCCTTACAAGCTGAGCCTGCATTCGGGATCCGACAAGTTCGCCATCTACCCGGTCGTGGCGCGGATCGCCGGATCACGAGTGCACCTCAAGACCGCCGGGACCTCGTACCTCGAAGCGCTGCGCGTGGTGAGCGAACACGACGCGCCGCTGTTCGCGGAAGTCGTCGCGCTCGCCCGGCGCCGCTACCCCGAGGACCGGGCGACCTATCATGTCTCGGCGGAGGTCGAAAAGATGGCGCCCGTGAATCTGCTCGACGACTTCCATGCTCGCGAGATCCTGCACGTGACCTTCGGCTCCGTGATCCAGGACCCCGAGCTCGGGTCTCGTCTGCGCGAATCGCTCGCGCGCCACGAGGATGCCTGCCACACCGCGGTGGAGCGGCACTTCCGCAGGCACTTTGCGGCGTTCGGAGGCAGCGCATGAGCCGGTTCGCGGGTCGCACGGCCTTCGTCACGGGCGGTACGGGGGTCCTGTGCCGGGAACTCGCGCGGGCGCTGGCGGCGGAGGGCGCGGCGGTGTGCCTGCTGGCGCGGGACATGGACAAGGCGCGGCGGGTGCTTGCGACCTTCCCGGAGGGGGCGCGCGCCCTCGCCGTTCCGGGCGACGTGCTGCGGCGGGACGAGGTGGAAGCTGCCGTGGAGCAGGCCGAATGCGAACTCGGCCCGATCGATCTGCTGCTGAACGGCGCGGGCGGCAACCGTCCGGAAGCCATGACGCAACCGGAGCGGAAGTTCTTCGACCTGTCCGAAGAAGCGCTGCGCGGGATCGTCGAGTTGAACTGGCTCGGGACGGTGCTGGTCAGTCAGGTGGTGGGCCGGCGGATGGCGCAGCGGGGCGCGGGCGCGATCCTGAACGTTTCCTCGATGAGCGCGGGACGGCCGCTGACGCGGGTGATCGGCTACTCGGCGGCGAAGGCGGCGCTGGAGAACACGACGCGCTGGCTGGCCGTGCACCTGGCGCGCGAGTATTCGCCGCGCATCCGGGTGAACGCGCTGGCGCCCGGATTCTTTCTCACCGAGCAGAACCGCGGCTTGCTGACAGACCCGGCCACCGGGGTCCGGACGCCGCGGGGCGAGGCCGTGCTCGCGCACACGCCGATGGGCCGCTTCGGCGATCCCCGGGACCTGGTGGGTCCCGCGCTGTGGCTGCTCTCCGACGACGCCGCGTTCGTCACCGGCGCGGTGATCCCCGTCGACGGCGGCTTCTCGGCGGACAGCGGAGTCTGAAACGATGCTCCTTTCCCACGCCGAGATCCGCGCCACGATCGCCGAAGCGATGGAGCGCATCCGTCCGGACGGCAAGCGCATCCTGGTCGTGATCCCCGACGGCACGCGCTCCGGTCCCACGGCCCTGATGTGCGGGATGCTGCGCGAGCAACTGGCCGGCCGCGCCCGCCAGCTCGACTTCCTGATCGCGCTCGGCACCCACAAGCCCATGGACGACGCGGCGATCGTGCAACTCACCGGCGCGCTGGCGGACGTCCACAACCATGCGTGGGAGAAAGACGCAACGTTCGCCACGGTGGGCGAGATTCCCGCGAACGAGATCGCCGCGATCAGCGAGGGGACACTCACCGGGGCGCTACCAGTCCGCCTCAACCGCATGGTGCTCGATGCCGACGTCGCGCTGGTGTGCGGACCCGTGTTCCCGCACGAGGTAGTCGGCTATTCGGGCGGCAACAAGTACTTCTTCCCCGGCGTCTCCGGACCCGAAGTGATCAACGTTTCGCACTGGCTGGGCGCGGTGATCACGAGCTACGCGGTGATCGGCGTGAAGCACACTCCGGTGCGCCGCCTGATCGACCGGGCGGCGGCGCTGATTCCGACGCCTCGGTATTGCCTGGCCATGGTGGTGGAAGGCGACGGACTTGCCGGGCTGTTTCACGGCGCGCCGGAGGATGCCTGGTCCCGCGCCGCGGACCTGTCGGCGGAACGGCACGTCACCTGGCTCGACCGGCCGGTGCACCGCGTACTCAGCGTCATGCCGAGCCGGTATGAGGACCTGTGGACCGCCGCCAAGGGCATGTACAAGGTGGAACCCGTGATCGCCGCGGGCGGCGAAGTGATCCTCTACGCGCCGGATCTGCGCGAGCTCAGCTCCACGCACGGCGCGGGGATCGAGGAGATCGGCTACCACGTCCGCGACTACTTCGTGAAACAGTGGCCCCGGTTCGCGCATTATCCGGGCGGCGTTTTGGCGCACAGCACGCACCTGCGCGGCATCGGGGAGTACGACGCGGCGACCGGCGTCGAAACGCCGCGCATTCGCGTGACGCTCGCCACCGGGATCCCGCGCGAGGTCTGCGAACGCGTGAACCTCGGCTATCTGGACCCGGCGTCCATCCGGCTCGAAGTCTGGCGCGGCCGGGAAGCCGAGGGGATCCTGCTGGTCGAGAACGCCGGCGAGCGGCTCTATCGCCTGAAGGAGACGCGCGCCTGATCCGCCACCTGCGCTGGTACATCTGCGCGCTGCTCTTTCTCGCGACGGCGATCAACTACATCGACCGCCAGGTGCTGGCGATCCTCGCACCGCGCCTGCAACGCGAGATCGGCTGGTCGGAACTCGACTACGGGCGCATCGTCATCGCGTTCCAGATCTCGTATGCGGGCATGATGGCGGTCTCGGGCGCGTTGCTCGACCGCGTCGGCGTGAAGCTCGGCTACGCGCTCGCCATCGTCGTCTGGTCGCTCGCCGCCATGGGACACGCGCTGGCGGGTTCCGCCGCGGGCTTCGCCGCGGCGCGCTTCGTCCTGGGGCTCGGCGAGGCGGCGAATTTTCCGGCGGCGGTGAAAGCGATCGGCGAGTGGTTTCCCGCGCGGGAACGCGCGCTCGCCATGGGGATCTTCAACGGCGGCACGAACGTCGGCGCGATCGCCGCCCCAATCCTGGTGCCGCTGCTGGCGGCGCGCTTCGGCTGGCAGGGCGCGTTCCTGGCGACCGGGGCGCTCGGGTTCCTGTGGCTCGCGGGGTGGTGGTGGTTCTACCGGGCGCCGGAGGAGCATTCGCGGCTCGGCGCGGAGGAACGGGCCTGGATCCGCTCGGGTCCGGCGCCGGCCCGGGAGGCGGCGGCGCCCTGGCGTACGCTGCTGCGCACGCCGCAACTGTGGGCGGTTGCGGCGGCGAAACTGCTGACGGACCCCGTGTGGTGGTTCTACCTCTTCTGGCTGCCGAAGTTCCTCGATCGCGAGCACGGGCTGCGCGATACGGCGATCATCCCGTACCTGACCACGGTCTACGTGATCTCGGACCTCGGCTCCATCTTCGGCGGCTATCTCTCCTCGGCGCTGCTGGCGCGCGGCTGGAGCGTCAACGCCGCGCGCAAGACGGCGCTCGGGTTGTTCGCGGCGATCATGCCGGTCGTGATCTTCGCGGCGCGGGCGCGGGACCCGTGGGTGGCGGTCGGGCTGATCGGTATCGCCGCGGGCTGCCACCAGGCGTGGTCGGCGAACGTGTACACGCTGGTGACGGATCTGTTTCCCCGCCGCGCGGTGGGCGGCGCCATGGGACTGGCCGGTGCCGCGGGCGGCTTCGGCGGCATCCTGATCGCGGAGTTCGCGGGCCGCGTGCTGCAACGGGATCCGGGCTGGTACCAGCCGATGTTCGTGGTCGCCGGCCTGGCGTATCTGCTGGCTCTCGCGCTGCTGCAGGTACTCTCACCGCGGCTGGAGCCGGTGCGCGAAGCCTAGTCCCGCCGCCGGCTCAGCGCCCGGTTGAGCAGCCACGCCTGGGCGTGCACCGACTTCTCGCCGCGCTTCGGTTGCAGCCGCGCATACGACCCGTCGGGCTGCATCACCCGCGCCTGCGTGTTGTCCGCCAGGTACGTCGCCAGGATCTCCTGCCGCAGCATCCGCACCAGCCGGCGATCCTCCACCGGCGTGATTGTTTCCACGCGCCGGTTGATGTTGCGCGGCATCAGATCCGCCGAGCCGAGGTACACTTCTTCGGCGCCGCCGTTCTTGAAGTAAAAGAGGCGGCTGTGTTCCAGGAACCGCCCCACGATGCTGGTGACGCGGATGTTTTCGCTGATCCCCGGCACCTGCGGGCGCAGGCAGCAGATACCGCGCACCAGCAGGTCGCACCGGACGCCCGCCTGCGACGCCTGGTACAGCAGCTCGATCATCTCGCGGTCCTGCAAGGCGTTCAGCTTGAAGATCAGGTGCGCGGGGCGCCCGGCCTTCTGGTGTTCGATCTCCCGCTCGATCAGCGCGCGGAAGCGCTGGCGCATGTTGATCGGCGCCACCAGCAGCTTGCGGTAGTCGTTCTTCGCGGAGTAGCCCGTCAGGTAATTGAACAGGTCCGTCGCGTCGGCGCCGATGGATTCGTCCGCCGTGAACAGGCCCAGGTCCGTATAGAGGTGCGCCGTCACCGGATTATAGTTGCCGGTGGCGAGGTGCACATAGCGGCGGATCCGCTCGCCTTCGCGCCGCACCACCAAGGTCACCTTGCTGTGGATCTTGAGCCCTACCAGCCCATAGACCACGTGCACGCCCTCGCGTTCCAGGGCGCGCGCCCATTCGATGTTCGATTCCTCGTCGAACCGCGCCTTCAGTTCCACCAGCACGGCCACCTGCTTGCCGTTCTCCAGCGCCTCCAGCAGCGCCTCCACCACCGGCGAGTTCCGCCCGATGCGGTACAGCGTCATCTTGATCGCGAGCACGTTCGGATCGCGCGCGGCTTTCTGCAAGAACTCCACCACGGGCTGGAAAGAGTCGAAGGGATGGTGCAGCAGGATGTCCTGGCGCCGGATGGCCGCGAACATGTCCTCCGGCTCGCTGGCCGGTTCCAGGCTCGGGTGCACGGTGGGTTGGAAGGGCGCGTCCTTGAGGTCGGGCCGGTCCAGCGCCGACAGGAAGCGCAGGCGGCTCAGCCCCAGCGGACCCTCGATGCGAAAGACCTCCTCCTCGCCCTCCAGGTTGTCCACCAGCAGCTTCAACATCTCCTCGGGCATGTCGCGGTCCACCTTCAACCGCACCACCGTGGCGAAGCGCCGCGCCCGGATTCCCTCCTCGATGGTCTCGAGCAGGTCCGCCGCCTCCAGTTCCTGGATGGCGACGTCCGCGTTTCGCGTGACGTGAAAGGGATGCGCCTCCACCACCTCCATGCCGGGAAACAGCGCCCCGAGGTTCGCCGAGATCACTTGCTCCAGCCATACCAGGCTGAGGCGCGCGCCGCCGCTCGAAGAGACCGTCACCAGTTGCGGCAGCGTGTCCGGCACCTTCACGCGCGCGAATCGCTCCACGCCCTCCTGGTCCCGGATCAGGATCGCGAGGTTCAGGCTCAGGTTCGAGATGTGCGGAAACGGCCGCCCGGTGTCAAAGGCCAGCGGCGTCAGTACCGGAAAGACGATCTCGTGAAAATACGCGTCGGCCTTGGCGCGCTGCCCGTCGGAGAGCTGCGCGTACCCCAGGATGTGGATGTCCTTCTCGGCCAGCGCGGGCACGATCTCGTCCCGGAAGGTGATGTGTGCGTCACGCAGCAGCGCCGTCACCCGCTCGCGGATGGCCGCCAGTTGCTCGGCTGGATTGAGCCCGTCGGGGCCGACCTCCAGGATCCCCGCGGCAATCTGATCCTTCAGGCCCGCCACGCGCACCATGAAGAACTCGTCCAGGTTCGAGCCGACAATAGCGAGGAATTTCAACCGCTCCAACAGCGGATTCCGCGGATCGCGCGCCTCGTCCAGCACCCGGCGCTGAAACTCCAGCAGGCTCAGCTCGCGGTTCAGGAACAGGTCGCGGTTGGAAGCCACGGGTGCCGCCGGCTCCACGCCCGCAATGTGCAACTGGACGGGCGGCGTAACTTTACGTTTGCGTCCGGCGCGGGAGGGGGAGGTCATAGAGCGGACTGCATTTAGCCTAGCGAAACCGCGAGCGAAACGCCATTGGTCCCTGCTTACCAAGATCCCCGGCGCGCGTCCAAAACAGCATGCGGCGTCTCTCCTGCGCGATCCTCGCGGCCCTGCCCCTGCTGGCGGACGACACCTGGGCTCGCCAGCACCGGGTGGCGGACATCTTCGCGGCCCTGGAGGCCAAGGCCGGCGGCGTGTACGCCGACATCGGCGCCGGCGAGGGCCGTTACACGCTTCGCCTGGCGAAGGTCGCCGGCAAAGTGATCGCCGTGGACGTCAGCGAAAGCCGGCTCGCCACCCTCCGCGGCCGCGCCGCGAAGCAGGCGGTCCAGAACGTGGAGGCCCGCTTGGGCACGGCGGAGAGCCCGGCGCTGGATCCGCGATCGCTCGACGGCGCCATCGTCGTCAACGCCTATCACGAGTTCCGCGAGCCCGGAAAAATGCTGGCCGGCATTCGCGACGCCTTGCGCCCCGGCGCGCGGCTCGTGCTGGTGGACGCGCTGCCGCGCCGCGAGGGAGTGACCCGGGAGCAGCAGACCGGCGGCCACACCATCGCCGGGGAAATCGCGCGCGCGGAAGTGGAAGCCGCCGGCTTCCGCGTGGAGCGTTTCGAGGCCCGCTTCGTGGAAAACGACGACAACGGCAAGGCTCGTTTCCTGATCGTCGCGCAGCCTCAGCCGAGCGGCAGTTCGAGATAGCGCGCTCCCGGCACTGGATTCGGCCGGTACGCCGCGGTGTCGCGGAAGCCCATCGCCTCGTACATCCGCTGCGCCTCGGCCATCGAGGGCAGCGTGTCGAGCTTGAGCGACCGGTAGCCGAGCGCCCGCGCCTCGGCGACCGCCGCTTCCGCCAGCCGCCGTCCCAGCCCCCGGCCGCGGTGCGAGGGCCGCACGTACAGGCGCTTCATCTCCGCCGTCCGCTCGTCCAGCGCGCGGAGCGCGACGCAACCGCCCAGGTCCTCCGCCACCAGCAGCGCGCCGCGCGGCGGCGCGTACTCTCCGGGCAGGCCCGCCAGTTCCTCCGCGAAGTTCTGAAAGCACAGGTCAACGCCGAGAGCCGCTGAGTACTCCACCAGCAGCTCCCGCACGAGGGGGACCTCCGCGGCAGTGGCGTGGCGCACGCCGTCCATCATGGCCTACATGTTACCCTGAGGATCTCCGGAAACATGACTGCGGCAGGGGAAAAGTTCGAGCGCCTGGTCCATCTCATGGAACGCCTGCGCGCGCCGGACGGCTGCCCCTGGGACCGCGAGCAGAGCTTCGACACCATCAAGCCCTACACCCTCGAAGAAACCTACGAGGTGCTGGACGCGATCGACCGGCGCGACTGGCAGGACCTCTCCGAAGAACTCGGCGACTTCCTGCTCCAGGCCGTCTTCTACGCACAGATGGCGCGCGAAGCGGGCCACTTCTCGATCGCCGATTCGCTCGACGCCATCAACGAGAAACTGGTGCGGCGGCACCCGCATGTCTTCGGCGACGGCGACGCTAAGACGCCGGACGCCGTGAAAGCCCGCTGGGACGAGATCAAGGCCGCCGAGAAAAAACAGAAGGCCGCTCCGGGCGGGCTGCTCGACGGCATCCCGCGCGCGCTGCCCGGCTTGCAGGAGGCCGCGCAGATTTCCTCGCGCGCCGCGGGAGCCGGCTTCGACTGGCCGGACCTGGCCGGCGTGCTCGCGAAGGTGCACGAGGAACTGGCCGAAATCGAGAAGGCGGAAACGCCCGAGGAGCGCGAAGGGGAGATCGGCGACCTGCTATTCACCATCGTGAACCTGGCGCGCTTCCTCAAGGTCGATCCCGAGCAGGCGCTACGCCGCACCAACGCTAAGTTCCGCAACCGCTTCGCCCATGTCGAGCGCGGCGTCGCGGCCTCCGGCCGCGCCTGGAAAGACACGTCTCTCGAAGAAATGGAATCCCTGTGGCAGGAGGCCAAACGGACCCCGTGATCGAGACCCGCTTCCTCACTGCGCTCGAGGATCTGCGCGCCGCCATCCAGATGCAGCAACAGGTGTGGGGCTTTTCGGATGCCGACCTGATCCCGCTGCGCGTGTTCGTTGTCGCCTCCAAGGTCGGCGGCCAGGTCTTCGGCGCGTTTGACGGCGCGAAGCTGGTCGGCTTCTGCATGGCCTTCGCCGGCATTAAGCCGGGGCCTGTCCCGTACATCCACAGCCAGATGCTCGCCGTGCTGCCCGAGTACCGCAATCATCAGATCGGCCAGAAGCTGAAGCTCGCGCAGCGCGACGAGGCGCTGGCGCGCGGCGTCAAGCTGATGGAGTGGACCTTCGATCCGCTGGAGCTCAAGAACGCTTACCTCAACATCGAGAAGCTGGGCTGCATCATCCGCCGCTACGCGCTCGACCAGTACGGGGTCACTTCCAGCTCGCTCCACACCGGCCTGCCGACGGACCGCTGCTACCCCGAATGGTGGCTGGACCATCCGCGCGTCCACGCGATCCTCGCCGGCGCCCCTCTGCCGCGCCCGGCGATCGAAGCGCGCATCGAGGTCCCCAACGATATCCAGGAGCTGCGCCGCGCCGACGCCGCGCGCGCGCGGGAGATCCAGAAAAAAGTCAGTGCGCAATTTGTTGAATACTTCGGAAAGGGTCTGGCGGTGGTCGGCTTCGAGCGAGGCGGCGACCGCGGGACATATTTGCTAGGCCAATGGGATTCCAGATAGATCGGATTGTTCTTCGACACATCAAGATGCCGCTGGTGCACTTCTTCGAGACCAGCTTCGGCCGCACCTATGAGCGCGACATGGTGCTGGTCGAGGTGGTCTGCGACGGCGTGTCCGGGTGGGGCGAGTGCACGGCGGGCGAAAACCCGTTTTACAACGAGGAGTGGACCGAGTCGCAGTGGCTGGTGCTGCGCCACTTCATCGCGCCGCAGGTGCTGCAACACAAGTTCGACGCGCCGGGCGATGTCGCCGCGCGCACCGACCACATCCGCGGCCACAAAATGGCGCGCGGCGGTCTTGAGGTCGCCTGCTGGGACCTCGCCGCGCGGCTGAACCAGCGGCCCCTCTATCAGGAGATCGGCGGCGGCGCCCTCAAAGAGATCGCCTGCGGCGTCTCCATCGGCATCCAGAACTCGATTCCCGAGTTGCTCAAGAAAATCGAGACGGAAGTCAGCGCCGGCTACCAGCGGATCAAGGTGAAGATCAAGCCCGGCTGGGATATCACGGTGATGAGAGCCATCCGCCAGGAGTTCCCCAAGATCCGCCTGATGGGCGACGCCAACTCCGCGTACACGCTGAAGGACATCGACCTGCTGAAGCAGCTCGACGAATTCAACCTCATGATGGTGGAGCAGCCGCTCGCCTGGGACGACATCATCGACCACGTCGAGCTGCAGGCGCAGATGAAGACGCCGATCTGCCTCGACGAGTGCATTAAGGATCCGCACAAGGCCGAGCAGGCCGTCAAGCTGAAGGCCTGCGGCATCATCAACATCAAGCTGGGCCGCGTGGGCGGCTTCCGCGACGCCAAGCGTGTGCACGACATCGCGCAGGCCGCCGGCATCCCCGTGTGGTGCGGCGGCATGCTCGAATCCGGCATCGGCCGCGCCCATAACATCGCCATGTCCACGCTGCCGAACTTCGTGCTGCCCGGCGACGTCTCGGCCTCCCAGCGCTACTGGAAGAAGGACATCATCGCCCCGGAAGTGGAAGTCTCGCCGCGCGGCACCATCACCGTCCGCGAGGATCCCGGCTTCGGGTTCCCGCTCGACCACGCGTTCCTCAAGCAGGTGACCGTGCGCGAGGAAGTCCTGAGTTGAGCGAAGGCGGTTCCCGGGCCCGGCTCTACCTGCTGATTCTGGCCATGGTGGCGAGCTGGGCCACCAGCTTTCCCGTCGGCAAGCTCGCCCTCCGCGAGCTGCCGCAGATGTTCCTGCCCGGGATCCGCATCACTATCGCGGCCCTGCTGATGGCCGCGATCTTTCTGTGGTGGCGCCGCCGGAATCCGGAGGCCCCGCTCTGGAGGCGCGCCGACCTGGGCTGGATCACCGCGCTGGCGCTGCTCGGGATCGCCTTGAACCAACTGCTGTTCGTCGCGGGCCTCAAGCGCACCAGCGTCGCGCACGCTTCCCTCATCATCGCCACCAGCCCGGTAATGGTGTGGATGGGCAGCGTGGCCAAGGGCTACGAGAAGTTCCGCCCTGCGCGGATCTTCGGCATCACGCTGGCGATCGCGGGCGTCGTGGTGCTGCAAGTCCTGCCGGGCAAGAACTCCGGAGCGTCGCTCGCCGGCGACTTCCTGATCTTTCTTTCTGTCTTCTTCTTCGCCGGATACTCGGTGTTGAGCCGCGACCTCAGCCGCCGCATCGGCTCCGTGCCGCTCAATACGCTGCTGTATGCCGTCTCCGCCGTGGTGATGCTGCCCATCGCCTTGTGGGACGCACGCGGACTCGACCTCGCCGGCGTCTCGCCGCCCACCTGGATCTACGTTCTGTTCCTGGCCGCGTTCCCGTCCGTGATCGCGTACCTCATCTTCTCCCACGCCATCGCGCGCATCCCGCCGTCGCGCGTTTCCATGTTCAGCTACCTCCAGCCCTTCCTGGCGACGATGCTCGCCGTCCCGATCCTCCGCGAGCCGCTGACCGCCTCGTTCTTCGCCGGCGGCGCGCTGGTGCTCGGCGGCGTTTACCTCGCGGAGCGGACCGCCTGAGCGATCATGTTGGTATGTCCGTCCTGAACCGCAAGGCGATCCTCGTCACCGGCGCGGCCCGACGCATCGGCCGCAGCATCGCCCTGCGCCTCGCCGCCTCCGGCGCGCGCGTCGCCATCCACTACAACGGTTCCCAGGCCGAAGCGGAGCAGACCGCCGCGGCGTGCGGCGGCGCGCCGACCTTCCGCGCCGATCTCGAAAGGGTCCCCGAGATCGAGCGGCTCTTTGACGAGGTCGCCGGACACTTTGGGCGTCTCGACGGCGTCGTAAACAACGCCGCGCGCTTCACCAAGTTCGATCCCCTCGAAGTCACCGAAGCCGATTGGGACTTCATCCACTCCGTGAACCTCAAGGCCGTGTTCTTTTGCTGCCAGCAAGCCGCCAAGCACATGCCGGAGGGCGGCCGCATCGTGAATATCAGTTCGCTCGGCGGCTTGCGACCGTGGGCCGAGCACGCCCACTACTGCGCCTCGAAAGCGGGCGTCATCATGCTGACCAAGGCCCTCGCCAAGGCCTGGGCAGTCCGCGGCATCAGCGTGAACTCGGTGGCGCCCGGCGTCATCCCGTTCGCGGAGGCTCAGGACGAGCGCATCCGCACCCAGATCGCCCTCACGCCCGCCGGCCGCGCCGGCACCGGCGACGAGATCGCCTCCGCGGTGGAGTTCTTCCTCGGCGCCAGCGACTTCATCACCGGCCAGATCCTTGCCGTCGACGGCGGCCTCAGCCTGCGATAAGCGCCTCGCCGAACTGATCCTCGATGGCATGAAACACCTTCTCGGCCTCGAATGGCTTCGAGAGGAACACATCCATGCCGACATCGAAACAGCGCCGCCGGTCTTCGTCGTGGACCCCGGCGGTCAGCGCCAGAATCGGAATGTGCCGTCCGTTCAAGGCCTCCGATCGCCGGATCGCCTGCGTCGCCTCCCATCCGTTCATTTCCGGCATCTGGATGTCCATCAGGATCAGGTCTGGCCCCGAATCGTAGTAGCGTTCTACCGCTTCCCGCCCGTTCGCCGCGTGGATCACCCGGTGACCCCAGCGTTCCAGCATCGCCGTCGCCACCTTGCGGTTGATCGCGTTGTCCTCGGCCACCAGGATCCTCCGCGGCCTGCGCGTCCGCAGCCCCTGCGCCGGCGTCTCCGCCCCCGCCGCGGGAATCCCGAACTGCGCCGTGAAATGGAACGTGCTGCCGGCCCCGGCCTCGCTCTCCACCCAGATGCGGCCGCCGAACAGCGCCACCAGCCGCGAGGAAATCGTCAGGCCCAGCCCCGAGCCGCCGTACCGCCGCCGGCTCGACGTGTCCGCCTGCTCGAACGGCTCGAACACCGTGGCCTGCTTCTCCGGCTCGATCCCGATGCCGGTATCCCGCACGCTGAAAAGCAGCCCCGCCGACCGCGCGTTCACGATCGCGGCGGTCACCCGCAGTTCCACTTCACCCCGGGGCGTGAACTTCACCGCGTTGCTGAACAGATTCACCAGCACCTGCCGCAACCGCCGCGCGTCGCCCTCCAGCACCGCCGGCACCTCGGGATCCACGGCGAGCAGGAATCGCAGTCCCTTGGACTCGCCCACCGCGTGAAACGGCTCGGCCACCTGCGCCGCCAGCTCCCGGATCCGGAACGGCGCATGCTGCAGTTCGACTTTGCCCGCGTCGATGCGCGAAAAGTCCAGCAACTGGTTCACCAGGTTCAGCAGGCTCTTGGCCGAATCGCGCGCCGTCTCCACGTACTCGCGCTGCTCCCCGTTTAGCGGCGTGCCCAGCGCGAGCGACGTCATCCCGATCACGCCGTTCAAGGGCGTGCGCAACTCGTGGCTGATGTTGGCCAGGAACTCGCTCTTGGTCCGGCTCGCCTGCTCCGCCGTCTCCTTGGCCAGCTCGCACTCCGCCGCCCGCACCCGCAGCAGTTCCCGGCCGTTGGCCGCGTCCAGATAATGCCGCGCGGCGCGCCGCGTCTGCGCCAGCAGATACCCCAGGTACCCCGCACTCACCGTGGCGAGCAATCGCGTCTGCGGCGACCCGGCCGCCAGCCCCGCCACCACCATCGGACCGAGCAGCGTCGCCAGGTACGTCCGGCCCAGCCGGTGGTCCGGCGTCGTCGTGTGCACCGCCGCCGACGCCAGCCCCAGGCAGATCAGCGAAACGAAAAACGTACTCCAGTCCGTCACCCCGAACTGCACCATCGCGGCCACGGCCAGCAGACCCCACGCCAGCCCGTTCCCGGCCATCGTCACATGCAAAGCCCCGCGCCACCACTCCGGCAGCGGCGTAGCCATGCGCGCCAGCGCTAACCGCGCCACCATCGTCACGGCGATGGCCGTCAGAAAGGTCGCGAGCAGCGTCCCGTTCCGCGCCCCGACCTCGGTGCCTAGCACCACCAGGCTGGCGATCACCGATTGCAGCAAGGTCCCGGCGCGCAGGCGGTCCCGCAACGCTTCGTCGATCTGACGGCCCGGCGACGCCGCGCCGGCCGCCCGTTCTGGGGCAACCTGAGCCACCGGCCCCAAGTATAGGGGCAAATCGGGAAATTGTCTGTCCCCCGGGAGTGATTGAAAAGACTACGGAAAATAGCTCGGGAACGGCCTCCGGGATTGGATTATTCTAGGGAGCGGCCGCCTATCCCGGACCCCGGATGTCGCTTTCCCATACCGCTAAGTCGCTGCGTACTGCCCTCGGCCGCTGGATCCGCGACCGCCGCAGCCACGCTCCCGCCGGCTGTGACGCTCCCGCGACCCCGCAGTTCTCCTCTCGCTCGTTGATCCTCCGGGGCTGGGCTACCGGCATGGACGAAGTCCGCATCCACGTGCCCGGTAACGATCCAGTGCTCGCCGCCACCGGACTCCCCCGCCCCGACCACCCGGGCGCCGGATTCCTCGCTGCCCTCCCCGTGCCCGTCGGACCGGTGCGCGTCCGCCTCGACTTCCGCCGCGCCGGCCGCACCGTCCAGCGTCTCCAACGGACTCTGGAGCGGCTGCCGCCTGCCCCCGTGCCTCCGCCGCCCCTCCTCGCCCGCCCCGTCCGCCCGGCCACGCCCTCCGCCGCGATCCTGATCTCCTCCGGGGGCAATGCCCGCGTGCTCCACCGGAACCTCACCGCGCTTGCCGCGCGCACGGATTACCCCGATTACACGGTCACCGTCATCGACAATTCCCGCGGTGCGGCGATCCGCGAACTCGCCGCCCGGCACCGCGTCCAGTGGTTCGACTGGCGGCGCCGTCCGTTCTCGTTCGCCGCCATGAACAACGCAGCCGCCAGAGCCGCCGCCGCGGAACTGCTGGTGTTTCTGAACGACGATGTCGAGGCGATCCGCCCGGACTGGCTCGCCGCGCTGGCTGGCTGGGCGGCGGAGGCGCGCTGCGGCGCCGCCGGTGCCCGGCTCCTCTATCCGAATGGCCTCATCCAGCACGCCGGCATCGAAAGCACGCCGCAGGGGATGTACCGCAACGCATTTCGGTTCGCCGATCCGCTGGATGCGGATCTCGCGCGGTGGCTCGACCAGCCGCGTCCGGCGCCCGCGGTCACCGGCGCGTGCCTCGCCATCCGCCGCGCGCTGTTCCTGAAAATGGGCGGGTTCGACGAAGAGCGCTTCGCGATCGCCTTCAACGACGTGGATCTTTGCCTGCGCCTCGGCGAACGGGGGCTCACGAATGTCTACGTGCCGGAGGCGGAGCTGTACCATTTCGAGGCGCTCTCGAAAGGCGCGTTCGACTACCACGCGCATCCGCGCGAGGTCGCCGCGTTCCGCGACCGCTGGCCGGCGAAGTAGTGGACGCGAACCCGCTAGAGATACAAGACGTACTTCGCTTGCCGCAGGCTAAACGCCAGCAGGGACCCGGCGAAGCCACCGGCGATGATCGCCAATCCCAAGCCGGCATTCTCGGTCCCGAATGTGACCATGACACCGCCGAAGAGGGTGCCGAAAGAGATCCCACGACCAGCCGCGGATCCCGTTCGAACGCGAAACGCCTGCAGCCTCGCCAGCGCGCTGGCGCAACGGCCTTATGACGTCAACCACTCCCGCGCCCGCCGCTCCACCGCCGCGGGCGTTGCGTGCTCCGGAAACAGATCCCCGATCACCGCGATCGAATCCGCGCCCGCCGCATACACCTCCGCCGCCCGGTCCTTCGTGATGCCCCCGATCGCCACCAGCGGACGCTTGCCCGCCAGCGGCCGTAACCGCCGCAGCTCGCCGACCCCAACCACCGGATCCGGGTTCTCCTTCGATCCGGTCCCGAAGATCGGCCCCAGCGCGACGTAATCCACCGGCTCCGCCGCCGCCGCGCGCAACTGCGCCTCGTTGTGGGTCGAAAAACCTGCCAGCCGTCCCCCGCCGAGCACGCTCCGGACGTCCCGGGGCGCCAGGTCCGTCTGCCCCACATGGACCCCAGCCTTCTCGATCAACATTGCCAGATCCGCCCGGTCGTTCAGCACGAACTGCGCCCCGGCCGCGCGGCACAGCGCCGCGATGCGCTCCGCGGTTTCGAACATATGCGCCTTGAATTGTCCTTTGTGCCGGAACTGGACAGTTTTCGCGTTTGCGGACAGTAATGCCGCCGCCGCATCCTCCAGCGTTATGCAACGCCGTACCAGAAGGGCGGTATCGAGGATCGGGTAAAAGCGGGCGATCTCCATCGTCTTCAGGATAACGCCCGTCTTCGTGGAACCTTTCGAAGGTTATTTCGTCAAAGTCTAGAAGCAGAGTCGAATCAAGGATGGCATCCATGACTGTCAGCGCTCCGCACCTCGAGTCCTCCACGATCCGGAGGGAGAGGAGCCTCGGCGACATCCGCGTCACGGAGCAGGTGTATCCCGCCGGTCTCGTTATCGACGCGCATTCGCATCCGCATACGAATCTGGTCTATCTGCTCGAAGGCCGCTTTACGGAGACCTACCCCGGCAAGGAGACCGCCGGCGAGGCCCGCTCGGTGTACTTCGTTCCCGCGGGACTCACCCATGTCACCCGCATCGAGCGGGAGACGCATTGCCTGGTGGTCCGGTTGACCGAACCCGCGCTCGCACCCATTAAGGAAGATGGCCGGCTGCCCGCCCAACCCGGGTCGGTGACCGGCGTAGTCGCGCAATGGCTGGTGCAGCGTATGGAGAGCGAGTTCCAGTCGCCGGATCCGCTGGCGGAGCTGGCGATGCAGGGGATCCTGCTGGAGTCGCTTGCCGAGGTGGCGCGCGCCGCCGCGGAGCCGGGGCTGAGTTCGGCGCCGCGCTGGCTGCGGACGGTGCGCCATTCGCTGGACCAGCGCTTCCGCGAGTCGCTGAACCTGGCCGACATCGCGCGCGTGGCGGGCGTCCATCGGGTGCACCTGGCGCGCGAGTTCCGGCGTCACTTCGGCTGCACGGTGGGCGAGTACCTCCGGCGCCGCCGCGTGGAACAAGCCTGCTCGATGATCGCCGGCTCCGAAGCCTCGCTGGCCGAGATCGCGGTGCTGTGCGGCTTCGCCGACCAGAGCCATTTCTCGGCGATCTTCCGCCGCCACCTGGGCATCACGCCCGCCAAGTACCGCGAATCCCGGTCCAGCCGGGGCGGCGGCCGCTAACTCCGCAGCCGTCCCTAAAGGACCCCGGGTCCCCGCCCGATCAGTGATCGGGGGACTTGCGGGACCACATGGGACTTCTTGCGGGCCAACGGCTCGGACCTTACGAGATCCTCGGCGCGATCGGCGCCGGCGGCATGGGCGAGGTGTGGCGCGCCCGGGACACGCGCCTGGGCCGCGACGTCGCCATCAAGACGCTGCACCCGGAAATGGCCGCCGACGCGCAATGGCTGGAGCGCTTCGAACGCGAAGCGCGGATGATCGCCGCCATCAACCATCCGGGCATCTGCGTGCTCCACGACCTCGGTTGCGCGGGCGGCGTCAACTTCCTGGTGATGGAACTGCTCGAGGGCGAATCGCTGGCCTCGCGGCTGCAGCGCGGCGCGCTGCCCCCGGGCGACGCGCTGCGCATCGCGGCGGATATCGCCGGCGGGCTGTGGGCGGCGCACCGGCGCGGCATCGTCCACCGCGATCTGAAGCCCGCGAACGTGATGCTGACACCGGGCGGCGTGAAACTGCTCGACTTCGGGCTCGCCAAACCCTTTGACGCGGGCCAGAAGAAGGACCTCACCAGCGAGGGCATGGTCGTCGGCACGTTGTATTACATGGCCCCGGAGCAGCTCGAAGGCAAGCCGGTCGACTCCCGCGCCGACGTCTTCAGCTTCGGCGCGCTGGTGCATGAGATGCTGACCGGCAGGAAGCCGTTCGACGGCGAGAGTCAGGCGAGCATCATCGCCTCGATCCTCAGTGGGCCGCGGCCGGAACTGCCCGACCTGACGCCGCTGCCGACGCCGCAGTTGCGGCACTTGATCGGGGGCTGCCTGGAGCGGGATCCCGAAATGCGGCGGCACTCGGCGCGCGATTTGGAACTGGACCTGCGCTGGCTGGCGAACGCCAAGGGGCTGGATCCCGCCGCCCCCGCCAAAAAAGGCGGCCGGAAACCGCTGGTGGCGGCGATCGCGGCCTTGGCGCTCACCGGCTGGGCGGGCGCCTTGTGGCCGCGTGGCGCTTCCGAAGCCGGCGCGCCGCCGCTGACCTACACCATCGAGGCCCCGGACGGCGTCCGGGTCGTGCCGGACCAGGCGCTGGCGGGCGGCAGCGCCGTGTCGCCGGACGGCAAGTGGCTGGCCTTCGTCGGAAGCGATGCAGCCGGGCTCACCAGCCTCTGGATCCGCGCCGTGGACTCGATCGAGGCCCGGCCGCTCAAAGGCACCGGCGGAGCATACTCACCGTTCTGGTCGCCGGACGCGAAAGCCATCGGCTTCTTCGCGCTGTGCCAGTTGCGGCGCGTAGACCTCGACAGCGGCGCGGTGCGCACGCTGGCGGCGGTGCCGGCGGGCGACGGCGGCACGTGGAACGCACAGGGGCGGATCCTCTTCGCGCGGGCGTCCACTGGCGGCCTGTTCTCGATTCCCGCCGACGGCGGCACGCCCGAACCGGTCACGAAAGTGGACGAGGCGCGCGGCGACTTCGCGCACACCTGGGCGTGGTTCCTGCCCGGCGGCCAGCACTACCTGTACACGGTGCTGAGCAAGAACCCGGAGGACTCGCGCGTGATGCTGGGGTCGCTGGACGGGAAGCAGACGGCGCTGGCCAGCGTGCGCTCGCGCGCGGTGGCGGCGGGCGGCGGAGTCCTGTATACGCGGGAACAGGGGCTGGTATGGCAGGCGCTGGATCTCAGCGCGCGGAAGCTCACGGGCGAACCGCGTCCCCTGGCCGGCGCGCCCGCGACACCGGACTTCTCGGCGGCGCGCAACGGCCTGATCGTGGCGGGGGCCGCCGGCGGCGGCCGGACTTCGTTCCAGTGGATCGCGCGGGACGGCCGGGTGCTCGGCGCGGCCGCCGCCTCCAGCTTTGACAACTACCCGGCGCTTGCGCCCTCGGGCGCGGCGCTCGCCTTCGGACGCGCCAATCCCGCGACCAACTCCACGGACCTCTGGCAGACCGACCTCGCCCGCGGCGCCGCCGCGCGGCTCACCCACGAGCCAGGCATCGACGCCTTTCCCGCCTGGTCGCGCGACGGTCAGTCGCTGCTGTTCAGCTCCTCGCGCTCCGGGGTGCTGAATCTATATGTCCAGAACGCGCTGAATCCCGACGCCGCGCGCCGCGTCACCACTTCGAACGAGAACCAGTTCGCCTGGCACTGGTCGCCCGACGGCAAGCTGATCCTGTACTCGCAGCGCGTCCCGGAGGGCCACCTGGCGCTGCGCGCCCGCGCGGTCGACGGCGGCGAGGCGCTCGAACTCACCAAGTCCGCCTTCGACGCCACGCAGGGGCAGTTCTCGCCCAACGGCAAGTGGGTGGCGTTCACTTCGTCCCGTAGCGGCCGGGAGGAGATCTACCTGCAGTCGCTGACCGCGGCGGACGACCCGGCCACGGAACGGATCCCCGTGTCCACGGGCGGCGGCGCCTGCGCCCGCTTCGGCACGGACGGCAAGGAACTGTTTTTCATTTCCGCCTCGGGGGACTTGATGGCCGCGCCAGTGTCGCTGTGGGCCAAGCCGCAGATCGGGACGCCGCAGAAGCTGTTCGCCCTGAACGCCGCGGCCGGGACGCACCTGGCGTGCCCCTACGATGTCGCCGCCGACGGCCGGTTCCTGGTGCTGGCGCCCGCCGAGGGCGCGGTGCATCCGCGGTTCACGGTGCTGCGCAACTGGCGCTGAGGCACTGGCCGTGCCGGCGCGCCCGGAAGTCAGGCTTCTTCCGCCAACTGCTGCGCCGCGTTCTCCAGAACCGGCAGGTCCCGCTGGATGATCGTCCAGATCGTTTCCAGGTCCACCTCGAAGTAGCTGTGCACCAGGACGTTCCTCAAGCCGCTGATCCCTCGCCAATCCACCTCGGGGTGGCGAGCCTTGGTCGATTCCGTGAGGCGCTGCGTCGACTCGCACAGGACCTGCAGATTGCGCACGATCGCGTCCTGCAGCGTCGGCGAGGCGAAGACGGCCTCTTTCCCCCCGCGCGCATCGTCGCGAATTCGGCCAATGCAGTGCAGAATGTGCTGCAGGTAGGCCCGCTCCGGCTTTCCGCCGCGATTCACAGCGGAGCGGCGTCCTTCAGGACCGACTCGCGAATCCAGGGGCTGAGCGAGCGGCGGATGACGACTTGCACGCGTTGCCCGAGCAACTCCTCCAGATCCGCAACCAGTCCGCCGGGAAACCAGGGCGTCGGTTCTCCCAGCACATCGACCAGCAGGTCCACGTCGCTCTCGGCCGTCTCTTCGCCCCGGGCCACGGAGCCAAACACGAAGACATTTCCGGCGCCGTGCTTGGCCGCCAAACGAAGAACCTCTTCGCGCTGGTCCCGCAGCTTCTTGGCGATGCGCATCTCAGATCCAGTGTAGTCTTCACGAGCGCCCCGGTATAGCCAGCCCGCGGCGGCAAGTGGTAAGGTGAGTTTCAGTGCCGAAGACACCCACACCACGGCGCGAGATTCGCATCGAGGGTTACACCGCGGAAGAGATCCTGCGGCTGCCCGCCGAGGACGTGCACGCGCTCGTACTCACGGGCGAGCCCGTAGTGTTTCGCATAGGATCGGCCACCGTTCTGGGCGAGTTCCGGCGGGATCCGGACAAGCTCGTTCTCGAACTGGCCCAGATCGAGGGGGGCGGAGAAGGGGTGCTGCTCGTGCTCGGTTCCTTGGCCAGGCGTTTTGCCGAAGCCAACGGGATCGCCAGCATTCTGTGGATCGTCCACGCCATCCACTGCGCAAAACCCAATCCGAAGCTCAGGCGCGTCCTCGAGCGCCGCGGCTTTGCCGCGTCTGCCGTGGACGGAGTTGAGGCGTATCGCCTGCTCGAGGAAGTCGGCGAATTGGTTTGGGACGAGACCGTCCAGCGCCGTGTGGCTGCGGCACTCGACCAACTACGGCAGGGCTTGAGCGTCGAGGCGCACGAGGCTCGGGCCCGCTTCGAGCAACGTAAGGCGGAGTACATGAGCCGGCGTGCGGCCGAAGGGAGGCCGCTGCGGTAGGCCCCCTACACCTCGCGCCGGTTCTCCAGCGACTTCGACATCGTGACCTCGTCCGCGAACTCCAGGTCCGACCCCACCGGGATCCCCATCGCGATCCGCGTCACCTTCAGCCCCAGCGGCTTCAGCAACCGCGACAGATACACCGCCGTGGCTTCGCCTTCCACCGTCGGATTCGTCGCCAGAATGATCTCCTTCACCTCGCCCTGCTCGATCCGCTCCAGCAGGTTCTTGATCCGCAGCTTGTCTGGACCGATGCCGCGCAAAGGCGAAATCGCTCCGTGCAGCACGTGATACCGCCCCGCGAACGTTCGCGTCGTCTCGATCGGCAGGATGTTCGGCGGCTCCTCCACCACGCAAATCGACGCCCGGTCCCGCTGCGGATCCCGGCAGAAGTTGCACAGCTCGCCGTCGGAAATGTTGTTGCACTCGGCGCAGATGCCCAGCCGGTCCTTCACGTCCAGCACCGCCTGCGCCAGCCGCTCGGCGTCCTCGCGCGGCACCCGCAGCACGTGGAACGCCAGCCGCTGGGCGGACTTCTGTCCGATGCCGGGCAGCCGCTTGAACTCCGCGATCAGCCGCGCGAGAGGTTCGGCGAAGTCCGTCATCTAGAACATACCGGGCGGCAGGCCCATCCCGCCGAGCATCGACGACGTCTTCCGCTGCGTCTCTTCATCGACCTTCTTCGCGGCCTCGTTGCACGCCGCCATCACCAGGTCCTGCAGCATCTCCACATCGCCCGCCACCTCGGCGTCGATCTTCACGCCCAGCACGTTCTTCTGCCCGTCCATCTGGACCGAGACCATGCCGCCGCCCGCGCCCGCCTCCACGCGGATCGCCGCGATCTCCTCCTGCAGCTTCGCTTGCATCTGCTGAGCCTGCTTCAGCATCGCCTGCATGTTGCCTGGCATCTTCATAGTGGTTTCCTATTGTTTCAGATCCCGCACCGCGCGCACCTGCGCCTCCGGAAACAGCGCCTGGAACCGCTGGACCTCCGGGTGCGCCAGCGCCCGCTCCGCCGCCGCGTCCGGAGCCTCCGGCGCCTTCGCGATCGGCGCCGCCGCTACCGCCGGCTTGCCGGTCTCGACGCTCACCTTCACCGGCTTGCCCAGCATCTGCTTCAGGAACGCATCCAGCCCCGCGCTGCGCAGCGTCAGCGCGAACTCCTTCGGGCTCAGGAACACGATCTCGCTGCCCCGCTCCGTCACCTCGGATTGCTCCACCGCGTCGGCCGTGAAGTTCTGCCCCGCTTCGAGCAGCGCCGCGTGGATCCGCGTGCGCAGGTCCCCGGACGCGGGCGCGGGCGCAGCGGCCGGCCGTACCGGCTCCGGTTCGGGAGCCGCCTGCCGGCGTGGTGCAGGAGGAGCCGGCGGCGCCTGCGGCGTCTTCACCCCGCCTCCCGCCGCGGGCGCCGGGCCCAGCTTCGCGATCGCTTCCTCAATCGCCACCAGCTTGCCCGCCTCCACCATCCGCACCAGCCCCATTTCCACGTGGAACCGCGGCTGCAGCGAGTGCTGCAACTCCTGGAACACCTCCAGCGTGATCTGCAGATACCGCGTCAGGTCCTGTTCCGTGAACGCCGCCGCCGCTTCCGCCATCCGCTGCTGCTCGGAAGGCGACGCCGCGATCAGCCGCGTGCCCGGCCCCGCGATCTTCACCACCAGCAGGTTCCGGAAGTAGCGCGCCAGTTCCCGCGCGAAGTGCTGCAGGCTGCGTCCGTTGGCTTCGAGCTCGGCCACGGTCTCGAGCATCCGCCGGGCGTCACCCGCGCGCAGCGCCTCGGCCACCGCGCCCATCGACTCCAGCGAGAACATCCCCAGCAGCGTGCGCACTTCGCCAGCGGCCAGCGCCGTCCCGCAGCACGCGATCGCCTGGTCCAGCGCCGACAGCGAATCGCGCACGCTCCCTTCGCCCGCCTGCGCCAGCGTCGCCAGCGTCTCATCGTCGGCGGTGATGCCTTCCTCGCCGCAGATCCACCGCATCCGCTCCACCAGCAGCGCGAAGTCCACGCTGCGGAACGAGAACTGCTGGCACCGCGACGCGATCGTCGTGGGGATCTTGTGCGCCTCCGTCGTGCACAGCAGGAAGGTCACCCACTCCGGCGGCTCCTCCAGCGTCTTCAGCAGTGCGTTGAACGCTTCCGAAGTGATCTGGTGCGCCTCGTCGACAATGAAAACCTTATAGCGGTCGCGCGCCGGGCGGAACCGCACCGCCTCGCGCAGCTCGCGCATCTCGTTGATGCCCCGGTTCGAGGCCGCGTCGATCTCGATGACGTCCATCGATCCGCCGCCCGGGATCTCGACACACGAAGGGCACTTGCCGCACGGCTCCACCGTCGGACCCTCGGCGCAGTTCAGGCACCGCGCCAGGATGCGGGCTACCGTGGTTTTGCCGGTGCCGCGCTGTCCGGCGAAGATGTAGCCGTGGGCGATCCGCCGCTGCGTGATCGCGTTGGCGATAGTGGCGCGGACGTGCTCCTGCCCCACCAGTTCACGGAAACTCTGCGGCCGGTACTTACGCGCGATGACCTGGTACATGGGGCGGCGGAAGGACTTTGCCAGACCCCGGGTGATCCGCGGCGCACGGGTCGAACCGTTACCGTTGCTTCCTTCCGGACCTGGCGGGGTTCACAGCCTACCGTCGCACGAAGCCCGGAGCCTGACAATCAATCAGTTTAGCATCAGGCGAGCCAGCGCAGGATCACGAACACCACCGCGGAATTCGCGGCGATCGTCGCCGCCAGCAGCAGCGCGAATTTCCAGTCGGGCAGGGCGAGGCTCTTCATGCGGTTCTCTGGTTAGACGGATCGGCGGGAAGGTCCGTTCCCTTTACCGCCTTCCTCGACATCCCCGGGGAGGTGGTAAGCGTGAGAAAACTCATGGGTGCGGATTTTGACCCCCGCCTACCGGCGGGGGCTCAGTGGCGCCCGGGAGCCGGCACACCATCCCGACGGGCACACCGGCAACCCGTGAGCCCCCGCCAGTAGGCGGGGGTCAAGGTCCGTGCCTGTGATTGCGCCTGTGCATTCTTCACACCTTCGTAGGGATCGCGCGTCAACCGCCGATTTCGAAGAACAGCCGTTGCCCGATGTTCTGACTGTCCAGCGAAATCTCCAGCTCCATACACCCCGGCCGGCAACGCCGGCACCGTGACGTTGAACTGGTACAGCCCGATGAACCCCGGAGCCAAGCCCGAATAGCTCACCGTGCCCTCGGCCTGGCCGAACCGGAACCGCACCGGCTTCACCGTCTGGTTCAGCTCCCGCACGATCCGTCCCGCCACCGGAATGGCGCCCGTCCCCGGCGGCAGGATCGCGACCGCGCCGAAGCCCAGCCCGTAGAAGATCAGCGTGTCTCCGCTCCGCGCCACCCGCGACTGGATCCCCGCCACGCCGGTGAAATTCCCGGCGAACGTCTTCGAGTTCGGGAAGAACGCTCCCACGAACTGCCGGTTGTTCAGGTTCAGGAACGACGGCGCGTACAGCGCCGGCGCCTCCGCGGACTTTGTCAGATTGAACGCGTCCGACTGTTCCGTCCCCCGCCGCACCACGATCTGCACCGGACCGGTCGCCGTATCCTCGGGAGCCTGGATGTTGATCTGCCCCGCGTCTGAGAACGCGATCGGCGCCGCGCGCCCGTTGATCGTCACGCTCAAGTCCCCCAGAGCCGTCGGCGCGAGCGTGTCTTGGAAAAGGCCATCCCACCTACGATCTTCCGTCGCGAAGTTCTGCCCGTAGATCTCGATCCAGGAGCCCGACGCGAACCGCGCCCCACCGCCGAACTGGTTCGCCGTAATCACCCCGCCCGCGTTGATCGCCGGGCGAGTCGCCCGGGTGATTTCCCGGCTGGTCGTGTAGATGAAGTCTCCGGTATTCGCTCCGTTGCCGTTCGCGGCGTTCCCCGCCGCGTAGAACACCACGCCGCCCGTATCCTGCGGCGCCGTCCATTGGAACTCGAACGTGAACCCCGCGCCCGCATCCGTCCGTGGCGCTCCGTTGTGCGAGACGTATTGGATCCCCCCCTGCGTCCGCACCACACTGGTGGAACCGGCGATCAGCGTTCCGGCTTGGCCCTGGTCGCCCCCCTTCAACCGCGCCATCAGTTCGAACCCCCAGCGCGATTGCGACGGATGCGCCACCCGCACGCGGATGGTCTGCGTCTGCCCGGGGATGTAGTTCGCGGCCTCGATCGTTACCGAGCCCGGAGGCGAGTTCACGGCGTTGGTAGCGTGGCACTGGGTGCAGTTGCCCTGGCCCAGGCCCCCGGTCAACCCGATGGGCGGCTGACCCGAGAACGCGAACAGCATCACCGGCAATGCCGCCGTGAGCGGCAGAAATAACTTCTTCATTGGTCTCCTCCGAGTCGCTACTTCAATTCGCTATCTCGAACGATAGCGTTTGCCCGATCGGTTGCCCGTCGAGCGTTACGTGCAACGCGACCACTCCCGGCCCCATCTGCGGCACCGTCACGTTGAACTGGTATAGCCCCACAAAACCCGGCGCCAGGCCGGAATACAACACCACCCCTTCGGTCTGATCAAAGCGAAACCTCACGGGACGTACGGTGCGGTTCAACGCCCGGATGATCGTTCCCGCCACGGGGATCGCCGCCGTGCCTTCCAAGGGCTGCACCGCGCCGAAGCCCACCCCGTAGAAGATCAGCGTGTCGCCCGGCTTCGCCACCCGCGAATCGAATCCTGGAAAATTTCCCGCAAATGTCGCCGTGTTCGGGAAGAGCGCTCCCGCGAACTGCCGGTTGTTGATCCGCAACTCCACCGGCGCGTATAGTGCCGGAGCCTCGGTGGTCTTCTCGAGAATGAACGGATCGCTGTCCACGCCCGCCCGCCGCACCCGGACCTCCACCACGCCCGTCGCCGTATCCGCCGGCGCCTGCGCGTTGATCTGCCCCGCGTTCGCGAACGCAATGGGCGCGCCCCGCCCGTTGATGATGACGCTCAGGTCGCCGAGCGCCGTCGGCGCGTTGAAGCCCGTGAACGCTCCGTCCCAGGTCCGGGTGGACGGCGCGAAGTTCGTCCCGTAGATCTCGATCCACGATCCGGATGCCGCGCGCGGCGCCGCCCCGAACTGGTTCGCCGTGATGATGCCGCCCGCGTTGATCGTGGGACGCGGGATCCCGCCCGCCAGCGCGACTTCCTTCAGCGCCGTGTAGATCCGGTCGCCGCTCTGCGTCCCGTTGTTGTTAGCCGCGTTGCCCGTCGCGTAGAAGATCACGCCGCCGGCGTCGTCGGGCGCGGTCCATGGGATCTCGAAGGTGAAGCCGCCCTGGGCCGTAGGGGCGTCCTGCGACACCGCGTACCGCCCGTCCGGGGTCGCGAAGACGTTCGCGTTACTCGATTCGAACGTCCCCGCCCGCACGCTCTGGTTCATCGGACTGCGCCGCAGCCGCGCCGTAATCGAGAACCCCCAGCGCCGCTGGCTGGCATCCTCCACCCGCACGCGGATCGTCTGCTTCCGCCCCGGCGTGTAATCCGCCGCTTCGATCGTCACCGACCCCCCAAACGAGTTCTCGGAGCCGCCATGACAACTCGTGCACGTGAACTCGCCCGGCGCACCCGTGAATCCCGTCGGCGCCAGGCTCCCGTTCGCCAGCAGCAGCACCGGCGCCGCCACCAGCAAGGCTATGACAATGCCCGGCAGCCGCCGCGATTCGCTCCTTGCCGCAACACCGCACGCCCCGTGCGCCCCCGCCGGTTCCGGAAGCCCAACGGAGCCGCGACCGTGAGGGAGCGGCAAGCCCCGGAAGTCCATGCGCGAAACGCGGGGGCCAAAGTCCGCAGGAAGCCCGCCCCTGCGCCCCGGGCGCGGCCCCGGGCCAAAACCCTCCGGCTTGGACTTCCACCGCATCGCGATAACTAGTTCCCGATCTCGATGAACAAAGTCTGCGGAATCGCCTGCCCGCCCTGCGTCACATTCAACTGCACCACGCCCGCCGGCACTTGCGGCACCGTCACGTTGAACTGGTACAGCCCCACGAAATTCGGCCCCAGCCCCTGGAAGGAAATCGTCCCCGGCGTCTGCCCGAACCGGAATTCCACTGGCGTCGCCAGCGTATTCAGCGGACTCGCGGGCGTAATCCGCCCCGCCGGCACCGCCGGATTCACCGCGCCGAACCCAACGCCAAAGAACGTCAGAATATCCCCCGGCCGCGGCAGCCGCGACGTTACGTTCGGCAGGTTGCTGCCCGCGAAGGTCGACGGCGCGGTCGCGAACACCGCGCCCACGAACTGCCGGTTGTTGATCAGGAACGCGGAGGGAGCCAGCAGCCCCGGCGACGTCGCCTGTTTCGTGATCGATACTGGTTCACTCTCTTGATCTCCGCGTTTCACACGCACCGCGACGGGCCCCGTATCGCCGTCATCCGGAACCTGCACGTTGATTTGGCCGGCAGTCGCAAACCACAGGAACGCCGGCCGGTTGTTGACCGTCACGCTCAGTTGATCCAGAGTCGTAGGTGCAGCGCTGTTCAAAAACCCTCCGTCCCAGGTACAAGTCTCCGCGGTGTTCGTGAAGTTGCGCCCGTAGATTTCAATCCACGACCCAGACGCCGCGCGAGTCCCCCCGCCGTATGCGCCTGCCGAGATAACGCCTCCCGCCGCGATCTCAGGGCGCGCCGTAAGGCCGCGTCCACATAAGGAAGGCCGCAGCCGCGCGTTGGCGGTGTATACGCGGTCGCCGGTGTTGTTTCCATCCCCGTTCGCAGCATTACCAGCGACGTAGAATATGACCTCGCCCACGTCTGTCGCCGGCGCCACCCAATCCAGTTCCCAGCGTCCGGTGGTCGAAGGCGTCGAGTGCTCCGCAAATTGCACGGCCGCGTTCGCGGGGCACGGCGATGCCGCCGGCTTCGTGTTGCCGTTGTCGCACAGCACCACCATGCCCGTGCCCACGCGGAAGTCCCCCGCCTGCCCGTTTCGCGTGTCGCTCGAAGGCCGCGCCGAAAGCTGGAATCCGTAAGCCCGCGGCACGGGAGTCGCCTGCGTGATCGTCACCGTCACCCGGATCGTCTGCCCCGGCGTGTACGTGGTGCCGCTCGAAAACGACAACGCCACGTTGCCGCCTCCGCCATTCACCGGGGTGCCGACATGGCAGCCCGTGTTCGCGCAGTTCCCGTCCCCTGGCGCGCCCGTCACCCGCGGATCCGGACCCCGCGACAACGCCCACAGCACCGCCGGCAGTCCGGCAACGGACACAATAATCGCAGCTTTCGTACTACGAGTCATAGATCAAAAGTTCCCCTGGTCGAACTTGGCCTAGTTTATCGCAAGCAGCCCTGCAACTTTCAATGCTTTTCTTGCCGTAGTGCTGAGCGGCAGCCGCGCCCAATCCGCCGGTCCCGCCCACACGAATCCCGATGGAGTCTTGGACACCCGCGCCTCCACCACCTGGAACACATATCTGTGGTTCACGATGGCGTGGCGGAACTCGCCGAGAGGTTTTTTCGTCACCGCCCCGGGAATGGCTTCCGGCAACTCCCAGAAACCCGCCAGCCGGCGATTCGTTGCGGATCGCTGCTGGAACAGGACTTTCTCCTTTCGGCGGACCAGCAGCAAGAGCTTCTGCTCATGGACGGCGGTGGCGGTTTTGAGTTTCACCGGAAGCTGGCCCACCGTGCCCGCCGCCCGCGCCCCGCACAGATCGCGCACCGGGCACTCGGGACAGCGCGGCGCCTTGGGGAGACATACCGTCGCACCCAACTCCATCAGCGCCTGGTTGAAGTCCCCGGGGTGCTCCCGATCCAGGTACTGGTCCGCAAGTTCCTGAAAATGCGCCCGGTTGCGCAGAATATCCGAGGCGTCGTTCTGCACCCGGCTCAGCACCCGCAGCACGTTTCCGTCGACGGCGGCGTGCGGCAGATCGAAGGCAATGCTCGCGATCGCGGCGGCAGTGTAGTCGCCGACGCCGGGGAGCTTACGAATGTTTACGAACACGTTAGGGAATTTCTGGAACGTGTTCAGAATGTCCCGGGCGGCCTTTTGGAGGTTCCGCGCCCGCGAATAATACCCCAGACCGGACCATAAGGCCAGCAGTTCCTGCTCGGGCGCCTCGGCTAAGTGCTTCACCGTCGGATACTTGGCGAGGAAGCGCTCATAGTAGGGGATCACCGCGGCCACCCGCGTCTGCTGCAGCATTACCTCGCTTAGCCAGATGCGATACGGGTCGCGGGTGCGCCGCCACGGGAGGTCGCGGGCACGGGTGGCGAACCAGGCCCGCAGTTTCCTGCGAAAGGCCTTATGATTCAAGTCCTTACCCAGCTCTGGGTGCGCGCGCTCTCGGCCACTTTTTCGAGCAGCTCCATGCCCCGGACGCCATCGGCGAAAGTCGGGTATTCGATTGATTCGGAAGGGTTTGACACGCGCGCGTAGAAGCGTTTGATGGTCTGCTTGTGGGTGTCGTCGTAGCCCTCGGCGTGCCCGCCCGGCTGATCGACGTAAGTGCCCGATTTTGAATGAAATAGCGACGCGTCCTTGAGCATGATGCGGTTCGGCTCGTTGCGCTGGCCGATCCACAGTTCGTCCGGCCGCTCCTGATCCCAGGCGATGCTCGATTTCGTGCCGTAGACTTCGAGCGCGAAGCGGTTCTTGCGGCCGACGGCCATCTGCGTGACGCTGTACATACCGCGCGCGCGGTCGCCGAGCCGGAACAGGACGCTGGCGTAGTCGTCGGTGTCGATGGGAATCACGTCGTACTCGCTCGGAACGTGCTTCTTGCCGGCGAAAGTCTCGATGGAGCCGTGCGGGCGTTTGCGCGTGGCGTGGAAGGTCGCCATGTCGGCGCAGACCGCGGTGATGGGGAGTCCGGTGACGTGCTGCACCATGTCCATCCAGTGGGAGCCGATGTCGGCAATGGTGCGGAGGGGTCCATTGAGGACTTTGTCGAGGCGCCAGTTCCAGTCGGTGTCGTAGAGGAGCCAGTCCTGATAGTAGGTCCCCTGGGACATGAGGACCTCACCGAGTTCGCCCGCGGCGACCATGGCGCGCGCCTGCTGGACGCAGGGATACGCGCGGAGGTTGTGGTTGATGCCGTGGACGACACCCTTGGCCTCGGCGAGCGCGAGCAGTTCGCGCGCTTCCGGGATGGTCATGGTGAGGGGCTTTTCGAGCAGGACGTTCCGGCCGTGCTCCAAGGCGAGTTTCGCCATGGGGTAGTGCAGGAGGTTCGGAGTGCAGATGTGGATGGCGTCGAAGGAGGGGTCGGCGCAGAGCGATTGCCAGTCGGCGGTGGCGCGGGGAATGTTGTGCTGTTCGGCGAAGGCCCGGGCTTTCTCTTCCGAGGAGGCGGCGACGGCGGCGATTTCGACGTAGCCGAGGCGGCGGGTGGCCTCGGTGTGGACCCGGCCCATGAATCCGGTTCCGAAGATGGCGGCGCGTAAGGGTTTCATCGAGGATAGGGTAGCGAAAACGGGGTCCGCCGGGCGTGGCGGTAGAGAGCGAGGGCATCACTTCCGGGCAAGTACGTAGATGTTGCCGGTGGTCTCGGCCCATTCGAAGACCACCTGGTCGCCGCGCGGCGACCACTCCGGATATCGCGAATACGAACGGGCCGACTGGGTGTCGGTCCACAGCACCTCCTGGTGTCCCTCGCGGTTCATCGAGCCCAAGTTCCAGACACCGGCGCGTCGCGTGGCGAAGGCGATCCGGGAATCGCCGGGCGACCAGCTATGGGGCCAGTAGTGCCGGCCGGGCGCGCCGGCAATCATGCGCATGTCCCCGCCCCTGGGATGCAGTAACGCGAGCCGCGTGGCGTTCTCCTCGAGGATTTCGAACGCCAGCGTCCCGCTGTCGCGGGACCACGCGGCGAAGGCGGCAGAAAGGTTCTGCGGCGAGATACGGCGCGGTTCTGCGTTGGCCGAGCGGGTGTACAGGGCCATCCCGGTCCGGTCCGTTTGGTTCCACACCAACCGTTGACCATCCGGAGCCAGGCGGAAGCCGAACATCATGCCCGGAGCTTCGGCGAGCACCGTTTCCCGGCCGTCGGCCAGCGACAGCCGGATGAGTCGTTTGGAGCGCGAGTCCGTGCGCGCAAACACCAGGGCCTTGCCGTCCGGCAGCCACTGCGCCAACACCTCACCGGGGTCTCCGCTCGTGATCTGGCGGGGCTCACCGCCCGCGGCGCTGACCACATAGACGTCGGCCAGCCGCCCGCGCCGGCGCATGTTGTAGGCCACTTGGGATCCGTCGGGCGAGAACTGGGGGAACGTGGTGCGGTCGCTCGATTCCCGTGTCAGCGGACGCAGTTCGCCGGTGCGCCGGCCGGACTTCGGGTCAACGTCGAAGGTCCAGAGATTGCTCGACAGCGTGTCGAGCGCGTAGGCGATCTGGCGTCCGTCGCGGGAAACTGCGGGATGGAGCGGCACGGCCACGTCGGTGGTGTGCAGGCGTTCGGTGCGAACCGGGTTGCGCGAGAGATCGAGCCGCCAGAGGCCAGGTGGGGAGGACTCTCCGAGCGTGGTAGTCGCGATCAGCGATCCATCGGGGTGCGCGGCGAGGCCCGAGTATGGCCGCTGGGGCGCGGAAATCTCGGCCAGGGCCCCCTCTAGCGTGACCGACCAAAGCGAGCGTCCGCGCCCGCCGGCGGTGAAGTAGACCTTCCGGCCGTCCACCGCCCAGGTGTGCACGCCGTGCGGGCCCGGGGGTTCGCCAGGACGGGTGAGCGGGCGCGGCTCGCCTCCCTCCGCCGCCACGATCCACAGCGTCGATCCCGCCGCCGGCAGCGCGTCGACCTGGGTGAGCGAGTACACCGGGCCCCGCCGGTACGCGATCCACCGGCCGTCTGGCGACCAGCGGGGCTCGCTGCCCGAGGCCGCCAGCTCGCGCGGTTGTCCTCCGGTGGCCGGCGCCACGCGGAGGGACCCCGTCGTGAGTGAAAAATAGGCGATCCGCGAGCCGTCCGGCGACCAAGCGGGCTGGACGTTCTGCGCTCCGTCGGCGGTCACCTGGATCTCCCGGCCCGCGGTTTCGACCGGCCGGACATAAATCTCGAGGCGGCCCGACTTGTCGGAGGCGTAAGCGATCTGCGATCCGTCGGGTGAAAACGACGGCGTGGTGTCGAGTCCCGTGGACGAGGTCAATTGGGCGGGAGGCCGGTAGAGCGAGGCCGCGGACTGATTCACCGGAGCGTCGCGGGGCAGGAAGAGCGCGGCGCCCGCGATTGCGAGCAGCACCGCGAACCCGGCGCGCCAAGGCCAAGTCCGGCGGCGGGGTGCCTGGGGAGGAGCCGGCAGCGCTTCGCCGGTCCGGATCTGTCCGATGAAGCGGTACCCCTGGGTGGGAACAGTCTCGATGAAGCGGGGCTGGCGGGGGTCGTCGCCCAGGATTTTTCTGAGCTGAGCGATCACCCGGGTAAGGGCGTTGTCGGTGACGAAACTGTCGCGCCAGAACTCGCGAACCAGATCCTCTTTTGTGACCAACTGGCCCGGACGCTACAGGAGGTAGAGGAGCACCTTGAGGGCCCGGGGCTCGACCGGGAGTGGCTCAGTCCCTCTAAGTAATTGAAAAACGGACGGATCGACGGTGAACTCCCCGAAGCGGTACGCGGCGTTGAGACTCCCCGTCGTCGCCATCTGAACAATAGAACGAGAACATCCGGGTTTCGTCACGACCATCATGCGCGGCGGATCGTAACCTGCGGCCATGTTCTACTTGGCCGCTTTGCTAGCCGCGTCGCTGCCCGAGCCGCCGCGCCATCTCTTTGTCGGCGGCGTCGGGCTCGGCGACCACGGCGGCTACCGTTTCCTGGTCGACACGGGCGCCGAAAGCAGCGTGGCGTCGCCCGGGGCGATCCGCCGTGCCGGCGGCCAGCCACAGTTCGCCGTGGAAGTGGTGACGCCGGGCGGGAGCTTCCTGGCGCCGGCGTACTCGCTGCCGCTGGCGGTGGGCCGGCATGCGGCGCGAGTCGAGATTCTGGGGTACGGGCCACCGCTGGGGGCCGACGGCGTGCTCGGCATGAACTACCTCCGTGGCGTCGCGGTGACACTCGATTACCGGCGTGGGGAGGTCCGGTTCGGAGGCGGCGTCCCCGTAGGGGCGGTCGGGCTGCCGGTGCGGCTGGAACAGGGCCGCTGGGTCACGGATGCGACCGGTCCCGGCGGCGAGCCCCTGCGCCTGGTGCTGGACTCCGGCGCAACGGACCTAGTGCTGCGCCGCCCCGGACGGGCGGACTCCCGGTCGCGGCTATGCACCGCCGCGGGCTGCCGCGACGTCGCGACGGGGACGCTGCCGGAACTGCGCGTCGGGCCGGTAGAGTTCCGCAAGGTGCGGTTCGCGGAAGGGGAGGTTGCGCCGGGCGCCGATGGACTGCTGCCGCTGCGGCTGTTCGGCGCTGTGTATCTCGATGGGCCCGCGGGGCAGGTTTATTGGTTGCCGCGTTAGCGCCGCGGCAACGTTGGTGGCTGATTCCGGAGGCCGGGGGATAGTAAACCGGAAGCGGCGGCGGGAGGAGAGTCCCAGCGGCGCGCTGGCACTAACGGAGCCGACGGAGTATGATGGTGGTATGAGAGTCAAGACATCGGTCACACTCCCAAACACACTCCTGGAGGAGATCGACCGAGCGCACGAGAACCGCTCCGCCTTTCTGGAACTGGCGGCGCGTTCCTATCTCGACCGCGCAGCCCGGCTGCAGCGCGAGGCGCGGGACGCAGAAATCCTGAATCGCCAAGCTGATCGCCTGAACCGGGAAGCAGGAGATGTCCTGGAGTATCAGGACCTGAGTTACTGAAGCGATGCAGCGGGGCGAGATCTATCTGGTTCGCAAGCCCGGTCCCCCGGACCCCCGCCGGCAGCGCGCGTTCGTTATCGTGAGTCGGCAGGTGCTGATCGATTCGAAGTTCTCGACCTTGGTTTGCGCTCCCGTCTACTCGCGCTACGACGGCTTGAGCACCCAGGTTCCCGTAGGAATCGCGGAAGGCCTCAAACACGAAAGCAGCGTCCACTGCGACGAACTGGTAAGCCTGCCGAAGGCGGCCTTGACGCGTTTCGTGGGTTCGCTGGATCCGGCGACACTGCACAAGCTGGATCGGGCGCTGCTGGTCGCCCTAGCGCTGGAGCCTCGCTAGCTGGATGTCGGGTTACAAGAATAGGTCCGCCGGGATCTAGAACAGCTCGGGGGCTTTTACGGGCCTGCGATTGGCTGAAGGCACGCTTCCCGCTGGCCACTTCCGAAACCACTCCGTGCCGGCTCAGGCGCCCGGATCGAAGACGGGCACCACGTAGGGACCTTCGGGGATCACGGCGACGGCGCGGTCGCCGGTGCGGCGGATGCTCGCCCGGACGGCGTCCTCGACGGAGGCAATCAGTTCGACGCCGGTGAGCGCGCGCATCCCGGAGTCGAGTCCGGTGGTGTAGAGCTGGATGCGGCCCTGACGCATGGACTTGAGCTGCATCTCGGTCTGCCATTCGTCGATTCCGGCCAAGCGCTTGGCGGTGAGCGTGGCGAGAAACCGGTCCGCGCCCAGCTCGATCAGGCTCCGCTGCGCGTCCTGGAACTCGGGCGAGCCGAAGCCCTCGGAGCACTCGGAGGCGATAATGAGCGTGCCGCCGGGCGCGAGGATGTCGAGCGGCGTCACCATGCCCTTCACGGTCTGGTAGTAGGTCTTGTCGAGCGGGTAGCCGGCCGAGGAGGTGAGCACCGTGCCGAAACGGCGGTCCACCCGGATGCGCGTGGCGTCTCCGGCGATGGCGACGGCGGCGGCGTGGCTGGCGGCGATCTCGCCGAAGTTGACGAACACCAGGCCGCGCGACTCGTCGAGCACCGTGTTCAGCGCGTAGACCTCGCCGAGCAGGCGCACGATGGCGAGCTGCTCCTCATGCAGCGGATTACCGTCGAGATTGCACTGCATGGCCCGCGGATCCTCCATGAAGCGCGCGGAGTGGAAGGTGCGAATGGTGGTGTGGTGCGCCACGCCGGGCGCCACCACCTTGCGTCCTCCCGACCAGCCCGCCATGAAGTGCGGCTCCACCAAGCCGGTGGCAATACGGAGGCCGGCCTCCGCGAAACGGCGGTTCAGTCTCACGGGCACGCCGCGCGCCGGCGTGAGGCCGAGATCCACGTGCGCGGCGTCGTCCCGCGCGTCATGGTTCGCCACGGCGGCGTGACGCAGCACCCAGGGATCGCCGAGCAGTTCTTCCAGTTCGGGGTCCGTGTTGGGACGGTGCAAGCCGGTGGCGACCAGCACCGTGATCCCGTCCGCGGGGATCCCGGCGGCGAGCATTTCCTCGATCATCGGCCGCAGGAAGAGGCCGTTCGGCACCGGCCGCGTGAGGTCGCAGATGAGAATGCAGGCGGTACGGCGTCCGGCGGCGAGCGCGCGCAACGGCGGCGCGGCCACGGGGTTGGCGAGCGCCGCGCGGATGGCGGCGTGTGGATCCGTGAGCTTGGCGAGCGGACGTTTACGGATCACCCGCGGCTCAGCCTCCGCGGGGAGGGCGACCGCGAGGTGCGAACGGCCGAAGGCGATTGCGACGCTGGTCATGTCCGGATGGGCGGCGGCGCCCCAGTCGATAGTGCCGGACCGGACGGCTGGGGCGCAACTCCGAGGTGTCTGCCTGCCGCGGGTCACTTGACGTCTGCACACGGTTGCTCTCATTCTGGAGGCCATGGGACTTCTTACGCGCCCGGCGGACCGGCTGGAGGACGCCCGCATTCCGGGCTTCGAACTGCTCGGTGTGGCGGTGCGGACCTTCCAACCGGGGGAGCGCCTGGAAGCGGCCACCGAGGACCGCGAGTATGGTCTGGTGCTGCTGGGCGGCGTCTGCTCGCTCGAAACCGGCGGCGAGAGCTGGTCCCGCGTGGGCGAGCGCGAGAACGTCTTCTCAGGAATGCCGTCGGCGTTCTACATCCCCCGGGACGCGAGTTTCCGCCTCACGGCCGATACCGCCTGCGAGATCGCGTTCTGCTCCTGTCCGGCGGAGCGGATCTTCCCGGCGCGCGTGGTGCGGCCGGCCGACGTCGAGATCGAGATCCGGGGCGGCGCCAACGCGACGCGGCAGATCAACCACATTCTGAAGCCGGAGTTTCCCGCCGACCGCCTGCTGATCGTCGAGGTCTACACGCCCAGCGGCAACTGGTCCAGCTATCCGCCGCACAAGCACGACGTACACAATCCGCCGGGCGAGGTGGACCTCGAGGAGATCTACTACTACAAGGTCAGCCGGCCCGAAGGGTATGCAATCCAGCGCGTGTACACGAAAGACCGCCGTCTCGATGAGACGCTGACGGTGCGCGACGGAGAGCTGGTGCTGATCCCGGAGGGGTATCACCCGGTGGTGGCGGCGCACGGCTACGACGTCTACTATCTGAACGCGCTGGCCGGATCGGCGCGCTCGATGGCGGCGTCGGACGATCCGGAGTACGCCTGGGTGCGGCAGTCGTGGAGCGGTAAGGATCCGCGGCTCCCGCTGGTGCGGCCCCGGGCGTAGAGGAGCTTCCATGGCGATCGAGATTCGCGGCCTGACGCCGCTCTTGCAGGTGTATGACATGCCCACGTCCGTGCGCTTCTACAGGGATAAGCTGGGCTTCGAGATCGTGAGCACGTCGCCGGCGCTGGGCGAGGACCGCTTTCACTGGGCGTGGCTCCGGCTGGGGGAGGCGGAGGTGATGTTGAACACCGCCTATGAGTTCGACGAGCAACGTCCCGTGCCGCCCGACCTGGCGCGAGCGCGGGCCCACGGGGACACGGTGCTGTTTCTGGGCTGTCCCGACGTGGACGGAGCGTATACGGAACTGCTCGCCAGGGGCGTGGCCGCGAGTGTTCCGCAGGTTGCGCCGTACGGCATGAAGCAGATGTATTTTCAGGATCCGGACGGTTTTGGGATCTGCTTCCAATGGCCGGCCGGCGAAGAAGTGAACACCGAAACGTGACGCAGCGGATCGCTCTCGCCAACCTGCCCATCGCTGCCACGCCGGCGGAGTCGGTGGAGCGGGCCGTAGCCGCGGTCGGCGAAGCGGCGCGGGCCGGCGCACGGATCGTCTGCCTTCCGGAGTGCTATGTTCCCGGCTATCGCACGCCAGGAAGGAATCTCGCACCGCCCGACGCGGCGTTTCTCGAAGAAGCCTGGCGGAGCGTCGCGGACGCGGCGGCCCGCGCCGGGATCGTCACGATTCTTGGGACCGAGCGGATCGTCGACGGCGGGCTGCGCATCACCGCGCTGGTGATCGACGCGGACGGCAGACTCGCGGGTCTTCAGGACAAGGTCCAGCTCGATCCTTCGGAGGAAGCGACGTACGCCGCGGGCGCGGACCGGCGCGTGTTCCGGGCCGGTCCGCTGACGTTCGGCATCGCGATCTGCCATGAGGGCTGGCGCTATCCGGAGACGGTGCGCTGGGCCGCGCGGCGCGGCGCGCAGGTGGTGTTTCATCCGCACTTCCACGAGGCGGAACCGGGCGGTTACCGTCCGCGGTCGTTCGCGGACACCGCGAACACGTTCCACGAGAAGGCGGTCCTGTGCCGGGCGGCGGAGAACACGTGCTACGTGGCGAGCGTGAACTGCGCGAGCGAAGGGTCGCCGACAACGTCGGCGGTGGCGAATCCCGACGGGACGCTGCTGTGCTATCAGCCGTACGGGCAGGCGGGCCTGCTGCTGGCGGACCTGGATCTGGCGGCGGCGACGGGGCTGCTCGCGAGGCGGCTCCTGCCAGCCAAGATGCGGGGCGCAGTAGACTGAGAGAGAAGATGAGCCGCGTCGAGCAGATCGAGCAGCAGATCGCCGCCCTGACGGAAGCGGAACTGACGGCCTTTCGCGAGTGGTTCGCCGAGTACGAGGCCGAGCGGTGGGACCGGCAGATCGAGGAAGACGCCGCCGGCGGCAGGTTGGAAGCGCTTGCCGAGCGCGCCCGGAGCGAACACCAGGCGGGACGCTCACGACTCATCTAACGCCGCAACATCTCATCCAGCAGCCGGTGGAAGTGATGGACCCCGTTTTCCCGCTTCACCGAGAACCGCCCCGCCGTGTAAGTGCGGGATTGCAGCCCGCGCTGCACGCTCTCGCAGATCCCGATATCTTCCTGCTGGATCTCGTCGCTGAACGCCACCGTCTCGGGCTTCACCTCGTTGCCGCCATAGGCGAACCACTCGAAGATGGTCAGCGTCCGCCCGGCGCCGAGCGGCAGGATGATGTTCGAACTCAGGTTGTCCGGGTAGACGTTGAGCATGAAGTTCGGGAAGATCCAGAAGTACAGCGCGCGGTTATCTTGTAGCTGCTCGCCGTACTGCCGTTTCTCGCCGGCGCGCGGCGGCCGGATGGGCGCGTATTGCGACGAATACCAGCGGTGCGTGTCGACGCGGTAGGCCGCGTAATCGAGCTCGCGGAAAAGGCCCGGGTGCGCCGCGGGCAGGTGGTAGCCTTCCAGGTAGTTGTCGACGTAGACCTTCCAGTTGCAGGCGATCTCGTAGTCGCGGCGGACGCGGAAGTTCAGTTGGTCCACGGGACAGCCGAGTCCGGCGACCTCCTCCGGAATGGACCCCAGCACTTCCGTGAGCGGCGGCGCGCCGCCGTCCACGTTCACGAAAACGAACGGACCCCACTCGGCGACCTTGGCCGCGGGCAACCGGACCTGCGCGCGGTCCCAATCGTTAACGCCCTCGAACTCGGGCGCGCCATGCAGGGAGCCGTCGAGCTTATAGCTCCAGCCATGGTAGGGGCACTTCAGCACGCCGCCCTGGCCGCGCGCCGGGCAAACGATCGCGGCGCGGTGGCGGCAGACGTTCGAAAAGGCGCGGAGGACGCCGTCGTCGCCGCGGGCGACCACCAGCGGCTCGCCGGCAATTTCGCAGGGGAAGTACTGGCCCGGCTCGGTGACGCAGCGGCGGTGACCCGCGACCTGCCAGGTGGAGGCGAAGACGTGGCGCTGCTCGGCGTCGAGGAACGCGGGGTCGAGGTACCAGCGGGCGGGGAGGGTGGAGGCGCGGGAGAGGTCGGCGGTCGGCTGGTAGTCGGAGAGGTCCATTGGGCTGATGATAACGCTGCCGAAGCGGCCGCGAGTCTGCATGCGTAACGTGTAGACATGCATGTCGCAACCGAACGCTGTAAGCTGTGGCTAGATGCCGACTCTTCAGGTCCGCGACCTGCCTCCAGAGATCTACCATCGCCTCGCCGAGGCGGCGCGCAGGGAACACCGGTCGCTGGCGCAGCAGGCGGTGGTGCTGCTGGCGCGCGCGCTGGGCGTTGACCCGGCGCCGCGGGAACGGCGGCGCGCCCTGGTGGAGGCCATCGCCGCAACGGCCCCGCGGGTGCGTTTTCCAAGCGGCGCCACGCCGGAGGAACTGATACGTCAGGATCGAGAACGGTGATTCTGGTTCTGGATGCGAGCGCCGCGGTCCGCGCCGTACTGGAGCCCGCCGGGGAGGAGGGGCGCGAACCACTGGCCGCGGCGGACCTGGTGGTGGCGCCGTCGCTGTTCGCCGCTGAGACGGCTAACGCGTTCTGGAAGTACTGCAAGGCGGGTCTGCTGGATCGCGAGGGAGCCGAAGCGGGGCTCCGCAATGCCCTGGGCCTGGTGGACGAGTTCCGCGAGATCGACGTGCTGGCGATCGAGGCCTGGCAGACGGGATTGCTGCTGGAGCGGCCGGTTTACGACTGTTTCTATCTGGTGCTGGCGCGGCGCCTAGGCGCCAGACTGCACAAGGCCGATCAGGGATTGCGCAAGGCCGCCGGCCGGCTGGGTATTGCCCTGACCGGCGCGGGCTCCTGAAATGAAAACTCCCCGCCGGTGAGGGCGGGGAGTGCGGAAGCGGAGCGCCGTTACTCGTTCGGCAGCGTGCCGGACAGGTACAGGGTGATGGGTTGCGGTGCGCGGACCCCGCCGCGCTGGGGCATCGCCGGACCGCGGCGGATCACCCGGAATGCGACCGCATCACCGGCCTTGAGGTTCCCCTGGACGTTCTTCACGTCGTCGACCGAATTCACGGGCTGGCGATTCACGGAAACGATGATGTCCCGCTCGATTAAGCCGATGTCCTCGGCGAACGAGCCATCCTCGACGCGCGTGACGGCCACGCCCTTCTTTTCGGGTGTGAACTCACGCTCCTCTTCGTTCAGAGTGCGGATCGAGATGCCGAACTTGGCCTGGGTGCCGCCGGCGATCTCGCCGGCCTCCTCGCGGGGCGGCCGGTTGCCCGTCACCCGGGGATCGTCGGCGAAGACCTCCTTGCGGTCGAGCACCGTGACTTTGAAGTCCATGCGCTTGCCGGCGCGGTCGACGGTGACCGTCGCCTGGGAGCCGAGCGGCAGGTCCGCCACGCGGTTCACCAGGTCGTCGCCGTTACGGATCGGCGCGCCATTGAGGGCCACCACGATGTCCTCGGCCTTGAGACCGGCCTTTTCCGAAGGTCCACCCTTCTTCACATCGCTGATCAGCACGCCGCCGTTGGTGCCGAGGGCCTTCAGGACCTCCGGCTTCTCGTCACGCTGCCAGGAGATGCCGATCGAGCCGCGGCGCACCTCGCCGTGCTTGATGATGTCGTTGTAAACGCGCACCGCCATGTTGCTGGGCAGCGCGAAGCCGACGCCCTGGCTGCCGCCGTTCTGGGTCGCGATCATGGTGTTGACGCCGATCACTTCGCCGCGGATGTTCAGCAGCGGGCCGCCGGAATTGCCCGGGTTGATGGCCGCGTCGGTCTGGATGAAGCGCTGGAACTGCTGGCTGCCGATGTCCCGGCCAGTGGCCGACACGATGCCGGCGGTCACCGAGGCCTCCAGGCCGAACGGGGAGCCGATGGCCACGGCCCAGTCGCCCACCTGTACGCTCTCCGAGTTGGCGATGGTGACGGGCGTCAGCGGCTGCTTCGGATCGATCTTGATCACCGCGAGGTCCGTTTCCGGATCCACGCCGATGAGCTTGGCTTTGTACTCGGCCTGGTCCCCATGCATCTTCACCTTGATGCGATCGACGCCGTCCACCACGTGGTTATTGGTGATGATGTAGCCGTTCTTGTCGACGATGAAGCCCGTGCCGCCCTGCTCGCGGCGGAAGTTGCGCGGCATCTGCGGCGCGCCGTTCGGCCCGCCCGGCATGTTCGGGAAGAACCGGCGGAACAGGTCCGCGCCCTCCTCGTCATCGCCCGGCTGCGCCTGCGGAGCCCGCCCGCGGCGCGCCTGCTCGCTCTTGCCGGTGATCTCGGCAGTGATGTTGACCACCGAGGGATCCAGCTTCTTGGCGAGCTTCGTAAACTCGTTCCCTACCTGCTGCACGGGCGGCACCACCAGCGGTGTCGCATCCGGGGCGGCCTGGCCCTTGCCCGCGGCGTTTACTCCGGTATTGATCAAGGTGCCGATCACGACCCCGAGAGAGAGCGTGAACACCAACAGGGCGACCGGCAGAAAACGGCGTTCGGTGAACTTCATATGCTTTCGTTTAGCCTTCTTGTGTTTCTTTCGACCGGAAAGAAGTCTTTCCTTAAATTATAGGGTCTGGCGCGGGCCTTTGACGCCCGCCTGCCGGCGGGGGACCTACGTCGGGCAAGCCGGACGATCGACCAGTGAGTTTCATGACTTCCCGCGGCCAGGGTGCAGGCCCTAGTGAGATGGATGCCGGGACGGGACGCCGGGTTTCAATTCCACCAGGAGTACGCCGCCCAAAATCAGCGCCGCGCCCCCCAGGGAACGCGACGTCAGCCGCTCGCCGAGGATCGCCAGGCTGGCCAGCGCGGTAAAGACCGGCTCCGTGGACAGCAGCACGGCCGCCCGGGCCGGGCTGGAGTACTTCTGCGCCCAGCTCTGCAGGGCGAACGCCACCGCGGTAGCCATCAGGCTGCCGAACCCCAGGCCGAGCAGCAGGGTCCCGTTCCAGACGACGCGCGGCGTCTCCAGCCACCAGAACGAGCCGCCCGCCAGCAAAGCCGCCGTGCCCACCTGATACAGGCTGAGCCGCGCGGCGTTGGCCCGGGGAGCGTAGCGGCCCAGCACCAGTACGTGGATCGCGTAGGGCAGCGCGCAGCCCGCCACCAGCCAGTCCCCGCGGGCGATCTCCCAGCCGGATTCGGGCAAAGTCAACAGCACCAGCCCGGAGGTTGCAATGAGGATTCCCAGCCATTCGACGATCAGCGGTCTGGTGTGATAGACGAGCGCCGAGAGCAAAGGTATCAGCGGGATGTAGAGCGTCGTGAGGAACGCGGCCTTGGCCGGGCTGGTGAGCTTGAGGCCCGAGGTCTGGGTCACATAGCCGGCAAACAGGGCCGCGCCGGCCATCAGCCCGGGCTTCAGCTCGGCGCGCCAGTCGCCGGCGGTCAGCGCGCCGCGGAAGAACAGCCAGAGGAACAGGGTCGCCAGGCCGAACCGCAGCGCCAGGAAGGTAAAAGTCGACGCGCTTTCGAGTGCGCCCTTGACAAAGACAAAGGAAACGCCCCAGATGGCCGAGACCGCCAGAATCGCGGCGGCTGAACGGAACTCCAGCGTCCGGGCGGTCACAGGCCGGCGATCTCGGTATCGCGGGCGAGGAGGGCCAGCGTCAACAGGACCCGCCGCAGGCCGATTTCCCGGCCCTCGGGATGGAACCACTCGTCCGGCGAATGGGCGCCGCCGCCTTGCCCGCCCGCGCCGATCGAGACGGCCGGCAGACCCAGCGAAAGGGGAATGTTGGCGTCCGTCGATGAGCAATCGAGCTGGCTGCGAACGCCGAGGTGCTGGTCCACGGCCCGCAGATGCCGCAGCAGCGGCGAGGTCTCCGGCAGCCGCCCGCCGGGCCGGGATCCCAGTTCCTTGAGGCGCGCCGTCAGCCGCGCGCCGGTGGCGCGCGAGTGCTCCACTTCCAGCGCCCGTTCGAGCGACGTTCCGAGCAGCGCCGTAAGTTCCTCGAGCAGATCCGGGCTTTCGCTGCGCAGGTCCACTTTGACGCGGGCGTGCGCCGGGATCGAGGTGACGCTGGCGCCGCCGTCGATCACCCCGAAGTTGTAGGAGGCCCGGGGACCGCTGCCGTTCACGGCGCGCCGCGCGTCGCAGAACAGGGTGATCGCGCGGCTCAGCGCGTGCACCGGATTCGCGGCGCCGTGGTCGCTCCAACTGTGGCCGCCCGGCCCCGCCAGGGAACATTCGAAGCGGCGGCTGGCGAGCGCCTGGCAGGTGATGTGCGTGGTCGCGGGACCGTCCAGCACCAGGAAGGCGCGGTACCGCTCCGCGCCCGGGCGGCACAGGTAGCGCATGCCGCTGAGATTGCCCTCGCCCTCCTCGCCGACGTTGGCGATCAGGGTCACCCCGCAGGGCGTGTCGTCGAAGAGCCGGTGGCGGTCGATCACCGCGGCCAGCGCCAGCAGTCCCGCCAGCCCGGCGCCGTTGTCCGACACGCCCGGTCCGCGCAGCGTGCCGTCCGGGGCGGCGAAAACGTCATCGGAGTGCCGGGGCGCAAGCACGGTGTCGAGGTGCGCGGTGAGGGCGATCTCCGGGCGCGGTTCGAGTCCCGAACGGCGGGCGACCACGTTCCCGGCCCGGTCCAGGCGCGCGTCCCAGCCGAGACCCTGAAGCTGGCCGCACACCCATTCCGCCCGCTTCTGTTCGAGGAACGTCGGCGCGGGGATCCGGCAGATCTTGAGGTGCTGTTCGTTGATCCAGGTGCGTTCGCGGGCGAACCAGAGCAGGGGCTCGCGCAGCTCGGGGGAGGCGGCGAGCGACTTGAGGTTCGGGGTCGCGAGCGCGGAGTCGGACATCTAGAGCCAGTGTGACACGGCGGCGGGCAAGGTCGCCCGCGCCGGACATTCGCTAAGATCGAGCATATGTCCGCGGGCCACCGATGGCGCGAATTCGAGGACCTGCCCGCCGATCCGCGCACGCTCACCGACACCGAAATGCCGGCTCTGGCGCAGATCTGGAGCGAGCAGCGGGCGGAGATGGAGGCGCGGGGCACGCTGGCGGAGTTCAGCAACCGCCTGCGGCGCGAGTGGGCAATCGAAACCGGCATCATCGAGCGCGCCTACACGCTCGACCGCGGTACCACGCAGACGCTGATCGAGCGCGGCATCAACGCCGACCTGATCGACCGCGCGGCGACGGACCAGGATCCCGAGCTGGTCGCGCAGATGATCCGCGATCATGCCGAAGCGCTCGAAGGGATCTTCGCTTTCGTCAAGGGTGAGCGAGAGCTGACCGCCGGCTACATCAAGGAGCTGCACCAGGCGCTGCTCCGCAATGTCACCACGCGGAAAGTTGTGGATGCGCTGGGCCGCATGTCGGAGCGCCCCTTCGACAAGGGAGTGTACAAGTCCGAGCCGAACAACCCGAGACGGGACGACGGCACGGTTCACGAATACTGCCCGCCAGAGCACGTGGCTGCCGAAATGGATCGCATGATCCGGCTGCATCAGGAACACATGGCTTCGGGCACGCCCGTTGAAGTCGAGGCCGCGTGGCTGCATCATGTTTTCACGCAGATCCATCCGTTCCCGGATGGCAACGGCCGGGTGGCCCGGGCGCTGGCGAGCCTCGTGTTTATCAAGGCGGGCTGGTTTCCGCTGGTCGTGCGGCGCGATGAGCGCGAGGCGTACATTCGCGCGCTGGAACTCGCCGATGATGGAGGGCTGCGAACGCTGGTGCGGCTGGTCGGACGCCTGCAGCGAATGGAGGTGATGGCCGCGATCGAGATGCGCTACGAGGTCGAGCCGCCGGAAACCTTCGACGATGCGCTCGCGGCGATTCGAAACACACTCGAGCAGAGGCGGGAGCCGCACCAAACTGGCTGGGAACGCGCCAAGAGCATTGCCGGTCTACTCAAGGAGAAGACGGAGACAATGTTGCGGTCTAGAGGCGAGCAACTGCAACGCGAGGTCGCGTCATTTCTCGAAGTGCGCGTAAGTGTTGTGACCCCGGAGCCGCGCCTCGATGTGGGCGCATTGGCGAATCAGCTCGGGTACAAAGCGGCTCCAGATGTTTTCGAATGGTGCACTGCATTGAAGATGCGGCGCAATTCGACTTTCGAGGTCGGGGTCTGCGCTCATGCGGTTGGTGACGCGTTTCACGGCATCCTGGCCGTCCAAGCGGTCCATCGCGACGCCGACGGCCGAGCTACGCCGTTGACTGGCGAAGCGTTTTTTATCAACTACGCTGAGAGCGATGAAGATGTCCAACGCCGTTATGTTGCTTGGCTGGACCGCGCCCTGATCGAAGGACTCGACATCTGGCGCAAGAGCCTAATCTGAGGAGCCTTACTCCTTCGGAAGCGGCCACCACCACCGCGCCGCGCTCGCACTGACCGCCAGCGCCCCCGCCGCCGCCAGCAGCGCCACCGAAACGCCCCACCGCGAGGCTACCGCTCCCCACAAACCGGACCCCGCCGCCAGGGACCCCTGGAACACCAGCAGGTACATCGCCAGCGCCCGCGCCCGCAGCGGCGCCGGCGGCGTCGCCTGCGCCGCGACGTTGAACTGCGACATCACGTTCAGCCACGCGAAACCCGCCCACAGCATCGCCAGGCAACTCACCGCGAAGTAGCGCGAGAGCGCCAGCCCGGCGATCATGACGGCGATCGCCCACGCCCCCCGCACCGCGACGCCGTCGGGCTGATAGCGATCCCGCAGACGCGGCATCACCGTCGCCCCGGCCACCGAGCCCGCGCCCAGGCAGCCCAGCAGCACGCCGTAGCCCGCCGCGGAGCCGAACTCCGCCTTCGCCACCACCGGCAGCAGCGCCCACATCGCGCTCGAGGCCAGGCCGAACAGTCCCGCGCGGTACAGCACGTGGCGGAACCCGGGCGCCGTGCGAAAATACCGGACCCCGCCCGCCAGGGCGTCGCGAAAGCTCTCCGGGCGGCCGGCCGCCGCATCCGGCTCCGGCCGCCAGCGCGCCAGCACCGCGATCACCCCGGCGTAGGACAGCGAGTTCAGCAAAAACGCCACCGCGGGCTGCGTCGCGGCTACCAGGAATCCGCCCAGCGCCGGACCCGTGGCGCGCGCAATGTTGAACCCAACTGAGTTCAATGCCACCGCCGTGGGCAGCACGGGACGCGGAACGGTCTCCGGCACCGCCGCCGTCCACGCCGGTCCGTTCAGCGCGGTGCAGATGCCGAGCGCGAACGTCAGCGCCAGCAGGCGCGCCGGCGTCGCGTAGCCCAGCCAGGCCACGGCGCCCAGCGCCGCTGCCGTCGTCAGCATCAGGCCCTGGGTCACCAGCAGCAGCCGCCGCCGTTCGACCATGTCCGCCAGCGCCCCGGCAAAGAGCCCCAGCAGGAAGACCGGCAGGCTGCTGGCGGTCTGCACCAGCGCGACCGGCAAGGGCGACGCCGTGAGCGTCGCCATCAGCCACGACGCCGCCACCGTGTGCATCCAGGTGCCGATGTTGGAGCCGATGGCCGCGAACCAAAGCGCGCGATACACCGGATAGCGCAACGGCTCCCAGGGGTCGCGGGGCGGTGCGGCAGCGGTCACGCGCGCGCGTTCTCCTCCCCCAAGGCGGCCCACCAAGCCGCGGCGATGTCGAGTTCCTCGCGCTCCAGGTTGTGGCCGGCGGCCTGCCAGTTGCGCGTGACGCGCGCCCCGGCGCGTTCCAGCATCTCCGCGAGGCGCTCGGTGTTCTCGATCGGGACAATCGGATCCCGCCGTCCGGCGGAAAGAAACACTGGCTTGCCGCTCAGGTCCGGCAGCGTCTGAGGCTCGAACGGGACCATCGCCCGGAAAAGGACGGCGCCCGCCAGCGCCTCCGGACGCGCCAGCAGCAGGCTCGCGGCGATGTTCGCACCGTTCGAGTACCCGATCGCCAGCGCCGAACCCGCCGCGAAGCCGTACTTCGCGGCGGCTTCGTCCAGGAACGCGGCCAGGTCGGCCGTCCGGCGGTGCAGGTCCGGCAGATCGAAAACGCCTTCCGTCAGCCTGCGAAAGAAGCGTGGCGCGCCGTTCTCCAGCACCTGCCCCCTCGGACTCAGGATCGCCGACGCCGGCGCGATCCACTTGCCCACCGGGATCAGGTCGTTCTCGTCGCCGCCGGTGCCGTGGAGCAGCAGCGCCACGGGCGGATCGCCGGCGGCCCAGCGGTGGACGAAGCTCATTTCGTTTCGAGCGCCGGTAGCCGCCGCTCGATCTGCTCGCGCACCGGCTCCAGCCACGGCGGCAGTTTCAGCGCCTCCCCCAGATGCGCCGGATCCTCATCCGCGGCGAAGCCCGGCGGATCCGTCGCGATCTCGAACAGCACTCCGCCCGGCTCGCGGAAGTAGATCGAGTGGAAGTACTGGCGGTCCATCACCGGGCTGACGTTCAGGCCCGCGGCGACCACTTTCTTGCGCCATTCGGCCTGCGCGGCGTCGTCCGGGGTCCGGATCGCCACGTGGTGGATGGTCCCGCTACCCATGCCGCCGCGCCGCAGATCCGGCGCGCAGACCACGTCGAGATACGTCGAAGCCCCGCCGCCCGCCACCTCATAGCGGAAGCGGTTACCGGTCTCGGCCTGCAGACGGTAGCCGAGCAGGCCCGTCAGCATCGCAGCCGTGCGCTCATAGCCTTCTTCGGAGAGCGTGATCGAATGGAGCCGCTCGACCGCGGGTTCGGCCGAATCCGAGCCCGACGCCACCAGTTCCACCTCGATGCCGTCCGGATCCTCCAGCGTGACGTACTCTTCGTCGAAGCGCGTCATCCGCTCGCTCATGCCGACGCCCGCGTAGCTGGCGCGGTTGATCCAGGCGTCCAGGGACCCCTTCGGCACCGCCAGCGAAATCGTCGTTGGCTGGCCATTCCCCGCGCGTCCGCGGTAGGAATTGGGCCAGGCGAAGAACGTCACCAGCGACCCGGGTGAGCCCTGCGAATCGCCGTAGTAGAGGTGGTACGTCCCGGGGTCGTCGAAGTTGACGGTCTTCTTCACCAGACGCATCCCGAGAAAGCCGGCATAAAAGTTGTAGTTCTCCTGCGGATCGCCGCCGATGGCGGTCACGTGGTGCAGGCCGAGGATCATGCTTTCAGTGTGGCACAGGCTCCCGCGACCTCCGGCGGCGGCGCCGCATCGGTAGAGGTGTGGAAGGTGAACTGGTGCTGACGGACGCGGCGCTGCTGGTCCGCCGCCGGGATTGGAAGCGCGCCTGGCACGAGCAGCGTATCCCCTTTGCCGAGGTCCGCAAAGTGGTGGCCTTTAAGCGGGATTGCTACACCGTGGATTCCATCCGCATGCTGCTGGAGACGGACGCGGGCGTCGTCGAGATCGGCGAGGAAATGGCGGGTTGGGAGGCGTGGACCGCAGCGCTACCGGAGCGGTTAGCGGGGGCGAAGCGGTTCGAGGAGTGGTTCTTCGAGGTCGCGTTTCCGGCTTTTGAGGAAAACGCGACGATTGTGTTCGAATGTCTGAACGGGTCGTGATTCTGTCCAGCGCGGAACTTTACCTTGACAGTCCTCGATTAGACTGCTTGAATCGGAGCATAGGATTAACTGTCGTGCCAGCGCGCCCTTTCGTCCTTGGGCTGTTGTTTTTGCTTCCGTCGGCGTTGCTCGCGCAGCCTGACGTATTACCTTTCCGGCCTATCTTCGTCGAATACAGCAAATCGGTGAATCAGTTGGTGATGGCGTCGGACGGCCCACCTCAGTTGCATCTTTACGAACCAGTCAGTCGGTCCCTTCGCTCAATTAGCCTTGCAAAGCGCCCCGAATCCTTGCGATTGAGCCCGGACGGGCGACGCGCGGCCGTTGGGCACGACCTGCTCGTTTCGTGGGTGAATCTCGACACAGCGACCGTCGATCGGACTTTTTTAGTTCCTTTCCAGGTGACTCAGGCCGACGCCAGTTCAGCATGGATCTGGGCCCGCGGAGCGACTCCGTCTGGGGCGTCCATCAACTTGACCACCGGCGAGATCATCCCCACGTCTTCCGTCGTCACGGGAGACAGCGTGTATAGCCCCCGACTGGGCGCAATCCTGGTGTCCACGAATACGTCCTACTTGGCCAAGATTGACGTTTCCAGCGGTCCGATGGGTCAGGTTTACACGTCGCCCTTGAATGCAATCTGTCCAGGTCTCCAACAATCGGCGGATGAAGTTCGACTTTACTCCGGTTGCGCGGTGGTGGCCAGGAGCGGAGCGACGGCAACTGACGACCCCGAGTACGAGACCAGCCTCAATGGCGTTTCCCGCCTTCGCAGCGTGGCCGAACTCGAGGGGTTCGGCCATATCGCAGCGATTCCGGACAATGGAAGTTCGCCGATCGCCGACGACTCTTACGTTTGGCTTTTCGATTCGGGGTTCTTCAACCCGAGTGGAGGAATCGCTCTCGACGACTACCCGGGCGGGGTTCGCGCCCGCGGCAGGTGGGTCTTCTTTAACAGGGCTTCCATGGGTTTCTACGCGGTGAGCCAAAGTGAAGCAAACGTCGGCCCCGGCGTCGCGTACGGCGTCCATATTCTTCCCCAAGACGTTCCTTCGGCGTGCGCCGTCACTCTTCAGACGGACATCCAAAGATCGCCGGCCGCCGGGATTCTGGGAAAGCTGCAGGTCACAGCCGCAAGAAACTGTCGCTACCAGGTCGAAACCACTGGCGGGATTGAGGTTATCGACAGGGGTTTCACGGCCGGCAGCCGGAGCCTATCCTACATTGTCCGACGGAACCCGAGTCCTTTCCCGAGGACAGGGACTCTATCCGTACACGGCGTTCGAGTGACGATCGTTCAGGAGGGAGCAACAACGCCCGGCCCGGTGCGCCGCATCGGGTATCGTGTCCTCGCGGCCGCTTACTCCCGACCCCTGGACCGCATGGTCCTCATTTCCGACCGACCGCACGAATTACACATTTACGAGCCGAAGACCGGATTCGATACCGTCGTGCCGCTCCCCAGACCGCCACGTGCTGTAACGGTCAGCCCGGACGGAAACTTCGCCCTCATCGGACACGATGGATGGGTCTCATACGTGGGGCTCGTTTCCGGTTCCGTGTTCGCTGCCTGGCGCGTGGGCGCCATTGTCGATGAGATTCGGTTCTCCCGAAACGGTTACGCATACTTTCGCGGGATTACCGATGCTTATGCGTTTCGGGTTCCTGTCACACCCACAGACCGGGTGTCGGCGACGCGATTTGCATCGCTAGTTTACGGGAGCCTTGGTGTCACCGCAGATGGGGACTACCTTTATTCCCTCTCCCTGTTTCGAAAATGGGATATTCGCGGCGGGATGCCCATTCCGTTGACAGTGGCTGGTTCTGTTTGCGATCCGGGCTGGGTTTACCCCGACGGCCAGCGGATCTTCACATCATGCGCAAATCTTCTCGACACGTCGTCCACGCCTGCGGTGACCGTAGCGGGGCTTCCAGATGCGACCACCGCGACCTGGGCCGACCGTTCTTCGCTCAGGCAGAGTTTAGCGGTGCTTCCCGGCAATGAGTTCGGGCAGTTCTTTCGTATCGGTATCTACGGAGAGACCTCACTGGCGCCGGCCGGTCAAGTTCGTTCTCCGACACTGGAGTTCGAGGGACGGTCCTACTCTTCCTTGCCGCAGCAAGTGTTCTGGAACGCGGCGGAAAACGGGTTTGTGAGCGTGGTGCGAGCGCGGGATTTTGGCGCGGAGCCTTCTCCCTTCGCTCTGCACATCGTAGCGGCTTCTTCGCCGGCGCCCGGCTGCGTGAGCGTTCCGCAGCGCCTCCTCGTCAACGCCCCCTTCCATGGTGGCGTCGATTCGATCCCGGTGCAGTCCGGCCCGGACTGCCCCTGGGTTTCGACTTCATCCGCACCTTGGGTGAACATCACTTCCGGAGGCTTCGGCGCCGGCTCCGCGAACGTCGCGCTCACGCTTGACCCCAACACCTCAGGACTCCCCCGTTCCACTACGCTCACCGTAGCAGGTGCGAGTGTCACCGTCACACAGGCGGCGGTGGCCTGCACGTTCGCGCTTTCGTCCAGCACCGCGAGTTCCGGCGCTGGAGCCTCCGCCACGTCCGTCAGCGTCACCGCGCCGCCTGGCTGCGGCTGGAGCGCGATAAGCAACGCGGCTTGGCTGAACGTGACCACGGGGGCGACGGGAATCGGCGCTGCCGGCGTCTCCATCGCCATCGCCGCCAACACAGGAGCGGTGTTCCGCACCGGGACGCTGACCATCGCGGGCCTGCCCTTCACCGTCACCCAAGCCGGCGCCGGCGCGCCCGACCCCGTGTTTCAGGACGTCCCGCCCTCGCATCCTTTCTACGAGTCGATTGGTCAGCTTCACGCGAACGGCATCACGGCCGGATGCTCGGTGGCCCCGCGCTTGTTCTGCCCCGATAGCTCTGTCACCCGCGCGCAAATGGCTGTGCTGATCGTCACGGCCCTAAACAAACGGCTCCGAGTCCCGCTTACTTACCCAGCAAGCCCGTACTTCGAGGACGTACGGCCGCCGAGCCCGTACTTCCCGTTCGTCCAACGAATCCGGGAGCTGGAGATCACCGCGGGTTGTTCCGCGGTCCCGCCGCTGTTCTGCGGCGAAGCTTCCATTACCCACGGCCAGATGGCCGTCTTCATCATCGCCGCCTGGATGCAGGCCAATAACCTCACCAGCTTCACCTGGCCGGCGACGCCGTACTTCACCGACGTCCCCGCCTCGCACCCGTTCTTCCGGTTCATCCAGAAAATGCGCGAGCTCGGCTTCTGGAGCGGCTGCTCGGCGAATCAGTATTGCGACACCAGCCCCGTCACGCGCGGCCAGATGTCGCCGATGATCGTCAAAGGCATCCTGGGAGCGCCCTGAGCGCTACGACGCGAGTTCCAGCTCCGGCGCCGCCGGTTCCAACCGCGCCGTGAAATAGAACGTCGTCCCTTTGCCCACTTCGCTTTCGAGCCAGATCCGCCCGCCCATCCGCTCGATCAACCGCGTTGAGATCGTCAACCCGAGCCCGGTGCCGCCGAACTTCCGCGTGATGGACCCGTCGGCCTGCGCGAAGGCATCGAAGATGCGCTCGCGCTGCTCCGGCGGGATCCCGACGCCGGTATCGTGGACGGCGAACCGCAGCACGCCCTGATCCCCGTCTTCGCTCACCTGGATCCGGACCTCGCCGGCCGGGGTGAATTTCACCGCGTTGCCTGCCAGATTCACCAACACCTGCCGCAGCCGCAGCGGATCCCCGAGCACCGCCGCCGGCACCTCCGGGTCGATCTCCGGACGCAGTTGCAGCCCCTTTTCGGCCGCGGCCGGGGCCACGGTCCGCAGGGCCTGTTCCACGACCTCGTGGACGCCGAATCGCACCGTCTCGAACTCCAGCTTGCCGGCCTCGATTTTCGAGAAGTCCAGGAGGTCGTTCAGGAGATTAAGCAGGGAATCGGCCGAGAACTTCACCGTCTCCAGGCACTCGCGGACCTCCGGAGTCACCTCGGCGTCCAGCGCCACGCTGGTCATGCCCAGGATGCCGTTCATCGGGGTCCGGATCTCGTGGCTCATGTTCGCCACGAACTCGCTCTTGGTGCGGCTGGCCTGCTCCGCGGCCGCTTTGGCGGCGCGCAGTTCCTCCGCCCGGGCCCGCAGCAGTTCGTTGTCCCAGAGCGACTTCCAGTACGCCTTGCCGTGCACCGTCGCCTGCCGCCACAGGAACGCCGCGAACACCACGGAGATCAGCGTCGCGCTATAGGCCGGCCGTGACCCCAGAAACAGGTGCGCGCCCACGAACGGTACGACGATCGCCACGAAGAAGCCCCGCAGAATCGCGATCGCGGGCGCCAGGACGGTAAGGCTGCCCACGCAGATCCCGAGCAGGCACAACGTAACGCTGTAGAAGGGATCGCTGCCGGCCCCCACGCGGTCGTAGACCGCCGCCGCGAATACGCCCCAGGCAGCTCCGTTGGCGATGATGCCGGCGGCAAATAGCCGGCGCCATAACGCCGCCCGTCCGGTGAACCACCGGTTCTTGCGGCGGATCAGAATGTAGCGCCACACGCTGGCTCCGATCGTCGTCAGCGCCAGGACGCCCATCAGCCAGGGGTGGTCCTGCGATAGCGGGGTCAGGAACCCCAGCACCGCCGCGAGGACCGGATATGCCCAAATACCGGCTTGCGCCCGCCGGGCCAGGTCCAGATGTACCTGCGAGCGGATGTCGGTAAGTTGCCGCGCTGCAAAAGCTTCGTGGTCGAGCATGCCCTTAGGGGTCTATCGGCCACAGGTGCGATTTGCTGCACCTTTTTCTACAGCCGAGACACTACGGCTGCGCAGGTTTGCTGGCTGCCGGTCCCGGATTCGGAACCCGCGGCGGGTTCTGGTTCGGCCGGGCCGGCCGGCGCTTCTGCAACTCGTTCCATTGGTCCACCGACAGGATCGCGCGCAGCCGCAGCGACATCTCCGACATCGCTTTGGTCAGTTCGGCCCGCGAGGTGGCCAGCCGCTCCACGGCTTCCTGGCCGCGCCGCTGATCGACGGAATCCTCGTTGAAGATATCCTCGAGGTCGATTTCCGCCTTCTCCATGTCGGCCCGGGCGTCGATCAGCCGCTTCCGGTACTCGCGAACGGTCTGCCGGATCTGCCGCGTCTGCGCGTCGGTGAGGTTCAGGTCCTTGGCGACCGGTGAGTCCCACCAGGCGTACATGTTGCGGGGCAACTGCGCGAGCAGCGCCGTCGGGGCCAGCAATACGAAAAGAAGCAGTCGCAGCATCAGTTCGAGTGGAACAGCTCCTTCACCGGCGCCGCGGCCCGCGGCTCGGCCGTCTGTTCAATTGCCGCCATCTCCTGGAACAGTTGCGTGTCCGAGATCTCCTCCGGGACCACCGGGGCGAGGCCCGGGCGGTTCACGAACAACACCCCGGCCAGGGCCGCCGTGGCCAGCCCGGCGCTAAGCCACTTGGTCCAGCTTACCGATGGGTGCTCCAGCCGCTCGTAGATCCGGCGCCGTTGCGCCGCCCAATCCGGCTCCGGAACCCCGGGCTTGCTCGCGTGCTGGACCTGCACCCGTTCCCACGCCGCGCGGTATTCCGGCGTGGCCTCCCAAGCCGCCGTCACTTCCGGCGGCGCCGTTTCGATCCCGTACAGCCGGTCGATCAGATCCTGTTCCGTCCAACTCCGCCGTTCCATGGTTACCCTCGCCTCGCCGTGTACAAATCCTGCAATTCCGTCCGTAGTTTCGCCACTGCCCGGAACATGTGTGCCTTCACCGTACCGACGTCCAGCCCCAAGGTGGCCGCGATCTCGTCCAGGCTGAGGTCCTCGAAGTGGCGCAGCGTGAACACCGCCCGTTGCCGCGCCGAAAGCCGGTCGAGGGCCACCAGCAGCCGCTCATTCACTTGGCGGGCATACGAGAGACGCTCCGCGTCGGGTTGCCGGGTCACCGTCTCGCCGAGGATGCGGCTTTCGTCCTCGGGCTCCGGACGCCGCCGCCAGAACTGCCACTTGCGCGACCGCAGCCGATCCAGGCAGGTGTTGACGGCTATGCGGGTCACCCACTTCGTCAGGTCGTCGATTTCCTTGCCGTCTTTCTTAAGTGCTTGAAAAGCTTTGAGAAAGACGTCCTGGGTGGCCGAATCCGCCTCTTCCCGGTCCCGCAGAAACCGGTAGCAGAGATGGTAGACGCGCCGCTGCTCGGCGGTCATCCAGGCACCGAAGTCCCGGACCAGGGACACCTCCTCGGCTTTGGCCAGCACGGATCCCGCCACTGAGACCATGATACCTGTCGGACGGAAAAAGTCGCGCCGGGGGTTACTTAGGGACACCCATGTTAGACTCGGGAAATCATGAAAGTCGCGGGTTTTCTTGCGCTTGGACTGGTGGCAGGCATCATCGGGGGCATGTTCGGCATCGGGGGCGGGCTGGTGATCGTCCCCGCGCTGCTGTACCTTTTTAGTTTCAAGCAGTTGGAGGCAATCGGGACCAGTTCCGCGGCGCAGGTGCCGCCGGCGACGCTCTTGGCCGCCATCGAGTATTACCGCGAGGGGTATGTGAACCTGTGGGCCGCCGGGCTGATTGCCATCGGGCTGTTCGTGGGAAACTACTTCGGACCGCGGCTCATGATCTCGCTCGATCCCGCTACGGCAAAACGAGCCTACGCGTTGTTCCTGCTGGTGATGTCGCTCCGCTGGCTGATCTGGGGCAAATAGCCCGGCTCAGCCCCGCGGCGCGAGCTGCGTGGCTGTGCTGTTCACGTGCGCCATCAGCCCCGCGAGGCCGGCGTTCTCGCCCCCGAGGCTTTTCGAGGAGTTGAACACCGAGGCGCCTTTGGCGATCTGCTGGGGATCCGTTCCGTCTTCAACCAGGAGTTCGTGCTCCACCCAGTTCGAGAGGGGCAGGTTGCGGAAGAACAGGCGTTCCTGCATCACCATCGACTTTTTGCCGCCAAAGAGGGACTTGGTTTCGCGCACGTAGCTGCGCTCCTCAACGCGGAAGTCCTGCATGAAGTCGTCGAAGGCCTTGCGGCGCGTTGCTTCCTCAGTGGACTTGATCTTCTCTTCGAGGGTGATCTTATGCGAGTTGATCACCGCTCGGGCCTCGGCCAGCGATTCGCGCTCTTTGGCCAGCGCGACTTCCATGCGCGCCTGCATCACGAAGTAGCTGAGCAGCGCCGAGCCGGCGGCCACGAAAACCGGCAAAAGCATCCACATCATCCCGTCGAGTTGCACCTGTTGCATACCTGCCTGTCTTAATCGGTTCCGCATGGGAAAAAAGTTAGGGTCTTCAGGGGAAAACCTGATGCAGTTCTACGACACGCACCCGGTTGGTGTCCGGAAGCGGTTGACAGGATTGAAGTTGCTTGTCGCGGCAGAAGCGCAGCTTCCATCCCAGGGTGTTCTCCATGCGAGCTTTGCGAATCCGCCCGGACCGGCGCTCCGCAGTCAAAGAAACCGAGAAGCTCTCGCACCCCCAGATGACCACGAAACCGGCGCCCTGCCTCCGAATCATCTGGAAGTTGTTGGGAAGGCTGCACACGGAATCCTCCATGAAGGGAGCGTGCATCCGCAGACGTGGGCCGCGCCATGGCTGGCTGAAGGTCGCGCCTATCAAGAACGTCTCGCGGTTCAGCGCCGTCAGCCGCGACGAGAGGATCAGACGGTCCTGGCCGACGAGCGTGGTGTCGCCGCCGGACCAGTCACCGGTCAACGGCTCGGGTGATTCGAAGGCGTCCCGCACCCGCCGCAGGCGGTCGATCCCGCCCTCGGGGCGCAAGAGGAGCAGGAACGTGTGGAGATCCCCAACGAAACCCAGCAACGCGGGATCGCTGACCCGGGGCAGGGGCGCCGCCGGCGCACGGCGGTCCAGGCTGATGGAATACGGCGGGATTGCGGTGGGGCGTTCCATTCCTTGCGGGGTGAGGTAACGGATCCAGTGCACCGTCTCCCCGCGGTACTTCCCTAGCTTGGCGGAGCGCAGTTCGACGATTGCGGAATCGGCTTTCTCCGGCTGGTCCTGATAAAATGAGCGCAGTTCGTAGCGGGTGACCTCGCCCTTGACATAGTGCCGGGCATAGCGGAAGTCTCCGGACAGGAGGCAGCAGATGAGGAGGGCGGAGAGGTTCACGACTGCGTGCCGTCGATCTTCTGCCCGGAGAGGATCGACTGAAAGCGGTTGTACTCGAAGCTGATGTCCTTCGCCTTGAGCACGCTGCCGAGGAACCGGCCGAGCGACCAGAACACCAGCGCGACGCGCATGCGGAACCCCGCCAGCGCGCCGTGGTACTTGGCGACAAAGGCCACGACGCCGAGGGCGTGGTCCGCCGCCAGCAGGCCCCGTTCGGCGGCGGTGACGGCGGTTTCCTGGTCCAGGGCGCGCCAGGTGGCTCCCGCCTTGGTGAGCATGCGGATCTTCTTGCCGCTACGGCGGAGTTGTGCGGCCAGGTCGAGATCGGCGCCGTAGTGACCGAAGCGGGCGTCCAGGAAATTGAGCGCCGCCACGAACTGCTTGCGCACCATCAGGGCCTGCCAGCCGGGATACTCGACGGTCACGGCCTCCGCGTCGAACTGGTCGAAGGCCGCAGGCAATCCGCCATTCCGGACGGCCTCGCTGAGCTCTCCCGGTCCGGGCAGCGTGGAGACCCGGCTGATCACCTTGCCGTCGGCGGACTTCACCAGCAGGCACACGCCGCCGGTCTCGGGTTCCGTGTCGAACCGTCCGAGCATATGCGTGATGTCGTCCGGGGCGAGTTCGATTTGCGGGTCGAGAAACAGGAGGAATTCGCCCACCGCGGTGCGAATTCCGACGTTGTAGGCTCGCGTCGCCCCGAAATGCTTGGGCATCCGGAGTACGGTGACCTCCGGGAACTCGTGGTCAATGCGGCCGCTGTCGTCCGTGGAGCCGCAGTCGAGCGCGATCAGTTGCAGTTCCGGCCGGTTCTTCGCCTGTTCGAGCGCCTGAATGGCGCGCTTGAGAGCGGGTCCCTGATTTCGAGACAAAAGTAGAACGGATACCCTCGGGGGGGGCTGAACCTCAGTTTCCATCGCGTGCGCCGCCGATCACTATAGCGCAACGGAGGGTGCGAACGATTCTCTAATGACTCTACGCTCGGGACCGCGCCGCGGTAACCGGCACGGGACCGGCGGCCGGCGCCGCGCTGGCCGCCGCGGCCGTCTCGGCAAGCAATCCGAGGGCCTTGCGGAGTTCCAGGTCCACTTTTTGGCGCATATCCGGGTTGTCTTTCAGGAATTGCCGGGCGTTCTCGCGGCCCTGGCCGATCCGTTCGCCCTTATAGCTGTACCAGGATCCGGATTTCTCGATCAGGTTGTGGGCCGCGCCGAGGTCGATCAAGTCGCCTTCCCGTGAAATGCCCTCGCCGTACAGGATGTCGAATTCGGCCTCCCGGAACGGCGACGCGACTTTGTTCTTAACGATCTTGACCTTGGTGCGGTTGCCGATCACCACGTCACCCTCCTTCAGGGCGGCGATGCGGCGGATATCGGCGCGGACGCTCGAGTAGAACTTCAGCGCGCGGCCGCCGGTGGTGGTTTCCGGGCTGCCGAACATCACGCCGATCTTTTCGCGGATCTGGTTGATGAAAATCAGGCAGGTGTTGGACCGCGAAACAATGCCGGTGAGCTTGCGCATGGCCTGGGACATCAGCCGCGCGTGGACCCCGACGAAGCTGTCGCCCATCTCGCCGTCGAGTTCGGCCTTCGGCACCAGCGCCGCCACGGAGTCGAGCACCAAGACGTCGATGGAGCCCGACGTAATCAGCGCGTTCGTAATCTCCAGCGCCTGCTCGCCGTAGTCCGGTTGCGACACCAGCAGATTGTCGACATCCACGCCCAGCTTGCGGGCGTAGTTGGGATCGAGCGCGTGCTCGACGTCGATGAAGGCGGCGACGCCTCCCGCGCGCTGCGCTTCCGCCACGACCTGCAAGGCGATCGTGGTCTTGCCCGAAGATTCCGGCCCGAAGATCTCGGAGATCCTGCCCCGGGGGAAGCCGCCGATCCCGAGCGCATAGTCGACGGAAATGGATCCGGTGGAGATGGAGGGAATCTGGCTGACCGCTTCGCGCGAGCCGAGGCGCAGGATGGAGCCTTTGCCGAACTGCTTCTCGATTTGTCCGAGGGTCGCGGTTAGCGCCCGTTGCCGTTCTTTTTCGTCCATGGGGGTTGGTGTCCTGTTCTATAGTCCGGCTTGAGTCGGGGGATTCTCAAGAAATCTAGTTTCGCCTATTCTTCGCCCTTTGGCAAGTACCTAATGGCAGCAGGTTCATAGCAGCACCTTGATCAGGCCGAGGGCGGCGAGGGCCATGGCGACCCACGAGGTCAAACCGACGGCGACGGCTTTGCCGCCGACTTTGACCAGGGTCCCCAGGCTGACGTCCAGGCCGACGGCGGCCATGGCTAACGCGAGCGCGAGGTTGCCGGCTTCGGTCATCCACTTCGCGGCCAGGGCGGGCAGCCACCCGAGGCTGTTCAGCAGAAAGATAGCGAGAAATCCCCACAGAAAGAGCGGGATGAGGTTCTTGTAGTCGACTTTGCCGCCGCCGCGGCGGCGGCTGGCCGTGGCGAGCGACAGGCACAAGACGAGCGGCGCCAGCATGCCGACGCGGACCAGTTTGGTGAGCGTGGCGACGGCTCCGGCCTTGGCGCTGAAGGCGAAGCCACCGGCGATGGCCTGGGGAACGGCATGGATAGTGGCGCCGGCCCAGACGCCGAAGTCCGCTTCGCGCATCCCGAGGGCGGTGCCGGCAAAGGGCAACCCGAGCATTGCCAGGAGCCCGAGCAGGTTGATGACGCCGATCGAGAGGAACAGGTCTTCTTCTTGCGCGTCGAGGAGCGGCGCAGTGGCGGCAATGGCGGAATTGCCGCAGATGGCGGTGCCGGCGCCGAGCAAAAGGGCTGTCTCCGGCGAGACTCCCAGCGCGCGGCCGGCAATCCAGGCGACGGCCAGCGCGGCGAGCACCACGGCGACGATGATGCCGAGCGTGGCGGCGCCGATATCGGCGATGTTCTTGAAGCTCAGGCTCGCGCCCAGCAGCACCACGGTGAGCGGCAGCGTCTTCTTGGCGACCTGCTTGGAGGCCACCTGGACGCTACGGGGAAGCGAGAACAGGTTGCGGACCAGTACGCCGAGCACGATGGCGAGGATGGCGGCGGAAATGGGGCGGCGGCCGTCCACGAGAAACGGCGGAAACGGGAGGTAGTGGAAGGCGTAGGCGGCGGCGGTGACAGCGACCGCCACGAGGTAACTGAGCACGAGTCCTCAGATTGTCGCATAGGCTTGAGGGGCCGGTGCGGATTGCTTGGGTCCCAAATGGGTGAAGGCCCCGCGGCTGGGCCCGCGGGGCCTTCGAGGTCCGTTGTTGGCAGGAACGGACCTTTAGGAGGTGCGTACGAGGCCACTGCCTCGCCGCCGGATTTGGTAAGTCGGCTAGAGACTTACGCTCGTTGGCCTTATAGCATGCAGCCTGGTGGCCAAACTTAGGGCGATGGTTTTTCAACGACTTCCGCCGCGGCGCTGCGCGGGATCCCCCAGCCCGGAGGTATCTGCCCCACCCGGTCCGGACCCAGCGGCGGGTGAGTGATATGATGACGGCACTTTTTGCGTGGATTATCCGTGAGGATCCGGAGGACTCGATGAGCGCCCCGACGGTACAGCCGCCGAAACCCGAGACGCCGCCCGAACCACCCTATCCTTCCGCGCGGTACGCCTGGTACGTGGTCGGCGTCCTGACGCTGGTGTACATCTTCAGCTTTATTGACCGGCAGATCCTGAACCTGCTGGTGCGCCCGATCCGCCGCGACCTGGGGATCTCGGACACGCAGATGAGTCTGCTAATGGGATTCAGCTTCGCGATCTTCTACACGTTCTTCGGGATCCCGATGGGGCGGCTGGCCGATTCCTACAGCCGGCGCTCGATCATCGCCGCGGGATTCGCGGTGTGGAGCCTCTTCACGGCCGGGTGCGGCCTGGCGCGGAGCTTCGGACAGATGCTGCTGTGCCGCATCGGCGTCGGCGTGGGCGAAGCGGCGCTATCGCCCGCCGCGTATTCGATTATCTCCGACTACTTTCCGCCGAACCGGCGGTCGACGGCGCTGGGCGTGTATGGGGCGGGGATTTACCTCGGCTCCGGTCTGGCGCTGCTGATGGGCGGCGTGGTCATCGGACTGGCTGCCGACAAGGAAGCGCACTTGCTGCCGCTGCTGGGCGAAGTGCGGACGTGGCAGTTGATCTTCTTCGCGGTCGGACTGCCGGGCGTGGCGCTCGCGCTGCTGATGTACACGGTGCGGGAACCCTTCCGCAGGGGCGCGATGAAGAGCGGCAAGCTGGAGGTGCCGTTCCGCGAGGTGCTGACCTACATCAACGCGAACCGGGTGACGTTCCTGTGCCACGGATTCGGTTTCGGCCTGGTATCGATGGGGAGCTACGGGGCGTCGTCGTGGGTGCCGACATACCTGGTGCGGCATTTCGGCTGGAAGGAGTCCGAGGCGGGCATCGCCTATGGGGCGCTGGTCACCGTCTTCGGGACGCTCGGGATCATGACCGGCGGGCGGATGGCGGACTGGATGCGCGAGCGGCGTGGCCGGCTGGACTCGAACATGCGGGTGGCGATGTGGGTGACGATTATTTCGCTACCCATGGCGATCGTGGCGTATCAGATCGAGAATGCCGCGTGGTTCCTGGCGGTGCTTTCGCCGGTGGTGTTCCTGACAGCCGCGCCGTTCGGGGTGGCGCCGGCGGCGATCCAGCAGATGATGCCCAACCCGATGCGCGGACAGGCCTCGGCGATCTACCTGTTCCTGAACAACCTGATCGGGCTGGGGCTGGGCCCCACTTCGGTAGCGCTGTTCACGGACTTTGTGTACGGCAACGATCAGCGGGTGGGCGAGTCGCTGCTCGCGATCACGGTGATCGGAAAAACGGCGGCTGCGCTGATCCTGTTTGCGGGTCTGCGGCCGTTTCTGCGCAGTCTCGATCACCTGAAGGCCTGGACGTCCGCCAATAACTGAAGTGCGATATACTTCCCGGCGGATTGGAGGCTGCTTCGACAATGCGCCGTAGTGTACTGTTCCTCATCGCCGCCGCGCTTTTCGCGCAGGACCGGTCGCCGATCATTCCCTCTCCGGACCGTAAGGCGGGCGAAGGCGAGGGTCCGTTCGACCGCATGGTAATCCGCGGGGTGAACCTGATCGACGGCACCGGAGCGCCCGCGCGGGGCCCGGTGGATATCGTCGTCGAGAACAACCGGATCAAAGAAGTGCGCAGCGTGGGCTATCCGCTGGTGGCGATCCGTGAGCGGGGGCGTCCGGCGAAGGGCACGAAGGAGATCGACGCCACGGGCATGTACCTGATGCCGGGCTTTGTGGATCTGCACGTGCATACGGGCGGCGCGCCGAAGGCTCCCGAAGCGGAGTATGTCCACAAGCTGTGGATCGCGCACGGGGTGACAGCGGTGCGCGGCGTGCCGGCGGGCGACATGGACTGGACGCTCAAAGAGCGCGAGCGCAGCGCCCAAAACAAGATCACTGCGCCGCGGTACTTCGCTTATCACCGGCCGTTCACGGGCGAGGGCTGGAAGTCGCCGGACGTGATCACGGCGGAGACGGCGCGGGAGTGGGTGCGGTTCGCGGCGAAGAAGGGGATTGACGGGTTGAAGCTCGGCGCGCAGGATCCGGAGATCATGGCGGCGCTGATCGACGAGGCGAAAAAGCACGGGCTCGGCTCCACGGCACACCTCGACCAGATCGGCGTGGTCCGGATGAACGCTCGCGACGCCGTGCGGGCCGGCCTTGGGACGGTGACGCACTTTTACGGGCTGCTGGAATCGCTGCTGAAGGACTACACGGTCCAACCCTATCCCGTAAGTCACAACTACAACGACGAGCAGCACCGGTTCGGGCAGGTCGCCCGGCTGTGGGACAAGATCCACCCGCAGGGTTCCAAGGAATGGGATGCGCTGATTGATGAGTTCGTCGCCCGCAAGGTGTTCCTGGATCCGACGATGACGATTTACATGGCGGGCCGCGACACGATGAAGGCGCGGACGCTGGAGTGGCACGACAAGTACACGCTGCCGTCGCTGTGGGATTTCTTCCAGCCGAGCCGCGAAGCCCACGGGTCGTATTGGTTCTACTGGACGACGGAAGACGAGTACCACTGGAAGAACTTCTATCGCGTGTGGATGAACCTGCTGAACGATTTCAAGAAGAAGGGCGGGCGCGTGACCACGGGCACGGACTCGGGGTTCATCTACAAGCTGTACGGCTTCTCGTTCGTCGAGGAGATGGAGAACCTGCGCGAGGCGGGCTTCCATCCGCTGGAGGTGATCCGCTCGGCGACGCTGTATCCGGCGCAGGCGCTGCACGAGCCAAAGGGCAAGGCGATCGAGTTTGGAATCATCCGCCCGGGGATGCTGGCGGACATGGTGCTGGTGGACCAGAATCCGCTGGAGAACCTGAAGGTCCTGTACGGGACGGGCGCGATCAAGCTGAACGACCAGACGGGCAAAGTGGAGCGGGTGGGCGGCGTGAAGTACACGATCAAGGACGGGATCGTGTATGACGCGAAGAAGCTGCTGGCCGATGTCGCGGCGATGGTGGAGAAGCAGAAGCGGCAGCGGGCGGAGAAGCCGTCGGGCGCGCAGCCGTAAGATGACCGCTGAAACAACGCGGTTCGGGTTTTCGACAAGGGCGTGGAGGATGAAGCTCTCTAGGTCGTTCTACTATCCGAGCCGTGTCGTCTTGGCCGGTTTATTGGTCGCAGTGCTTGGTTGTCGAGAGAGTCGTCCCGGTGCCAGTCCAGATTGGCTCGGCCAGGTTGAGCTGCCTAAGAAGATGTTCCTCCCGGAACGAAGCGGGGATCTGACTATCCGTGGGCACTTTCGACAGATGAAGCGTGTGCCGAAGGTTACAGGCCCTGAGTTTCCGCAGGTCAATACCGTCCGCATCACGTGCAGTAAAGTCCGACATATTTGCGAATTGTGGTGGGTAGGGCTGTTTGGCCCTTCGAACTCCGTTACCGCATTCAAGCAGAACATAGATAGAAATCTGCTAGAAGATGCGCCCAGGATTCTAATCGGTCCCGTCAATGGGCCCATTGAGTTTTCCGTTATATCTTGGTTGGATGGCAATATCTCAGCTCGTTTCGAGCCGCGGAGTGCAGATGTGGATCTCTTGATTTCGGTCGAGCAGCAGCTCGTATCGCTGAATTACCGTGAGACTAAGGCACGGGGAAACGAGACCGCGAACCCTGATATCTGGGAGACTTATGTGCTCGAGTAATCGAGGGCATGGTGCTCTACAGAGTTTCTTGGACTTCCACACGGACCGTGGCCGGCGACAAAAGAAACGAATCCGCCGGGACGCGGAACATCACAGCGAGTTTCTTCGCCTGAGCCTTGCTGATGGTTCGCTTGCCGCTCACGACCTTGGGCGCCAGGCCGCGAAGGCGGTTGTCTGGAGTGGAGCCATCCACCGCGTCGCGCGAGCCCTCGAAGACTTGGCTCAAGACCGCTAACAGGTCGACGTGGGCGCGCTCACTCGGGCGACAGGTCGTCGTAGCCTTCGCGACGGCCCGAGTTCGGCGATGAAGCGCTCGTTACGTTCGGCGGAGCCGATCACAGTGGGGCACTCTCCGGGCGAGGTTTCCGACAAACCTCGCAGGGTGAGGCTCCCAGGATTAGAGTGTGCTGTCAAGAGCAGCCCCGGCAAGAAGGGGGATCGCGAGGAGGCAAAGCGCGTGATTGACAGCGGTTTGGAATCCCAGTAGCGTACGAGTATGACCATTCGTCTGAGCCCGGAGATCGAGGCCCTCATCCGGGAAGATGTGGAACGCGGTCCTTACCGCTCCGCAAACGAGTTCGTCGCCGAGGCGGTGCGGCAACTCCACCAGCAGGAACGGTGGCTTGCGGAAAACCGGCCGGAGATCGCTGAACAGATCGAACACGGCTACGCTCAGGCGGAACAAGGCGAGTTGATAGACGGCGAGGCAGCGTTCGAGGAGTTGCGGCGCCGTCATCAGCGGCGGTTGGGTTAGTGGCCTCGTTTCGCCTCACGCCGAGTGCGATCGACGATATCGACGCCATCTGGAACTACATCGTCCGCGACAACCTGGACGCTGCTGACGCCGTCGAAGATGCGATCCGAAATGCCTGCAAGGTTCTGGCGCGAAGTCCTCTGCATGGCCACGTCCGGCCGGAATTGACGTCCTTGCGGGTGCGTTTCTGGACCGTGCCTCGCTATCCGAACTATGTTATTGTCTACCGGCCGGATTCGAACCCTGTGCAGATACTCCGAGTGCTCCATGGGAGGCGCAATCTAAAGAAGCTCTTGCGAGAGCTCTAGGGCGGTTCCCGCACGACTGCCGGGCTCCTACGGCATGCGGATCCCCGCCGTTAGCGGCGCCGTCATGAACGACGTCAAGATCCATTGGGCCAAAGCGGCGGATTCGCTCGGAGCTGTTCGTGGTCCTCGAGTGCGGCGATGAGCCTAGCTGCGCGGCGTATCGGGAGTAGACTCAGGCGGGCGTGCAGACAACGTTCGCGGGGGCGCCGGGGCTTGCCGCTTGCTGGCGTGCGGACTTTGGCCCCCGGCTACCGTCAGCTACCGCCGGGGGCTCAGGGGCCCTGCGGCTCTGATGCGCAGGCCGTTACTCGGCGCGGAGCGAGGCGAGCAACGGCTGCCGGGTGACGGTTCGCACGGCAGCGAGCGATGCGGCCATCGCCGCCAGCGGCACGGCCAGCAGCAGCAGCGCCAGGGAAGCGTCGGGCCGGTGCCCGCCGCGCGCGAGGAAGGCGGGCAGGATCGCCACCAGCGCGCACAGCGCTCCGATGCCGATGCCGGAAGCGAGCAGGAACAGGTTCTCGCTGAGCACCAGCGTGCGCAGGTGATCCTCGCGATAGCCGACGGCCTGCAACAAGGCCAGTTCGCGCCGCCGCTCCAGCACGTTGCGCAGCAGCACTGCGGCCAGACCCAGCGTGCCCAGCAGCAAGCCGAGCCCGCCGAGCGCCTGGAACGTGGAGAGGTAGGTGTTCTCGACCTTGTGGAAGCCGGCCAGCTTCTCGGCGGTGGACGCGGCATCGAACCCGTAGTCTTCGAGCGACTCCTCCAACTGCGCCACAGCGTCCGGCTGGCGGGCGTCGATCAGGAACACCCGAAAGCCCTGCTGCTCCGGGAAGGCGCGCTTGAAGTTCGCCTCCGACATGAGCAGCTCGCTCTGGAAGACGCTGTTGCGCAGGGTGGCGACCAGTTTCAGGCGCACGGTCGAGTTCGTGCCCGGGTTCAGGACGATCTCGTCGCCGATGGACTTGTGCAGTACGTACTGCGCCGAGTTCGCGTCGATCACCACCGGGATGGCGTCGCCCGGCGCGTTGCCGTCGAGCAGCAGCCAAGGGTTCGCGGACTCCCGGATCGAGGCCGCGAACGAGAAGCGGTTCTGTTCGAGGAAGGAGCGCGGCGCACCGAGGATGCGCGGATTGCGGGGTTCGTAGAGGTTCAGGCAACTGGCGTCTTCACCGGGACGCAAGCGGAAGGAGACGAACTGCGCGCTCTTCCATTGGTCGCCGCGCAGGTTCAGTGACTCGCGGCCGGCGTCGGTGTTCAGGTCGAAGATGAGCGGGACCTGTGCTTCGGCCAGCAGTGGATAGCCGCCGGTGCCGGACTTGGGATCGAGCGCTTGCGTCTCGGTTTGGCGGAAGGCGTCGAGGGCGACGACGAGGAAGGTCGCCGAGGCGATGAGAGCGATCGACAGGATGCTGCGGCTGGGCCGGTAGCCCGCGCTGCGAAACCCGAGACGCCACACGCCGCGGCCTTCGAGGCCGGCGCCGGGCGCGCGCAGCGCCGCCAGTTGCCAAGCGAGCGCGGCGACGAGCAGGAGCGATCCGCCGCCGAAGAACGCACCGGCATCCGGCAACTGCTTCGCGAAGCCGGCGGCGAGCAGACCGAGCGCGGTCAAGAGCGCTGCGATCGCGATCCACCGCGGACGCCGGACATCCTTGCGCACGGCCAGGGAGCCGGTCCGCTGCCCGGTGAGCAGCAGGCGCGGCGAGGCGCGGCGCAGGGTGCGCAACGTCAGGACGATGCACAGCAGGGCGACCACGATGCCGCCCGCGGCGCCCGCGAGCAGCGGCGGCGCGGACACGTGCAGTTGCAGCAGCGAGGTGCCGACGGCGTCCCGCCACCAGTGCGTGAGGCCATAGAGCAGCAGCTTCCCGTAGGCAATCCCGCCCAGCAACCCCAGCGCGGTGCCCGCGCCGGCGAGCACCAGACCCTCCGCCAAAAACAGCCCGCGGATCGCGCCCTGCGGAAAGCCGACGGCGTTCAAGGCGCCGATCTCGCGCAGCCGCTGCTCGATGCCGAGCTGGAAGAACAGTGCCGTCAGCAGCAGCGCGGAGACCATCAGAAAGAAGCTGAAATAGGTGAAGTACTCGCCGAAGTCCGTGGCGCCGCGCGAGCTGTCGAGCCCGGCTTCGCGAGGGCGGAAGGCGGCCATCCCGAGTTGCAGGGGGTCGAGCCCGGCACGCAGGCGCTGCGCGAAAGCTTGCGGCTCCGCGCCGGAGACGCGCACCGAGGTCAGTTTGCCGAAGCGCGAACTCCACAGCCTCTGGCCGTCCGCGAGCGCGAGGAAGGCTTTGGGCGTGGTGCGGTAGCCCTTCCAGTAGTCCTCGTCGACAGGCCGCACCTTCTTGAGGTCCATGGGAAACGGCGGATCCCACTCGCCGAGGGTCTCAGCGCCCGTGATGCCGGGGTACTCGGGCGCGAGGTTGCGATCGGCGGCGAACCCGGCAATGGGCGTGACGGCGGCAATGCGGAATTGCGCCTCCCGCTCCAGCAGGGCGCCGGTCTCATCCCACAGGTAGTAACGCAGCATGACGCCGTCGCCGGGCTTGGCGCGGAGTTCGCGCGCCGTCCAGTCGTTGATCACTACGTCGCCGGGTTGCGCGAGGCCCGGGATGGCGCCGGGGGCGACGGCGGTGACCAGCGAGTAGGGGACCACGCGCTCGCCAAGGCGGATCTCGTTGGCGAGGTAGCTGAAGACCCCGGAGACGGCGCTGCTGCCGGCGGCGTTCCGCACGGCGGCGAGCAGGGCGTCGCTCACCACGGCGCTGTCGGATTCGATGGAAAGCGTCTGCTCGCCGGCTTCGCGGACTTTGATGCCGAGGTCCGCAAGAGTCACCTGCGCGCGCAGGGCGGCGGCATCCACGGAGTCTGGGGCGAGGATCACATTGGCCTTGCCGGCCTGCTCGAGCTCGCGCTGTAGCCGGCGGAGCGGCACGAACACGGCGCGCACCGATCCCTGCGCCGGCTTCAGCGAGAACTCGCCGAGCGCGGCCGCGTCGAGCACCTTGCCCGCGCGGAAGCGGATGGTTTTCGTCGAATCCTCCTTGCGCCCGTGCAGCGATTCCTTGGGGATCGCCGACGGTTTCTCCAGGCGGATGAGCAGTGGATCGCCGGGTTTCAGGCCGAGCTCGGCGGCCAGCGCTTCGCTGAGCTGGGCTTCTCGGTCGGCGGGCGTCTGGTCCGGCTTGCCATGGAACTGCCAGAACCGCGCGTCCACGCCGTAAATCGGCACCGCGCTCGCGCGACGCTTGCCGTCGGGATTGACGGTGACGCCCTCGATGGCGATCATCGGTACGGCGCCGGCGAGTCCGGACGCGAGCTGCTCGCGGAAGAAAAGCGTCCCGGTGAGCACGGTCCCGGTGTTGCCCAACCGGGCGACCACGAGGTCGCGCAACGAGGCGCGGACGGAAGCGCCGACCAGCAGGGCTCCGGCGAGCACGGCCACGGCGGTGGCAACGCCGAGCACGACCGCGAGGTTGGTTCGCCAGAAGTAGGCCAGGTTGCGCGAGACCAGCGTGGAGCGCGTCATCAAGTCCGAGTATCGCTCAGAACGTGATCAGAAAGATGCGATCGCTGAGCGCTTCCACGTTCACGCGGATGTGCAGGTTGCGGCGCGCCGCGTCGTAGAACCACTCGCCCGGCTTGAGCTGCGCGCGGTCGCTGGCGGACGCCAGCGGCGCGTCGTTATCCGTGACCTGCCGGGGACGTTCGAGGTGGTGCACCACCCATTCGTACGAGCGGGCGACTTTGCTCTCGATCTGGAGGCGCATGGCGTCCACCGCGGGTCCGGCGTGGAACTGGGAGATCTCCTCCAGTTCGCTCTCCCACAAGAAGAACTCGCCGCCGAGCTTCGGGAAGTAATGCAGATCCAGCCGTCCCTCCGCCGCCACGGGCAGCAGGGAGCCGTTGCGAATCAGCATCGGCAGGTAATCGGGTGGGGCGTCCAGTTGGATGGTGCTGCGTCCGGGGTGTTCGACGTTGGTACGCCAGTCGGTCCAGATGCCGCGCGGCAGGTCGATGCTGCGGGTGACGCCGGGTCCGGTGACGGGCGCGATCAGGATCTCGTCGCCGAGCAGGAACCAATCCACGGGGCGGGCGTTGTCGGCATCGCGCGGAAACTGGAACGGCCGTGGATGAATCAGTGGAAACCCGCGATCATAGCCCTCGCGGAGGTAGGTGACGCGGTAGGGCTCGAACGCGTCGCGCAGCGGGCGCTTCCAGTCTCCGGGCTGGCTCGAATACAGGACCGGCAGCATCTCCAACAACTGTTCGGCACGTGCGCGCAGTCCCGGCGGCGCGTCGGCCAGAGCGGCGATGTCCACGGCGGGATACCGGACCCCGGAGAGCGTCTCCTGGATCAGGATCTCGACCGCGCGCGCCAGTTCGGTGGGGTTGCGGAAGGCCAGCGGAATCGGGATGGTCAGTTTCGGCGGCTCGCCGCGGTGGACGCCGCCGACGGCGCGGGCGTCGAGGGCGGCGTCCGGCCCGGCGCCATGGGTGTAGTGCTCCTGTAGTGTCTCCTTCAGCGAAGGTCCGTAGTGGAAGAAGTAGTCGAGCGTGTTGGCCCGCAGATCCAGGCGGTAGGAACTAAGCGAGGAGAAGTCGTAATTCAGCAGGCCCGCGGTCCGGATCGACTGCGCATAGCCGGCGCTGGAGTAAAGAAAGCGCCGGGTGGCGGTGCCTTTCTTGCCGCGCAGCGACGGTCCGGGTTCGCCCGAATAGCCGAGGCCGAAGAGGCGTTCGGTGGGTGCCACCGCGCGGCGGAGCGTCACGACGCCGATGAAGCGGCCGGCCTCGTTCTCTTCGCGGCAGACGACGCGGCCCTGGCGGTCGCGGATCGTCAGCGCCAGCGACCGCCGCTCGATCTCGATTTCGATCTGGCTGGACGTGATCGAGATGCGGCCGTCTTCCTCGCTGACCGTGTACTGCACCGGATCATGCTCCAGTCGTTCGCGCCGGAAGGGCGAGGTCCAGAGGCGGGTGAAGCGGAAGGTCGCGGGCGAGAAGAACTCGATGCCCGCGGTGCCCTGGTCCAGTTGGAACTCGACCAGGCCGTTCTGATTCGTGTAGTGCAGGACATCGGCAGCCAGCGGCAGCGCCGTCACTGCCAGGAGGAGGGTGCGGATCAAAGCAGTAAGAGCTCGCGTTGGATTTCGCCCGTAACGCGGGCGGAGCGTTCTTCGACGTATACGTTCACTTCGGTGCGGACCCCGAATTCCGGCAGGTAGATGCCGGGTTCCACCGAGAAGCAGGTGCGCGGGATCACGCGGCGCTCGTCGTGGGTCTCGAGATTGTCCATGTTCGCGCCGGTGCCGTGAACGTCCTCGCCGATCGAGTGACCGGTGCGATGAAAGAAGTACTCGGCGAGGCCGTGCTCGCGGATCACGCCGCGGGCGGCGTCATCCACGTCGAAGCCGTGGAGCACGGCGCCCTGTTCCGCCGCCTGCTGGACGCGCCGCACGGCCGCGTCGCGGGCGTCGCGCGCCACGCCGAAAATGTTGCAGTAGCGGTCCGGGGGCGTGGCGCCGCAGAAGGCGTCCCACGTGATGTCGTAGTACACGGCGCCGGGCCGGTCGAGCTTCGCCCAGAGGTCGATCAGCAGGGCGTCGCCGCGCTGGATGGGCTGGGTCAGCTCTGCGGAAGGCTCGTAATGCGGGTTCGAAGCGTTGGCATTCACGGCGACGATAGGCCCGTGGTCGAGGATCAGATCGCTCTCCCGGAACCGGCGGCGGATGAACTGCTGCACTTCGTATTCGTCGACCGGCGCCCCGTTCGCGAGCCGTTCCTTCACCAGCGCGAAGGCGTCCGCGCGGACGCGGTCCACGCGGCGGCCGGCTTCGAGATGCATCTCGAATTGCTCGGCGCTCCAGCACGCTTCGAACAGTTGGATCAGGTTCGCGGAGGAGACGATCTCGACGCCGAGGCTCCGCACCAGCTCGATGGTGCCGCCATCGACCATCGAGACGTACGGGATCGCGCAGTGCGGCGAGTACTGCATGGCGACGCGGCGCGCGCCGCCGAGAATGGTGCGAATGCCTTCGAGTTGCGAGGCCCAGCCCGAGTATTGGGTCTTGTCGCCGGGCACGGCTTCGAGCGATCCGGGCTCGATGCGGTGCACCAGGCCGCGGGGCTCGCCGTGCGCCGGGATGCAGTAATACCAGCGCCGCGTGGCGACGACGTCCGTGGGGATCCCGAGTACGCGGTAGGCGAGGGGGTCCCGCTGGTGGTGGTCGAAGAATAGCCAGCCGTCGAGCGCTTCCGCGCGCAGCGCCTCTTGAATCGCGGCGAGGTTCATTTCACGCCTCCCATCAGTGAGCGGATCGGTTTGACGAGCACGGCGAGGATCAGCCCCGCCACGACGCCGAAGGCCGCCACCACCGTAAACAGGCTCAGGGTGCTGAAGTTTTCGTACACCGCGGCGAAGCGTCCACCGATGTAGTTGCCGGCGGAGATCGACACGAACCAGACGCCCATCATCAGCCCGGTGACCTTCGGCGGAGCGAGCTTCGTCATCGCGCTCAGGCCCACCGGACTCAGACACAGCTCCCCGCAAGTGTGCAGAAAGTAGCATGCCACCAGCCACAGCGGCGACGTCCGCGTCTCCGGCGTCAGGCCCGTGGCCGGGATCGTCATCACCGCAAAGCCGAGTCCCACCAGCACCAGACCCCACGAGAACTTCGCCGGGCTGGAGGGCTCGCGCTTGCCGAGTTTCAGCCACAACCAGGCGAAACCCGGCGCCATGGAGATCAGGAACAGCGAGTTCAGCGATTGCAGCCAGCCGGCCGGATATTCGAAGCCGAACACACGGTTTGCGGTGCTGCGCACCGCGAAAAGATTGAGGGTCGATCCGGCCTGCTCGAACGCGGACCAGAACAAGGTCGAAGCTACGAACAAGGCCGCGCACGCCAGGAACCGGCGCCGCTCGACGCTGGTCCATTCCTTGGAGGCGATCAGCCAAGTGAACACCGCGATCACGATGGCGAGCAGCAGCAGCCCGAACGCGTCGCCGATCGCCTTGGTCGAAATCGCGCCCGTGGTCGTGAGATAGGCGAGCACGCCGATGACGGCGGCAAACCCGCCGAGACCGAGCCACAACTTGCGGCGCTCGGCTTCCGTCAGCGGAGCGGCGGGCCGCGAGCCGCCTTCGGCGAGCCACTTCGCTCCGGCCATGTACTGCACGATGCCGAGAGCCATCCCGATGCCGGCGACCGCGAACCCAAGCCGCCAGTTCACGCGCTCCCCGATGTAGCTGCAAATCAGCGGGGCGATGAAGGCGCCGAGGTTGATGCCCATATAGAAAATGGAGAACCCGGCGTCGCGGCGCTGATCCTCGGGTGCGTACAGATGTCCTACCAGGACGCTGACGTTCGGCTTCAGGAGTCCCGTGCCGACGATGATCAGCCCCAGCCCGATGTAGAACGTGGTGAGGCTCTCGACGCCGAGGCTGAACTGGCCGAGCATGATCAGCACGCCGCCCACCAGGACGGCGCGGCGCTGGCCGAGCAGCCGGTCCGCCAGCCAGCCGCCAGGCAGGCTGATCAGGTACACGAGCGAAGTGTAGAGGCCGTAGATGATGCCGGCAGTCTCGGTGTCGAAGCCCAGGCCACCTTTCGCCACCGCGGTCGTCATGAAGATGATGAGCAGCGCCCGCATGCCGTAATAGCTGAAGCGCTCCCACATCTCGGTGAAGAAGAGGGTCGCGAGGCCGCGCGGGTGTCCGAAGAACTGCGGTTCCGGTTTAGTCAATCCGCCATTCTACCTTCGTGGGAAGATTCGCGAAACCGGCGGCGTCGCGGGGGTCGGCGACGGCGAAGGAGAGCGCGCCGTCCAGCCAGTCCTGACTGTAGCCGTCAGCGTGCTGGGTGGCGACGGTGAGGGTGTATTCCTGCCGCGTCAGCAGGCAGTCGAAACGGAAAGTTACCTCGAAGGTCCGGCCCGCGGGAATGCGTCCGAGGTCGATGCCCTCGATGCGCGTGTTCGTGCCGAAGACGTCGATGCCCAGGCGGTTCCGGATCAGAATGCCGGCCACGGGATGATCGAGGTCGCGGGTCGCGCGGGCGCGGATGCGGATGCGCAGCGGATCCCCGGCGGCGACGGTCCGCACGGGCCGCCCGGCGTCGTCGAGCAGTTCGGCCTCCAGGATCCGGCTAGCGCCGTCGCCATGCCGGACCACGCCCGTCTGGTCCGAGTCAGGAGTCTCGCGCTGCTGGCGCTCCAGCACCAGGCCCACGTACCGGTTAACGACGTCGTTGGGCGTGCCCAGCGTGACCACACGCCCGTCGAGCAGCAGCGCCGCCCGGTCCGAGAGCCGTTTCACGAGGCCCAGGTCGTGCGAGACGAAGAGGACGGTCACGCCGCGTGCCTTCAGTTCTTCGAATTTTTGGATACAACGTCCCGCGAAGATCGCGTCCCCAACCGCGAGAGCCTCATCGACGATCAGGATTTCGGGATCGACGTGGATTGCCGTGGCGAACGCGAGCCGGACGTACATGCCGCTCGAGTATTCCTTGACGGGCCGGTCGATGAAGTCCCCGATGCCGGCGAACTCGGCGATCGAGGGAAACGCCCGCGTCACCTCCGCGCGCGACAACCCCAGGATCTCGCCGTTCAGGAACACGTTCTCGCGGCCCGTGAAGTCCGGATTGAAGCCCGCGCCCAGCTCGAGCAACGCGGCGATCCGCCCGGAGGCCACCACGCGCCCGCGCGTGGGCCGCAGGATCCCGCTCACAATCTGCAGCAGTGTGCTCTTGCCGGAGCCGTTCGGTCCGACCAGGCTGAAGACCTCGCCGCGCGCCACCTCGAAGCTGATGTCGCGCAGGGCCCAGAAGTCCTTGTGCGGCGGCGCCGGACCCGGCAGAAGCTCGCGCAGGCGGCTCGCCGGCGAGGCGTACATGCGATACACCTTCGAGACGTTCTGGACCTGCAGCAAACTGTCAGTTTAGCAATTAGCCCATCCGGAGACTGCGCCGTTGCCCGTGCTCGAGCGGCAGCGAGTACCCGATGAGGCAGAATTGGTCGAGCGCGAACAGCGTCACCGATTCGTGACCCCGGCCCTCCGCCAGCCGGGCCTCTTTCAGCCACGGCGCCGTCGGGTCGCCGATTCCCGTCAGGTGCGCCCGCTTCGGGGCTGCGAACCCGGTGGACTCGCCGAAACGGATCGTCTGCTCGGCCAGATTCAGATCGCGATTCAAGGTGAACCCAAAGCTCTCCGTCTTGAGGCAATCGAGCGCAGCCGGCGTCCAGTGAGCCTCCGGATAGTTGATACGCCGGTTGAGCTGAGTCTGATTCACGTCCGTCGGATACAGGACTTCGAACCTGCAATTCGGTTCGGTCTGCCGGACATAGGCCATGATGGCGGCGGTAAACGCTCCGAGTTGCGCCTGGAGAAACGCGACTTCGTCCGGGTACAGATCGGCATCTACCTCGTGATTCGGGATCATCGCCATTGGCCGCCCGAACTGCGCGGCGAACTGCGCGGTCGAGTACGCGTCGTAGAAGGGCATCCCCGAGTAATTCAAGCCGAGGCCATCGTGCGGGAAGTACCACCACTGCACTTCGCCGAACTGGAGGTACGGAATCAGGCCGCCCTCGCGCATGATCGCCGCCATCTCGCGGTAGACCTCGCGCCAGAAGTTCTGACTAGTGGGCGAGAAGTTCGTCTGGATCGCCGGAGTCGGCAGCACGATCGGATCCAAGGCTGGACCCCGTTGCGCCATGCCCGCGGCGAGACTCGGGTCCACGTGCTGCAACTCGGTGCTGAACGCGGCCGCCGCGTCGATGTTGTAAGCATGCAGCGCCGCGTAGAATCCGCGGCTCCAATCCCGGCAGGCCCGGTTGATTCGGGGCGAGGCGGCCAGGTCCGTGAACCAGGTTCCGTTCTCGCCGCCCGTGAAATGATCGCCGGAAACCGTAACGGCTAGTGACGGATCATTGGTCGCCGCGCTCAGCGTCAGCGCTTCGCCGTCATCGCCCATGGTCCGTGACCAGATCGTCAGCACGGAGCCCGCCAGCGTCGCGCGCACCGCATTGTATCCACGGTTCAGTTCCAGCTCGAACGCCCGTGCAATGGACTCCGCGGTATCCCCCACGTGGTGCAGATGCGTCAGCACTGTGGCGCTCGCCGGCGGATAACCGTCCCGGTTGATCGTCAACGTCGTGATCTTGCTCTCCGTGGGAGTGCCGCCGAACGTGACCGTCGCCGGCGCATACTGCGTGCCGTCGCGATAGAGCTCGTAGAACCAGAGGGCGCCGACATAATGATTCGCCCGTCCGTGAAACCCGAGTTTGTGAAGCAACCAGGCTGTTCGCTCCGGCGCCAGCACGATACTGTGATCGGTGTCCCAATCCGTGGACAGATTCAGCCGGCTCTCGACCGGAAAGTCCGGCAATTCGCTCGCCGGGACCGCAGCCTCGAAGAAGTCGAAATAGAGTCGCTCGCCGAAAGCTCCCCCGTGCGTCGCGATCACCGTGTGCGTCCCCGCCGGGAGCACCGCCAGCAGCCGGCGTGACAGCACGTCTTCGCCCGGCAAGTCCGTCGGCAGCAGCATGGGCGTCCCGCCGTCGATCGCTACGCTGGTGTTCGCACCCCGCGGACCCGCGGCGAACCCCAGCAGGCGTGTTCCCAGGTACAGCCGGTGTGTCGCGCTGCAGGTGTACGTGCACTGAACCGCGGCGCCCGGTTCGTTCGCGTACCGGATCGCTCCGCCCCAGTAGTTCCCCCGCTCGGTGATCCAGCCGCCCGTGAAGGTCACTCCGGCGTCGCGATCATCCCATCGCTGACTTCCGGGTCCCGCGACGAGATAACCGCGCCCGCTGCCGGTGACGGCCCAGTTCGTAAGCGTGACCACGAACTCGCTGCGCTGGTACGCCCCGAACTGCAAGTCCGCGGCGTAAGTCCACCGCATCTTCCGCACCCGGTTTGTCGGGATCAACTGGCCGGTCCGGTAATCGTGCAGATTCGAGAAGTCGAGCGTCACGCGCCATCGCGTCGGCGATGCGCCCTGCGCGAACCGTTTCCAAGTCGCGTCCCAGGACACCGTCGCTCCCGCCGATGTGTAAGTGTACGCCCCGACACGATTGCCATTGTGCCCGCTCTGATCGAGTGCCACCGTCGGCGGACACCGCCCCGCCACGTTCGTCCGCGGCACCCCTGCGAACTCCAGCCGGATCGTCGTTCCGGATCGAATCGCCTTCACTCCATGCGCCGCCGTGCCGCCGTTGATGCTCGCCTCGATCGCGAGCAGCGCGTCAGCCAGTCCGTTCGCGGCCCCGAACTGATACGTATGGTGATAGCCGAGCGCCTCGATCCCCACCCAATCCCCGGCCGTCACCGTTCCGGAGAGCGTGAACTCCGCGTAGGCGTTCTGATATGACCCGGCTACCGGAGTCGCGTGGTCGCGCAGGCAGACCAGGTACGGATCCGCCTGCGGCAACGCTGCGTCCCAGATGCGGAGCGCGTGCCACTCGACCGATGGATAAAGATCCGAGTCCAGCGGAATGCAGTTCGTCCGCTCTTCCTCGTACACCAGCGTTAAGCCGCTGAGATCCTCATCGGGCAGGTACCGCAGCACGGGATGTTCGAATACGTTGTCCCGGTTCCATTCGATCACGCACCAGTCGAACTGCTGCCGCCACGTGCCGGACACCGTGAACCCCGTGGGCGAAGCCCCGCTGATCGCGGCGATTGCGGACGGCCGTTCGAAATAGCATTGCAGGTCGCGGTCGGGCCGCAACTTCTCGAGGGTCTCGGGCATCGCTTACCGCCGGATCACCACAGCCAGATCGCGACCCGGCAGCGTGTTCGCCCCCGCCGGGACGCTCACGATGTCCAGGCTCACCGGCGTCGCCACGCTCAACGGCGCCTTTCCGAATCCGCTGACCACATTCGACACAGTGTCCCCCGCTGCTACCGTCAGCGTGCAATACTCCGTCGTTCCCTGCCGGACCTTCAGCACCAGCGAACCTCCTGTCGGCGCCTCCCGCACCAGCGCGAACACATCCCGCACCGCGTGCCCGCGCTCCACCGCCAGCGGCGGCGTCGCATCCAACTGCACCGCCAGGTACCCCTGCACTTCCAGCGATAGCTGCCCGCCCGACAGCGTTCGCATTCCCTGGTCCACCGTCTGGGTGAACGCCGCCCGCGTCGGGTCGCTGTGTCCGAAGGCGTTCGTCACAAACAACTCCGCCGCCCCGATCCTGGCGTCCGGCAGCGCCACGGGATAGTGAAACGACCCGCTCGCCTGCGATCCGAAAAAGTCGCGCGGGAAACTCAGGATCGTGATCTTCCGCTGCAGCGGATAGACCGGAGTCCCCGCCGCGTGTGCCGTCGGCGCGCTCCCATGCGACCCCCGCGTCACCACGTACGTCAACCCGCCGCCCTGCACCGCATCCACCCGCAGGATCTCGGCGTCGATCTGCAGTAGCTCTCCCGCTTCCGTCGGCCGCGCTGCGGCTAGCGTTAGCGACGTCGCCGCCGCATCCATGGCAGCAGCCGCCGCCACCGCCGTGGGACTCTGCAACTCGTCCCAGTAGTACAGCGACAGCGTTCCCGCTGTCACTGTCCGCGTATTCACGAGATCCGTGAACCCCACACCGGTCAGGTCCACGATCCCCGACCCCTTGGCCTGCAACCCGAAGAACGGTGCCTCCGGCACGCCGGCCTCTCCCGCCCCACCGCCCAGCGCCCACCGCGTCACCGGCGCCAGATCGGCGGCACTCTCCGCGTCGCGAGCGTTGGCGGACCGGCCCAGCACCTGCACCATCGATCCCACGCGCGCCGGCACCTCGAACTCAAGGGGGCTAGTCTCGGAAAGCGCCCCAAAACGCCACCCCGCCTCTGCAATCACGAACTCGCTCGTGGCGTCCGGCTCCAGATCCCACGCGGGAGCCACGGTCACGGTTGTCGCCGTGTTCGCCGTGATCGTCCGCTCCTGTCCCTTGCCTTTGCCCCGCTGGATCCGCGCGCGCTGCCCCACGTAGTTCGCGGGCAGCATCGCGAGCGTCGCGTTCCCCACCGTCGTCGCGCCGTGGATCGTCGCCGCCGCCGCAGGCTGCAGCTCGAATCGCCAATAGAAGTTCGCGTGATCGTAGTTCTCATCCGGCGGCAACGCGAGCGCCGTTGCCCCCGACCCGTCGTCGACGAACTGCGTCGCCACCGCCGGCGCCGTCGCGATCCGCCGCAACTGCGATGGACTCGGACCCCGGTATACCCGGAATCCCGCAGCTCCCGAGGAGAAACTCAATCCCGTCAGCGTCACCCGGTTCGTGCTGGATCCCGTCGGAATCCTCGCGCGCACCGAGAAGGACAACGCTCCTTCCCCGCCCGCGGCGTCCATTCCGCTTACGGCGTAGTACAGCGTCTGTCCTCCCGCGAGTGCGCCGCCTGCCGTTGCCACGGTCGGATTCAAGGACACCACCGGTGCCGCGAGCCCCGGCGCCCCAGGCTTCTGCGGCGCCGTGAACGCCACCCGCAGCAGAATCCCGCCGCTGCTCTCGGACTCCGTGATGCCGAACTGGTCCTCACCCTGGATATCCACCACGCTGCCCAGCAAGGGCCTCGGTAGCCGCGACCGGACGCGGTCGCCCCGGCCGCCCTGTACCCCGATCCCTCCTCCCGTGTACCAGGCGTCGTCGTGCCACTGCGCAATCACTCGCGTCGTCTCGTGGTTCACCCCCGGCGTCACTTGCACCACGCGGAAAGGCTGCCGCACCAGCCCTTCCTTCGCGTACGTCACCGCAATCAGGTCTCCCGGCGTCAGCCCGAAGCCCCGCACCGTCGTGACCAGATCCACAAACGTGTTCCCACGGATCCCCTTGTCCAGCCGGAGCCGCAGCACCCGCGCCGCCTGGTCGAAGTTGGCAATCCCCAGCGCCGCCAGCGTCACCGACGTCTCCTGTCCGGCCAGACCCGCGTCTTCCACATCGACCAGCGACAAGCTGTCCTGCTGGTACTCGTTGAACTCGTCCTGAAACTCCACCGCGTAACGATTCGCCGACTCCGCCGCTGGCCGCGCGTACAACCGGATCGCCGGCTCGCCGTTCTCCCGCCGCAGGATCCCTGACACCGGAGCCTGGCCCGAGAACTCATACGCGGGCCATCCGCCGTCCAGAGGCTCCGTACTGTTGCTGCCCTCCGGCTTCACCGGCTGCTGCTCGGCGAGCGTCGTTTCCACCCGCAGTTGCAGCTTGCCGTCGCCGCCGAAAGTCAGCATGGTCGCCGACGCGGCGCGGATTCCGCGCACCAGTTCCGCGGCTGCCGTCCGCTTCCGCACCACCAGGTTGCATTGGTAGCGCGGCGCCGTCGCCGGATTTCCATTGAGATCCTGCACTGTGATCAGCTCGCCGAGATACTGTGCTGCTTTCGCGAAGCTCCCCAGGTCGATTTCGCCCGCCTTCCAGCCGCTCCGCCGCAGCACGTCGAGCAGCACCCAGGCTGGGTTGTTCGTGAAACTCGCCCCGGCCGGCGCCCCGGCCGGATCGAACTGCGGCAGCTTGAGCCCCCGCGCCAGCACCTCCACCCGCGGAAGCCGGTCGCCGCGGTTGATCCGGTTCGGCACCACGATCGACAGCATCGCCATGCTCCCATACGGATCCCCCAGCGGGACCCCCGTCGCATTCGTGAAGTTCGGGTTGAAGGCCCCCTCGCGCGTGCCCTTCGTCACCAGTTGGTACCAGCCCGTCGCCGTCATGTTGGCGCCGGATTGCCCCTCCGGGATCTCGACATTGCTCACAACAACCTTCACGACATCTTCGATTTCGCCGGCTCCCAGCAGCACTTCCATCCGCGTCAGGTTCCCGTCGTTTCTCGCGAACACCACCGGCGGCAGATACCAGGCCGTCCCGTATATCAGCGGCGCGACATCGTCGTATCGCGCCTCGTTGTCCACTACCGGCGACGCATGGCTCCCCTTCTCCCCGTGCGTCCGCACCAGAATCGTCGGCGGCACGAACTCGATGCCGCTGAACCGCCGCGTCGGTTGATCCGCCACATCACGGTCGAACATCCCCCGCGCCTCGCACGCCGCGCGCGAATAGTCGCAACTCGTGTATGGTGACCCGCCCTCCAGGTTCCCCCGTCCGCCGGACTCCCCCGCCGAGTACCCGCACCGGTACAGCGGCGAGTACCCGCCTCGCTCCCCGCCTGTCAACGCTTCCTGCCGTTCCATCGCATTCGCCGGAAAACTCCACAGGCATCGTCTCTGGATCCGCAACTCCGGCAAGACCACGCGCTGCAGGCTCAGCCGGTTCACGAACCGGATCCGCGCCGTCGTCTCCGTCAGCTCCTCGCAGGTCCCGCCGGACCCCTCGAACACCGTCCGCACTTCCGAATGCGCCGTCCCCGTTTCGATGTCGAAGAACGCAAACCGCACCGTCAGGCGCGCCCCGCGAAATCCCGTGCTGCGCTCCTTCTGCGAGAAATACGAATCCGCGTTCGCCAAACTCAGGCTCACTTGCCCGGTCCCGTCGATCCCGTCCGCCGAAAGCGACCGCAAGTCGAACGCATCGTGCGTCAGTACGCGCGCCGCATAAGCCGTTCCTCCCGGCGCCACCTTGTGCGTGCTCCACCGCTCCGTGCTCCCGTCCCGCAGCTTGCACTCGAACAGAAACAACGGTGTCGGCGGCGTCGTTTGACCCTTCCACTCGTGGACCGTCGGCATCGGCTTACCCCTCCACCTTGCTCACCACCCGGATCCGGCTCCGCGACAGCCCAGCGCTCTCCGCCGTCTCCACCAGTTCGTCCTCGGCGAATCGCGCGTGCGGATAGACGCCGCTCTGCGCCCCGGTCATCGCGTAGTCCGACCGAGCCCCCTGCGCCTCCAATTGGAGCCCGAACACCTCCACGGCGGCGCCCGCCTCCAGTTCAAACCGGGCGCTCACTTCCTCGGCGCCGCTCGCCAGTTGACCCGTCCAGTGAAACCGCTGCCACTGGCTCCCCGCTCCCACCAGCGCTTCTCCCTGCGATCCTCCCGCGTTCAGCAGCAACCGCCCCGCCCCGCCGCCCTCGCTCCGGAACCACCCGCTCCAGCAGTAGCGATACCAGCCCGGCACCGTCAGCGACTGCGTAACTCGCTGCGGACCCAGCCCCGCGTTGATCAGCCGCGTTGCCCGCGTCGTTCCCCCGGGATCGGCCACCCCTGCCGTCACCGTCAGCAGCGGATCCTTCACCCACACCGGCTTCGTTAAGTCCTCGCTCCACGACACCAGATTCCCCGCCGGATCCAGCATCACGAACTCCCCGAAGCGCCCGCGGCATTGTTCGAACAAAGCCTGCAGCGCTCCCATCTCGGGCGGCGCCAACGCCTCCAGCCCAATCGCCCATTCCAGTTCGCCCGGACCCCCGTCGTCGTAACGCCGCACGGTTCCGTCCCGCATTTCCTGCCGCACCGTCCGGTACCGCCACGCCCGTTCCAGCGGATACTGCGCCACCGCCCCGCTCGCTAACTGAGGAAAGAATCGCATCTCCTACTCCTTGATCTCCCGCACCACCACCGGCACCCCCCCGCGTCCCTCCGCGGCGTGCTGCAACTCCAGTTCCCAGTTCTCGAACACGCAACTTGCATGCACCGTCCCGGTCCACGGATCCTCGAACTCGAAGGGCTCGTGCCCGCCCCGCCGCGACCGGAAGAACTCTGCGATCCCCGCCAGCTCTTCTTCGCTCACCAGATCCAACCGCACCCGCCACCGCCGCCCGCTCTTGCCCCACTGCGCCATGCGCTGTTCGCTCCCGTCCAGAAACTCGAACACCTGCGTCGCGTACGACACCGCGCGCGACGACGGATACTGCGCCACGGCCCCGGTCTTCAGCTTCGGAAACCGCGCCATCTACAGCTCCCTCACCGCATCGTTCACTTCGTGCCCGCTCAGCATCGCCAGCCGCACCGCGTCCGCGATCTCCCGGCTGTGCTCCAGGAACGACCGGCTGTCCATCGCCTGCACCTGCACCGTAATGTTCGTCGCCCCTTCCGGCACCGCCCGCGCCTGGTGACCCTGGCCCCGCGTCACGGCCCGCACCCGATCTTCGCTAGCGATCAGGCCCGCCTCCACCCGCACCGGATCCGGCTTGGAGAAGCGAACCAGCGGTGCTGGCTCCTCCTGCTCGCGCCCCCCGAACAGGCTCGCGATTGCCGAAATCAAGCCTCCGAACGGCACCGCCGACGCGACCACCTTGCCCGCCGTCGAATCCCAGAACCCGCGCTCCGGTGTCCCGGGGCGGCGCGCTGCCGTCTGCGCTGGCATCGGATCCCCACTCCGGGTTCGCTCGGGAAACACCCACGGCAACCTCTGCCGTTCCCCCGCCGCCGCCAGCCTTTCAATCTCGCGGACCACCGCCGCGAGGTTCTTCCGCTCCCCGGCCAGCTCGCCGATCCAGTCCGGACTCATGCGCTACCCTCTCCTTCTCGATCTCCTGCTCCAGCATCAGCAAAGCCTCTGCGCTCCGCGCCCCCCACGCCCGCAAATCGCTCCGCGCGGCGCGCCACACCGCGTGCTCCTCCACGAACCCGATGCTCTCCGCCGTCACATACGACCGCGGACATTCCCGCGTCGCCACGCCCTTCCTCGCCCACACCGGACGCCCGCTCGCCGCCGCCAGGCCCGCGAACCCGCAGCCCCGTCGCGCCTCCAGTCCATGCCGCCGGCACTCGTCGCACCTCCACGCGGCATGGTTCCCCCGCAGGAAATGGAAGGCGACCATCAGTTTTTTCGCTCGTCCTCGCTCAGCTCGCACTCGGCCCGGATCCGCCCCACCATCTCCCGGCACAGATCTTCGGGACCCTGCTCCAACAATCCCTCGACGTCCGCCGGCTCCCCGTCGATCCGCAGCCCCGCTACCGACTCCAGGCCCCACCGCAGGTACTCCCGGTCCACGTCCGCCGCCACTGCCGCCGCTTCTAGCCGCTCCGCCGCGCTCATCCCCGCGTTCAGATACTCCAGCCGCTGCCCCAACCCCCGGATCCGCCGCAGCAGTTCCAACCGCCTCCCGAACGACATCCGCCGGATCACATACCGCACCCCAACGTGCGTTGCCGACTCCACCTCTACCCGGCTCGCGTACTCCGCCGCCTCACCCGAACGCGACGAACAACTCGTCATCCGCCACCCCCTGCGCCCGGCTGCTCCGGAACTTCCACTCCACCCGCGTCTCGCTATCGTCGAACTCCGGCACCTCCGGCACCACCGCCGGCAAATACACCCCGAACAACTGCTGCTCCTGCTGCCCCAACTGCACCATCGCCCCGATCGGAGACCGCTGCTTCGCCGCCTGGTACAGCGCCACCGTCGCCGCATCGTCCCGCTCGAACAACTGGAACTCGATCCCGACGCGCCGCTCGCCCGCCACGATGCACGCCGCCCAATTGCTCCCGAACTCCCGGTCCCGCAACTCCAGCCCGTTCTCCAGCCGGATCTCCGCCCCCGTCAGCGTGTAGAACCGCTCCGGCGTCGCCCCTAGCCACACCTGCCCCAGGTGACCCGGAATGATCGAATAGTCGTACGGACCCACCGCCGGCTCCGCCGGAAACTGCGTCAACCCTCCCGCCGGCCCCGTGAAGCTCGCGCTGTCCAGCAGGTCTCGTGCCCGCCCCTGAAACTCGAACTGGTGATAGTCGTCGTTCACCTGAATCGCCAGCTCGTTCACCGCGCCGCCGTGCAGCAGCCGCTGCACCGCCGTCGCCGGCGACCACGAGTCCAGCACCGACACGCTCTTCAGCCGCGAAGCCAGGCAGTACGTCACCGTCCGCCCCAGCGCCGTAGGAGCCGTCGTGAACGGCGCGTTCACCACCACCGCCGTCGCGCTCGCCACCGCCGCCACGAACCGGATCTCCCCGCCGCTCGTCACCGCCTGCCCCGGCGTCAACCCGTGCGCTGCCGTAAACGACACCGTCGACCCCGCCGCGCTCGCCACCGTCGCCCCTGCGAACACCTTCGGCGTTCCGCCCATCGCCGCCTCGAACAACACCCCTTGCGCCGGGTTCGCGTCGGATTCCGTCCATCCCGTCAGGTACGTCTGCAACCGCCAGTCCGTCCGCCGCCGCACTCCCGCCGGCTCCCCGGCATACGTCCGCGACCCCGTCTTGTCCCGCCGCCGCCCCACCTCCGCGAACTGCCGGGGCGCAAACTGGATCGCCGGGATCCGGTTCGCCGTCGTCAGGTTCGCCACCGTCCCGTACGCGCTCTCTAACCCCGCGTAAACCCGGTTCTCATTCGAAGATACGTAGCACGCCATTCCTCTCCGCCTTCCCCTTCGCCCCTACTCCTGGCTGATCTCCACCTCGAAGCTCACCTTCGCCGTCTGCAGGAAGTTTTTCCCGCCCTGCTTCGCCGGCTGCAGCGTCACCTCGTAGCCCCCCGTGTAGAACATCCCCTGCCCCCAGTCCCCGCGATTCTCTTCCAGCACCCGCGTCAGCGCGTCCACGTACAGCTCCAGCGCCTGATCCAGCCCCTCCAAACGGTCCTGCGACACCCGCGCCTCCAGCGTCAGCTTCGCCTTCCCCGAGAACCGCCGGAACTTCTCCCGCAGCAGATTCGACACCCGCTCGCAGTACACGTGCACCGCCGGATACTTCGCCCCGCTCGACTCCTCCAACGCCTCCGCCGCCACGTTCTGCGCTACCACCGCCTTCGGCCGCAGAGCGCCCGGCTCCAGGCCCCACTCCAGCGCCAGCTCCCCCAGCCGTCTCTCCAACGTCTGTTCCAGCCCCAGGACCTCTACCGCCCGCCGCGTCGCGATGCTCGCCGTCTGTGCCATCCCTCTACCTCAGCCCCTGCTCGCTCACGAACACGTCCGCTCCTTGGCCCTCTCCCGCCGCCGGCCCGCTCACCGGACCTCCCGGCGCCAGCACGAACGCTCCGCCCAGCGGCAGCGGCGACGCATTCTGTCGCGCGGTCGCCTCCGTCGTGCCCACGTACACGTTCCAGCCCGTCGCCTCGCTCGGCGGCCCCGCCGGTGCCTCCACCTGCAGCGCGCTCCCCGGCGCCGTCTGATACGCGACACACTCGCTCGGCGCGCTCTCCCCCGCGGCACCCGTCCAGCTCACCCGCACGTAGTACAACTGCGACCCCTGGCTCCCCGGTGCGCTGCTCACCACCGACGGGCCCGGACGCGCTAGCGGCTGTCGCACCACTCCCACCCCGATGCGCAGCAGTTCCTCTTTCGTTTCCCGCGCCCGCCTCCGGTACTCCTCCCACTTCGGCCGGTACCGGTCGTTCCACTGGCTGAAGTACGCGTCCCGGTACACCAGCGCCAGCGTGTGCAGCGCATGCCACCGCCGCACCCCCCGGCTCACCAGGACGTCCCCCACGCCGGCCCGCCGACGTTCTCCCGCCCGCGGATCCTGCGCCCCCCGCGCCAGCAGAAAATCCAGCAGCTCGTCCGCCGTCTCCTCCGCCCCCAGTTCCAGCTTCGTCTCCAGGTCGATCCCTTCCGTCTTCGCGACCTCCTGCACCCCGCTCTCCTGCTTCTCCAGGTCCGCGATCCTCGCGGGTGTTCCGTCCGTGAATAGCGCCATCACTCCTTCGCGGATTGCGCTCCCTTCTCCCCGCCCGGCCGCACCGTCACCTGCACCGGACGCCAGTCTCCGTTCGCCCGCCGCCGGAACTGCTCCTGCCGCACCAGCATCTCCCGCCGGAATTCCGCGCCTTCCTCCGCCGTCGCCAGCCGCGCCTTCCCGTCCGCCACGTACTTCGCGGCCACTTCCCGCTGCATCTCCGCGAACACCCCCGCCCGGCCTCCGTCCCCTGTCTCCAGGCTCACCACGATCGCGCTTTCCTCCGGAATCTCGCGCGCCAGCTTCTGGATCCGCTCAAAATACTCCGACATCTTGCCCATATGCAGTAAGGGCGGACCCTCCGGTCCCGCCGGAGCGCCCGCCCTCTCCTTTCCCTCGGTCCTTCTGCTGCCCCTAGCTCCGCACCTGCACCGCGTGCGCGTTTCGCAACACGCCCACCCCGTACAGCACGTCCACCGTGAACTGCTGCGCCAGGGTGTTCGGCTGATAGCTCATCGTCACCCGCATCCCGAAGTTGCCCATCTCCGCGTACTCCGCGATCGCCCCCGTCCCCGGCAGCGGCTGCGGCAGCCGGCGCACCACCAGCCCCAGCGCCGTCTTCGTGAACGCCAGGTTATGCACCGTCACCGGCGCCGTTCCCGTCTTCGGCACGTACTGCGACCGGAACACGTAGAAGTCCTTGATCTTCCCCACGCTCCCATCGATCAGCGCCCGCAGCCCCGCGTCTCCCGCGCTCGAGTACTCGCTGAACCGCGGATTCTGCCGCAGCGCCGAGTACGCCCCCGAGTCCACGATCAGGTACTTCGCCTGCGTCGGCGGCACCTTCGCCTCGAACAGCGTCGTCTCCGCCGCGTCCACCACCGCTTCCGTCACCGCCGTGCCCGCCGACCCCAGCGGCGTGTTCGCCGTGAACTGCCCGTACGTGTTCAGCAGATCCGTCTCGATCTTCTCCGCCAGCGCCACCATCGCCGGCTGCATGTACAGGTGCAGCAGGTCCGGCACCGCCAGCACCTTCGTTACGTCCGGAATCTGGAACGTCGCCTCGATGTGCTGGTTCAGCACGATCTGCGCATTCCCCAGCGACGGGCTCTGCGCCACCACCGACCCGCCTTCCGCCACGTTGTTCGCCGCCATCGTCGGCGGAATCGGCACGTTCACCGTATCGCCCGATTGCGCCATCGTCGGCTCGAAATCCCGGTTCACCAGGTTCCCCATCACCAGGTTCCCCATCAGCGCCGGCAACGCGTCCACTGCCACTAGTTTCACAATCGCGTTTGCCACATTCGTCGATGTAATTGCTGCCATCTCTTTCTCCTTCTGGACCTCCTCCGGCCCGCTTCCCTACCTCTTGCCGCCCAGCGTCTCCGCGGCCACCCGCGTGATCTCCTGGCGGATCCTCTCCAACTCCATGCGGCTCATCCCCGGCTGGATCTTCTCCAACTCCACCTCGCCCTGCGGCTGCAGGCTTCCTCCGTACGTGCCCGATCCCCCGGACATCCGCGCCGGCAGCAACTCCGGGTTCTCCGCCACGAACTCCGCCAGGTATTCCCTCAGGCCCCGCCGCGTCCCGCCCGCTTCCGCCACCAGCGCGCCGCTCTCGTCCCGCCGGATCTCGCCCCGCACCGCCCGGTACGCCAGCTCCACCTTCGCCACTCCCAGCCGCGCCAGCTCCCGCCGGATCGTCGCGCTGCTCTCCGCTTCCTCCGCTGCCGCCCGGTACCGCCGGTTCTCCTCCCCCAGCTCCTGGACCTTCCGCTCCAGTTCCTCCCGCTTCCGCCGCTCTTCCTCCATCTCCCCGGCCAGCGCCCCTGCCCGCTGCTCCGCGAACTCCGCCATCGCCTCCCGCAACAGCGTCCGCAGATCCGGCGTGTCTTCCTTCGCCCCCGCGTCAGCTTCTGTATTGCTCATCGATTTCCCTCGCGATCGCGTCCTTCACCTCTTGCCGGGCGTCGCACAAGTACTTCAGCGCCACCTTCTTCGCCATCTCCCGCCGCAGCGTCGGCGACTCGATCCCCAGTCTCTGCAGTCGCTCCGCATCCTCCAGATCGCTCCGCAGGTCCCCGATGTCGAACTCGTCCAGACCCGTGATGCTCACCACGGCCGCTTCCTCCCGCGCCTGCGTCACCGCCCGCAGGACCTTCTTCATGTGGTCCTTCACGCCGTCGCCGTACCCCCGCAGCACCTGCTCCGTGATCGTGAAGTCCCGCTGCTTGCTCAGCCCCGACTGTGCTTGCCCCCCCGCCGCCGGACCACCCGCCTGCGTCAGGTAACACACCCGGTAGATCTCTTCCTGCAGCCGCGCCAGGCTCTCCGTCGCCACCTGGTACACCCGCCCCTCCGGCTCCGCCCAGCCGAACCGGTCTTGCGGCCCCAGTTGGATGAAGAAACTGTCCCCGATCTGTTGCTTGAAGTCCCGCTCCGAATACACCACCGGCAGCGCGAATAGCCCCATCGTCTGCGCCCAGCCCAGCGCGTTCGCTTTGTTGAAGTGCTCCACCTGCAGCGACGCCGCCTTGTTCATCAGCCACACGCCCGGAGCCTGCCGCAGCGGATACAGCGGCACTTGCCCCAGCCTCGCCAGCCCGTGCTGCCCCTCATCCGCTTCCTCGACTTCGCTCTCCTCCGCCCCCTCCCACTGCCGGTAGTGCCGGTAGCTCGTCCGGTCGAAGTACCACCAGTTCGTTTCCGTCTTCCACGCCAGTTCCTCCATCCGTGGCTTCCGGATCCGCTTCGTCCGCACCACTACCCACTCGTACTGCCCCCGCTCGTCCAGGCTCCAGTTGATGACTTCTTCCGCCTTCAACCCCACCAGGTGCGCCCGCGACATCCCCAGCGCGTCCTCCGCCCCCCGGCTCGCCGCGCCCGTTCCTTGCGGAAAGTCCACCAGCACATACGACTCCCCCGTCACCAGGGAGTCGATGAACAGCTCCCGGTAGAAATCCGTCAGCGCCGTCCCCTTCCGGTCGCAGTCCTCGCAGAACTCCGCCAGAAACCGCCGTGTCGCCTCCGCCGCCGCTTCCACCTGCAGCACTGGCTCCCGGTGAAACAGCGTCGCACCGTACCAGTCCACGATCGAGCCGGCGTAGTTCTGATAAAACGCCTGCCGCAAGCGCTCCTGATACACCCCGGGCGGCTCCTTCGTTCGCGCCGTCAGATACAAGTGCGCCCGCTGCCGCAGTTGCTCCCCGCCCGCATACAGATCCCGGTACTTCCGCCAGGTCTGCTTCCGCGCCTCGTACTCCGGATGCTCCCGATCGATCTCGATCACCGTCTCCCCCTCCGTCCCGCTTCGCACCACCGCCCCCGCCCGTCCCCTGGCCCCGCTCCTTGCTTCGCACCACCGCACCCGCGCGTCCCTCTGAGCCCCCGCCGGTAGCGGGGGTCAAAGTCCCGGGACCTGCCCAAGGGGCGTTTGTTGGTTGCACACGCCCGACCTAAAACAACCCCAACGAAAAATCCTTCTCCCCCACCGTCACCTGCGGCCGGCACTCCTGCCATACCAGGTACCCCAGCGCGTCCGACAAGTGCGTCCGCCGCGGATCCCGGTCTTTATCGATCTCCAGCGTGTTCGGCTTGTAACCCACCTGCTCCAGATCCTTCCGCAGCTCCACGCACTTCTCGCTTACATACAGCCGGACCTTCCCGGCCGCCGATTCGAACATCGTGTTCAGCAGCATCACCCGGTCCCGCACCGCCGGATTGCTCGTCGGTATCTTCAACCGGTAGTTCTTCCGCGCCCATTCCCGCAGAAATTCCTCCACCATCGCCCGGTCCGACGTCCCGCTCGTCTGCATCCGCGCCCCCGTGGCGTCCGCGTACACCACGTACCCGCCCGGGTGATCCGGATACCGCCGCCAGAACTCCGCGCACGCCATGTTCGTGCTCGCCCGCTCCAGCACGATCTCGTCCAGCACATACAGCACGTCCCCTTGCATCTGCGCCACTACCGCGCACATCGGGTTGACGTTAAAATCCATCGACCACAGCAGCGGCTCCCAGATGTTCAGCTTCGCGTCCCGCACGTGCCGCTCCCGGTCGAACGTCATGTACACCCGGTCCGCCTTCACCTCCAGGTACTCGCCCAGCACCTCCTGGCGGTAGAACGCCGGGTCGTAGCTATGCCGCAGCCGGTCATAGAAATCCGGCACGCGATCCAGCACGTGCCGGTTCTCGAACGCCCGCGCCTGCACCGCGCCGTACCCCTCGCACGGCTTTCCGAGAAATCGCTCGTACACCCAATCGAACCCCTTCGGCGTCCAGACCCCGAACCCCTCCAGCCTCGCCGCCTTCGGGTCCCGCAAGCGGCCCTCCAGACGCAGCCAGCTTTCGAGCGACGTGTACGTCAGCTCGTCCACCCCGAACCACGCCAGGTTCGTGCCGCGCAGCCGCTCGAAATCCTCTACCGCCCGGAACAGGATCTTCGACCCCGCCTCCGTGATGCTCAGGATGTTCTCCGCCTTATTTAACTCGTAAGGGATCCCGTTCTTGTTCAGAATCTCCAGCAGCGTCACCTGCGTCGCGTCCCGCAACATCGGATACGTTGGCGCTCCGATCAGGCCCAGGCATCCCGGGTTCAGATACGCCAGCTTCAGCGCCTCGTGACACAGCGCCTGGCTCTTGCCCGATCCAATCGGACCGCTGAACCCCTTGAACCGTTCCCCCATCTCGTGGAACGCCCGCTGCGACGGCAACGGCTGATACGCTATTCCTCGCTCGAGGACTCCGTCTCGTGTGACTCCACCCATCGCACCTTGATCTCCCTCGGCAACTCCTGCTCGAATTCCCGCTGCAACTGCAGCAGGCGAATAAAATCCGCCAGGCTCCCCTTGGCTTCCTCTGCTAGCTTCTCTTCCATCCTCGCCAGCAGGTCTTCAATGAACCTCGCCCGCTTGGCTCGCTCCAGCCGATCCGCTCTCTCCGGATCCAATCCGGCGGCCGGCTTCTTTGCCGTGTGTTTCACGGTCGTCTTCTTCGTCTCCCCCATCCGCCTCCGCCCCTCGGCTCCCCAAAACCCTCCGGCGATTCGAATCTAGCCCACCCCTCAAAGCCGCCAGACACAGCTACGCCAGAATGTATTGGAAAAGAACGAGTTATTTTTCTCTTACCTCTGTGACTGCCGGGAGGATGTCCGAAAGTTCGTAGAAAGTGGGCGACTCTCCGCCCGGAGTCAGGGACCACTTCCGCGAATGGGCGGAGGACAATCAGGAACCGGCCCCGCTCCCGGCTCGATGCGCAGCGCCAAGCGTACCGCTGGGGACGCGAAGCCCGGCTACGGCATCATCGATGGCCAGAAGCCGACCTTTTCGTCGGGGGCCTTGCCGGCCGCTCACGCTCCCGTTCTGATGGGCTTGCGGCGTGCGGACGCACGCGGCGCGCGTTGGACGTTGCCCCCCGCCGACGAAGCTGTGAAAGAATTCGCAGGCACAACAACATGCGCGGACTTTCACCTCCGCCTACCGGCGGGGAGTCAAGGGTCAGGACAGGGCCTTGCCGGATCGCTCAGGCTTTGTTGACGTCCAGCGGCAGCGAGCGGAACCGCTTGCCGGTGGCCGCGAACAGCGCGTTGGCGATAGCGGGGGCGATCCCCGGGACGCCGGGCTCGCCGGCGCCGCCCGGCGGCAGGTCGTTCTTGATCAGTTCGACTTCCACCACCGGCATCTCGCCGATGCGGAGCATCGGATAGTCGTTGAAGTTGTTCTGCGCCACGCGACCCTTTTCGATGGTGATGGCGTGCTTTAGGGAGCTCAACGCGAACACGACGCCCGATTCGAACTGCGCGGCCAGCGTGTCGGGGTTGACGTACTGGCCGACGTCCAGCGCTCCGGTCACCTTGTGGACGCGGTAGCCGCCGTTCTCGACGGACAGCTCCACGACGTTCGCGACGTACGCGCCGAACGCCGTGACGCAGGCGATGCCGCGGTGGCGTCCCTTCGGCAGGGGTTTGCCCCAGCCGGCCTTGGTGGCGGCGGCTTGGAGCACGGCCTTCAGCCGGCGGGCGTCGAACGCGTCGCCGGCGGTCTTGACCTCGGTGCGGTCGAGCAGCGCGAGGCGGAACTCGTAGGGATCCTTCTTCGCCAGCGCGGCCAGCTCATCGAGGAAGCACTCCTCGACGAAGTTCGTCTGCGAGTGGTACACGCTGCGCCACCACGTTACCGGGATCCCGTTGTTCGCCTGCGTGTAGGTCATCCTGACGTTGGGGATGTTGTACAGATTGATCATCTGCCGCATCACCTGCGGATCGTTGCCGTTGCGCACGGGGAACCCGAGTGAGGCGAAAATCGACGGGCAGACCATCTGGTGGCCCCAGGCGACCAGGTTGCCCTTGTCGTCCACGGCGCCGGACATCCGGTGCAGGCTTGCCGGGCGGTAGGCCGAGTGCTGCAGGTCGTCCTCGCGGGACCAGACGACCTTCACGGGTTTGCCGAGCTTCTGCGAAACGAGCACGGCTTCCTGGGCGTAATCGTCGAGCAGGCGGCGTCCGAAACCGCCGCCGAGCAGGGTGATGTGGACTTTCACCTTCTCGACGGGCAGGTTCAGCATCTTGGCGACGTTGGCGTGCACGGTGTTGGCGACCTGCGTGGGTGCCCACAATTCGCACTCGCCGTTCTTCACCCACGCGGTGCAGTTGCCGGGCTCCATGGGCGAATGCGACTGGTAGGGTACGTCGTAGTCGAACTCGATCTTCCGGGGGGCGGACGCCATGGCCTTGTCGAAGTCGCCGTCGTTGCGGTTCACAACGGGCTCCTTCTTCAGCAGGTCCTTGAAAGTCGCCATGATTCCCGGCTGCGAAAGCGACGCCACCGCGCCCTCGTCCCATTCGACGGTGAGCGCCTTGCGAGCTTCCAGCGCGTTCCAGTAGGTGTCGGCGGCGACCGCGATCTTGTCGCCGACCTGGACTACGTCGATCACGCCGCGCATCGTCTTAGCCTTGGCGGCGTCGAAGCTCTTCACCTTGCCGCCGAAGACCGGGCAGCGGGCCATCACGGCGGTCACCAAGCCGTCCATCTTGAAGTCCATGCCGAACTTCGCCGAGCCGTTCACCTTCGACGGGATGTCGACGCGCGGCATCTTGGTGCCGATGAGCTTGAAGTCCTTCGGGTCTTTGAGCTTGGGTTCGGCGGGCGGGGTGAGTTTCGCGGCGGCTTCGACGACCGCGCCGTAGCCGAGTTTCTTGCCCGACGGCGTGTGGATCACTTCGCCGAGCGCGGTCTTACATTCGGCAACGGGGACGCCCCACTGCGCGGCGGCGGCGGCCACCAGCATCTCCCGGGCGGTGGCGCCGGCGCGGCGGAGGTTGCGCCAGGAGCCTTTCACGCTATCGGATCCGCCGGTGGACTGGGAGCCGTACTTCTTATTGTCGGCGTCGCCCTGGACCACCTTCACCTTCGACCAGTCGGCGTCGAGTTCGTCGGCAAGGATCATCGGCAGGGCGGTCATCACACCCTGGCCCATTTCGCTCTTGGCGAACACCAGCGTGGTAGAGCCCGTGGTGTCGATCGAGAGCCAGGCGTTGGGAGCAAAAGCACCCGCCGCCTTCGACGAAACGGCGAAGCCCAGGTACAGGCCCGCGCCCGCGCCGGGCAGGATCTTTAGAAAACTGCGGCGGTTCACGTTGACGACGCTCATTCGGCACCTCCGGTGGGGGCGGCGGCGACCTTCGCCGCGCGCTGGATGGCTCTGCGGATCCGGGGATAGGTTCCGCAGCGGCAGATGTGGCCGCTCAGGGACTGGTCGATATCGGCATCCGTGGGCTTCGGCTTCTTCGCGAGTAGCGCCGCCGAGGTCATGATCATGCCGCTCTGGCAGTACCCGCACTGCGGGACCTGCTCCGCAATCCAGGCTTGCTGCACCGGGTGGCTGGAATCCGGCGACAGTCCCTCGATGGTCGTGATCTTCTTGCCCACGGCGGCGGTCACCGGGGTGACGCAACTGCGGATCGGGCTGCCGTTCAAATGGACCGTGCACGCGCCACACTGGGCGATCCCGCAACCGAACTTCGTGCCGGTCAGGTTCAGCGAGTCACGCAACACCCACAGAATCGGGGTATTGGGGCTGACGTCAACGGTCATGGCTTTCCCGTTGACGGTGAGCTTGTATTCAGGCATGGAATCTCCTCGGAGAGAGACTGCTTCCGTCTGGACTATGGTATCACCGGGCTCGGGCCGCAAAGTGTAAGAAAACGTTGGTCACAGCGTGGCGGCGAGGCGCACGATTTCGGGGTAGCGGTAGACGTGCCGGCCGGGTGCGGCAGCGCGCGTGGCGGCGGTCATAGCGCGCGCCACGGCGTCCGCCGGGGTGGCGCGGTACCGGGCCAGCCCGCCAAGGAGGACCGGCCCCACCAGGCGCGTCAACACCAGACCCACGCGCTCCCCGGGGCGGGCTTCGGCCCGGTCGCCATCGAGGATGCTGGGTTGGAAGACGTGCAGCGCCGGGAACCCGAGCGCGGCGATGGCATCCTCGGTCTCGCCCTTGACCTTGAGGTAGAAGTTGCCGCTGCGGGCGTCCGCGCCGATGGAGGATACGAAGGCGAACTGCCGCGCTCCGGCGGCGCGGGCGGCTTCCGCCAGCCGGCAGGGATACTCGAAATCGACGCGGCGGAACGCTTCCTGCGATCCGGCTTTGCGGATGGTGGTGCCAAGGGCGCAGAAGACGTCCGCTTCGGACGGCAGGTCCGCCGCGGCCAGGGCGGCGAAGTCGACGGTTGCCTGGCGGAGTTTCGGATGCTCGAGGGGGAGCGTCCGCCGGCCCAGCGCCACGACAGCGTCGTAGCGGTCCAGTAGCAGCGGGAGGCAATGGCCGCCCACCAGTCCCGAAGCTCCGGCGATCACGGCGGTCCGCATTTCAAAATCATCGCACCGCGCGGCAGTTGCTATCATCAGAGAAGAGCGGGCAAGGTCCACGCCCCCTTTTTATCCAAGGTGAGCAGACATACATGAGCGCGAGCGCGGCGATCGTCAAGGATTCCCGTCTGTCCCGGTTCTGGAACGCCACGGCCGGAAAAAAAGCGGTGATGGCCCTGACCGGTTTTATCCTCTTCGGCTTCGTGGTGGTCCACATGGCCGGCAACCTGCAGATCTTCCTGGGACCGGAGAAGTTCAACGGCTACGCCAAGGCGCTGAAGGCGCTGCCGGCGCTGCTGTGGGGCGCGCGGGCGGTGCTGCTGGCGAGCGTGTTCCTGCACATCTGGGCGGCGGTCGAACTGTGGTCGCTGAAGAACGCCGCGCGCCCGGTGGCGTACGCGAAACGGAAGCCGATCGTGTCCACCTATGCCTCGCGGACCATGTACTGGAGCGGTCCGATTCTGGCGGCGTTCATCGTCTATCACCTGCTGCATTTCACGATCGGCGCCGGCGGCACCCCGTTTGACGAGCATGACCCGTACACGAACGTCGTGCGGGGCTTCCAGGTGCTGCCGATCGCTTTTGCCTATATCGTCGCGATGAGCCTGCTGTGCATGCACCTCTATCACGGCGTCTGGAGTCTTTTTCAAACGCTCGGCGTGCAACATCCCCGCTATACGCCGGTATTGCGCAACGCCGCCAAGGCGTTCGCTTTTCTGGTGTTTCTGGGCTTTATCAGCGTGCCCGCGGGTGTGATCGCCGGGGTGGTCCGCTAGGTCAAGATGAAACTCGATTCGAAGATTCCGTCCGGGCCCATTGAGCAGAAGTGGGACAAGGCCCGGTTCGAGTACAAGCTGGTCAATCCCGCCAACAAGCGCAAGTACACGGTGATCGTGGCCGGCACGGGCCTGGCCGGCGGCTCCGCCGCGGCCACGCTCGCCGAACTCGGCTACAACGTCAAGTGCTTCTGCTTCCAGGACTCGCCGCGGCGCGCCCACTCGATCGCCGCGCAGGGCGGCATCAACGCCGCCAAGAACTACCAGAACGACGGCGAC